>CAZYAY010000004.1:74012-112594 GCA_964646215.1 uncultured Candidatus Kuenenia sp. | reverse complement strand
ATTGTGCCAGAAAACGCTTAGCATGGAACCAATTGGTGTTGCTTAACAAAACCAGTCTGTGGGATTTTGCCAAATGGGGGATGATGTTGCAAACTGCATCATTGGGAGCAAACATATCGCTGAAAGCATGATCAAATTCGTGATCCGGGCAGTTGATATCGAGTGAGTCGCGGATGATTTTACGGTATTGCTCAGGCGAAATGTTGCCCTTTTCCAGCTCGTTTTCAGTGGTTTCATCGAATAAAACCGTTTTAATGGTTTCGATATTCTTATTGCAATGATTGGCCATCTGGCCGGCAGCTTTTAAATGGCTGAACATGCCGATTACATTGCCAAAATCAAAAACCAAAACTTTATTACTCATATTAGGAAGATTATCCGAGCTTAAAAAAATGACAACCCAATAATATAATGAAAAGAATGCAAGTGTTTCATTACTATAAAATATGTTGCAAATCAGTGAGGGAGTTCCTTAAAAATGAAGTTGGTTGCCAGAAGAGTTTAAGGCGGAAAATGTTGTTGAATTGATCGGAATAGTTTCACTTAAATTAATAAGGCCGCTGGCAAAACATAATGAATCTCTTGCTAGGAACTAATTTTCAGTGTAATGGTGTAGCTTAATATAGGTTGAGAAGTTGCAAGGCCAACAAGATCAGGAGTTGTTACATGGAATCAAAACAATTGCGCGGGAAAATTTACGATGACATCACCCAATGTGTGGGCGACACGCCTCTCATAAGGATGCGAAGAGTGGTGGGCGATGCAAAAGCAACAGTTGCCGCCAAGTTGGAAAATTTTAATCCTCTGTGGTCGGTCAAGGATCGTATTGCTGTGCATATGATCAATACTGCAGAAAAAGAGGGTAAAATAAAGGAAGGTACGGTCATCATTGAACCTACCAGCGGGAATACAGGCATTGGCTTGGCGTTTACCTGCGCTGCCCGGGGTTACAAATTAATTGTCACCATGCCTGAAACCATGAGCTTGGAACGAAGACGCTTACTTAAGGCTTTTGGTGCGGAAATCGTGTTAACTACCGGCGAAAAAGGTATGAGTGGCGCAGTTTCCAAAGCTGAGGAATTAATTGCAAACACCCCGAACTCCTTCATGCCACAACAATTCATGAACCCAAATAATCCAGATACCCATCGCAAAACAACTGCGGAAGAAATCTGGCGAGATACCGATGGGAAAATTGATATTTTAGTTTCGGGCGTAGGCACCGGGGGTACGATTACCGGGATAAGCGAGGTTCTTAAGGCCCGAAAACCTTCGTTTAAAGCAATTGCGGTTGAACCCGCATCAAGCCCGGTAATCACCCAGAGAATGAAGGGCGAAGATATCAAGCCGGGTAGGCATAAAATCCAAGGCATTGGCGCAGGATTTATCCCTGGAGTTTTAAACCTAAGCATCATCGACGAGGTGATTTTGGTCAACGATGAAGATTCTTTTAATATGACCCGAAGAATGGCTCGAGAAGAAGGTTTTCTGTGTGGCATTAGCTGTGGTGCAGCTGCATTTGCTGCAGTTCAAGTAGCTCACCGCCCAGAAAACGCGGGTAAATTGATCGTTGTGGTTCTTCCCGACCTTGGCGAAAGATACCTGAGTACACCACTTTTTCCGGAATAACCACAAAAAGGGTATTTCCAGAGAGGATTCACACTTCCTCTCTGGTTCAATCCCGTGGTTTTTCTATAATAATCTATTGTGGCAGGCGAAGAAGATGAAAAGTGCTTTTCATCCGCATTGTCAGGCATTTTTATCGCTGTTTCCTTCATAATTATCGCTGACAGTAGGATAAGTTAAACGGTTCATAGAAGGAACTGCTTTGGAGTTTGGTCATATCCATGGTAAACCGAAATCTTTTACGACAGTATGATTTGTCAGATTCTGAATTAGACAACGAGTTGGCCGCCGCCTTTAGTAGGCCTGAAACTGGCGGAGATGTTGAAAACTGGTTGCTCGACGACCAACAAGAATTTGAATCAAATAAAGTTATCAAAGGGCGAATTGCCCGTATTGAAGGCGATGATGTTGTTATTGACATCGGCTATAAGAGCGAAGGCGTAATTCCCCTTAACGAATGGTTTGATGAAGCTACGGGCGAAATCGTAATGCCCAAAGCTGGCGAAGATGTTCAAGTCCTTCTTGAATCGGTAGAAGACGAAACAGGCAACATTCTTTTAAGCTATCGCAAGGCTAAGCGCCAAAAAGAATGGGAAATGATTATCTCCAAGCACAAAGAAGGAGATGTCATCGTTGGTCTGGTTACCAAGAAAATCAAGGGTGGGTTGCTGGTAAATATTGGCGTCAATGTCTTCCTGCCAGCCTCGCAGGTTGATATTCGCAGGCCCCCTGATATTGGTGATTACATCAATCGTAGTATTGAGTGCAAAATTCTCAAGATTGATGAGGCCCGTCGAAATATCGTTGTCAGCAGGCGTAAATTGCTTGAAGATCAACGCGAAGACCTTAAGAAAAAATTACTCTCCGAAATCGAACCCAATCAAGTTCGCAAGGGTGTGGTCAAGAATATTGCAGACTTCGGCGCATTCGTCGACCTCGGCGGTATCGATGGCTTGTTGCACATCACCGATATGACTTGGGGCCGTGTCAGCAATCCGCATGAAATCGTTCATATTGATCAGCAGCTTGAGGTTTATGTTATTTCTGTTGACAAAGAACGCGAAAAAATCGCTCTTGGTCTCAAGCAGAAGTCCCAAAGCCCCTGGGCTAGCGTTGCTGATAAATACCCCATTGGCAGCCGTCATACAGGCGAAGTTGTCAATGTAATGAGTTATGGTGCGTTTGTAAAACTTGAATCTGGCATCGAAGGCCTTGTTCATATCAGCGAAATGAGCTGGACCAAGAGAATCAACCATCCTAACGAAATGGTTTCAATTGGCGACCAGATCGAAGTTCAAGTGCTGAACATCAACAAGGATAAACAAGAGATTTCTCTTGGCATGAAGCAGGTTCAAAACAACCCATGGGACAAAGTTGCAGAGAGATATCCTCCAGGCACCATTGTTTCAGGCGCTGTTCGCAACCTCACCAATTATGGTGCTTTCATCGAAATCGAGGAAGGTATCGACGGTTTGTTGCATGTTACTGATATGAGTTGGGTTCGCAAAGTTACCCATCCAAGTGAAGTTGTTAACAAGGGCGACGCCGTAACCTGCGTTGTTTTAAATGTTGATCAGGAAAGAAAGCGAATCGCGCTTGGCCTGAAACAAATGAACAACGATCCTTGGGAAGGTGATATCCCAGGTCGATACAAGGCAGGCGAACTTCGCAAGGGTAAAGTTACCAAGCTCACTAATTTTGGTGTGTTTGTTGAACTTGAACCCGGTCTCGAAGGCCTTCTTCATATTTCCGAGCTTTCTGATGATAAAATCGAAAGCCCAGAAGAAATTGTGAAGGTTGGCGATGATATCGAAGTTCGAGTGCTTAGAGTTGATGCCGCTGATCGCAAGATCGGGCTTTCTCGCCGAAAATTGAACGAGCCTTATGTGGAAGAAACTGAAGAAAATGCTGATGATGAATCAGCAAACAGGCCACAAAGAGAACTTCGAGGCGGAACCGGCTCTGCTGGCGCAGGTAATTTGATTAACATGCCCGAATCAGAACCTGGTCAAGAATAAGGATTATTCCTTTTATATTAACCGCTCCGTGGATTTATTCCCGGGGCGGTTATTTTTTTTGTTCCGATTATGACGGTCATCCCTTATCATTTAATTATTCCTGTCTTGTGTGTTTGGTGGCTTGCAAGGGTTAGTTCCTTATTGATATCGTTTTGACAACTTCAACCTTGTTAGACCGGTAACACCTTTTCAGAGATGCGTTCGCCAAGTCGATAATTACTTTAACCCAAGGAGTGGTTAATTTGACATGTTGCTGGCTTTTACCAACAGCATGCATAATAAAAACTTCCTTTGTTAAAATGTATGTAAAGATCATTGAACTTTAGCGACCTAGTAACCACCGGAAAACACCATGACTCGACCAAGTCGCCTACGCAGTGAAACAGTTCAATCTCCTTTGGAAACTTATCTAAAGGAAATTAATGAAACTGCCCTCCTTAATGCAGATGAGGAAAAGCAACTTGCATATCGAATAGAAAAAGGCGATGCCGAGGCCAGAGATCGAATGGTTCGCGCCAACCTTAGGCTGGTTGTTAATATTTCCCGAAGCTACACCGGTAAGGGGCTTGTCTTGCAAGACCTTATCGAAGAAGGAAATCTTGGGCTTTTAAGGGCTGTTGAGGGGTTTGACCCAACCATGAACACCCGGTTCAGCACCTACGCGAGCTATTGGATTAAACAATCCATCAAACGCGCATTGGTCAATACCGCAAAAACCATCCGAGTACCAGCTTATATGGTTGAACTTCTCGCAAAATGGCGCAGAGCAAATGCGATTTTGCACGATAAACTTGGCAGGCCACCCTCCCATGAAGAAATTGCAGCAAGTTTGGACTTACCCAAGAAGAAGCTTAATATCATCAAGAAAGCCATCAAGGTTTACCATTCCGCACCACAGCCTGAACAATCAGATAGCGGATGGTCTCTTGAAGAAATGATCATGGATTCAAACACCAAATCCCCTGATAACGAAATGGTGGAAGCGGATGATTTGGTTCATGTGAAAGACCTTCTGGGGAAAATGGACCCCCGGGAAGCAATCGTTCTTAAAATGCGCTTCGGCCTTGATGACGAAGAACCCAAAACCCTTAAAGAAATCGGTGAAAGTTTGGGCCTTACCAGGGAACGAGTTCGACAAATCGAAAGCGAAGCCCTTGAAAAACTTGGCGTCAGTATGGGTGTTAATTCTTAGTTTGGGTAAAAAGGGCAATAAAAGTTGCCCTTTTTTACACTTGTCGGCATTACCTAGTATTTAATTCAATCATTTATACTGCTTATCTCCCGGCCTTTACTGGCCGATAAGGATTATGAGGAAGATTGTTCCTTTGTAATTTGGGGAGATGATGCGTAATTTTATTATTGCCTATTTCTTTTTAATCGTATTGTTGGCTGGCATCCCTTTTATTGCCCTGGCTGATAATTCAGATCAAGATTCACTTGCAGATTTACATTGGCGGGCGGGTCAAAAATCCTTGGATGCAGGCGACCCTGTAAATGCTCTTCGTTCTTTTAGGCAAGCCCTTTCAATTAACCCTGATTCTGCTAAAACTCATCTTTCAATGGCGGCTGCCTGTCTGGCCCAAGGCAATGATTCCATTGCAGCCATTCATCTGAAAATTTGTCTCGAACTTGAACCCGGTAATGTGATTGTAAGGCAGAATTATGCAGATCTTCTTTTACGCATGAATCAGCTTGAAGAAGCACGGGATCAATTTAACTTATTCATCAAAGACACCCAGCAATTTGGTGAACAAGCCAACCGACATATGATCCATGCCCATAGCAGATTGATGGCAATCTCGGAGCAGTTGGGTGATACCTATGAAGAGCACTTGAATCGTGGAATTGGGTTGTACCTTCTGGCATTGGAAAAAACGAAAAAAGAACAGCAGGAAGTACCCAATGAACAAAACTTGGAAGCATTGCTGTTTCGTGCAGCGGGCGAACTCACCCAAGCCCGATTAACTCGAAATGATCAAATCCGGCCTTGCTGGTATCTATACCTTGTTTGGAATAAGTTGGCATGTTCCCAACCGGCGCAACGATGGTATCGAATAACGGCTCAGGATGCCTCGGTAGAAAGCTTAACCCCCCGGGAATTTCAAGACTTCCATCTGGTTAGAAAATTCGTTGAATCAGACCATATTCGGAAATAATTCCAACATTTCCCGCTTTAAAGTGTTATTATTCCACATGATTAGCTTTTAATTTGAGTTGTCGTTGCTTGGGGAATCATACATGTTTTCAGCCATTAGATTTATAAAAACTCTTGGGTTCTTTGTTTTGCTGGTACCAATGTTTGCCCTGGCACAACCCATTCCTTTGGAAGATGTTTTAAAAGAAAGATCTGCAAGTGCTGAAATTTTTAATAAGACCCTGCGCGGTGAGGTGGTATTTGATGCTAAAAATCCCGCTCACATGAAAGCTGTTGATGTTTACGCCCGATTTTTTGTCTACAGGGTGACCAGGCCGGAAATCCAGAGCGAACCAGGCAAAATGGATTCTATTTTTAAAGAGTTTGAAAGCGTTTTAAAACAACTTAGAACTAAAGCAGACAACCCTTTTAATACCAGCTTTCTTGCAAAAATTCTTGAGAAAACCAAGGAGGTACTTCCCAATACTTCCATCAGCGCACGCATTAACGCGGTTCGTATGCAAGCCATGTGCCCAGCAGAAATCGCTAATTGCGATCTTCCGGGCCAAAAAATCCTTCCTGACCAATTCATGGAATCTTTTATCGAAGTTTTGCAAAAATCTCCCGATGATGGCATGAAGCTTTATGCTTTAAAAGGTGTACGAGACACCTACAAGGTAATCCGCCCCATGGCTGTGGTCAAGAAGGCCAGCAATAGGGTTACTTTAAACCCTGCACTGGAAGTGAAGGTAGCTGAAACTTTGGCACAGCTTATTGAAACCCCCATGGTTTACCCAGCAGGAACTGCACCCGAAATTGTGGAGGGTTACCGGGTTTTAAGGCGTGAAGCTCTTAAGGCACTTGCACAATCAAGGGCACCGATTTCAGGACAAAAAGGTAAAACCGCATTTATTCTTGCTAAATTCGCCAATGGTTCAGATATCAAGCCTGAACCTAGATTAGATGAAAGAGCCGAGGCCGCAATTGGTTTACTTAATCTTCGGACTCAAGATCCTGATCCAAGCGAGTACAATATTGAAGCAGCGTTGTACCAATTCAGCTCTTTTCTCGTTGATTTTTTTCAACGATTTAATTCGCGAAATGACTCTGATGCTGAAAAGTTGTTCCCTTGGAAGTTTTATGCTGCAAGAATTACTGATTCCATTGATGAGCTTAATAAAGAAGTAAAAAATGTTCCCTATGTTGTAGAAATGGTTCAGAAAATCGGTCTAGGTTTGAGCGATATGGAAAAACTTGACAAGGCTGCAGTCCCACAACTTGCCACGTTTGTGCAATCCAAACAGCCTGCAAGTTTATTGATTTATAAGAAGATTCCCGGAACTGAAGTGAAGCTACACGGCAATTAGCCTAGGCTCCCACTTCGGGCGGGTGCTTTAACAAAATATTTTCAACCAGTTTGATATCTTTTTCATCAACGCCTTCACGCCTTTGATATCTGCGTTTGAGGCTGTCAAGAACATGAAGCCACATTATTCGGTTGGCAACAAGCCCTTTGGTCCATTCGCCTCGTTTTTTGAATTTGAATTTGAAAGTCCAGACATTTGCAAATCTTTCTGCGCTGATATAGCGTTTTTCGCCCGTTTCAGGGTCGATGTCATGCCATTTGATTTCTATCATCGGGAGAGCCTCTTTACTATTTTCTTAGATGGTGAAGAAGCTTGCTGAAATCTTCGGGCAAAGGCATGTTCCAATGCATTGGTTCGCCTGAAATGGGATGGATAAAACCAAGTTCTGCAGCATGTAATGCAAGCCTGGGGAATCCGCTACCATCTGGAAGAATGGTGCCATTTGCAGTGGTTCTGTATACTTTTTCCCCGCAAACGGGAGAGCCTTTTTCTGCAAGATGAATTCTAATTTGATGGGTTCTACCTGTTTCCAGTTGGCATCCAACGAGAGTGAAAGCTTGGAATTTTTCGACTATGTGAACATGGGTGACGGCTTTTTTCCCGGGTTGTGAAAAGGGTGCGCTTCCCCTACGGCCATCCCCCCGGTCGCGTACCAAAATAGATTCAATGGACTGAGGTGCGATCGTTCCTGGAATTAATGCAAGATATTTTCTTTCAACCGAATGGTTGAAGAATTGCATTCCAAGTCCTCGCTCGGCGTCTGCGGTGCGTGCGAAGACCAGCAAACCACTGGTTTCCTTATCAAGCCGTTGCACCACGCGAAGTCTGGATGATTTTCCTTTTGCTTCTTTTTTGCTTAAAAATGCTATTTGCTTGCCCACCAGATCTTCCAAGGTCGGGCTTAGCGATTTGCGCGATTCTTTCCAGGTTCGTTCGGCTGGATGCCTGACTGAATTTACGCCAGGTGGTTTTTCCACCACCACCAAATGCTCGTCCAGATACCTGATCGTTACCTCCTGCTTATCTAATGCTTTACCATCGGGTTTTACCAGGAGTTCAACATCTTCGGCCGCGCGAACTCTTCGTGCAGGGTCAAGGCACACATCGTTACTGATTTTGATATGCCCCTGGGCGATCAATTTTTTAATTCTGGACCAGCTAAGGTCAGGCTTAAGATTGCGGACGATGGTTGCAAGTGTTGCACCTTCGTTTTCAAGAGGAACTTTATATTGTATATTTTTGGTAATGGTCATTATCTAGCTCTCACGCCTTTTTTTGACTGATGCTCTGCCTGGGCGGTAACCTTTGTTTTGTTTATTTGCGGGGTTGTTTGATGGGGCGTGATAGTACTCGCCCTCAATTGTGTTATTGGCCTTGGCTCTTCGAGATTCAAGGGCTTCCTTGGGGGGATTTGCAGGGATAAGTGCATCGCAAGAATTCCCGATCAAATCCATTCTGCCGGCGGCTTCAAGGGCTTTTCTAACTTCGAAATAGTTGTCAGGTTTGAAAAACTGAAGCAGTGCCCGCTGCATTTTTCTATCACGAATGTTTTTTGCTATGTACACTTCCTCGCCTGTCATTGGGTCGATTCCTGTGTAGTACATGCAGGTTGCAATATCGAATGGCGCGGGAATGAAATCCTGAACCTGGTCTGGCTTGTATCCATTGCGTTTTAAAAACAGCGCCAGGGCAATCATCGAATGTAAATCAGAACCTGGGTGGCTGGCGATGTAGTAAGGAATCAGGTATTGTTTGGGCTTACCAGCTTTTTGTGAGGCTTTTTTGAATTCATCGGAAAAGGTTTTGAAATTGTCATGTGCCGGCTTTTTCATCAGCTTTAAAACATTCTCATCCGCTGCTTCGGGGGCAACTTTTAAATGTCCGCCCACATGGTGGGCTGTTAATTCCTCAAGGTATTGCGGAGAAAGTTGTGCTAAATCCATTCGAATGCCACTGGCGACAAGAACTTTCCGGATTCCGGGAATTTCACGCGCTTTTTGCATCAGCTTGATGATCGGGCCATGGTCTGTACCCAGTAATTTACAAATGGTTGGATGCACACAAGATAGCCTTTTGCATTTGGCTTCCACTTCCGGGCGGGTGCAACGCATTTTGTACATGTTCGCAGTTGGCCCACCGATGTCGCTTACTATTCCGTTGAAGGATTCATCTTTGCCCATTTTTCCCAATTCAAGAAGTACCGATTCTTCAGATCGTGATTGAATTATCCGCCCTTGATGGGCGGTGATTGAGCAAAATGTGCATCCCCCAAAGCAGCCACGCATGATGGTTACGGAATCTTTGATCATTTCGTGGGCGGGGATTTTTTCCTTGTAACTCGGATGGGCCTTCCGGGTGTAGGCGAATCCGTATATCCGGTCCATCTCTGCTGTTGAAATTGGAAATGCGGGAGGCGTTACCACAATTGCCTGGTTGTCGTGGTATTGGATAAGGGTTTTAGCGTTGAAAGGGTTGGTGTTTAAATGGATGACTTTTGTGGCTTGTACAAAAGCAAGCTTGTCGGTTTTGACCTTTTCGAAATTCGGGAGAACCTCGTAACCTATCGGTGCCTTGATGCCATTCTCGTCTTTGATTAAAAACTTTTCCGCGATCAAATGCTCCTGACCAACTGGCGGAGTTTCTTTTGCGCCCAGTGCGAATGCTATGCCACGCATATCCCGCAATTGTTGAACACTTTCGCCTGCTGCCAACCGTTTGGCAATTTCAACAATCGTGTTTTCCCCCATGCCATAAGCGACAAGGTCGGCTTTGCAATCCAGAAGGATGGATTTTCGAACCGTATCACTCCAGTAGTCGTAGTGTGCCAACCTTCGTAAAGATGCTTCCACGCCACCTGCGATAACTGGCACGCCAGGGAATGCTTCTCGAGCACGATGACAATAAGGCAGGGTGGCGCGGTCGGGTCTAAGGCCGATATTTCCACCAGGGGAATAAGCATCATCATTGCGGACTTTTTTATTTGCAGTGTAGTGGTTGATTAATGAATCAAGGTTGCCTGCACTAATCGCAAAGAATAATCTTGGTCTTCCAAATTGACGCCAGGGTTCGACTGATTTCCAATCAGGTTGACTGAGCATTGCCACTTTGAATCCGGCGTATTCCAAGCTACGGGCCAGAATGGCCATCGCAAAGCTCGGATGGTCTATGTAAGCATCGCCTGTTACAAAAACGATATCAACTTCAGACCAGCCCCGGGCTTTCATTTCTTCAAAAGTTGTGGGGCAAAGGGGCGCAATGTTATCCACCGACAAAGGTAGCTCAAAGCGGTTTTTTTTTGTCTTAGTGCTTTCTAGCATTAAAATAGGCACCAATAATGTTTAAAAGGTTAAATTCTCACCTTTTATCATTATAGGCGGTTATCTGGAAATTACCTCTTTTGATGTGATTTCTACCTTGGAAATACTTTTTTCCGGTATTGCAAAGTCCAAAGGTAACGATTGAAGGAGGTCTAAAAGTTCTTTTTCATGCACTAGCGAGTTGGCTTCCGAAATTGAGACCCATTTTCGCAATCTTTGTCTGTGTTCGGGGTATACCTCTGCGATACTGGAAACTTGCATTAAAAACACGGTAACAAGATAAGAAAGTCCGGATTTCGAGTAGCAATACGATCCGATTGGGTTTTTATCTAATTTTCCCGTCAAACCGGCTTCTTCCCAGGCTTCCAAAAGGGCGGTTTCGGCCGCGGTTTTACCCTTGGATATCGATCCTTTGGGAATCACCCAGCGTTTGCCACTTTTTGATGTTACAAGGCAAATATTGCCTTCAAAATAAGGAATAGATGCGGCTTGCAATAATAAAGGCGAATTATAACTATCAGCCATGACTTTTGTTCCATCCATGGAAATTAAAACGTTATTTTTAAATTTATATTCCAATCAGTCAAGTTAAACTTGGAAAAATTAACCATAACCTCACATCTCTCTTCGCAAAATAATAAATAGATTACATTCTTTGTAAGTTAAGATAAATTAGGCGGCAGTTCACAACTACAAAGTTTCTTGATGATCGATGGTATTATGAAAAACAATGACAATATTTTACTGGTCGAGGATGAGCCCGGTGTTTTGCAGACTTTTGCAGAATGGCTGCAATCCTCTGGGTTTGGTGTAACTATTTATCAGGCAAGAGATGCTGAAACCGCCCTTAAAATTGCTGCGGAATTCCAAGTGGATCTCGCGATCCTTGATTGGAACCTAGGCACCGGATTGAATGGTCTTGATTTGCTCGAAGACCTTTTTGTTTTTCAGCCCGACATTGTTGCAATTCTTGTTACCGGGTATGCCAATCAGGCCACGCCTCTTCATGCAATGAGAATTGGCGTGCGGGATTACCTTGATAAAAGCCAGGATTTGACACGGGATAAATTCCTCAAGGCGGTATTGAATCAATTGCAAAAACTTCGCCCGCAGAAAATCCAAAGAATATTCCAAAAAAAACTTGAATCCTTTAAGGATATGATCGCCCGCTCACTTGAATTGATTGATGCAAATACCGCTTTTAAAAATGAAAATACCCTCGATAACGCAATCATTAAAATCATACAAGCTGCCTTTGAATTCTTCCCCATGAAGAATGCCTCGATGTATCAAATTAATCCGGGTGGAATCATCCCCAAAAATGGTTGCATCGTGTTTAACTACGATGGGAAAAATTCTGTTTCTTACAATGTTGATTTTGGTTCAAGCCTGGCTTCTGCAGTTTGCAACCAAACTTCCGCTACTCCTCTTCGGGTTGATCTTTCTAAAAACATGAACCAGGAGTTGTTTGTTCTCCACCCCTTTGAAGCCAATGCTAAAAGTGCGTTGTTCCTGCCTCTTGTTTGTGAAGGCCGTTTAATCGCCGTTCTTGAATTTGTCGATCCCGGGGAGAACTCTGAAATCAAGTGGGAAAAATTGGCAGGCATCTTTGCTGAATTACTTGCCAAGGCAATGGATCACGATAAGGCGCGAAACCAGCTTCTTCTTATCATGGAAAAAGCATTAAAACTTGCAGACCCTTTGGCTTCGGTGGAAACCAGTAGTCAAAGCCTGGGTGACAACATAAACAATGCAATTGCGGAAACGGGCATACCTCCTGAAGAAATCGAGTTTTTAAATCAAGTCCGGGCCTTGCAAAACCGCTTTGGAAAAAGTGTCCTAAGTTCCAGTACCGAGTTGCTTAAAACAGTTGAAAAAATGCTCTTAGCCTCTTTTGGGGAGGCTTCCAAGTGATTGAGGGGCAACCTTCCTTTGATTTTTTTAATGCCTTGCAAAACTTGATCAAACTTGGCTTTTCAGATGGATTGCTAAGTAACCCCCTTGCAGATGGACGTAATGTAAATATTGCGTTGATTGATACCGGTGTGAACGCAGGTAAGTTGCAGAAAAAATTTGATGCGAAGGGTGTGGAATTTAAAAAGATCATCAACGCTTTATTTAAACCCGAGGGCATTGTTGATTATTCTTCAAACGCCCCGCCAGTATTGCCCCATGGGACCGTGGTTGCAGATATTCTTTTAACCCACGCTCCCAAGGCGCAGATATATTCTGCCAATGTTTTTGAATTTCGAACTTTTACCGAGCTGGATTTTCTGCTTCACGCCATGCATGTTGCAATCCATGAGTGGAAATGCAAGATCATCAATCTTTCTCTTGGTTTACCTGAAGAACGTCTTCAGCAACCCTGGCGAAGATTGCAATTTTTAAATGCTCTTGAAGATGCCTACCGCAATGATGTTTTGGTTTTTGCAGCAGGGCATAATGATCACCCCTTGACGCGAAGTTTTCCTGCAGTATTTGAATCTTCACTTTTTTCGGTCAATAAAAAATCTTTGGAGGGAATGTTGAAGTTTAAGTATTTCCCCCAGGCGGGATTGGAGTTTTTAGGACACGGGCATGCAGATCTTGCGCCCATTGGTTCAGATCTTGAAACTTCATGGGCCACCGCACATCTTGCAGGCACTGCTGCAAAGATTGTTTCCTTATGCCCGAAGATAAAACCGTTTGAGATGAAGTCTATTCTCTATTGGGTTTCGCAGGTCTGGTACGATCAATCAGGTCGCAATTCCTAATTCAGTCATTCTTCGGTAGAGAGAACTGAGTGCGATTTTAAGTTTTTTTGCAGCTTCGCGTTTGTCTGGGTTTTGATTCAGTATCAATTCTATATGCTGTTTTTCAAACCGTTTTACAGCCTCATCCAGCCCATCTATTAAAACGAATTCGCCCATCACAGGCGCAAATCCCGGCGGTAAATCCCCAGGTGTAATCAATGGCCCATCAGAAAGAATAACCGCCCTTTGCAGTATATTTTCCAGCTCTCTCACATTTCCCTTCCAAGGGCAGGCCATTAAAATTTGCATCGCCTCATGGTTCACTCCGGTGAAGCGCTTACCCATGGCTTTTGAATGCTTGTCCAAAAGAAACTCAACCAGTTCGGGTATATCTTCCATTCGGTTTCGAAGGGGTGGGATATTGATCGCAACAACATTCAAGCGGTAATACAAATCCTCACGGAAACGGCCCGCTTCCACTTCTTTTTGCAAATCTTTATTGGTGGCTGCGAGAATCCGCGCTTCTACCGTGATGGGTTCATTCGCCCCAACAGGCATTATTTCTTTTAGTTCAATCGCACGCAAAAGTTTTGCCTGGGTTGCAAGTGGTAGTTCAGCAATCTCGTCGAGAAACACAGTGCCTTTGCCTGCATGCATAAAGACCCCGGTTTGGTCTTTATCCGCCCCTGTGAACGATCCTTTCTTGTGCCCAAACAACTGGTTTTCAAGCAAATCGTGAGGGATTGCAGCGCAATTCACCGCTAGAAATCTGGTGGGCGGATCTTTTATATTGGTTGAAACCGGGTTTGCACCTTCATGGATCACCCGTGCCAGTAATTCTTTGCCCGTGCCGCTTTCCCCAGTTATTAATACGGTGGATCTTGTTGGCGCAACTTTGTTTGCCAATTCAATCGTCTGTCGCATTGCCTGGCTTTTGCCTATGAGTTTGGTTTCAGGGTAGATGCGGTTTAGCTCTTTTCTTAACCATTGGTTTTCAAGTGCCAGCCTTTTTTGTTCCAGCAATCTCTTGATTTTTTCTGATAACTCCGCAAGGATTACAGGCTTGATAAGATAATCTTGCGCTCCACGCTTAAACGCCTCGACTGCGTTTTCCACAGTGGCATAAGCAGTGATCATTACAACAAACACCTCAGGGCTTATTCGTTGAAGTTCTTGAAGAAAAGCGATGCCGTCCATCCCGGGAAGTTGTAAATCACAAAGGCATATTTCAAATCTTGTGGTGGTTGCAAGCTTGATTCCCTCTTCGCCACTACTTGCACAAATCACCTTGAAGCCTTCTTGATTCAGAAATTCTGTAAGAGTTTCGCGGATTAACGGCTCATCATCAATGACAAGTATACTGTGGAACGAATCTTTTGCTCCGGTGGGATTTTTTTTAAGTTCACTCATGAGATACCTTGGTTACATTGATTTAATGAGAAAAATTGGTCGAGGGAATGGTTGCACTAAAAAGCGAGCCACCCTCGGGCTTTTGAAAAAATCGCAAAGTTCCCCCGTGTTCCTCGATTATTTTCTTTGAAACAAAGAGGCCAAGCCCTGTGCCATGTTTTTTTGTGGTAAAAAAAGGTTGAAAAAGTTTTGGAACATCAGAAGGCACAACCCCTGGTCCATTATCACTTATTTGAAAACAAATGTTGTTGTCTATCATCGCTAATTCAACCTCAATGATACCGCCTGTCCCCGCAGCATCAATGGCATTTAAAATAAGGTTAAGAATCACCTGCACCAATTGGTCGTGTATTGCGTCTATTGTCAGTAGGTTTTGTGGAACAGGCCGTAGGGTAACCTTTCCCCTGGTTCTTTTATAATATTTCGCAATATTCATCGCTTCTTCAATTACAGGAAGAGGTTTGATTTTTTTTCGTTCGAGGTTTGCGGGTCTGGAAAAATCCATCACTTCCCGAAGGGTATCGCGGATGCGAGTCAACTGGCCGCTCATCAGGTCAAGTTTTTCCCTGGTGTAGTCATCAAGTTCTTTTTTTTGAAGAATTTGCACCATTGAGGAAATGGATGTTAATGGGTTGCCAACTTCGTGTGCGATTCCTGCAGCAAGAAGTCCAAAGGCGGCCATTTTTTCCTGCTGTAATACCTGGGCCTGTGCTTCCTGTAACTGCTTTGATCTTTCTGCAATTCTTGCTTCAAGCTCCGATTTGTTTTTTAGTAACTCATTATTTAAAACTTCCAGCGAAGAACTTGTTCTACGCAGCAATGAAGTCAATGATGTTGATGCCCATGCCAGCCAACCCATCACTATCATGGTGAGCGATATAAATATCTTACTTTGTGAATTATCATTTAATAAAAAGAATAAAGCGCTAAAACTGATACAGTGGAAGGTAAAACAAATCGCTGTCACCATCCAGGAATATCGCAAAGCACAACATAAGATTGAAAGAAAATAATAATATCGGAAAGTGCTGGAAAGGCCTTCCTCGTAATAGCAAAGCATTCCTATGAACAACGATTCCATGGCTGCGATAAATAAAGGGTACTCTGCGAGAAACACCCTTTTTTTCCAACTGAAATAAGTGTCTAAAAGTGTGTACGCCACACCGATTGCAAGGATTGCATTTAACAGCAACCTGCGGTCGCCACTCATATCCGTTGCATTGACCAGAAAGTAGCCTATCAAAACGCCGAACCATCTTATTTTTACAACGATGGCTTCCGCTTCAAGATCCCATGGCGTCGGGGTGTTTTTGTTTACCATGTTATTCATGATAGACCATGGTGGGTGATTTAATCTTTGAAATCATGAATTAAGAAGCCGGAAAAGATGTTTTTCTTCCTATGGAATAATAGGTGAATCCAACCGAGGAAAGAACTTTGGGTTCGTATAAATTTCGCCCATCAAAAATCACATTCTCTTTAAGCAGCCCTGCCATGAACTGGAAATTTGGATTTCGAAACTCCTGCCATTCCGTAACAATTGCCAAAGCGTTTGCCCCTTGAAGAGCATCGTATGGCTTACTGCAATACGAAATTTTATCTCCATAAATCGCCTTAACATTGGGCATTGCTTCGGGGTCATGAACTTGAACCTTGGCGCCTGCGTTTAGAAGGGAATCGATTAGCACCATTGCAGGAGCTTCGCGGATATCATCCGTTCGTGGTTTAAAAGCCAGGCCCCAGATTGCAAAAGTCAGACCCTTGATGTTTCCTTTGAAATGATCATTGATCTTTGAAAAAAGAAGTTCTTTTTGATGTTCATTAACCGCATCGATTGCTTCGAGCATGGTTGGTTCGATTCCAATTTCATTTGCCATATGGATCAAGGCTCTAATATCTTTTGGGAAACAACTGCCACCATATCCGGCGCCTGGGAAAAGAAATTGGAATCCAATTCTGATATCATGCCCGATCCCCCTTCGGACATCGTTGATGTCTCCCCCCATTTTTTCGCAGATGTTTGACATTTCATTGATGAAGCTGATTTTGGTTGCAAGCATGGCGTTGGCTGCATACTTGGTCATTTCCGCACTTTCAGGTGACATGATCAATAACGGGCGTTCTGTCCTTAGAAAAGGAGCGTATAATTCCTTGAAAACTTCGGATAGTTCTGGAGACCGTATTCCTATTACGACCCTGTCTGGCTTGGTGCAATCCTCGATCGCAGCCCCTTCTTTAAGGAATTCAGGATTGCTGCAAATATGAATGGGGAACTTACTATTGGCGTTAACAATATCCTGGACTTTTTTATTGGTGCCTACAGGAACAGTGCTTTTAATGATTACAATTTTCGATTTGTTCGCAGCAATTGCAATGGATTTTGCGACTGCAAAAACAGTTGAAAGATCAGCAGCGCCCGATTCACTTTGGGGCGTACCCACCGCGATGAATACCAAATCGCTTGATTGAATGCCTTTTTCTAAATCAGTGGTAAACACAAGGCGCCCATCGCGGGCATTACGATGAACCATTTCCAATAAACCGGGCTCGTAAATCGGGATCTTCCCTTTTTCCAAAACCGCTATTTTGGCCTCATCCTTGTCGATGCAAATAACCTCATTGCCACTATCTGCAAAACAAGTCCCCGTGACTAAACCAACATAACCTGTTCCAACTACAGCAATTTTCATTTTGATTCCTTGGAGTTTTGCAATTGTGTGGCAGCGACCTTGCGCCAGTAGTTCAAAGTGTCGGAAAGAGTTTCATCCAGGGAAAAAGCCGGTTCCCAGGATATGGTCTTGTTTAGTTTATCAATGCCTACCTGTAATTCAAAATCTTGGGAGGAAGAGGCGGGGGGCAGCTCTTCTTCAATTACCAGGTTTGGGGTTTTTGAAAAGGAAACGAGCATTTTCAACGCATCAGAAATCCGAATGTTTTTTCCAGAACCAATGTTGTAAGCTTCGCCTGGTTTTCCATGATCCATCAGGCCTGCATAAGCTTTGACCGTATCTCTTACATCGGTAAGATCCCTGAAAGCAGATAGCGATCCTGTTTTAATGACTGGTGTTTTTTTCAGAAGTTCTATTTCAGCAATCTGTTTGGAAAAACTTGCCATTGCAAAATCAATTGATTGCCTTGGCCCGATATGATTAAAAGGCCGTGTCCGAATAATTTCTATCCCGTCATTTATCCAAACTTGATAGCTCAAAAGGTCTGCAGCGGCCTTGCTGGATGCGTATGGACTTTGTGGCATTAACTCTGATGATTCGGTTTTAATTTCCCTGTTAAATTTTGCAGGTCCATAAATCAATCCCGACCCGGCAAAAAGAACCCTTGCAGTAATACCAGATTTCTTAATGGCATCATAAAGAGTATGGGGGACGTTGAGGTTTCCCATCCAAGCTTCGCTTTGATTTACAAAAGACTTCCCCGTTTGGGCAAATCCAGCAAGGTGATAAATATGTGACGGATTGACCTTTTTTAAAAGCGAAGCCAATCGGAGCGAATCTTGAAAATTGTCAATATGCAGCGGGATTTCCTGTAGATGCACAGGGCTGTTTATCGGCCACTTACCTGACCTGCTGATTCCATGGATTTCCCGGGCGAACCCTTGGAGATGTTCTGCAAGATACGAACCAGCAAACCCGGTGATCCCAGTAATTAGAACCGTGCCGTGATTCAGTTTTTTGTTAACGGTGCCCATATTGCTTTTGATAATACGAAAGATAATCACCTGTGCG
This sequence comes from uncultured Candidatus Kuenenia sp., assembly GCA_964646215.1. GTDB lineage: Bacteria > Planctomycetota > Planctomycetia > Gemmatales > Gemmataceae > UBA969. The sequence continues at coordinate 94,250 of CAZYAY010000004.1, read as the reverse complement.
AATGGAATTAACCCAATCAGAATTTGCTAGATACCATTCCACCGTTTGTTTCAAACCCTCTTCGAAAACAACCGTTGGCGCCCATCCCAGTTCTTTTTCTGCCTTGGAGCAATCAATGGCATACCGTTTGTCATGCCCTGGCCTATCTTTAACGTAACGAATCAGGGAATGGGGTTTTTTCAGGTTGTCAAGAAGCGCATGGGTTAATTCAAGGTTCGTTCGTTCGCTTTTTCCGCCTAGATTGTAAACCTCGCCTACACGCCCTTTTCGCCAGACAGCATGTATGCCCGAACAATGATCGTTCACATGAATCCAATCGCGCACGTTCAAGCCATCGCCATAAACTGGAACTTGTTCATTTCTTTGCAAATTGCTGATGAAAAGTGGAATCAGCTTTTCGGGAAATTGATAGGGGCCATAATTGTTGGAGCATCGGGTGATCATTGCGGGGAAATCGAAGGTATGAACATAACTTCGAACAATGAGATCGGAAGATGCCTTGCTTGCCGAATACGGACTGTTGGGAGCAAGGGGAGTGTCTTCGGTGAAAAACCCTGTATCGCCCAAGCTTCCGTAAACTTCATCAGTGGAAACATGGACAAATCTTTTTATGTTGTGTGCTCTTGCAGAATCTAAAAGCACCTGTGTGCCAACGATATTACTTCGGATGAATGGGCCGGAATCCAAAATGCTTCTGTCGACATGACTTTCTGCAGCAAAGTGGACAATCGATGATGCCCCATCTTTTAACGCCGTGTCCACGTCCTGTTTGTTGGCAATGTCGCCCTTGAAGAATTTGAGTCTGGGATTTTTTTCTAAATCCTTGAGATTGGCAAGATTACCCGCATAGGTGAGCAGATCGAAGTTTAAAACTTCAATCGTGGGTTCTTTTTCTAGTATCATGCGAATGAAATTGCTGCCAATAAAACCACATCCACCGGTAACAACTAACTTTTCCATGAAGAATCCTTTAATGAATGCCAAAGTAATAGATTAGAAGTAACTTTTTTCGAGGGTCTTTGGGAAGATCATTTTTCGATTAGATTTAAAAAAGGAACGATGAATATTAAGGATTGTCTTCTTTAGACTTGACATAATCCTTAACTGGATTTAACTTTAAGTCACTTGACGGTGAAAATTACCTTGTTCCTTACCGTACAAATCAGGAGTGGTAACCGTGACGAAAAAAGAAATCGTAAAACAGATTTCTGATAAAATCGGTTTGACACAGCTAAAGACCAAAGACATCGTGCAACAAACTTTTGATGCAATTGTGGATGCTCTTTTAGAGATGGGCCGTATAGAATTAAGGAATTTTGGCGTTTTCGAAGTAAAACAAAGGAAAGCCCGAAAAGCAAGAAACCCACGAACCGGTGACCGCGTTGATGTACCTCCAAAGTATGTTGTAACCTTCAAGCCCGGTAAAGAAATGGAAGAACGTGTCAAAAAACTTACCAATATACCTGTAAATGTCGATGGCGAGAGCCTCGTTTTAGGTGATGTTGATGAAGTTTCGAAGCCTAATTCTCCGTTAAATAACCCCTCTTAATAAAATTAAAGCAAATCGACGACACCAAATACCCCAGACCTCTCAAGCTGTTCAAGTTTCTTTTTCGTTAAATCCATTATCATTCCTTATTTTCCTCTCAAGCTTAAATTCATTACATCCGATAAATCATTCAGGTTTAGTTGAGTTCCAGTTATTTTCTTTCTAGGACAACTAACCTTTAGGTCTGTTTGATAGATCTTGTATGCATGAAGGGATTTCATCATGAGCCGTATTTTTTTGTTTACCGCAGTTGGCTTGGCTATTATTTCCAATACCGGTTGCCTTATTAATGCTTATTCCTCTGATCCCAGTATGCGTATAAAAGCTCTAGTCAATCAATCTGAGGATCTCAGGCAGATCGAACAGGAATGGTCCAGAATCTGGTTCACAGATCATCCTTCCCATCTTACCAACGAGCGAGTGGATGGCGGCTTGCAGTAAATCAAATTTAGATTTTAAAAGATTCAACCCGACTCTTAATCTTTAGGAGCCGGGTTATTTTTTATACTTGATCCCACTATTCCATCACCAGTGAACCGTAAATAAAACCCTTCTGGTTTTCTGCCTTTCAAAAAATCTATTGCGATATGGTTCAATCCCGGATTCAGATCTAATTCGAAATTAAACATTGTGTCTGAGACTTTATTTGCAAGAGGGGTTTTCAGGAGGGTGTTTAATCGTAATTGCAAGGTATCTCGGGTGGTGATGGTTACCAAGGTTTTTGATTGGTTATTGGCGTTCAAATAGAAGTGTAGGGAAAGTTGTTCCGGTGTGCCCTGCATGTGCTTTTGTAAATCGAAAAAACCATCATTTCTTGAAGAGATTAATACGCTTTTGGAATCATCCAGGTCCTTTGATTTGATTTGGCCCACAAAGCATGCCCCTGAAAAAGCCTTATCATTGGCAGGATCTTTTAAAAAAGAAACCAAATCCACCAATTCTCGATAATTGAGGGTGCTGGAATAAGAATCATGCATGATGGAATATTTCAAAGGGTTAACAGAAGCAATTTCGTTTTTGCCAAAGGTTGATATAGTGCCCGAGGCGTCTGCTAACACAACCTGATCTTCTGCTGATTTTATTTTAACCCCTATGTAAGTTTTATTCGTTTTGGTTTTTACTTCGATAGTGCCATGGGCAGGGTTAATTTCGTACGAGGGATCTAAAACGGAACGAATTAATTTTGCTGTTTCCATTTTTTGCATGGAAGCTAAATCTGGGCCTATGGAAATAGTGTTTTTACTTGTCGAATGGCAGATGATGCAGGCGATTTTGTTGGCAGACAGGAAAATATCTTTTCCTTTTTCAGGGTTCGATTGGGATTTCATATTAGTTTCAAATAGATGGAAATGCTGCAGGTTATTATCAGCGAGGAGGGCTTTTTTCAGAAGCACACTGTTTAGATCTTTGCCCTCAGGGGATTTTAAACCAAACTTTTTAAGGCAATCGGAAATGGCGGGCAATGAAATAGGGTCGCACTTGCCAGAATCGAAATATGCAAAAAGTACTTTTGCTCCAGTAGGGTTTTTTTCAAGTAATTGTAATGCTTCGCTTTTAAGTTTGTCGGGGAATAAAATAGAGCCAAGCAAACCTTGCATATTTTCAGCAGCCTTTTCAGGATCAATTGCAAATAAGGCTTGTAATGCGCTTTGCTTTACTTTCACACTTTCTTTTTGAGACCTGGTGCCACTTAAAATATTGATGATAATAGGGATCGCTTCCTTTGTTTTAAAAACTGCAAGAGCATCTAAAAGCAGGGATTTCTCCTCATCTTGGATTTCCTGACTGCTGAGCCTTGAGGTAAGTTTTTTTGAATACGAACTTAGGTTTGTGTTTTTGATCATATTTATGGAGGCTGTTTTTATTTTACTATCTGAATCTTCCAGGCAGTCATCTAAAAACTTTTCCCACTCCTTAAACGAAGCACTGGGAAAACAGCTTAAGGAATCTAACAGGGCAATTTTAGCAGGGGCCTCAAGGTTTGGGTGCTTTAAACAAGAAAGTGACAGTTGAGATAGAATAGCATCTGAAATTTGCTTTTGATTTTTAATGCTTTTAAGTAAATCGACTATTTCTAAATCACTTATATTCTGGTTTTCTAACCAAGTCAGGGTACCTTCCAAAGCAGAATTGGTACGCATCAGGGTTTGGACTTCCAAGATTTTTCTGATATCCTTTTTCACGCCCGTATCACCAACAGCAAGAATACGTTCCATGCCATTTTTGCCAGTAAATTCCAAGGCGCGAGAAAAAGCGTCCAGCATTCGAATATCTGATCCCTCATAAAACAAAACCGAGTTCACAAGGCTTTCCGCGGATCCCGGAGCATTGTTTTTTCCCATTGCAATGGTGATTACATTTCTTAACTCAGGGGTATCAGACCCCAGATGCTTAAGAAGAACATTGAAAATCGAGTCGCTGCCTGAAGTTGCAAACCGACCCAGATATTGCGCTGCCTGAAGTTGAAGGTCAGGATCACCACCCGAAATAATGTTTTCGCAAATAAGTTGAACTTCTTTATCCCAGAAATGGGCAAGCGCTTCTAGTGCGCGTAGTTTTGACCCAGAAGCTTTTTCTTCATCTTTTAGAAATTTCACCAACGAATCAAAGCCTTCCCTGCCTTTTCGGACTAGTGTGTTACGCGATGCTATTCTTATGCAATCATCCTCTGAATCAAGAAGTGTGATGAGATCAGCAACTGATTTTTCATCAAGTGCGGTAATTAAATCCAAATTTCGCAGCGTTAGTTCGGGGTCAGTAGTTGTTCCTTGCCAACGAATTCTTAAAATTCTTCCGCCCGATCCGGAACCTTCTGTTCCATGGCGGCATCCTTGATCCACAATATAAATGGCGCCATCAGGGCCCTGAGTTATTTGGGAGGGGAAAAACATGGGATCCGAAGAACTTAAGAAGGAGAAATATTCACTGGAAAGAAAGGTGCTTTTATCTTTGGCAGGAAATACACCAAGAATTTCATTGGATACACCATCTGCGACAAGAAATAAGTTCTTGAATTTTTGGGGTAGTTTGTTGTCGGTGTACGCATGGGATGATGTGGAATGAACTTTTGGAAAGTTGATGACGGAGTAAGATGCATCATCACCTTCCATTAAAATTCGCATAGGATCCGGGTCGCAACAAGCAGAGCGGTGTGCGAGATGCCAGCCGAAATCTAATCCCTCGGCCAAGTGAAGGAGTCGAGCACCGGAAGGTTTTAAACCCGAAGAAATCTGATCATCGACCGAAAATAAATTTCCGTGTAAATCGAATGATAGATTTCCTTTAGCTTGCCGAATGCCAGTTGAAAAAAGCTCAAGGTTTATTCCTTCTGGTTTGCAGCGGGCGATTCCACCTGTACGAAGAACCTGGATTTTTTTGCCATCGGATCCTTCAAGAAGAGAGTCGCCGGGCGGGAAATTAAAATAAAGCCAACCATCTGGCCCGAATTGAAGCGCATTAACCTGGTATTCATTAAAGCCATAGATTCCCTTAACGATGGTTTCATGTTTCATGTCCAATGCGCCATCTGGTTTGATTTTGTATCGCAGAATGGCGCCTGAATCCGCAAGGTAAACATAAGGATGGTGCACCACAAACGCAGAGGGCGAAAAAGTTTCGAGTATGGTGCTTGGGTTTTCCCAAAGGCCTGAGTTTTTGTTTATTGCGAGATATTTTAGTTTGTCAGGGGTAGGTTTTTTAAGGGCACTTCCTTCTTTGAAATTACCGACAGGCCAGGATGATGCTTTCAATTCTTTCGTGAAATTTGGGCTTCTTTCCAGAACAAAGACTTTGCCATCTTCTGAAAACGAAATTGCGGTGGGATTAACAATATTTGGGTTTTGCGCGACAATTTCGACTTTAAAACCCTCCAGAACAGCGATGCCCTTAAGTGCTTGATTAGATTCGCCCTGATCGATCATGGCAGATTTTAATTTTTTGCTGGTTTGGCCAAAAGCGATTGATTCGCTCAGGGTAAAACCTGGAAAAGGGAGCAGGATGACCAGGGCAATTAAAGCAAGTGTAAATTTTTTCATGGTTATGTAAGTTTCACTCATGCTGGGTTCTGGAGAAAGTTATATTCCATTAGCTGGAATAACCGCGATTGTTTTTATCTCGTTATCGCTGAGAATTTTTATTTTAGATTGTTTGTTTGCAATGGATTTGCTGGAGGCATAAAAAAGATCTTCGAGTGAATCAGTCCAAATGTTGTTAAGAGAAAGAATCCGATCGCCTTTTTTAAGCCCTGCTTTTGCCATCGCACTTTCAGGTGCTACAGAAATAATATTCAAACCATCAGCGGTATCATTCCCAAGTTTTTGAACTTCAAAGCCCCAAATACCTTTTGGGCATAAAGTCTCGCGAGTTTTGCCATTTGTTGTTAGGCGATCCATCATCGCCTTGATGGTGTCTTGGGGAATGTAACCGTTAGGTGAAAAGGCAATCGATGAATCTTTGTAGTCGATGGTGAATTTGTATCGCGAGTAGGTGGAGAAGCCAATGATTCCTTCGATGGGACCAAAGAATTTAGACATGACTTTGATTGTTGGGTGATCCATCACAATCACAGAATTGTTTTGGGTTTTTAAATTACCTAGTTCAAGCGATTGAATGTTAGCTTGCCCGCCTGCGCCAAATAGGGAAAATCCCAGGGAGGGTTTGATCACCTTCGCTTCGGTTGCGATCTTGCTACTGATGATGGTGACGGGAGCACCGGTATCAAATAACAACCTGTAGGGGCCTTTATCGTTAACCTTTACGGAAACAACAATATGGCCTGATTTCAAAATTTCCAATGGAACTTTAACGGGTTCTTGAGCGTTTGCTGTTGAAGAGAGAAGTAAAAAGAGCATGAATGATTGAAAGACTGCAAGGTTTATAGATGGCATGGTTACAAACCTTTCCCTGGTGTAAGTTCCAGAGTAATAATTTGTTTTTTTCGCATGATCTCGAATTGTATCTTTTTCCCTTCCGGAGTTGCGCGGTACATTTTTAAAAGATCATCCAGGGAAAGAACTTCAGAATCATTGAATTTTAGGATGAGATCACCCTTTTGGATATTTACTTTGTAAGCCGGGCTATCTTTTTGTACATCGAGAACGGTCAAGGGATTTGAATCTGGATTGATCAAAATGCCAAGGGATCCACGAAGTGCCGGGGGTAAATCCTGTTTTTTGCCTGTGAATGCACCAACAGTTTTCATAAAAGAACCAAGAGCATCCAAGCCCGACCCTGAGTTTTTCCCTGAGACTCCCAGTGGGAATCTTGGTTGGAAATCGAGAGGTGTCCAGATCATGGTTTCCTTGGCGACATCGATTTCTATCTTGTGTTTTGCAAGTAAATCATAACCAATGAGGCCGTGCATTTCCAATCCGCCAAGTGCCATTCCATTCATGCCAACCAGTTGAAAAGGCGTTTCAAGCTTGACGCGAAGGTTTTCTGAAAGGAGTCCGCCCTCGAGCATGAATTTATCGAGAATGCACCAGCCATTTTCATCTGGTTTGAGGCCGAGTGATTTGCCTGGTTCAGCAGCGAAAAAAGTAACAGGGGCGCCTGTATCGACAATGAAGTTGAACGGGCCTTTGTTGTTGATTTTTACCCGTACAACCAGATGGCTTGATTTGGTGATACGAGTGGGTATCTCCAAAGGCATGGCTTGGGTTGTAGTTTCAATGCTCAAGAGTGGTGCAAGAACAAGGAAAAAAGCAGTCCAAGCAATGCGGAGGAAGATCATAAGGGAAGCGCTTCTTTAAATTATTTGATGGGAGAATAGTCAGTAGGGTTAAGGAAAACTGATTCAACTTTTTTGACCAGCTTCCCATTCTTTTCAGAGGCATCCCTGGCAGTATTCCATGCAGGATCAGCGCGGAAACCTTTCCAAGATGCATCTGCAGCTTCCTTGCTTGGGTAAGCAAGGATGTAAACCATCATTTCTTCAGCTTTTGCTTTATCTGTAGGTTTCCAGAATCCAATGATGGTCATGCCATGCTTTTCAAAAAGCTTGCAGGTGTGATCACGAAATCTTGCATGAAGGGCATCCATTTTGCCCGGTTCTGCGTAGTAGGTTCGCATTTCAAAAACGCGTTCGGTCTTCGATGCATTCACAGTTTTTGCCTCTTGTGCAGTAGTGGGAGAAACACCAGAAAGGGCTCCCAGGGTTAAAGCCGCCAATAAAATAATTGTACGATTCTTAAAGCTTGCGATCATGTGAATATCCTTGTAGAAAAAGTTACTTGACTGGTTTACCAATGCAGAAAAGATGGTTTTTGCCCCGAATGTAAAGCTTGTCATTAGCGACAGCCGGGGTGGAGAAAACGGGTTCTCCCAGGGAGTTTTTGCTGATCATTTTAAAACTACCCTCAGCTTGAAAAATATAAACGTCACCATTTTCGCCGATCGCAAAAATATTATTGTCAATCATAAGGGGAGAGGCAGTAACGGGGCTGTCGAGCCTTTCGCTCCATAATTCTTTGCCACTGACGGCAAGATTGCACATCGCCATTCCTTTGTCTGTAACACTAAAAATATATTCTTGTTTGGAGATCATGGAGGGAACATAAGGAAAAGACTTACGGTTTTCCCAAAGCAGGTTTGTTGGTGTGACATCACCTTTGCCCCCAAGTTTGACGGCGATAAGGTGCCTATCGCCAGCCCCATCGCCACTGCAGGCAACAATAACGCCAGAGGTAACAACTGGAGATGCCACGGTGCGGAGTGGCATTTTTGAAAAGCTCCATGTGTAATTCCAATTTTCAAGGCCCTGATCTGGATCGTAGCTGGTTATGCCGGCAGAGGTAGCGACCAAGAGTTCCAGTTTTCCGTTTTCAAGAGTGTTGAGCAGTGGGGTTGAATAACAAGCTCTGAAGGCTTTTCTGGGGATATCCCAAAGAGGCTTTCCTGTTTTGGAATCAAAGGCAAGAAGCTGCGCCGAGCCATCTTGATCATTGTTGAAGATCACTTTGTCATTGTGAACTATGGGGCTATGGCCTGGCCCATGTTGGCTATTAAATGGCCCCAGGTCTTTTTTCCAAACTTCGGCGCCTTTAAAATCATGAGCATACAATGCGATGTTTTTGCCATCCCATATGAGGTTGTAAACTCTTTCGCCATCGGTTGCAGGGGTGCAGGAAGCCAACGAATTTTTAATATGCGTTTTAGCGACACCTGCATCGAAGGATTTTTTCCAAAGGGATTTTCCAGAAATGGAGTCGATGCATTGGAGAAAACGTTTACTGCCATCGGGCAGAGAAGAATGAAGGAAAAGATGGTTGCCCCAAATGACCGGTGCGGAGTTCCCAACTTCAGAAAGCGGTAATTTCCAGACAACATTCTCCGTGTTGGAAAATTTGAGGGGAATGTTTTTGGAGTCGGAAATTCCAGTGCCATTGGGCCCCCGGAATCTCGACCAGTTGGCACTATCAGCCATGGAAAGTGCGGGTGAAATAAGAATTAAAAAAGTAAAGCACATCAGGCGCATTTGAATAAGCTCCGAATGAGTCAAGCTTCATCTGAACAATCAAACGATATTATAACATCCCGGATTTCAAAGAACAAAGGTTTGAATCTTGTTAATTAAAGGATTCTTTGGGTTTTTTGGGAAGTCTTGGAGGCCAAATCAGGAAGGTCAAAAGAACCAAGCAGCCGAATGCGATATGCATTCTCTCGAAATAAACATGGGGAATACCCGGGTAGAAAAGAATACGGTTGGCAAGTTGTGGTATGAAGGGAGCTTCTGAAACATCCTGCCCCGCTTCGGATCGTAGATTTCTTTCCCATACGGTAAGGGGGCATTCAACATCAAGCATACCCTCGGTTGCGACTATACCGATGCAAACAAGGTGGACGATTCTAAAAACAAAAGCCCTGGCCCATGTTTTTTTAAAGATGATGCCAACTAAAATTGCAAGCTGGCCAAGAACCACAAAAGCAACAAAGGCAAGGTGGATTATGACCAGCGCATCTGCAAGAAAGGAATAATGCATGGGTTTAGAATAACACCGGTTTGCCTAGTTTTCTGCGTATTACACTGAATTGCCCCATGTGCATCAAAGTATGGTTGGAGCAAAGGAGTAAAAGTTTTCCAAGAGTTGGAGCCTTGGCAGCAAGCCTTCCGGTGGTTGGTTTATCCAAGTCGGCATCTTTAAGTTTGCGTAAGGCAGTAAGCGTGGCCAAGCGAGATTGTGCCATCATCTCAATGTATTGTGTCTTGGTTAAAAATCCTGCTTTGGTTTGTTTTGAATTGGAATCCCGACTGTGTGTGGCTTCGAATTCAGGTGTAAGAGGCGGGTAGGAAACATCCGGAAGATTATTAACGGTCATTCTTTCAGCGGATATCAAATGGCCTATCTGCCAGGCGATATGATTGGCACCCTCCACCGGACAAACCAGCAAATCATCATCAGATAAATCCGAAAGGAACATGGAAAGCATCTGCCCGGTCGATTCCAATGCAGAAGCTGTAATTTCAATTGCGTTCATGGCGTTTCCTCAGGGAGTAAAGTTAGAAAAAGGATCATATCATGAAATCTTGGAAATCAAAGTGTCCAATTCCAGGAATACATTTCCTCAAGGCGCGTATTTTCGGTGAGGTTGTATTGCAGTGGTGTAACGGTGATATATCGATCCCTAAGGGCTGCGGTATCGGTTTCTGGGGTTGGATCCGGGCAGGTGAAATCGGCCCCGATCCAAAAATAGGTCCTGCCTCTGGGGTCGGTGCGTTTATCAAAGCACTCTTCATAGGTGGAGATGTTCTGTGGCGCAACACGAACGCCTAGAACCGGTCCATTTTCAAGGCTTGGAATGTTGACATTAAACAAGGCTCCTGGAGCGGGCTTCTTGTTTAAAATTTGCTCCACAATCTGCCTTGCCAGTCCCGCGCCCGTTTTAAAATCCAATGGTCTCGGCTTGGTGTATTCCAAGGAACAAGCAATGCTGGTGACACCAAAAAAAGCCCCTTCAATTGCTGCTGCAACCGTTCCTGAATAAAGAACATTAATACCTGCGTTAGAGCCTGCATTCAACCCGCTGACAATAAGGTCTGGCCGGTAGCCCAGAAGTTCTCTCAAGGCAAGCTTGACACAATCTGCAGGCCTGCCTTCGACGGCCCAGCCAATTCGAGCCATGTTTTCATCGCTGATCTCTTGAACCACAATGGGGTTGTTAAGAGTAACCGAATGGCCGGTGGCACTTTGTTCGGTTGCGGGGGCAACAACATCAACGGTTCCAATTTTTTGCAGCTCCAAGCGCAAAGCCTTAAGGCCGGGAGCATAAATACCATCATCGTTAGTTAGTAGGATTCGCATTGTCATTGGGCTCCGGTTCTGTTTCCAAGGCGGATTCGATCTCATTTTCTAATTTTTTGTGCCTTAGTACATGGTGATAATGCTGTGCGAAGCGATGTGCTTCATCTCGCACATATTGCAACAGGCGCAAGGCGGAAGAATGCCTGCCCAGGCGTATGGGTTCGGAATCTCCCGGGCGGAAGATTTCCTCATCTTTCTTTGCAAGTGAAATCAGGCAAGGGGGTTCGATTCCCAACAACTTAAAGGCATCGAGTGCGGCATTAAGCTGGCCTTTGCCCCCATCTATGAGTATTACATCAGGGAATATTTCTTCGGAGTCGCGTTGTTTTCTGAAGCGCCTGAAAACCACCTCCCGGATCGATGCGTAATCATCAATGCCTTTTACCGATTTAATCCGAAATTTTCTATATCCCTGCTTGAAGGGTAGCCCATCAAGGAAGCGCACAAGCGAAGCCACGGTCTCGGTCCCGCCCAGATGTGCAATATCAATGCCTTCGACGGTTCTTGGTGTTGCTGAGAGCCCGAGGATTTTTTTTAAGCCATTGAGGCCTTTTTTGGGGTCGATGGGAAAGGCGCCTGGTTGTACATCGCGTTTGTTGTTGCCCCGATCTTCCAATTTTTCCAATGATAGAATTTCATCGCGGATTCGTGCTGCTTTTTCAAACAAGAGTTCTTTGCTTGCGGCTTCCATCTCCTTGCGCATTTTTCGAAGGAGTTTTTTTTTGCGCCCTTCCAGTACATGAATCAATGATTTGATCTGGGCACGATACTCTTCTCTGGTGACTCGGAAATTGCAAGGCGCCGTGCATTGCCTGATACTGTGAAGAAGGCACGGGCGGAACCATCGCCATCGATTTTCATCGGATTTAATATCCAGGCCACAGGTTCGAAACTTAAATACCCGTTGCAGAATTAGAAGTGCGTGTTTAAGCGCCTTGGAGTTGGTAAAGGGGCCGTAAAGCCTTACTCCTTTCCTGCGGGGTGAGCGGGTAAATTCGACGCGTGGGAATTCTTCGCGCACCCTGATTTGTAAATAAGGGAAGGTTCTTCCATCCTTCAGGGCGGCATTGAATCGGGGTTGAATATCCTTGATAAGCCTGGCTTCGAGAAGAAGAGCATCCACCTCGGTTTCAGCAAGCAGAAACTCGATTTCTTCGATGAGTGGTACAAGGTTTTGGGTTCTTGGGTCTTCGCTGGCAGCCTTGGTAAAGTAGTGCGAAGCCCTGCTGCGAAGATTTTTTGCCTTGCCTATGTAAAGAACAACCCCCTTGGCGTCCTTCATGATGTAAACACCTGGGGAGACGGGGAATGTTTTGACTTTTTCCGAAGGAGGCAGGCTGTTTTCCATCTTATCCCAGTCCAGAAGAAAATTAGGGCAACTCTACCGGGGGACAATCCGGTCTTTGCCAATCATGGGCCGTAACACTTCTGGAATGATAACAGATCCATCAGCCTGCTGGTTATTTTCCAAGATTGCAACAATGGCCCTGGTAACTGCAACAGCAGTGCCGTTGAGTGTATAAGCGAATCGAGTGCCCTTTTGACCCTGGGATTTGCTGCGAATGTTAAGCCTTCGCGATTGATAATCAGTGCAGTTGGAAGTGCTGGTAACTTCGCCATAATCGCCGTCTTTGCCTCTTCCGGGCATCCAAGCTTCGAGGTCGTATTTTCGGTAAGCTGGGCCGCCCAAATCACCCGTGCAAGTGTCGATCACCCTATAGCAAAGGCCGAGGCCCTGGAATATTTTTTCTTCGATGCGAAGGATGTCGAGGTGAATATCCTCGGCTTGTTCGGGTGTGCAGAATGCAAACATTTCAACTTTGGTGAATTGATGAACCCTGTACAATCCACGGGTGTCTTTGCCGGGTGCACCCGCTTCGGTTCGGAAGCAGTGGGAAAGCCCAGCGTAGCGCAAAGGCATGTTGGCTTCGTCAAGAACTTGATCGCGGTGCATGCCCCCGAGAGTGATTTCTGCGGTTGCTACCAGGCAAAGATCGGTATCAGCGATGGTATAAACCTGACGTTTTTCGGGGTCTGGATCGCGGGGGATGAAACCGATACCTTCGAGGACTTCAACCCTGGCAAGATCAGGTGTAATCACGGGGGTGAAGCCTTCTTGAACAAGGGTATTCATCGCGTATTGCACAAGGGCGAGTTCGAGCAATGCCCCTTCGTTCTTAAGGTAATAAAACTTCTGGCCCGCAACGGAAGCACCTGCTTCGAAGTCTGCAAGTTGCAATGAATCACAAAGGGCGACATGATCCTTGGGTGTGAAATCGAATTTTCTTGGCTGGCCCCAATGTTTGATTTCTTTGTTGTCTTCTGCAAGCAACCCCACCGGTGCATCTGGATGCGTCATATTGGGTATGATGTTCAGGACGGATTTAAGATTGCTTTCGATTTCTCGAACTTGCGCTTCCATTACATTGACTTGTTCACGGAGTGCTTTGCCTTCGCCAACAAGTTGCTGTTTTGTGGCGGGGTCTTTTTCTTTGGGAATGAGTTTGGATAACTCATTTTGTTTTTGTTGAATGGCCTGAATGTTTGAGAGTAATTTTTTTCGTTCGTCATCAATTACAACCACCTTGTCGACATCCGCGACAAGGTTACGGTTTTTGCAATTGGATTTGACCGCCTCAAGGTTGGCACGAATAAAAGCTGCATCAAGCATGAGAAGTCAGGCCTCCAAAACATAAAGAGAACGAAAACACGGGGTTTAATCAGGGCCTTTTCCCCAGTGGTATGTAGGGTTGATCATTCTTACCTACAAAGATCTGTTCTGGGCGGAAGATCCGGTTGTTTTTCAACTGTTCGAGCCAGTGTGCAGTCCAGCCAGCGACTCGTGATATTGCAAAAATGGGCGTGAACAAATCGCGGGGAATCCCCATGCTTTGGTAAACAATGCCCGAATAGAAATCCACGTTGGGATAGATGCCCTTGGGACCGAGAATTCCTGTTGCAATCCTCTCGATTTCTAGAGCAAGGTTGTAGATTTCAGGCTTGCTGCTTTCAGCAAACATATGTTCGGCAAGTTCTTGCAGCACCGTTGCCCGCGGATCTTTAACTTTATAAACGCGGTGTCCAAAACCCATGATTTTCTTTTTGTGTAATACCGCGTCTTCCAGCCAGCTCTTTGCTTTTTCTGCAGTGCCTATTTCTTCAAGCATATCGAGCACTTCTTCGTTGGCACCTCCATGCAGAGGCCCTGCCAGCGTGCCTATTGCGGAATTTACAACTGTGAAGGGGTTTGCCAAAGTCGAACCCGTCACCCGGCTGCTAAAAGTTGATGCATTCATCGTGTGCTCTGCATGAACTATAAGGCATGCGTCAATCACCTTGGTGATCGAAGGAGATGGCTCTTCCTCGGTAAGCATGTAATAGAAATTTGCAGCATGGCCCAGATCATCACGGGGCGGAATTGCCTCATCGCCATGCCTTAGGCGATGAAATGCGGCGACAATGGTGGGAAGTTTTGCAATCAGTCTGATTACGGCTTCCCAGTTCTTTTCGGGATCAGTCCGGTCTTTCGTTGGATAAAACATACCACATGCTGCGACCCCTGCTTGTAATGCATCCATCGGGTGGCCGGATTCAGGAAGACATTTAAGCAAGTCGATGATTTTGTATTTTAATCTGCGATGAACACGCAGTTGGCTGTCAAAGGTCGCAAGTTGTTTTTGGGAAGGTAGCTCACCCTTAAGGAGAAGCCATGATGTTTCTTCAAAAGAGCTTTCCTTGGCCAAGGTTTCGACTGCGATCCCCCTGTACTCAAGGCGAGCTCTTTTGCCATCAATAAAACTAATTGCTGATTCCGCAACCGGCACATCAGCCAGTCCGGGACGGTATTCGGGTTCCGCCATGGTAGGGTCCCAATTTTAAAAGGTGGATTGAAGTATTAATTCATGTATTACACCATTGATTAGTATAGAAAACTTCGAATAAAAAGTGGGGCAACGGATCAAGTTATTGGCACAAGTTGTTTAAGTGTATGGCTTTAAGTTCGTTGCAATAGTGGGCTATCAAATAAAAAACGAATAAATTCAGGAAGAGCTTGACGAGATTCATTGCAAGCCGGTGCAGTCTACTTAGAATAGAATCATGTCTACCAACAATATTTCACTTGAATTGATTTCACCATCGGCCAAGCCAGCGCTGCTTTCATTACCACCCGAAAGCCTTAAGGCTTGGATCATGGAAAAACAACAACCGTCCCACCGCTTGGTTCAAATCAGGCAATGGTTGCTCTTAAAAAGATGCATGGCTTTTTCTGACATGAGTGATTTACCGAAGTCCTTGAGAGACGACCTGGCAAATGCTTTCGCCTTATATTCTGAGGAAATTGAAATTCACAAAATCGCGGAGGATGACACCAGAAAACTGATATTAAAGCTTCAGGATGGCAACCGAATTGAATGCGTGTTGATGAAAGAGGAGAGCCGTAGGACGGTTTGCGTAAGCACGCAGGTAGGTTGCGCCATGGGGTGTGTTTTTTGCGCTAGTGGTATAGATGGCGTGGTAAGAAATTTGAAGTCGTATGAAATCCTTGAGCAAATGATTCTAGCCCGCAACCTGTTGCCTGAAAATGAAAGGCTCAGCCATGTTGTTGTAATGGGCATGGGCGAACCGATGGCAAATCTCGACAACCTGCTCGAGGCCCTTGAGATTGCATGTTCGCCCAAGGGGCTTGGGTTGAGTGCAAGGCATATCACTATTTCCACGGTTGGGCTTCCATTAAAAATAAAACAATTGGGAGATACCGGAAAGCAGTATCACCTTGCAGTTTCTTTGCATGCTCCAAACGATGAGATTCGTTCGAAGATTGTTCCAACCAACACCAAGATTGGTATCCATGAGGTTTTGGATGCAGCGGATTATTTTCAGGAAGTTACAGGCAGGCAGGTGACATTTGAATACATATTGCTGGGCGGCATTAATGACCAGAATGATCATGCCCACGAACTTGCCGCATTGCTTAGGAAAAGAAAAGCCCATGTGAACCTGATACCGTTTAACCGTGTGCAGGGATTGCCTTTTCAGAAGCCGGAACAGGATGCAGTGCATGAGTTTGTTAAAATATTAAAGGCATCCGGGCAAACAGTTACGGTTCGAAAACGCAAAGGTGCGGATATTGATGCTGCATGCGGCCAGTTGAGAAGGGCTAGCGGGCAAAAGATTAAAGACTGATTAAAGCCAAAATTACCTTTTAAACTTCACTTCCCCAGGTGTTATAATAATGCAATTACAAATTGTTTGTAATGCGTTGCGCTAATTCGGGGAGATCAAGTTGACAGCAATTGGCCAATCCAGTGCCCAATATGCTTTACGCGACCCTGACATCAGGTTGATGCTGCGGGTGCGCGCCGATGAAGCAGGCGCATTTGAACAATTGGTGCTTTTGTTTCAACAAAGGCTTGTTGTCATCATGAAGCCAATGGTTGGCAGCACGGAAGAAGCAGAGGATCTTGCGCAGGAAGCGTTTCTCCGGGTATATAAATCCCGCAAAAACTATCATCCGAAGGCTAAATTCAGCACCTGGCTTTTTACCATTGCCAACAATCTTGCCTTGAACAGTCTGCGTTCCAAAAAGCGTCGGCCTCAAGTTTCTTTTCCTACCACGGAATCAGGCCAGCAACAGCAGGTTGGAATCGACCAGCGCCTGCCTGAAAAACAAAGCCAACCCGAGATCCATCTTCATAATGTGGAACTTGCAGATGTGATCACCAAGGCTTTGGATGGGTTGAATGAGCGCCAAAGAATGGCTGTTGTTTTAAACAAATATGAAGACATGAATTATGCAGACATTGCAGTGGTGATGGGGCTTACCCCTAAGGCTGTGAAATCACTTTTAAGCAGGGCCAGAGTCAATCTGCGTGAGGTGTTGAAAAAATATATTTACATGGATGGCCTGCCACCAGAGAAATCCGAATCATAATTTTAAGGGCAAAAAGATATGGCTGAACCAGAATACTCCGATGATTCCCAGGAAAAAGAAGAACTTTATTCTTCTTATCTCGATGGTGAATTGACGGAAGAGGAAGCCCGGGAGTTCGAAGCCAAACTGGCTTCAAGTCCTGCCGATCGTGCCGATTTTCTAGCCATGAAAGAAGCCTGGGCGATGCTTGATTACCTGCCCAAGCCGGATGTAACCATGTCTTTTACCGAAAAAACCATGGAAAAGATGCAGGCGCTAAGCAGCCCGACGGTTGCAATAAAAGATTATTCATTTGAAATAAGGGCGTTGATGGTAGCTGCGTTATTGTTGGTTTTATTTGCAGGGGGTGTTGGAGTTGGTTCTTTATCTTTTAAAGAAAACAATACCGATAAAGAATTGATAAAGAATCTGAGGCTCTACGAAAACAAAAATCTATACGAGCAAATTGAAAACATCGAGTTTTTGAAAAAATTGGATGCCCCCGATTTGTTTGGCCAGGAAGCCACCTCCGGCCTGTGAAAGGGAACCGTATGCGATTTATGAAGATGTCTGCGATATTGCTGATGTTCGCCAGTTTGCTTGCCTTGGTAAAACCAGCGGTGCTTATTGCCGATGCACAGGGTGAGCAGGAACAAAAGTACCAAAGCCTACTGAAAAAATTGAAGTCATCGCCCGAGCATTACGACCAATTAATCAGGAATTACGAGTTATTTCAAGCCTTGCCCCTGGAAAAACAAAAGGCTCTCAAGGACCTTGATAACACCATTCATCAATTGATGAAGAGTTATGATTCTTTTTTGGCGTCGGGAAAGGAAAAGCAGAGTGGCTTGAAGAAAACAGAGGCTGGCGTGGCCAAGTCAGATGCTCAGGAAGCGGCCAGATTAATCGAGGTTTTTCAAAAATTTGCTGAATGGTATGAAACTTTGACCCCATTAGAAAAGGACAGGCTGGCAAAAGCTACTTATCCGGATGGTCGTATTGCTGAGATCAAAAAGATTTTGACAAGCCAATGGATGAACCGTCTTCCAAAAAGTGATTTGGATTCATTACTGAAATTAGATGAGGCAACGCGTGCGATTCAAATAGTGAAAATGAAGAAAGATGAGCAATCAAGGATTGCGCAATCTTTTGATAAGAAGAAAAAAGTTGGTTTGTACTCGGAGGAATCACAAAAGTTTATCGCCCAGATCAAACAGCAACTCAGTAGCGAACAGTTGGAAAAACTAGGAAAGGTTGAGGGAAAAAAAGCTGCGTTTGTCAAAATGATATTGGATTTTGCTGAAGATAATCCTCCTTTGCCTTTGAATAAGCAGGGTACCAAGTATCTGACAATGAAGGATCTACCCCCCGAGGTTTTGGCGCGGTTGGAAAGCTTGAAAAATGTGGAGACTTTTAAGCCAATTGAAATAATCAAAATAGAAAAAAGGTGGCCTGCATTTGCCCGGGGAGTTACGGAAAAAATACGGAAAAGTGATCCTGCGTTTAATTATGAATTCGGAACTTGTAAACTTGAGGACTTACCTGAAGAAACAAGGGTGGTGGTGAATGAATTGGTCCAAATGCTACAGGAAGACGAAATGGTCAGACTACAGTCGGTACAAGGAAAATGGCCAGATTACCCATTGATGATAAGGGATCTGGCCAGGATTCATTTGGTAACCGTGCCTGGCATTTCAATTCCCCCAGAATTGTTGCAATTAAAACCGGGGAAAGTGCCAATGATGATTCGCTGAAAATTATCCTTTGGCATTAAGCTTAATAGCGGAATTATCAGCGACGTTAACCCAGACATGAACATGTGGGCTGCCTCTGAAATACCAGACAAAAGAGGGGCCTTCCAAACGCCAGTTATCCCAGACTCCATCTTTGCCGATATCGCCCTGCTGATAAAAGCTGAGGTTGCAACTATCCAAGCCACCTTGTTTTGCCAGGCAAGCCATCGCTTCGTTTTGGTCATCCATTCTGAAAGGTTCGATCAGGCCGCTGAGAACGCCCTGAAGTTCTTTTTTCTGGGTTGAATCCAGCTTGTTGACTGCGATGCCAGAAAACTTACCTTCCTTGCCTTTGAATTGAACCGCAGCTTCGGGAGGTGTTTTTTCAACCAAGGCGATTTTTCTTTGATCTTCGCTTAAAAGTTGATAAACCTTGTTGGCTTTCAAGGCTTGTGGCCAGAAAATATTGCCTTTGTGATCAGCCCCTTCGTTAAAAGTATCAGCGGCATGTCCGTAGAAAATAGGGCCACCAAAAGCCACGCTGTCTTCAGAATTTCCATCGGCTCGGAGAGTCATGTGTCTGCCGGTCATTACAAATTCGAATTTGCCTGAACCAGGTTGGCCGAAGATTGCGATACTTTGGTCAGCGCCCCATTCTTTGCCATTGGTGTCATCTTTAAGCTGTTTAAGGAATTTCGAATACCATTCAGGATTGACGAGTCCTTTGAAAATATCGTGAATGATATCTTGTTGTTTTTTCGAGTAATATTCGCTGCGAATATGGGGTTTGGTAATCTGCCAGTTATTGGAGACGAAGGTTCGCAGCAATCCTCTGCTAGCATCCTTATGATCCCAATCGAAGCAGATCTCTTTTTTTTGCACATCGGTAAGGGATTCGAATAAGCCCTTTACAGCAGTTTCAGCAGGTTTTGAGGTGTCAGGAGCAGCTTGGGCAAATTGGCTGCCGGTAGTAGCGGTGGCAATTCCGATGGCGGAAACACTCTTAAGGAAGTCTCTACGGTTAAGGGGATTTGAATCGGGGCTATTGGGATTTGAAAAAATAGGGTCACTCATGAACATCTCCTGTTAATAGGTGGGAAGAGGACTTCATGAATATTAACTCAAAAGAGCAAAGATAACAAAGAACAATCTGGGATCATGCAGGATTATTTGGCGGTGAAGGAGGCTTTCCTTTGCCCGCATTGATATAAGCTTCTCTGCCTTTTGCATAATCATCAGAGTTTAATATTTCCAGGTTTGCAGAGCCGGTTTCGAGACATTGTGCATGTATTTGTTTAAGGAAGGGAACACACCACCCGCAGCCACTACCAGCGCCTGCGCACTCGGAAAGCATACTGGCGACCTTGGGCTTTTCGTGCCGTATGAAACTCAAAATTTTTCTTTTGCTTACATGGAAGCAATAACAGACCTTGGCATCGATTTCCATCTGATGGTTCCTTTTAAACTGTTTCTCTTATGTAATTTAACATGATTTGTGGAAATACCAAATATGGGAATGTACAAATGCTATTGCAGGCAAGTTAAAACTTGTTATTTGGAAAAGTGATTGGATGGGAATATTAAGGTAATTTTGGAAGAGAATTTTTCGTCAGGGATCTTAGTGAAAGATAACTTCAAGAATTGGTTGATTCGAATTGCAATGTTAATGATGTGCATTATTTTGTGCGTATCATCAGCCTATTCCCAGCAGCCAATGCCGTTGCAGCCATCGCCATTACAGCAAGC
>CAZYAY010000004.1:0-73912 GCA_964646215.1 uncultured Candidatus Kuenenia sp. | reverse complement strand
GTTCCGCCACCGCCACCGCAGCCAATTTTGGGTGCCCCGATACCGGCGACCAATGCAGTTCCAACCGCACCCGTGGGTAGCGATCTTTTTCGTTCGCCATTAGACCCTACGAATGTAGATAGTTTACCGCCGACACTTTTTCCTCAAACACCGGTATTGGTGGATAATCTTACAAGAGACAAAAATATTTATGGTTCGGTAAAAGATGACCCTGCAATATTTATTAATGTGGATTTTGGCGCAGTCTTGCCCAATCTGACCAACCAGCTTCAATCTTCAGTAACGTATCAAAATGGCCGTGTGAAAAATATCAATCTACCTTCTGCTCCATTGGATTGGGCATTTCAACCGCACTTGGAATTAGGGTATAGGTTGGCGGGGGAGCAGGGAGGATTTGCTATTTCATGGCGTGGTTTTTCTTCTTCCGGTAGCTCAAGCGAGCCAATCAATAGAGTTCCCGCAACAGTGAATACAGATGTAAGTTTTAATATTGGCGATCTTGATTACATTGCCCCGATGTTTCAACCTTTTAATAATTTTGATGTTTTCTATCGAATTGGAGCAAGGATAGGGGGGATCTACTTTTCGACTACTCAGGAAAACAAGTTTGAAAACTTTTCGGAAACAAACTACATGTTTGGAGGCGGCCCGCATTTTGCATTGGAATCCCACAAGAGATTTCAAAAGATACCTGGATTCTCACACTTTGCCTGTGTAGATGGAACGGTTCTTATAGGGCAAACCAGCCAGAATTTCTCTGCCACGCAAGGCCCATTTAATGCAACCAGCAGCCAGTTTGTCATCCAATCTATTCCCGCGGTTACTTTCCAAACAGGCTTTAGCTACACGCCAAAGCGGGCAACGAACACCAAGTTTTCGCTTGGTTATCAACTTGAGCAATGGTGGAATATTGCCAATGTGAATGAATCCAAGGGGCAGTTGGGCGATAATGGTTTCTTCTTTCGCTCCCAAGTGGATTTCTAGTTCCAGCTTTAATGCTTGCATTCACTCATGCCAGAACTATTTTATACTTGGTTGTTAATCTCTCCGTATCTTCGGATTAAAACATGAAATATAGAATACTTGGAAATACCGGTATCAAGGTTAGTGAGCTTTGTCTGGGAACGATGACCTTTGGTAAGCAAGCGGATGAGCGCGCTTCGTTTTCAATTATTGATAAGGCTGTTGATGCTGGCGTTAATTTTATCGACACCGCAGATGTCTACCCGATTCCCCCCGATGAAAATACCTGGGGAAATACTGAAGAAATTATAGGCAAATGGCTTAAGGGTAAAAGGAATCAGTTTGTGCTTGCCACCAAATGCAGGCAGCGAGTGGGTATCTCGATCAATGATGAGGGGTTATCCCGCAGGCACATAATGAATTCCGTCGAGGCAAGCTTGAAACGCCTCCAAACCGATAATTTTGATCTTTATCAAGCTCATGCCCCCGATGCCAATACCCCGCTCGAGGAAACGCTAAGGGCCTTTGATGATCTTTTGCAACAAGGTAAGGTGCAGGCAATTGGCTGCTCCAATTACCCTGCGTGGCAGATCGCCCTCGCCTTGGGAATTAGCGATAAGCATGGCTGGTCGCGCTGGGCCACGGTTCAACCGAGGTACAACATGCTTTATCGGGAAATCGAGGCGGAGCTTTTACCCCTTTGCCGAAATCAAAACTTGGGGGTGCTTTGCTATAATCCCCTGGCAGGTGGCATGCTTACGGGCAAATATAATTCCTTGGAAAGCCAGGATGCAGGCGCTCGCTTTACTCTGGGAAAAACAGGGGATCTTTATCGCGAGCGTTATTGGCATCATGCCCATCTATCAGAAGCAAACCGGCTAAAAGAGTTTTTTAGTAAACGAGGCAAATCAATCATAACTGCTTCAATAGCTTGGGTTTTGGCGCAATCAGGGGTTACTTCCGCAATATTAGGTGCATCGAGGGCGGATCAGTTGGATTTAACTTTAAAAGCTGCCGATTTTACACTTGATGAGGAAGAAAAGGCTTTTTGTAACCTTGCGTGGTATAATTTACCTAGGCCATCAATCCCGCCTGCCTAAAAAATTATAGTTATCTCTTGAAGATTAACCTATTTCAAGGGATACTTAAGCTGTGAATCTTGCTGGAACGCTGTTTGCCTCACGCCGTTTGATTTTTCTTTAGCACTGTTTTTATGGAGATTGAAAAATGCTGGTAATTCCATCTTGGCCCGGAAAAGATACTTGTGATGGAATAACAAGACGAGAAATTCTCCGTGTTGGTGGAAGTGCCACCCTTGGAATCAGTCTTGCAGATATTTTTAGTTTGCAAAAAGCAAGTGCCGCCAGCAATCAATCAGGCGGTCCAGGATTTGGAAAAGCCAAAAGTGTAATCCTTGTTTACCTTCAGGGTGGCCCCAGTCATCTCGACCTTTGGGACCCTAAAGAAAATGTTCCCGACAATGTACGAAGCGTATTCAAAGCCATCGATACTAAAATTCCTGGTGTAAAATATACCGAGTTACTTCCCAAGCTGGCCCAAGTGAATGATAAGTTCACCATGATCCGTTCGATGAGCTATACTCCAGTTGGTTTGTTTAATCACACCGCTGCAATTTATCAAATGTTGACCGGTTACACCGCAGACAAAGTCAGCCCTTCTGGCCAATTGGAACCCCCAACCCCCAAAGATTTTCCAAATGTGGGATCCAATGTTGTAAGAATCAAGCCACCTGTAAAGCCAATGCTTCCATTTGTTATGCTTCCCCGGCCATTGCAAGAAAGCAATGTGGTTGGCAAGGGAGGTACCGCTGGTTTTCTTGGGCGGGCATACGATCCATACCTGCTCTATCCCGCAGGTGATGACATGGACATGACCAAGATGGATCGCATTAAAATTGATGATTTGAAACTTCGCGAAGAAACCAATGCCCAAAGGCTTGAACGCAGGGCCAGCCTTCGGGAATCAATCAACAAGGGGTTGCCAGCCTTGGAAGAAGCGACCTCCAAGTATGCACTCGATGACTATTATGGCAAAGCACTCAGCCTGGTGATTTCTGGGAACGCCAGGAAAGCGTTTGAACTTGCCCAAGAACCTAAGGCCATGCGCGAACGCTATGGCATGAATACCTTTGGTCAAAGTTGTTTGTTAGCCCGCAGGTTGATTGAAGCCGGCACGAAGTTTGTTGAAATCAACTGGCCGAAAGTAGCAAACTCCGACAACCATTCCTGGGATGTTCATGTTGGCCTTTCCAAGCGTATGAAAGATCAATCTGCACCAATGCTTGATTCCGGCCTTACCACTCTCATCGCTGATCTGGATGAAAGAGGTTTGCTCTCAGAAACCCTGGTCATTGCTGTGGGTGAATTTGGTAGAAGCCCCCAACGCGGGGTCTCCACTTCCGGAAATCAAAATAATGATGACGGGCGTGATCACTGGCCCTACTGCTACACTGCGGTGGTTGCAGGCGCAGGCGTTAAGCGTGGTTTGGTTTATGGCAAGTCTGACAAGACCGCCTCTGCCCCAGTAGATAACCCCGTGCATCCTCGAGAATTATTGGCGACCTTATACCATAGCGTGGGTATTGATCCTGGTACTATTGTTTACAATCACTTGAATCAGCCCAGAGAACTGGTCCAGGGTGACCCTGTTACTGGGATTCTTTCGTAATATAATAAAATCTAAGATGGCATTTCGACCGGCTCACCCAATGCGCCGGTCGTTTTCTTTTTATAAGGCTTTTAATGGTTCGTTCCCCCAAACAAAGATGCGAATGGCTTGAACAGCAATTGCAGGTATCGCTACCCGAAGAGTTGCTCTTGTTCTGGGATTTTGCGAAATCAATCCGCCCATTGGAGCCACTTAACGCCCTTGAAGATTCATTGGGGATGTATCTTGTAGGCGCTTTTGAAGTTCTCGCAGGAAAATTCGACAACTATTCAGGCGAGATACCAATTTCACTGCATTGGCGTTATGGCCTCGATCCACCTGAGTTTTTCACCCTGTTGGCGCGGGGAGAAGATCGTTGGCATGCAGGATATTACATCGATGCCCCTAGCGGTAAAAGTTATTGTGTTGCCTCCTATTCTGCAAACGAGGGATTGCAGTTTAATTTTGATGGCCGTAGCTTGTTTTCCGCAGTTGAAAGATATCTGGATGACAAGGAATTGATCAATGATGAAGATGAAATCGCATTAACCGGGGCAGAGTTGGAAGAAAATAAAAAAGCATGCGATAAAGTGCGTAAAGCCTTGCAGAAGTATCAACCATTGGCAAAAAAGATCCAAGTTGGCAGGCGTAATGTCGTTGAAAAAACAATTGACGGTGTGGGGGTGGTCGCTGCTGGAAATGTGGTTGGCGAAATTGATAAGTCGATCAAGAAGAAAATACCCTACATGGTCTGGTCTGATACTGATTACGAAAAAGTTGTGCAGGAGGCGTTTCGATTGCAGGCAATGGGGAAAGCTGCAACCTCATTGAAGCTTGCAAAAGATTTGTGGCAGGTAGGGGATGAGCATCGAATGCGTAATGCAGCAGCAATCATGGTTGAGGCATACAAAAAATTAGCCAGGCTTCCCTTCGAGAAAATCTTGGGGGAACACCTGGCTTATTTAAATCGTGAATGGCTGGACATCCTGGATGCCAGCAGCGGAAGTTAGTTGACCTTTAAAAGTTCAACTTCAAAAATCAGGTCTGCATTAGGAGGAATAACCCCGCCTGCACCGCGTGCGCCATAACCAAGATCAGGGGGAATGGTCAGTTTGCGTTTTTCGCCAATTTTCATGCCTGCAACGCCTTCATCCCAACCCTTGATAACCATTCCGGCGCCCAAGCCGAATACAAACGGTTCGCCACGATCAACGCTGCTGTCAAACTTTTTACCATTGCTCTTCAACCAACCGGTGTAATGCACGGTTACTTTTTTTCCAGCCTTGGCTTCGTCGCCAGTGCCTTCTTTAAGTACTTCATATTCCAAGCCAGAAGCAGTTTTCATTGTCTTTCCTTTTTTTGTTTCCTGAGCAAAGCCATTGCTCAATGTTGTAAGGGCAAAAAATACCACAAGAGCAGCCATGCTCTGATTTCGACTAATCATGATTTTTCCTTTCTAGAAAAAGTAATGCCAAAAGGCTAACGAAATATATCTAACAGGAGTTAGGATTTGGGCCAAGGGGAAAGTTTTAAGCAGTCTTAGAAAAGTAGTAGAAGGCAAGCATGTAACCAATGGCAATAATGAGGAATCTGAGCATTTTTCTGGGTATTTTCTGGCTGAAAGTGCCGCCCAGATACCCTCCAATAACTGAGAAAAAAGCCATTCCCCCCGCAAATTTCCAGTCCATGGGGGCATCCATGCAAAAAACGAGGGCCGCTACGGAATTAATCACGAATGCCAGTACATTTTTTAAGCCGTTTACCCGGAAAATATCTGGAATACCCATGAACGACAGTGATGCAATCATAAGGATTCCAATACCTGCACCAAAATATCCGCCATAGATTGCCACTAAAAATTGAAATAGAACCAACCCCAATATGGTGATCAAAGTTCCAGATGGGTTATCATCCCCTTCTTTTTCAGATTTTTTTGGCTTGGAAATGAGAGGCTGAATTAAAAACAGGGTCGATGCCAATAACAGCAACCAAGGTACCAACAAACTAAAAAGCTGCGGAAATCTAGTGACCATCAATGCGCCGACTATGCTTCCTGCAATGCTGGGCGGAATAAGAATCAGAAGCCAGGTTTTAATCCCCTTGAGGTACGACCTGCTACCCCATGCCCCAGCTAGTGAGCCCGGAAAAAGTCCGACCGTGCTGGTGGTGTTCGCCATCACTTCTGTGCCAAGTGAATACACAAGAGCCGGGAAAGTAAGCAAAGTACCCCCACCCGCTATGGAATTTACAAATCCTGCAGCAAGGGCTGCAAGTGCGCAAATCAGATATTCAAACCAATGTTCCAAAGGCTCACTCGTTATTGTTTATGATTCCCAATGAACCGTGACGCCAAGATATTCATCCTTGTTTTTCAACAACCCATCGTAAGCCGAAGTGAGTTCAGCGGGTTTGATCTTATGGGTGATAAGCCCATTAAGATTTAGTCTGCCGTTTGCCAGGGCAGCCAATAACCAATTCTGTGCCTTGTGAATGTTCCAATTACCATTCAGACGAATATGTGCTGGTTCAAAGAGCATGTTGCCATGCGCTCCACAAACTTCGATGTAGCGGCGATGAAGGTCATCATAAAAGTTGACATCGGTGGCTTTGCCTCTCGGGCTGCCAACCACGATAACCTGTCCCGCATCGCAGGCGAGAGACATTGCCTGTGGAACAGCATCTGGAATACCAGTGGCATCAACGACAATTTCCGCACCTGGTGAAAGAATTTTTCGTAGTTGTTCTTTGATGGGTCCGTTGGCTGGGTCAATGACAGCATCAGCGCCAGCTGCAAGGGCAGCCTTTCGCCTCATCGGGACCGCATCAATACCAATAACGGGGTTTGCACCCGCAGCCATAAGGCAACGAAGGGAAAATTGCCCAATAATACCAAGGCCTAAAACCGCGGCACTTCTGCCCAGGGTAAGCCCGGCACGAATGGAAGCCCCCATTCCGTACCTTGAAATACAAGCCACGGCAGCTTTTTCGAAGTCCAGATTATCGGGCAGTTTCCACCATTTGCCCCGTTCATGACTGGTGCTCAGAAGTTCGTGGGATGCATGATTACCCGGGAAACTGACCCGGTCGCCTTCTTTTAAGCCTGCAATATTTTTCCCGACTTTAAGAACGATGCCAGCGGCTGAATAACCAGGTCTGAAGGGGAATTTCCAATCAGGCATGGCTGGGTCTTTAAGCCACTGGTGGGAACCGGTATAAACTGCGAGTTCGGTTCCCGCGCTGATGGCAGAGACCTTGGTTTCAACAAGGAATTGGTCTGGTGTTGGGTCTGAAAGTTCAACTTCCCGAAGGCCGGTTTTGTGTGGTTCAAGAATAACTGCTTGGATAGCTTTCATGTTTTGTTCCTTTCAAAAAACAGTATGAAAAGATCCTAGGGATAAAATGCTTCCTTGTCATGTCAATTCTTCCCCCAACTTTTGTCCAAAGGTTCCTATAATAAATTCTGATTGAAAGTATGCTTACTCAGGAACTAATTCATGATCTGGGAAATTGAAATACGGCCTAAAGATTCAGACCTTGAAAAATGCAGGGTTAACAAAGATTTTCATCTGCTGACCCCGGGTGCAAAAGCCAAGGATCCTATAACTTCTGCTTCCAAGGGGTTGCTTGTTTCAGGTGAAATCAGCATCGAGCAGATTCAAAAATTAGTGACGGAACTTTTGGTGGATCCCGTTGTGGAAACCGGAACCATCAAGGAGCTTGGAAATTTGCCAGTGGGCGAATTAACCAATGATCCCTGCCTTGCGACAGTCCTTTTAAAACCAGGTGTGATGGATCCAACCGCATTAAGCATCATCCAGGCTGGGCAGGATTTAAAGGTGCCTGTTGTTTCAGTTCGAAGTTTTCGCAGATATTTTGGCCCCCCAATCGCATCCGATGAAAAAGATGTTTTATTTAGAAGGGTTCTGGCAAATGATGCGATTGAAATGGTGGTTGAAGGCCCCATTAATCAAAAGCATATCGCGGAGGGCGCCCCATACGCATTCAAGAAAATCCTGGTTCCCATCCGGGATTTGAAATTAGATGAACTTGAAAAACTGAGCAGGCTGATGAGCCTTTCCTTGAACCGGGAAGAAATGCTTACCATCCAAGAGCATTATCGTAAAGTGGGCAAAGATCCCAACGATATCGAATTGGAGACCATCGCCCAAACCTGGTCCGAACATTGTTCACATAAAACCCTTAAGGGCACTGTTGATTTTGAAGGTAAGATTTACAAGAATCTTCTCAAGGAAACTATTTTTGAGGCAACTCGTTTCCTGCGCGAAAAAGCAGGCAAGGATGATTGGTGTGTCAGCGTTTTTGAAGATAATGCAGGCGTTATCAAGTTCGATGAAAACTTTCATCTTTGCTTTAAAGTTGAAACCCATAACCGCCCCTCTGCGATAGAGCCTTACGGTGGAGCCAACACTGGAATCGGTGGGGTTATCCGTGACCCAATGGGCACCGGGCTAGGTGCAAAACCTGTTTGTAATACTGATATCTTTTGCTTTGCACCACCTGATACCCTTGCCTCAAGTTTACCTGAAGGCATTTTACACCCGCTTAAAATCATGACCGGCGTTGTTTCCGGAGTTCGCGATTATGGAAATCGCATGGGCATTCCCACCATCAATGGTGCAGTTTGCTTTCATGATCGTTACCTCGGCAACCCGCTTGTTTTTTGTGGCACTGCAGGCCTCATCCCCGTCGATAAAGCAGTTAAAAAACCTCTGGCAGGTGACTTTGTCGTGGCGGTTGGTGGTAGAACCGGCCGTGATGGTATTCATGGCGCGACTTTTTCTTCTGCTGAATTAAATTCCGATTCGGAAAAAGTTAGCGGCGGAGCGGTTCAGATCGGTAATGCCATCGAAGAGAAAAAAGTTCTTGATGCCATTCTTAAAGCCAGAGACCTTGGCCTTTATAGTTCGATTACCGATTGTGGTGCCGGTGGATTTTCCTCCGCGGTTGGCGAAATGGGTGAACACCTGGGCGCTTCGATTCAATTGGATCAAGCCCCTCTTAAGTATGCGGGGCTTTCCTACACCGAAATTTGGATTTCGGAATCGCAGGAAAGAATGATTCTTTCCGTTCCCAAAGAAAACCTTGCAAAGTTGAAGGAAGTTTGTAAATGGGAGGGCGTGGAAGCTGTTGAGCTTGGCGTTTTTGAAAATACAGGCAGGCTCAAACTTTTTTACCAAGGTGCCGAAGTTGGCGATCTCGATCTTGATTTTCTACATAACGGCAGGCCAAAGCAAGTTCGAATGGCTTCCTGGAAAACACCTCCAGAATCTACTTCCAATCCTTCCGCTCCCGCTGATCAAAACCTTGGCGAAACTTTACTTAAGCTTCTCGCTTCCCTTAATATTTGCAGTAAGGAATGGATCATCCGGCAATACGATCATGAAGTGCAGGGCGGTAGCGTTATTAAGCCTCTTGTGGGTATTTCAGAAGAAGGCCCATCTGATGCTTCTGTGGTTATGCCTGTACTTGGGGCAACAAAGGGCTTTGCGGTTGGTTGTGGCCTATTACCAGATTATGGCGATCTCGATCCTTATGCGATGGCAGCATGCGCAATCGATGAAGCTGTTAGAAATGTGGTTGCTGTTGGTGCAGATCCTTCCCGCATTGCCATCCTTGATAATTTCTGCTGGGGCAATACCGATAGGCCCGAAGTTCTTGGTTCGCTGGTGATGGCTGCAGAGGCTTGTAAAGATTTTGCGATCGTTTACCAAATGCCTTTTATCAGTGGTAAAGATAGTCTTAAAAACGAATTTCATGCCAAAGGAAAAAGTATTGTCATCCCTCCCACTTTGCTGATTAGTGCAATTGGTATTGTTCAGGATGTTCGCCAGTGCGTCACCATGGACATGAAGAAGGCTGGAAACAAGTTGTTCCTGGTGGGGCGTCTTACTGAAAACATTGGTGGCTCACAGTATGCAAAAGCACTGCGATTAATAGGCGGTATTGTTCCCCGGCCCGATGCCAGGGAAGCCATTTCAATCCATAAGGCAATGCATGGTGCAATCACTGCCGCAACGGTGCGATCCTGCCATGATGTTAGTGAGGGAGGTTTGGCTGTTACAATTGCAGAAATGGCATTTGCAGGTGGTATTGGTGCGGATATACATGGGTTGAACACCTTGGGGAATATTCCTTTTGCATCCATGTTGTTTGCAGAACCAGCCACATGTTATGTGGTTGAAATTGAACCTCAAAAAGTGGAACAATTCAAAGCAATATTCAAAGGCCTTCCCGTGCATGAAATTGGCGTTGCTTGTGTCGAAAAACGCTTAAGATTTGTTGGGCCGACAGGTGAATGGGCACTTTGGACATCACTTGAAGATTTACGAAAAGCCTGGCTTTCCACTTTGAAGTTTTAGCCTTGTAAGGGGCCAAGATAGCCACCATCTTCAGGGTAGCCTGCCTCGATGAAGCCTTGCAGGATGATTTGCGCAGCGATTTGATCGCGCTTTTCCTTGCGTTTCTTCATGTCTAGGCCTGCTTCACGCATGTATGAGTTTGCTTCAAAGGTGCTGAATCGCTCATCAAAAAAGAATACAGGCAGGTTCAGTGTTTGTTTCAACCATTCGCCATATGCCCTGGCTTCTTTGGCTTTGTCGCCTTCGCTGCCATCGTAATGAATGGGTAGTCCGACCACGATGCCGGTTATTTTTTCATCAAGCACAATACGCTTGAAGTAAGCTGCATCTGCTTTTTCATTGATTCGTTTGCGGGTTTCAAGTGGGAACGAAATCCCAATGGTGGAATCAGCAAACGCCAGTCCCACACGCACCTTGCCAAAATCAATCCCGAGCCATCGTGCCATTAAAGATATAATTCCAATCCTCTTTTTCGCAGCAGGTCAACCAGTTGTTTCACTCCTGCTTCGTCTCGTTTATCTGCCACAAGAAGGGCATCACCATCCCTGACGATGATAAGGTTTTCCACTCCGATGGTGGTGGTCAGATTGTTGCGATTATCTGAAACGATGATGCAATTACTGGTTCGGATACCGCAATGTGAGGCTACAACCGTGTTGCCATCGGCGTCTTGCGGGTGCAGCCTTTCAAGGGCCTGCCAACTGCCCACATCATCCCACTTGTAAGGGGTTTGAAGGACCATCACTTCCTTTGCTTTTTCCATAACCGCATAGTCAACGCTGATCTTTTCCATTCCTGCAAATTCGGTCTCCAAGACTTCCTTGCGCTCGGGAGTATCCCACGCTGCTGCGATTTTTAACGCTGCATCATGCATTGCTGGTTTGTGTTCCTTGAGTGCTGCAAGCACCGTGCTGGCTCGCCAAACAAATATACCGCTATTCCAGAAGTAGTTTCCCGAGGCAAAGAATTGTTGTGCTATTTCAAGCGATGGTTTTTCCTTGAATGCAGAAACTTTGTAGGCTGTCAGGCCCTGCTTTTGCGCTGCTTCCGGGCCCTTCTGAATGTACCCGTAGCCTACCGATGGATAGGTGGGTGGAATTCCAAAAGTCAAAAAAGTGTTCGGGCTATCCTTGCAGATTTCATGTGCTGCATGAACTGCCCTGCGAAATTCTTGCACCGGCTCGATCACATGATCTGCGGGGCTGACCAGCATTACCGCTTCCGGATCATTTTTTATAATCAACGCAGCACCCAGCGCAACGCAAGGCGCGGTATCCCGGCCCACGGGTTCGCCAATGATGTGGTCATTTGATAGTGCGGGCAGATGTGCTTGCGTTTCTTGGCGGTAAGCTTCAGAAGTTATCACCCACATACGTTCGGGTGGAACGGCAGCTTCCAGCCTTTCATAGGCTTGTTGGATGAGAGATCGATCTCCACCGAGTTGCAGGAATTGTTTTGGTTTTTTTTGTCTGCTGCGGGGCCAGAACCGGGTACCGCCACCACCTGCCATGATCATTGCATGTAACATTTAAAACTCCTTGGGGTTTTTCTGTAATAATAGAGGGAATTTTGCCTGGAAGTTGCTTGGAAGTTTTTCAGATAATTCTTCAGCATCCATTGCAAATGAAGGGCAGATCTCGATTTCAGGTGTTGTCGAATATGCGGACATTTTTACCCCGGCTTTTTCAAGCCATTGGATAAAGAGTTTGCACTGTGCCTGTTTTGCTGTTTCAGGGGAATCGTCTCCCTGAGCATTTTTTAAGGGCGCAAATTCCTCATCTCTCTTTGTTGAAACCAATAACCATCGTTCTGCAAGTGGAAAGATATCAAAGATGAAGCGCTCAAACTTCCAGGCATTCTCTTTCTCTGGAACAACCTTGCTTAAGTTGGCATCAATATGAGGGACTTTTTTTCGAGCAAGGTGGAAAGGTAATGACTCATGACTGCTGCATACCAAATCTAAAAAATCAACATCGAACAGGTGGATTGCAGGGTTTCCGGTATCGATGAAAAGGGATCCATCATGCTTTTTTCTATGTGCCAGTTCCATGGGAAGGTCTGAATATTCGATGATCTGGCAGCGACCATTTACTTGGATGAAATTCCCAAGTTTGTCAGTCGGCGATTCTTTAAGAATCACTTTGCTTGATAATTGAGATCGATGCGACAGGTGGTGCCCAATAAAAACAGGGTCTGCTATCTGAACCAAGGGGTTGTCTACTTGAAAAAAGAAGAGATGCCTGATGCCCTTAGATTTAAGTTGCTGTAGCAGTCCGGTCTTTTTCAGTGCGGTCAGTGTGCCGCCATGGCCATCCGGACTGGTGAATATTTTTGTATGTTCCTCAAAAAGAATAGCGCCGGTATCTAGATCAACAGCGGGCATTGTCCCCTGGGTGAAAAAGATTACTTGTTCTTTTTTGAGTCCGAAAAACGCTTGCGATGTGAAAAAGGATACTGTTTGATCATGGGTCGCAGGACTGGTCATGATTAAAAATGAAATATCGTAATTGGCTTTTTTTGAAAGGGTAAGCACTTTTTCAGAGTGAAGTTGAAACAAGCTTTTTTGCGTTATCGGAGTGATGGGCCAAGTGCCTTTTGGCTGCAGTGTACCCAACCTGCTGCCTTGCCCTCCCGCTACCATTAATATTGCGATCTCACCCTTTGCAAGCGCTTTTAAGCCTTCTTTTTTTGCTGTGGCAAAGTTCGTATTTGGGTGCAGTACTGCCACTGGGGCGATTTTTTCTATATCCGGTAATGCAAAAGGAGTGTTTCTTTTTTCAAATAGATTTGCAAGGAATTGAAAGTCAATGGATTCCAATTGGCGTTCGATCAAAGCTTGTTCTTGGGGTGAAAGTTTCTCCAAGCGGGAAATGATTGCCCCTTGGTTGGATGATAATAATCTTTGACGAAAATCCTGTCGCAATTCCTGCCCCTCCTGGGCTAAAAAGTTGAACTAAAATTCAAATGTTAAGCCATCATAGGCCAGATTGACCCCTTTAGGCAACCTCGACTCAACTTCATCATGATCCATATCGTGGCATAGGTGGGTTAGATACGTTTGCTTGGGCTTTAACAGTTTGATAACTTCAAGCGCTTGTTCCAAATTAAAATGCGCTGGATGGGGTTTATCCCTCAAGGCATCCAGCACCAGAATATCAAGGCCCTGTAATAGTTCCATGCTGGTTTCTGGTATGTGGTTTACATCAGTGCAATACGCCATTCCCTTTATCTTAAAGCCTAAAACATCAAAATTGCCATGCACCAAAGGCACGGGGGTGACCATTTCGCCAAGTACATTTACGGGCGAAGTCTTAATGCGTTCGAAGGAAAGCTTAGGCACATAAGTTTTGCTTTTTCCAGGCTTTACGGTTTCAAATGCGTAAGAAAATGCAGACCTGATTCTCTCCTCAACATCCTCTGCGCAGTAAAGGGGCACAGGTTGCCCTAAAAGATGCTGGATTGGCCTTAGATCATCTAATCCATGAAGGTGATCGGCATGATAATGGGTAAAAAGAACACTATGAATTGCCCCTACTTTGGCACGCAGTAATTGCAGCCTTAGCTCGGGCGGGGTATCAATTAAAATGTTGCCGTTGGGAAGTTTAATAAGGCCCGCACAACGGAAACGATGATTGCGTGGGTTATCTGATGTGCAAACTTTGCAATCGCAACCAATCATTGGCACGCCAACAGAAGTTCCAGTGCCCAGAAATGTAAAAGAACGCATACTCATATTCTTAGTATATCGAGTATGCGTTCAGATATTAGCCATTGGGCTTGAAACTTGTTATTTCGCTGAGTCGGCATTAATGCTGACAGGCTTGTAACCACCAATCAATTGGAAATACACCAGCAAAATCAAATATATCGCAGCCATGGTTAGAGGAATATAAGCATCCGCTTTCAATGTGGCACGATCGCCATATGTGCTTGCCTCAATGATTGCTTTATCATTTGGCTCGAGTTTACTGAGTGCGGTGCTTAAATCACCTTTTTCAGCCTCGATTTTCTTGCGAATCGCACCAAGCTTATCGTTTGCTTCGCCAAGTTTCTTGCCATCGAGGCCAAAAGCCTCGGTGCTTGCTAGGTTCAAGAATGTGCTAGGTTCTTTCGCTTTGTATTCTGCATAAAGTGCAGGGTTCGCTTTTTTAAGTTCTTCCCCTGCAAAACGATCTTTACAATAACCAAGACCTGGGCCGCCGATAAGCCCCGCCGAAAGCATACCAATTCCACCCATGATAGACATTGCAACCGCACCCGTCTGGGGGTAGCGATCACCAACTACTGCAAGCATGGTGGGCCAGAAGAAAGTTTTGCCTACCGCATAAATGCCTAAGGCAACAAGCGCCATCGAGAAAGTTTGCATCCCGCTTGCAAGGTTGAGGCCAAGGCAGGCTAGCCCTGCGCAAACAAGCAGAAGGCCGATGGGTGATAATTTAAGTTTGGTTTCAATAAAGTGGGCGCAGAAGCGCAGGCCAAACATGATGGAAGATGTCCATATAAACAGGTATTTTCCTTCCTCAGAATTGAATAGGTTTCCGGTAATGTTCTGGATCCAGCCATCAGTACCTAATTCAACAGCACCAACCAGTGCATGAACCACGAAGAGAACAAACAGAAGGAAAGATCCTACGGAAAATTGGGTCATTACCGAGACGATGATAAGAAGAACGCCTCCGATGCCATATCCAATAAATTTGGCATTTTCAGGTGCTAAGCCCTTAAAGATATCGCCAAAGAAAAGGGCAAGAAGGTAACAAGCGACAAGGGCGCCAAGCATACCTACGCTGCGGAACATTTCGATAAAGCTTGCGCCTTTTTCAGCAGCTTCGGATTTTGGGAACTTCTGCCCCAAAAACATAAGTGCATAAAGCACGGTTGGAACCAGGTACAAAGCAAGTTGATACTTCCATGGCACTTCCATTTTGTCATCAAGAATCCAGCCAGCAACCGAACCAAGAATCATACCTGCAGGCCATGAAGCGTGAAGAATGTTAAGGTAATGGGTGCGGTTTTCAGGGAAAAGAGTTGCTACCAACGGATTAGCAACAGCTTCGAGAGTTCCATTCGCAAAGGCAAAAATGAACATACCCCAGAATAGGAAATTGTAAGCGTTTTCAGGGGTGCTTGCCCCAAAGGTTACAAAAGCTGAAATAATATGGCCAACTAATGCGAGAGCAACAAGCTTTCCGTAGCCAATCTTGTCCACGATAACGCCACCAATAATGATGCCAAAGCAGAAACCGCTAAAGCCACCACCGCCGATGGCACCGAGTTGCGCCCCGGTGAAGCCGAATTCTTTGCCCCAGTTATCGAAGATACCGCCTCGGATTGCGAACCCGACGCCTGCGGCTAAAATAGCCATGAAACCTGCCCATAGCAATCGCATTGCATTTGGTGGTTGTGGATTGGATACAGTTGCACTAGACATAAAGGTTTGCCCTTTGAATTAGGAACACGGGGAGAGTTTCTGAAGCTGTAACCAAATTC
Source organism: uncultured Candidatus Kuenenia sp. (assembly GCA_964646215.1). Taxonomy (GTDB): domain Bacteria; phylum Planctomycetota; class Planctomycetia; order Gemmatales; family Gemmataceae; genus UBA969. The sequence goes on along the minus strand of CAZYAY010000004.1, from coordinate 58,412 downwards.
GGCATAATTAAGATTTATGCAGGACAGGCAAGCTTAGTAACTTGTTTTCAATATTTGAGAATACTAACCAGACATAGGACCTTGTGTCTAGATAAATTGGGGTTGGCAGGAAGGATTCTCTCGCCTAGCACTTTTTATAACCGGATCTTCCCATCAAAAAGAAAGAAATTACCTAGCTTCACATTAGGCACTTCCCTTTTACTTCCTATTGTTTTCCTAGGAAAAATGGTTATAAGCCGGGTGCATTCAGTTATAAATAGATCCTAAATATAGTGGTGAAGTTATGTTGTTAGGAAGATTATTTGGTGCTTTTTCAATAATTAGCCTTGGTTTTATTGGTTGTGTTTCCACCCCTGTTAAGGAGACCGCAAAGAATTATCCTCCTGCAACTGTTTCCAATTCAGCAAGGGCACAGTCGCCTGAAAATGATTTATCCGCATCTGCTGATGAGATAAAAGTTGCAGCCGTTGAATCTATCGCCAAGCCTGGGCAAAAGGCCACAGGCAGTCATATAGTTGCCTTAGTTAATGGTGAAGCAGTTTTGGAAGAGGAAGTTTTGTTGACTCTTAGCCAGGGAATCGGCGAAGGCTCCAATGATTCCGCCAAAAGAAAAGCTGCGATCAACCAACTGGTTGAAAGAGAAATTGTTATTCAAGATGCTTACACCAGATTGTCCAAGAATCCCCAGGCAAAGAAGTTTTTGGATAAGTTGCAGGAAATGGCGGGTAAGGAGTTTGATCGCTATGTGAGATTGCTCAAGGAGCGAAATAAATCGTTGAGTGACCCGGAGTTCAAGGCACTGCTGGAATCGCAGGGTATTTCTCTCGACTTACTGCGCAGGCAATCAGAAAGAAATTTTATTGCGATGCAGTATATGCAAACCAGAATTCTTCCCAATCTAGATCGAATTGGCCATAAGCAGATTCGCGATTATTACGACACCCATCCTGAAGAATTTCAAATTCAAGACAGCGTTGAGTGGAAAGATATTTTCATCAGTTATAGAAATTCCAAATCGCACGAAGAAGCGCGGGAGACAGCTCAAAAAGTAGCCGAAAGGGCAAAGAAGGGCGAGGATTTTGCCAAACTGAGCAAAGAATATTGCCATGGGGACGGCGCCTTTAGAAATGCTGAGGGAATTGGCAGAAAGAAAGGCGAGATTAAACCTGTGCAGGTTGAAAAGTATTTGTTTGAGTTAAAAGATGGCGAAGTTGGCCCCTTGGTTGAATTGCCAACCGGTGTGCATGTCATCATGCTTGTAAAGAGGGAGCATGCAGGGATAAAGGTATTTGATGAGAAGGTGCAAAAACAGGTTCGAGATCGCTTGCGCAATGAAGCAGGGCAGTATGAAATGAAGCGCATGCTTTCTGATATGAAGCGACAAGCCGTTATCGAATATATCCATGATTAAAAGAGCAACGCCAGCTTAAACTGCATCATGCAGATCAAGCTGGCGTTTTTTTTTGACGCACTTTATTTTGATGTGAACGGTATACCCGCAGTTGCTCTGCTGGGCGCTGGCTTGGATGTTGAAATCATGGAATCATCCTGGCCCAATAATTCTTGCAATCCCTTTTTGAATAACTCGCAGCGTAACTGGCTGGCATCTCGCTCGCTGGTCCTGACATCAGTCAGGGCTTTTAGGTCGTCTCTTTCCTGAACGACTTCCTTATGATGGATGAGTTTTTTTTCCAAGGCGGCGCGGTCTTCCTCCAGTGCACTGATGCGCGATTTCATCTGATCTCTTGTTGATAGAAGAATTTGGTGGTCCTCTTCCATTTTTGATAGGCGTTCTTCAAGAGTTTTGATTTTTTCCGCCTGAACTTTGGGAGATGGCCCAGGGTTTTGGGCGCATCCCCAAATTCCTAGTGTCACTGCAATTGCGATCAATAAATTTCGATTTGATGGATTGAAATCATTCATACCCTACGCTCCGTTTTATTGGAATTAAAGAATCTTTCAGCCATTTCGATGATGATCGATAGTTGGATGCAAGATTGATAACTTAGATATCGTCTTCCTATTGTTTCCAGATGACTTGATTTGCCAAGCTTTGCTATACTTCTTGTTTTTAGTAAGTGGAGTAATTGGCATAATGCTTAAAGACCACAAATCTTATGGTTTTAAAGGGTTTTTGCTAATTCGTGGACAGTGGATATTAAAGTGCCTCGGTCTTTGTTTTTTGAATACTTGATCTCTTCGATTGCCTGCAATGCTTTTTCCAGAATTAATCTTCGTGATGGATTTTGTTCATTTGGCATTGCGGGTTCTATTTTGTGCGATGCAATTACATCTGCTTGTTTTCTGATGGCAGCGCGAATAATAGGTTCAAGGGTGGAAATGGGTTCTTTTAATGTTATGGCATCAACTTTTTTCAGCCAGGTTTCTAATTCCTTTGAAACATTTAATTCTGAAGGATCAACCGTAGGAGCTTTATTTATCAACACTAGAACACCCATTGCAATCAATAGCAGCAGTCCAATGGCAAGCCACGGGGAGTCGCGGTCGATGATGGGGGCATTTGTTCCTCTAGGCGTATCAAGTTCCTTGAAAGGGAATAACCTTTCTGGGAAGAGCCAGTTATCCCAAGCAAGGGTGATATCTTTTGCGTCAAGCAATACAGATGCTTTTAAATCCGGGATAGTGATGTCCCCGGTTTTTTTTGCCCGAAGAACAAAAGGAATGGTTTGAATTGTTTTACCTTCCGTTTGGGTTTTCGATGCACTACCAGCAGACAACAGTTCCCACTCTGGATTGAAATTTTCGTTTAGGCTGAATTCGGTTAGAACAACTTCGCTTGTGCTTTTGAACTTCAAAAGGATTGAGAATACTGCACCGGGAAGCCTTTGCTCCAATAATTTAACTTGGATGGATGCCTCGACTCCAGCGGGAGATGATAACGCTGGAACAATGATGGATTCATCATTTATCTGCAATAAAAAACAAGCGCTCAGCAATAGTAGAAGTGGATTTGACGTCATCGATATTGTTGATAACCTTTGGATTTTTGGTTGAAATAACCAATTAAACTTGAGAGATAGGGTTCGGAAGTGTCGATGCGAAGAAACCCCGCACCATTGCTTTTGCATAACCCGGCTATTTTGCTTTCGTGTTCCGCAAATAGTTGGAGGTATTGATTGCGAAAATCTTTATCCGAGCTTCGGACTAAAATGGATTCGGTATTTTCTGGGTTTTTACAATGAATATCAGGTGTATCGGGCAGGGCGATTTCCCGGGGATCAAGAATTCGTATCAAATGCAGATCGTGTCTTTTGGCGCAGATACTAAAAAGCTCGGGATCGATTGGTTCGTAAAAATCTGACAAAACAAAAACCATGCTTCGTGGCGTTTGCTTTTCTGCCAGGGTTTTCCATATCCCCGTATTTGATTTTTTAAATGGTTGTGGGGATCCTAGCAGGCTTGCCCCCATCGCCTGGACTTTTTTTTCGCTGTTTGCATGTTTAATGATCTGCTCCACCCCTTTATCAAATTTAAAGAGGGAGAATCTGTTTCCAGAGTTGATCGCAATCCAACCCAGTGCAGTTGCAAGTTCTACAAGCACTTCAAGTTTGGTTGCCGTAGTGGTGGAATAAAGCATACTTGGGTTGTTGCAGGCAAAAATCCTGATCGAAATCTCTTGGTCATGCATGAACTTTTTAACTAGGACTTTGCCCGAGCGGGATGTGGATTTCCAATCGATATGCCTGACCTCGTCGCCTGGTTCGTATTCGCGCAACTCCACAAAATCCACGCCACCACAGGGCATCCTGGCCTTCATCGGGCCCGAGGGTCGCCCTTCCAATGCCTTGCGTGTACGCAGGAATATGGATGCCAGAAGTGATCTGCTTTTAGAGTCGAGCATAAGTTTTAGTCCGGATAAAATAATATCCATATTTTAAACGCTATCATCTAAAGAGGGGAACATAATTTCAATATTTAAGTATTATTATGCTTGTACTTTGATATAAATAAATCTCGATAGCATATCCTGATTTTTCAAAGTTCCCTGTATAAGCATGAATATTGTGGACTCATTTTGTTTGAAAGATTTTGACCCAGGCGAAAAGCATGGGCCGGAGCGCGTGGCTTTTCTTGTCTCCAACATCCTTGAAAAAGCCAATGAATGCAAGGCGACCGATGTTTATGTCGAGCCTTGGGTTGACAAACTTCAAGTTTATTTCAGGGTAGATGGAGTGATGTTGCACATTACCGATTTGCCCAAAGAGTTGGGCCCCAATATTATTGCCCGATTAAAGTTCCTTGCCAATTTACTTTCCTATAGGCAGGATATCCCCCAGGAAGGACGTATTGCCCAGGCTGATTCGCGCAAAGGTGTTGAGGTTCGTGTCAGTACATTTCCGACCATTCATGGGGAAAGGGTTGCCCTGCGCCTTTTTCGCCACGAGAACAAGCAGTTCATTTTGGATGAACTTGGACTTGAACCGGGGGTGCTTAAAAACCTTAAAGAGGCGATTGGAGAGCGCACGGGCGCGATTCTATTTACCGGGCCGGGGGGCAGTGGCAAAACCACCAGCATCTATTCCTGCTTGAGTCATATTGCTAAAACTGAAAAAACCAGAAGGCATATTGTCACCCTAGAAGACCCTGTTGAACAAGTTCTTGAGGGAGTAAGCCAGACGCAGGTTTCCCCAGGTACCGGGTTTGATTTTTCTCTGGGTTTACGAAGTTTGCTCAGGCAGGATCCCGAGGTGATTCTGGTTGGTGAAATGCGAGACTCAGAAACCGCAAGGGTTGCGATTGAAGCAGCCCTTTCAGGTCACTTGTTGTTTAGCACTTTGCATGCTGGTTCATCCTGCGGAGTAATTTCACGATTGTTGGAAATGGGAATCGAGCCCTACTTGCTGACCAGTTCGCTTCGGTTGATTTTAAACCAAAGGTTATTGCGTAAGGTTTGTCACAGGTGCAATGGCAAGGGTTGTGCTGCTTGCAATAATACTGGATATCATGGAAGAATTTTGCTGTTGGAGGCAATGGTATTAAACGCAGAAATACGTTGTGCCATTTTACAGCGCGCAGATCGTACAATCCTTGAAAGTGTTTTTGTAAATAGTGGCGGAATACCACTTATAAGCCATGCGTTAGCCGCGGTAAAAGCCGGGCTGACTACCAGGGAAGAAGTCCTTAGGATTTTAGGTTCTGCTGATTGTGCCGTGGTTTTTGAAAACATACAAGGTGATTGATTCGCATGGATAATACAGAAAAGAAATTCGGATCCCTGACTTCGGATCAATTGATTTATCTTAATGAAGAAATTGCAGGCATGGCCCGGGCGGGGCTTCCGTTGGAAGAAGGCCTTGCCTCGATAGCGCGGGAAATGTCCCGGGGTAATTTAAAACAAACCACACAGCAAATTGCAGATGAATTGAAACAGGGGAAATCACTTCCCGAAGCAATTGCTGCGCAGCAGGGGCGAATGCCAAGGTTTTATTCAAGCCTGATGAATGCAGGCATTCGCGGGGGAAATCTTCCTGATGTCCTTGCCTTGCTTACCACCTATGCGCGAAGCCTTTCTGATTTATCCTCAGTGGTATATACCGCGTTGTTGTACCCGGTGATGGTGGTTTTGATAACGTTTTTTTTGATTGCAATGATCATGGCTTTTGTGATGCCCCAGTTTATTTCCATCTTCAAGGATTTTGGAATGCGACTGCCTTTATTCACCCAGATGGTTGTAAATATTTGCCAAAACCCCATTCAAACACTGGCAATACCTTTGGTCGGAATCGGGGTGATCGCATTTGTTTTCCGCCTTGTGCTCAATGCGACAGAAACCGGACGTTGCATCTGGGCCAGGATTATCTACTCGTTGCCTGTGTTTGGTGTTTTGGTTCGTTCTGCAAGGTTGGCTGCATTCACGGATTTGCTTGCAATACTTATTGAAAATCAAATGCCATTGCCCGAAGCCTTTGAGCTTGCTGCTGAAGCGGGGGCAGATCCTATTTTAAAATCTGGCGCGAACAAAATCGCTGAAAAATTGCGCCAAGGTTCTTCCCTCGCTATTGCACTCAAAGAATACAAAATCCTACCTGAAGTTGTTTCATGGATGGCGGGGATGGGCGAATTAAAAGGAAATCTACCCCAGACATTGAAGCAAGCTGCGCAAATGTATTCCAGACAGGTTGCGGTGCGTTCATCAATGGTCCAAAGTGTTTTTCCACCTTTGCTGGTTGTTTTATGTGCGGGATTCATTACCTCGGTTTTTGTGTTCGCCGTTTTTCTTCCCTTGATAAACCTGCTGGAAGGGTTAAGCAAGTAGGGCGCTTTTAAAATTAAATTTTGAGTCCACATGAACGAAAAGAAAAAACACATATTCTTATTTATCACCATGATCCTCGCAGGGGTGTTGTTCCCCGTGGTGGTTTTTGTTTTGTTGTGCATTGCCGATCTCAAATTCTTTGCGTTTTATTACGCCATGTTTTTCTTTGCTTTTTCAATATGGGCCCTGGTGTCCTTTTTCTACTACCGGCATGTCAGGCAGGAGGAATTTCACAACCTTTTGCAATCAGCTTTTGAAGCCGATAAGCCAATCGTCCCGATGTTGACCGCCTACCTGCAGGATAGGCCCAAAGGTTACTTTCGCGAGTTTGTTATTATTGCTTTTCTGTTCGCCATGAATCCTGCTTATTACTTGATTTATTACAGGTTTTGGCGCTTTGACAGGCGGGTGACTGGGGTGGTCGCCCTGTTGCAGCAGGGGGTTCCCTTGACTAAGGCATTGAGGGAATACCCCGGGTTGGTTTCGCAGGAGGTTTTTCTTGCGCTTTCGCTGGGTGAATCTTCAGGCAATTTTTCAGCATGCCTTTCCATGGTTGGGCGTTGGCACAAAGATCTATTCTGGCTCATTGTGTTGCCTCGCATGGCTTACTTGTTCTTCATGGTTATTGCATCATTAAATGTCGCAGTTTTTTTCATGGTTTTTATTGCTCCCAAATATGAGCGTATATTCAAGGATTTTGATTACTCCCTTCCCTGGGTTACCGCTTTACTTTTAAAGGCTTTTAATTGGTTGCCCACCTTCGGCCATCGAAATGATATCATTGCCGATGCTGCTCCAATATTCTGGATTCTAATTGTGGTTCTCATTCCTTTTATTGCGGTCATGCCTTTCTGGAGCATGACTGCCAGATGGTATTTTCCTGTTGTAGGTTCAATTTATCGTATCCACCTGCAGGGTAATTTTTTGAAAATGCTGGGTATCACCTTGCGGGGTCAGGTGGTTATTTCAAAGGCGCTCACTTTCTTGGAAGAGTCGAATTGTTTTTCAGGGCCTTCTCAAAAACAATTGGTCAAGCTTAATTCTTCCATCCAACTGGGCCAACCCCTGGAAGACTGCCTTTATAGTTCCGGTTGGTTGCCAAAATCCATGAAACCGTTCATCCAATCTTCCCAAAAAGTGAACAATCTTCCCTGGGCACTGGCGGAAGTCGGAAACCAAAGGTTAAGACTCGCCTCATTATTTGCCCAGCGATTTTCTTTGGTTGTCTTTCCACTACTAATGTTGCTTTTAGGGGTATTGATTGGATTTATTGCCATTGCAATGTTCATGCCGTTGATAAAAATGCTTGTGGAGTTGTCATGAAAATCAAATCAATCAGAGTGAACCCTGGGCGGCATGGTTTTACCATAGTGGAAATTGTCGCTTCGTTTTCCATTTTGGCCATCGTTATGGTGGTGATAGCGCAAACAACCTCCTGGTGTTTTCACGAAAGGCATCGCAACAGTAATGTTTTTCTTGCAAACCAAGCGGGCATAAATATTCTTGAAGAGGCCCGGAGTACGCCTTGGGAAAATCTTGACGAAAAGTGGGCGCAGATCGCGCAGGATGTTAATAAGTACAAGTCGTTGCCCTTGGGTACTGTAATAATGGTAAAGGTTGTGCCATCAAAAGAATTCAAGTTGATCAAGGATGTGGAAGTAGTGTTGCGCTGGGAAACCGGTCGTAGTTTTGATCCTAAGGAATGCATTCTCTCCACTTCGATTGCTCCGCGATCAATCGTATTGCAGGGTGAAAAATGATCACAGATAAATTAAAAACCCGAAACGCCTTCACCCTGATTGAAATGGTCGTGGTGATAGCCTTGCTTGGGGTTGTAATGTCGGTTGCGACCGCGATGATAATCGGCTTGATGCAGTTTTCATCGTCGGAAGTAGGGTTGGCAAACAAGAATATGGAGGTTGCGAGCCTTGCCGGCCTTTTTCGAAACGATGTCCGTATTGCTTCATCCGCCTTGATCACGACGAGCAACGATAAAAGATCCAATGGGTTGAAGCTTGTCCTGCTATCCGGGGGCGAGATAAACTATGAAGTTGAAAATGGTGTGATGATGCGTGTTTCCCCGCAAGGAAAACAAAGGTTGATGGGAATGGATTCTGTTGAAAATGTATCATTTCAAATCAAAAATAATGGGTCGGTTGTTGAGTTCAGTTACGAGGACAAAGGTGTTTATTCAAAATTTAAGGTACGGACATTCACTTTTTGGGCCGCAATGAATCGAGGTCAGAAATGATTAAGAATTCCATTAATAAAAGGATGGGCATTGCGCTTTTAGCTTGTCTGGTGGTAATGACATTAAGTTCTGCACTTTTAATCACGGTTGTTGTCCAGGAACTTTCCACCCGAAAGAAGTTTGAACAGATTAATCTTGAAACCAAGGTTCAAAACCTTGCGATGTCTGCGCAGGAAATTGTTTTGGGTTTTCTTCTTGAAGATGCGGCTTCAAAAATCCCCATGATATTAACCCCCATATCTGGTTCCAAGGTTCTTTGTAAAGTACAGGAAACCAGCAAGGGGATCTATACTATTGAAATTGACGCGGAGTATACTGCGGATGATAAAAAACCCGTCAGGTCTGTCCTGTCAGGGGCTTTTTTAATCAAAACAAAAGACGCAAAGAGATTCGCACAACCTGTTGGGCAATAAATCTAAGTGCCGGATTAATTGGACCCAGATGCTTTACTGGGCCTTTTCTTTGCTTTCAGGCCCTTCTACCGTCACCGCCATCACTATTGGTGAGGTTGAGTCTGGGCCTTTAACAAATTCAATATCCTTGATGATTTCAGTAGGCCTTTTGGGGCGAACTGCAAGGTAGCGGATTTGCTGGCCTCTTAATGCAAATGCAAATGTTGAATCGGGGACATCAATTTTACGGATGTAATCTGCGAAGACCTCGCCATTCTTCAACAAATGATCTTCGGTTTTTCCATCAGCATAATGAAGTCTGACAATCATGGAGACCGAACCCTTTGGGGTTGCGGGGTATCCCCAGCCACTAATCCCACTTAACAAATGGATGGCGCTTGCAGGGCCATTGCATGCAAGTTTAACCTGCTTAGGCATTTTTGGTGGAAGGGTGCCATTAGTTCCATGCAGCATGATCACATTGGGATATTTATTGCCTTGTGGATCAACCAAATTAAATGGTACGCCTTGGAAAACCTTGGGCTTCCAATCTGGGAATATGAGTCTTTCAACATCTGGTTCTTCACCATGAAACATGCCCTTGGTGCTCACGATGGTTGCAATTTTATCCAGGGGTAGTGGAAGAAACTTGCCTCTTTGCGTAAGAAATTCGAGCAGATTGACGAGGTCGGGCTTTGAAAGTTGTTTTTCAAAACCTTCGGGCATGAGCGAACGATCAGATGCTTTGATCTCATCAATATCTTCACGCAGCACGGTTTGTTTTTTTGCTTCGGTATCAATAAGTTCGATGAAGGATTTGGTTTCTGATGCAAGCATTCCGGTAAGTATTTTTCCGCCTTTGGTGGAAACAACATACTGTCGGAAATTACCCTCAACATCCCTGTTGGGATCCATGATGTGGATAAGTAATTCTTTTTTTGGATGTGCAGCCATACCTGTCAAATCTGGGCCGATTTTCACGCCTTCACCCTGATGCTGATGGCATTTTGAGCACTGGTTTTTGTAAACAACTTTACCCGCGTTTGAATCACCGGATTGAGTCGTTGCAAACATGTAGTCTTCGATGACTTTTTGCCTGTCAGCATTTGGCAGACCACCCCCGCGGGCGAGTATGGTTTTTGCCTTGTCTGTAATTTTCTTGTTTCCAGTTTGCAAAAGTGCCTGCTTTTGATCGAGGCTTAATTCGGAGATTCTCAGTTTGTTGTTTTCAAGGGATGCGACCAATGATTCCGTCCAGATGGCTCTTGAAAGAAGAATCCGAATGGCGGTCTGCCTTAGATTTGGGGTCCAATCAGGGAAGCGGTCAACGATATCTTTACCTGTTTCGGGCTGGTCGGAAAGGGATACGGATTCAAGCATTCCGATACCTGCCTCGGGGGAAATCTGGGCCGTGATCAATTCAAGGATTGCTTTTGCAACCGCAGGATTTGAGGAGCCAAATTCACATGCTTGTTTTGCCGAAGATATTCTGTCTGCATCCGTTTGCTTGGTGTCGGATGCGGATTTTAAAAAGCCCTGGACAATTTCCTTTGATTGCTCCGTGAGGGATTTGCTTCCCCACTTCTTGCCTAGTTGGGCTAGTTGGCCTCGTGCTGCAATGGGAAGAACCAGAAAGAGTTCCTTGAGGGTTTTTTCAGTACGGTCATCTAGTTTGGGCGGTTGGTTTGCCGGCCATCCCCGTGCCAATCCTTTTAAGGTGGCTGTTTGAATCAATGCATCAGATTGCAATAATTTTTCAAGCAGGTTGGCAATGCTTTCATCTGGCTTGCCTCGGGCGTGATGTTCTGCGACTCTTTCAACAATTGCTAATAATTCGTTGGATGGTGGGGCGCTTTTTCCGGTGACAGAGTTAAGGAATAATGCATCATTGGTTGCTGCAGCAGTGGTAACACCATCAAGCAACCATTTATCCAAGGGACGTTTAGGCGACTTTAGCAGTTGGGCGACAGCCTTGCTTGATTGCTCGGATGGAGGCATATCTGATAAAGCAAGAAGGGTTGCAAGCTGAACCTGTGCATTGGCATCATCAAGAAGATTTGCCTTGATGATTGCATCTACCGAGCTTGATTTTAATGGCAGAACTTTCAAGGCATTAAGCCTCACGCCTGCAGAGGCGTGGGTAAGAGCATCAATTGCCACTTTCGTTGCTGGGGTTTTTTCTTCTTCGAGGGCGCCAAGGCCTTTCAAAGTCCAAAGCGCATGGATAACGCAAGGTGTCAACCCTGCGCCATCAAGTTTTGTTTCTTTGGCAAGCTCTATAAGAGCAGGGATGGAATCTTTGCTTTGTTTTTCAATTAAAAGCCTTTGGGCGTGCCTGCGCCAGAAGAAGTTGTCGTTTCGAAGAGTATCAACAAGCTTGCTGGAATCAGCAGTTGCCAGGTTTACAGGGTCGTTGTTTTTGCCGTCTTTGTGCACAAGCCTATAGATGCGGCCATGTTTTTTGTCGCGCAGATTAGTTTCGTAAGCGTTTCCTTTTCCCGTTTTAAATCCAGCAGGCGTGGGATTGTGTTGCACGATGAAATTGTACCAATCAATGACCCATACATTTCCATCGGGGCCAACTTCAGCAACGATGGGTGAACTCCATTCGTCATCACTTGCAACCAGATTAAATGCGTTGCGTGAAGTGAAGCTTGCGCCTTCAGGAGTGATGGGGAAAGTTGCAACAAGATGCCCCGTAGGCTCGGTAACAAATGCGGTTTTGTTCCAAAAATCGGCAGGGTAGTTTCGGGCGGTGTAAAGTGCATGGCCTGCAGCGGCAGTAAATCTATCGTGATGATCCACCTGCCTGATTTGCTTGGTTATGGGGTGGATCGGGGCGCTACCTGCAATGCCATCGAGAACGCTGCTAGACCAGCCACGAACTTTTTCGTAGTAGCGGTTGGGGATGGGCAGATGCACACTCGGGTTGCCGTTGGCGGTGGAACCAAAAAGAATCCCCTCTTCACTGAACCCGACACCCCAGGAATTATTGTTGGTGTTACGGAGGAATTCGATTTTAGAACCATCGGACTTCATGCGGTAGAACCCGGTACGGAATGATTGCTTTTCATCGCCTACGGTTCCTACAAAGCCGGAGTAACCGACCATCCCGTAGATCCAGTTGTCGAGGCCATAGTTCAGATTGCTTGGCCCAGCGTGTGTATCCCCTGTGTTCCAGCCGGTGAATAAAACTTTGCGTTCATCGGCTATGCCATCGCCATTGGTGTCTTTAAGAAAAAGAGTGTCGGGTGCCTGATGCACAATGACGCCACCATTGGCGAAAATCAAGCTTGTGGGAATGCTAAGTTTGTCTGCAAAGGTTGTGAATTTGTCAGCAACATTGTCGCCATTGGTGTCTTCGCAGATGACAATTTTATCTCTGCCTTGGCCTTGGGGTTGTAGTTCGTTGGGGTAATCGATGGTGAGGGCGACCCATAACCGACCCCGCTCGTCCCAATTCATGGCGATGGGTTTGCCTTCCAGATCAGGCTCGGATGCGAAGAGTTTAAGCTCGAATCCTTCTGGAACGATGTAGTGGCGTTGTGATTCTTTGGGATCAAGGGGCTTTTGCATTTTGCGGATGTTGTCACCCATTTTGCCCCATTGTTTATTTGCAGGGTAATAAGGAACATCAGCTTCAACGTAATCAAAAGGCTTCAAATTTTTAGGGAGTTCTGTCATCAAGGTTTGGTCGGAAAAAGCTGCAACTTTAGAAAGGTCGCCATTGGTTGCCCATCGAATACCGCGTTCTAAAAGATTTTGAAATCCCGGATTGGACCAGGTTCGGGCATCATGTCCCCAGGCTGTATAGAAAACTTTACCCTTGCCCTGGGTTCGTACCCAAGTCCAAGGCTCCGATCCTGATGCATCTTTTCTTTCTTCAAGGACAATACGATCCTTTGGATTATGTTTGGTGTGGACATAAGTTTCATCCCAACTTTCAAAACTTTTGTAACCCTTCATGATTGGGTGGGTGGGGAGAATGTTCTCAACACGGAAAGTGCCAGTGCCATGTTTGGAAAATTGAGCACCAACCAAGTCGATGTATTTTTGAGAATTTAAAAAGCAGTAGCTAGCGCAATGCAATGGGATCAGAGCGTTGCCCTGTTCAACATAATCAAGCATTGCCTTTTCTTGTTCAGGAGAAAGCTTTGTTAAATTGGCAAAAATAACCAACCCTTGATAAGAGTTGAGAATCTTAGGTGTCAGACTTTCCACTTGGTCTGTGTAAACAAGATCAATACCCTTTGCTGCAAGAACGGGCTGAATCTGCCTAAAGCGGTCGTTGGGCTTATGGTGGCCATTGTCGCCAAGGAATAACAGCTTGATTTTGGTATCTTGCGCATGGATTCCTGGGTTTAAAGTAACCCCCAGAGCTAATGCGAGGAGAATTGAAAAGATGACAGTAAACTTTTTCATGTTCAATGGCCTTTAATGGGGAGTGTTGGCACTGACTATTGATTTATAGTGTGAAATCAGGAAGGTTTAGTACTTTACCACCTTGTAATGCGGATTCATGCGCAAGAATACCAACGCAAGTCCAGTTTGCACTTTGCGTGGCATTTGGCCATGGGTCACGGTTATCCGCCAGGGCGTTCAAGAATTCGTTGACCATGTGGGGGTGGGAACCGCCATGCCCGCCACCCTGCAAGAATGAAAGGTGCCCCGCATCATGAATTTCAGAAGGAAGGGTAAACTTCCTGATAGGTTCAGGAAGCAGGTGCGCAAAATCTGGAACGGTTATTTTGCTTGGGATTTCAGGCTCGGGCTTTTTAGCTGTGTGGATTATGTGAGGTTCGTGTTCCACAAGGCTCCATTCAAAGCTTTTCTTTGTGCCATAAACGTCAAAACTCTCGCGGTATTGCCTTGCGGTGTCGTATAAGAACCGCCAGATATGGCATGCGATATCTGAGTCCTTGATTTTGATATGGCAGGATTCGACAGCGAACTTGTTCCCTGATATTTTTTGGATTTCTTCCCTTACGGTGCCCGAGCCAAAGCAACTTACATTTTCAGCTTTGCCATTTACCAGGCCAAGGCATGGGCTGACAACATGGGTTGCGTAGTGCATTGGGATCATTTTCTTCCAGTAATCGGGCCATCCATCCATGTCTTGTGGGTGGGAAGCTGCCATGTATTGGATTTTTCCAAGTTCGCCTTTTTGGAACATTTCCTTGATAAAAAGGAATTCCCGTGAGTAAACAACCGTTTCCGCCATCATGTATTTAAGGCCGGTTTTCTTCACCAAATCAACAATGGTTTTGCATTCTTCCACCGTTGTTGCCATCGGTACGGTACACATCACATGCTTACCTGCTTTAAGCGCAGCGATAGACATTGGAGCATGGTCAGGAATGGGGGAATTAATATGAACAAAATCTACATTTGGGTCTTTTAAAACATCTTCGTAAGTGGTGAATCGTTTTTCGATCTTAAAGGTGTCGCCTATTTTGTTTAGCTTTTCTTTGTTGCGTTGGCAGATGGCGTATATATTCCCAAGAGGATGGTTTTGATAAATAGGCATGAACTCCGCACCAAAACCCAGTCCCACCATTGCCACATTCCACTTTTTAGCACTCATACAATCGCCCCTGGAAACATTTACTCTGTTACGCCAATTCAACAGCTATACCAGCCATCAATATAGATCGTAATAACTTTTGAATCAATATTTAACTTGCGGCGCTATAATTAAAAAATTTGTAATTATCTTTAAACTAATGCTGGATTCTTGTTTTAAACTCCATTATCTTTAATGGTTCGTAAGGTTGTGTTATTATTAAATGATAGTTCCCGCCTTTTGTTTTGTATTTTACCGGAGTTTGACCATGAGAATCTTTTCAATTTTGCTCGTAGGTTTTGTATTTGCCCTTACTGCTTATGCAGCAGAAGAAACAACTTCAATTTTTAATGGTAAAGATCTTACCGGCTGGGAAGGGAACCCCAAGCTTTGGTCCGTGGAAGATGGCGCAATTACTGGTAAAACAGGCAACGAACCCCACAACAAACTGAAGCATAATACTTTTTTGGTTTGGAAAGGTGGCGAAGTAAGTGATTTTGAATTCAAATGCAAGTACAAGATCGTGGGTGGTAACTCCGGTATCCAATATCGCAGCAAGGTAATGGGCCAAGGCGAGTTTGGACCCAGGGTTGGTGGCTATCAAGGCGACTTCGAAGCTGGTGCTACTTTCTCCGGCATTCTTTATGATGAAGGTGGTATTGCTGGTGGTCGAGGCATCATGTGTGGTCGAGGCGAAAAAGTTAAGTGGAACGCTGATAACAAGAAAGAAGTTGTTGGAAAGACTGAAAAAACTTCTGCAGAGCTTCAAGCTGCAATCAAAAAAGATGATTGGAATGATTTAGTGATCATTGCCAACGGCAACAAATTGGTGCATATGATCAATGGCAATATAACTGCTGAAATTCTTGATGAATCGCCCAAGGCGCTTAAGAGCGGGGTTCTTGCACTTCAAATTCATGTTGGCCCAGTGATGACTGTGCAATTCAAGGATTTAACGATTAAAAAATTAGCTGGCAGCCCTGTTGAAAAAAAAAACAACTAACTAAACAAGGTAAAAAGAAGGCACCAGAAGATCCCAAGCTGGCGGGCAAAGAACCGCCAGCTACTTCTCCTGCCCAAATCAAAACCCTCAAAGGTTTTAAAGTAGAGCTTCTTCATTCGGTTCCCGCTTCCACCCAAGGTTCTTGGGTTTCCATGTGTACCGATCCCAAAGGCCGGCTGATTGTTTCTGATCAGAATGGCGGTCTTTTTCGGGTTACACCACCCCCGATCGGCGATTCTAAAACTCCCACCCTGGTTGAAAAAATACCTGCAGATATTGGTGAAGCTCAGGGGCTTCTCTGGGCTTTCGATAGCCTTTATGTAATGGTTAATAAAGGTGGTAAGTATGAACATGGCCTGTATAGGGTTCGTGATACCGATGGCGATGATCAACTAGATCAGGTCACCATGCTTCAGAAGTTTTCAGGCGGTGGCGAGCATGGCCCTCACGCCATTTTATTGTCGCCTGATGGTAAGAACCTGATTGTAGTGGTTGGTAACCAAACCAAATTGGTTGAGTTCAAATCTAGCAGGGTTCCAGTTCGCTGGGGTGAAGATCATTTGCTTCCCCGCATGCCTGATGGCAGGGGTTTTATGGCAGGGGTGATGGGGCCAGGTGGAACCATTTACAAAATCGATCCTGATGCAAAGAATTGGGAAATAATGGGTGTTGGATTTCGTAATGAATACGATGCTGCTTTTAACAGACAGGGCGAATTATTCACTTACGATGCCGATATGGAATGGGATTTTAACACGCCTTGGTATCGCCCTACAAGAATTTGTCATGTTACGAGTGGGGCCGAGTTTGGCTGGAGAAATGGTGCGGGGAAATGGCCCGCCCACTATGCAGACAGCCTTCCCGCCGTTGTTGATATCGGGCCCGGTTCCCCCACAGGAGTTACCTTTGGTTATGGTGCAAAGTTTCCTGCAAAGTATCAGGAAGCGTTTTTCATTTGCGATTGGAGTTACGGCAAAATGTATGCTGTTCATCTTTCGCCTTCTGGAAGCACCTATAAAGCCGAGGTGGAAGAATTTATTTCCGGTTCCCCTTTGCCTTTGACCGATTTGGTTGTGAACCCCAAGGATGGTGCATTGTATTTTGCAATTGGTGGCAGAAAGACAAAGTCGGGTCTTTATCGTGTTACTTACACTGGGGAAGAATCCACCGCGCTATCGAAGGGCGATTCCAAAGGTTCTGAAGATCGCGCGATTCGATTAGGGTTGGAAAAGTTTCACGAACCCAAGCATCCTGAAGCCGTGGCAAAAGCTTGGGATTACCTTGGAAGTTCTGATCGATTCATCCGGTATGCAGCGAGGGTGGCACTTGAACACCAAGATGTAAAACTTTGGCAGGATAAAGCTCTTGCAGAAAAAGATCCAAACAAAGCAATTACTGCCTTGCTTGCCCTTGTTCGATCCACATCTTCCGACCCACAGCATAAAAAGGAAGAAGTTGATCCGAAGTTGAAATCGCAAATCATTTCAGCATTACAAGCCATAGATTTTGACAAGCTTGATGATATGCGAAAGCTCGACCTTTTAAGAACCATGGGAGTGCTTTTTGTTCGCATGGGTTCACCAGATGATGCGACTGCCAAAACCCTGGCAACCCAGTTGGATGCTTTCCTTCCCGGGGCAAACAAAACAGTTAATGCTGAACTTTGCCAGATGCTGGTTTACCTTCAATCGCCTGGAATTGCGATGAAGGGGGTTGCGCTTCTCAAAAATGCAGCAACGCAGGAAGACCAGATGGAGATCGCCCGGGCATTACGCATGCTTCGCACAGGCTGGACCCCTGAACTTAAAAAAGATTACTTTTCATGGTTTATAAAAGCCGCTGGTTATAAAGGTGGCATGAGCTTTGGTAATTTCATTGAAAACATCAAGCGCGATGCCCTTGTCATTCTTTCTGATATAGAAAAGGAAGATCTTAAATCAATTCTTGAAGCCAAGCCTGCCTTGACTGAAGTTGCTGCCCCTGCAGTCAAGCGCGACTTTGTCAAGAATTGGAAAATGACAGACCTTTCCACTGACAAGCTCGATGCCAACCTTGCTGGCGGCAGGAACTTTGAAAAAGGTAAGCGATTGTTTGCAGAGACCCGATGCGTGGCTTGCCATCGTTACGAAAACGAAGGTGGTGCGCAGGGGCCCGATCTTACAAACGCTGCTGGCAGGTTTAACAAACGCGATCTTCTTGAATCCTTGGTTGATCCAAACAAGGTTATCAGCGATCAATACGCAGGGGTTATCATAAGTACCGATGATGGTAAACTCACCACAGGTCGAATTATCAATCTTTCTGGCAACAACATAATGGTGAATACCGATATGCTTAATCCCACCGCAATCACGGTGGTGGATCATCGAAAGGTAGAATCGATTGTGACATCCAAGGTTTCCATGATGCCTGCGGGCCTTATCGACACCTTGAAGGAAGATGAAATATTTGATCTTCTGGCTTATATTCTCTCGCGTGGAAATCCTGCGGGGCCGATGTTTGCCAAATAAGGAGCCTCACGATGTTCAAACTTGTATCCCCTTGGTTTTTTCTTGGGTTTGCCATGGTGGTTATTGTTGGTGATCGCCCAAGATTGCCCGCTGCGCCCGAGGTTCCCAAAACAGATGGATACAAGGAAGTGCAACTGAACGGCCATAAGTTTAAGCTTCCCCATGGTTTTGATATTACTATCTGCGTATCTTCAGATGTGGTGCCAAGGCCCATCAGTGCAGCGTTTGATGATAAGGGAAGATTGTATGTTTCTGATTCCTCAGGCTCGAACGAAAAATCGGATGTGCAGCTTCAGAAAAAGCCCCACAGGATACTAAGGCTCGAGGATAAAAACTCCGATGGTAAGTTCGAGAATGTCACTTTATTTGCCGGAAACATGATGTTTCCAGAAGGTACGATGTGGCTTGATGGCTCTCTTTATGTTTCTGCACCTCCATCAATCTGGAAGTTAACGGATAAAGATGGAGATGGCGTTGCTGAAGACCGTGTTGAATGGTTTCAGGGTAAGACTCTCACGGGTTGCGCCAATGATTTGCATGGTCCATATGCCGGTCCGGATGGCTTTGTTTATTGGTGTAAGGGGGCCTTCGCCAAGCAGGAATACAAGCTATCCGGTTCGCTTCCCTTAAGCACCAATGCTTCGCATATCTTTCGATCCAAGCCTGATGGTTCTTCTTTTGAGCATGTGATGACCGGGGGCATGGATAATCCAGTTGATGTAACTTTTACCTCTTCGGGTGAAAGGATTTTTACCACGACTTTTTTTCAAAACCCAGCCAATGGGCTTCGTGATGGCTTGATACATGCTGTTTATGGAGGTATCTACGGGAAAGTTCATGGCGTACTAAATAATCATCCTTGGACTTCCCCAGAAGTCATGCCGGTACTAAGTCATCTGGGCGCTGCCGCACCTTGTGGCTTACATGCATATGAATCAAATGCGTTTGGGACGGATTATAAAGGCAACTTGTTTGCCTGTTCGTTCAACATGCGGAAAATCACCAGGCATCAACTAAGTTACGAAAGTGCCGGCCTTGCTTCCAAAGACTCAGACTTTCTTGTTTCAGACCAGATTGATTTCCATCCCACCGATGTGATTGAAGATGCTGATGGTTCTCTTTTGGTGATAGATACAGGTGGTTGGTACAAGTTATGCTGCCCGACTTCCCAATTGGTAAAGCCCGAGGTTCGAGGAGCAATTTATCGGATTCGAAAAACAGATGCTCCCACTGTATCTGATCCTTTTGGAATAAAAGTGAATTTTAAAACAACTACCGCAGATGGGCTTGCGCAATTGCTTTCTGATGATCGTTTTGTTGTCAGGAAGAAGGCAGGTGATGCCCTTGTGCTAAAAGGTGATTCAACAATTGAAGAAATTTTAAAAGTGAATAAGCCAGAATCAAAAATTGATGCAAGAATTGCCGCAGTTTGGGCATTGTGCAAGTTGGGCACTCCAAGTGCCTTGCTTGCCTTGAAAGGCAGCTTAACCGATCCTTCTAAAGATGTCAGAATCGCAGCCTTGAATGCTGTCTCGCTTCATCGGAGTAACGCGCATCAAAAAGAAATTAATTATCAGTTGAACAAAGGCTCTCCACCTGAACAAAGGTTGGCTGCGGAGATACTGGGCCGTACAAAAGACAAACAGGCTATTCCATTGATTTTGAGTGTTGCAGAAAAAACAACCGATCGAATCCTTTCCCATGCCCTTACTTATGCGCTTTATGAAATCCAAGATTACGACATGGTTGCTGAGGGCCTTGCAAGTAAGAGTCCCAATGTACGAAAGGTCTGCCTCCATGCTTTAGAGATGGGCCAGCCTGAAAGGTTGAAGGTTGAATGGTTGTTGGCGGATTTGAATTCGCCTGATAAATCTTTGCGCGATTCTGCCTGGTGGTTGGTTTCAAGGCATGGAGAATGGGGCAATACCCTGGCCCCCCATCTAAAAGCAGCACTTGATAAGACCAATGAGAATGATCCCGCAATGCTCGAATTATTTAATCGGCTGACAGGGTTATCACAGCATTCACCTTTGATCGCAACCATGCTTTCTGATTTGGTGTCGAAGGAAACAACCAGGCCTCTCATTCAAAAAATGGCTCTGCGTGCCATGGCTTCGTCTGGTGCCAAGGATCCACCTGAATCTTGGATCAATTCCCTTATAGGTGCGTTAAGTTCCAAAAACAGTGAGGTGGTTTCGGAAACTTTACGCGCGCTGAAATCGATGAAACTTAATCCTGCCAAGTTTGCCTTGGTTGGTAATTCTATCGTAATGCTCGCTGTTGATGGAAAGAACACAGATGATTTAAGATTACTTGCTTTTTCGTTGATTCCGGCAGGATTTAAGATCAGCGATGTTGATCTGGAAAACTTGTTTTTGCGAAACCTCGCCACGGATAAGCCTGTTTCTACACGAATAAGCACCGCTGAAACGGTGGCGAAAGGTAAGCTGTCTCCTGCCCAGATGGTTTCCCTGCTTAAAATTTTAGAAAAGGCTAGCCCTGCAGAATTGGATCGGTTGTTGGATGTTTATACGGGGTTGACTGATGAAAACATTGGGAAAGGCTTGTTGGCAGCGATAAGAAAATCGCCTTCAATTGGTTCGATTCGAGTTGAAACAATCAAGCAAAAGCTTGTGAAACTTGGGCCTGATGTTCAAAAAGAAATCGATCAATTGCAGGTTGATATCCGTTCGCAAATTTCGAAGCAGTATGAAAAGCTGGAGGCAATCCTACCGTTGGTTTCCTCAGGAGACCCCAGAAGGGGCCAGATTGTTTTTCAAAATGCAAAAGCGGCTTGTGTTGCCTGCCATGCCATCGGTTATCTTGGTGGCAAAGTCGGCCCTGACCTCACCAGGATTGGTCAGATTCGTAGCGAACGCGATTTACTTGAGGCAATTCTTTTTCCTAGCGCAAGCTTTGTACGAAGTTATGAACCAATAAAAATCGCAACTTCCACCGGGAAGGTTTTCCAAGGTGTAATTAAAGCTGAATCCCCTGAGGATATAGTCTTGATAACCGGCCCTGATCAGCAGTCTCGCATTCTGAGGGCGGATATCGAAATCATGGAACCAGGCAATGTTTCCGTTATGCCTGCAGGGCTTGATCAGCAATTCACCCCACAGGAACTTGCAGACTTGGTTGCATTTCTTAAAGCTTCACGATGATGTTTTTTAAATTTATCTGGCTGTCCAGCCACCATCAACCGTAATGAGGCTGCCGGTTGTATAGCTTGAGGCAGCACTAGCAAGATATAATGCCGCGCCTTGGATCTCTTGGAGTTCCCCCCATCTTTCCAAAGCGACGGCGCCTACGATAAACTTTTTTGTGTTTTCATCATCTTTGATGGGAATGTTCATGTCTGTAAGGAATGGGCCGGGGCAGATCGCATTCACATTGATATTAAAGGGGGCGAGTTCCAATGCCAGCGCCCGTGTCATTTGCACCACTGCGCCTTTACTGGTTGCATACGGAGTCCGGTTGGCCAAACCCACAACACCAAGCGTACTTGCAAGGTTGATGATCCTACCGGATTTCTGCTTTTTCATATGGGGTACCACGGCCTTGCTAGGCAACCATGTCCCATCTACATTGGTTTGTTGTACTTTCTTAAAATCTTCGTAGGAAAGTTCATCAATTGGGCCGCGAATATTGATGCCTGCGTTATTGATCAATATGTCGATGGCGCCGTATTCTTTGATTGTTGTTGCAACTGCTTTTTGAATCTCTTCTTCCGAAGTTACTGTAGCACTGATGGCGATGGCTTTTGTTTTGTATTCCCTGGTGATTTTTTCTGCAGCAGCCTGTCCTTCTTTTTGATTTCTGCTTATGATGACGAGATTTGCACCCGCAGAAGCCAATCCTTCCGCCATTGCGAGGCCCAAACCTTTGGATCCCCCTGTAACAATTGCGGTTTTGTTGGTTAGATCGAAAAGCTTTATTCCAGGTAGCATGTTTTAACTCCAAGATTGTAAGTGTCTTAAGCGGGATTTCAGTGGGGAGGGTTCATGGCAATCTATTTGGTTTTGTTGATTTCGATTCCAAGGATGGTTAAGTCATCTGAAGGTCTTCCTGGTTTGCACCAGTCTTTAACATCTTTCATTAACTGCTTGAATGATTTTGGCAATTTGGCATCACTTGATTTGTGTAAGCTGCTTTTCAAATTTTCCTTGCCGAAGGATTGCCTATCAGCGTTGACAGCCTCGATGATCCCATCTGAATACAATACCAACCGGTCGCCATCGTGAAGCTGCAATTTTTCTTCGGAATAAACCGAGTCATCGAAAAGACCAATGGGAATAGCGGGTTTATCAAGAACAACGGGGGTGCTTCCCTTTGAAAGGTAAATCATACCAGGGTGCCCAGCCAGGCAGTAAATTAGTTCAAGGGTGGTCAGGTCTAAAACGCAATAGGCAATGGTGAAGAAGTTGTCACCCATATTGTCCATGGTGAATTTTTGGTTGAGTGAAGCGAGGATTTTCTGGGGTTTTTCCAGCAATTTATTCCCGGACTCGCCTTGCAGCCCGGTGATATGGCGGGAAACAGTAACGGATAAAAGGGCTGCTGGCGCTCCATGCCCGCTTACATCAAGCACAAAAAAACCAACCTTAGTTGTGCCAATGGGAAACACATGCAGCATGTCGCCCGCCAGTTTTTCGTGGGGCTCAAATATCCAGGCGAAATTGACTCCGGGAAAGGTTGGCAAATCATCGGGCAACTGGGCTTGCTGAATGGCAGCGGCGGCCTCAAGATCCCTGTTCAACCTGCGATTTGCAATTTCCAGCTTTTCATTCTTGTCACCTAAGTTTTGCTTCAGGTCTTCGATTTCTCGAAATGATTTATTTAACAATAGGTGGGTTTGAATACGTGCGAATGCAATCGGGAAATCAATCGGCTTGGTGATGTAATCGTTCGCTCCGAGTTCCAAAGCCGCGATAATATCTTTTGCCTCTCCCCTGGCGGTCATCATGATGATTGGGAGTTCAAGCGGGGTGAGCATGGTTCTGGCTTTTTTTAATACTTCTGCACCACTGAATTTTGGCATCTTGGCATCGAGTAAAACCAGACTGAAATTATTGCTGCCTATTAGTTCCAGCGCTTTCATGCCATTTTCAGCTGAAACAACTTGAAGCCCCTTCTCCATCAGTAATTTTACCAGAGTTTCACGATTCCATGCATTATCATCCACCACAAGAATCATCGCACTTGATGCGGATTCTGGCTTATTCATAGCCGAAGTTTGAATTGAATTTGAAGCGCTGCTCATGTCTTTTAAATTCTGCACCTGTACTAAATACCCAAAACAATACCGTAGCATAATATGCTGGAATGATCCATAGCTTGGGTAAATTAGCTTTTGGTGCATCCTTATTATTGATTGGCATTGATTTCGTTGTTTGGTTAATATTTGATATGTATGGGGGTTAGTTCTTGTAACTAATAATTTTTAGCCAATTCTCAAGGAGTGGTTATGTTTTTGGAAATCAGGTTGGGATTGATGTTAACTGGCGCTTTCGTGGTTAGCCATGCAACATTGTTTGCTTTGGAAAAAGAGGTTTTTACCCAGACTCCTGAAGTAATGGCTTCTGCTGAAAATAAAGATGCAACTGCCACTCCGATTGCCAAGACTAAAAACCCCAATGAGTTTGCAAACGGCACCAACCCCTTTTGGATCTGGGGCGCGAATGCAAACACCAAATATATTTTGACCAAGGATTTCGCCTATAATGGCGGCAAAGCCAAGGTAAAGTTCTCCTGCGATAATATTGTTAAACTTAAAATAAATGGCCAGGATGTCGCCGGTAGCTCTGAATGGCAATCTCCTGTCGAAAAAGAAGTTACCAAGTTTCTAAAGGATGGTAATAATTCGATCGAGGCACAGGTTGAAAATGAAGGAGGGATCGCCGGGTTCGTATTTAAAATGATCCTTACTTCATCTGATGGAAAGTCGACTTATGTGGTTTCTGATGATTCTTGGAAAGCTGTTGAAGCTGGTAAGGCTGGGAAAGTTTCTGTTGTAAAAACTGTTGCCAAACTGGGTGATAACCCTTGGGGTAACATTTTAACTGGTGAAGGTTCTACAGGGGCGGTTGCTTCCAATTCTAACTTTAAAGTTCCTGAAGGTTTTCAGGTTGAAAAGCTTTTTACTGTTCCCAAGGATAAACTTGGCTCTTGGGTTTGCCTAACGGTTGATCCCAAAGGGCGAATCATTGCTTCTGATCAGGGTGACAAGGGCCTTTACCGGATTACCGTGCCTGCGCCAGGTGTTGCAGGTGATGTAAAAGTTGAAAAACTTGATGTCAAAATGAGTTCTGCGCAAGGTTTACTTTTTGCGTTTGGTAGTTTGTATGTTTCTGTAAACGGTGGGCAGGGCAGTGGGCTTTATCGCCTCCGCGATACCAATAACGATGATCAATTTGATGAAGTTGTAAAGCTTAAGGAATTGCGTGGTGGTGGCGAACATGGCCCTCATGCCCTACGGTTGTCTCCCGATGGTAAATCCATTTTGGTTGTATGTGGTAATCACACGCTTCCACCAGATAAGTTCAATGCCAGCAGACTGCCCAGCAATTGGGGCGAAGACCATTTGTTGCCCAGGCAGTGGGATGCCAATGGCCATGCGCGAGGCATTCTTGCCCCCGGTGGTTATATTGCCAAGACTGATCCCGATGGGAAAGATTGGGAAATTGTCAGCAGCGGTTACCGCAATCAATACGACATTGCGTTGAATGCAGATGGCGAAATATTTGTCTACGATGCAGACATGGAATGGGATATGGGTATGCCTTGGTATCGCCCGACCCGAGTGAACCATGCTTCTAGTGGCAGTGAACTTGGTTGGAGAAGTGGCACGGGTAAATGGCCTGCCCATTATGTTGATAGTCTTCCAGCGATGGTGGATATCGGCCCTGGTTCCCCTGTGGGTGTTGATTTTGGTTACGGAACAAAGTTCCCTGCGAAATACCAAAAAGCGCTTTATATTTGCGACTGGACCTTTGGTACCATGTATGCAATCCATATTTCCCCCATGGGTAGTTCCTATAAGGCGGTCAAGGAAGAATTTGTTTCCCGCACCCCCCTGCCTTTGACTGATGTCGTGGCAGGAAAGGATGGCGCACTTTATTTTTCGGTTGGTGGCCGTGGCGCCCAATCTGAATTGTTCCGTGTAACTTATATAGGGAAAGAATCTACCACACCGGTTGATCTTCAAGATAAAGAAGGTGCTAAAGACCGTGAGACCCGGAAGAAACTCGAAGCTTTTCATAACCCTGAAAAAGTTTCGGATGACCAGTTGCAATTCATCCTTTCATACCTTGGTAATGAAGATCGCTTCATTCGATATGCTGCCAGGGTGGCCCTTGAACATCGAGATCCCAAAACTTGGCAGGAAAAAGTACTTGCTGAAAAATCTCCAGAAGCACTTATCCAAGGAATAGTTGCCCTTGCAAGGCAGGCAGATAAAAGTTTGCAAGCCCAGGCGCTTAAAGCGCTTGATACCCTTGAATTCTCATCACTTTCAGAAAATCAAAAACTTGAAATTGTCAGGGCTTATCAACTAGTCTTCATTCGCATGGGCGAACCTGCTAAAGAAGTTGCATCCAAATTAGCCGCAAAACTTGATTCCTTCTTTCCTTCCAATGATGAGCGATTGAATCGAGATCTTGGCGACCTACTCGTTTATTTAAAGTCGTCCACCATTGCAGCTAAAATAACGCAATTGCTAATGCAGCCCTCCAAACCAGTTGATGGCAAAGAAATGGAAGAGCTGCTTTTGCGAAATCGTGGTTATGGTGGTGGCATTTCCAAGATGCTATCGAATTTTCCTGACCTCCAGAAAAATTACTATCTGTATTCCCTTCGTAATCTCAAGGAAAATTGGAATATCGATCAGCGCAAGATGTATTTCACCGCGCTTAATGACGCTCGAACCAGGAGTGGTGGTGCCAGTTATCAGGGCTTTTTGAATAACATCGAAAAAGAAGCCTTCGATAATGCCACTGATATTGATCGATTGGCAATCGAAGCACTTGGCTTGAAAAAGCCTTATAAAGCCCCAGCTTTACCCAAGGCTGCCGGGCCTGGCAGGGAATACATACTTGCTGAATTAGTTCAGATTGCTGATGGTAAGTTGGTTAAGCGCGACTTTAAGAACGGTCAGAAAATGTATGCTGCCTCCCGTTGTGTGGTTTGTCATCGTTATAATGGGGACGGCGGAGCTACAGGGCCAGACCTGAGTCAGGTTGCAGGTCGCTTCAGCTTGAAAGATCTTTGCGAATCAATTGTTGAACCCAACAAGGTGATTTCTGACCAGTACAAGGCTTCAATTATTGAAACCAAGAGCGGGAAATTCATCACAGGAAAAGTGGTCAGCGAAAACGCAGAATCACTCATCGTGGTAACCGATCCTGAAGATTCCAGCAAGGTTCAAGACTTGAAGAAAAAAGATGTTGAGTCGGTTAAAGTTTCCCCCGTTTCTTTGATGCCTCAAGATCTCTTGAAAACGCTCAATGAAAACGAGGTTCTTGACTTGCTTGCTTATTTGCTATCTCGTGGCGACCCATCCCATGTGATGTTTAAAAAGTAATAAGGCGTGTACTCATTGCGAGCCCGGGCCCTTATGGGGTTCGGGCTTCTTTTATTTTCCACAGCTTGAAATGCTCATCAGAAAACTTTAATTCCAACTCCGATTGATCCAGTTCAAATTTCGCATTGGTGACAATGTGGTTGATTTTCTGTTCTCTTAAATCTTTAAGCAGCAGTTCTGGATTTTTATCCAACAAACGCTTTTGCCACTCTTGGGCGAGTATGAGTCGTTTGTGCCAAACTAGCACATCTTCATCTTTGTAGGGAATCGATTTGAAATCAATAAAAAGAGGCGCCTGTGCATAAAGGCGAAATCTTTGCATATCGATGGGTACGATTCTGGTGTCGGTGGTCTTTTTGCTGATCGGTTTAAAATCGCTTGAAAGAGACCCCCGGGTTGTCACTGCAAGATTTGGTACATTCACAGGCAGTAGATAAAGGTCGTCGATTGACTTATGGGTTTTAATAAACGCAAGGATTGCATTTTCAGTTTCATTGATGACAAATCCTACTTTGAAAAATGGGATTGCGATGCCCAGTAAAGCAAGAATGATAATTGTTACAACGGAAGGAATTAAAAGTTTGATCCCCGAAATTAAAGGGGTGAATAAGACCATTGATTCAGCAAGGATGATCATGGTTGCCAAGGGGACAAGAACCGCACTGATTCTCCATGGGAATAATAAGGCCAGCGTGTTGTTTTGGGTTGCAACCTGTAAAATAGTAAGTAAAGCCCCTAATAAAAACGGGATGAGAATCACCACCACTTCTTTTTGTTTTCGTAAAAGAAATATCGAAAGAAAGATCCAGGCGATTTGCAGGCATGCAACCCAGTCAAACCATAGCGAAGGCAGACAATGGTGGGGAAGCCTGAATTTAACCAGAAATTCCTGGGCTTCTTTAAATCCTTCACTTGTTGATGGTTGGAAGTTGCCCGCTGCATAAAAAACTGATGGGGCCACCAGCAACAGGGCTAGGATGCCAATTAAAAGCGCTTTTTTTATCTTGCCGTCCAGTACAAGATAAACCTGGAACCCAAGGATTATGAAGGCCCCGCCTAACAAATAGGTGGTGTGAAGAATTCCTGCCAGGCATGTGAACACAGTTGCGGGAAAGTGCTTTTCTAAAAAAAATAAGCACAGGCCAAGTAGAAGGAACACCCCGAAATTCGAAGGCTGGAACATTGCACCCAAGATGTATTGCCCCGCAACCCCTGCTTGCAGGAACCATGGGTAATCATGGCCGAAAATCCGATACGATAACCATCGTAATGCTGCAGAATTAATCAGGATGAAGATCGCACTGAAGATCGCGTAATCAGCGATTTCAATGGTTTTAGTGTTATTCTTTCGGTGGTAAATAATCCAGGCGCAACAAAGGAAAACCCCTTGAAGGATTCCATAGTACAAATAGAAAATGTTTTCGTTAAGCCATGTGATGCTAAAGCAGATGAGTCCGCTGAATAGCGGGGTTGGATCAGTGGTGTTTCCCAACCAGTCTTTTTCAAGATAGCCTAACTTTGCCTTGGTGAAGCCATGCAGAAAATATTGGTTCTGATTAGAATAATAGAGTGGTGCCTGCGAGTATGCCATGCAGAATAAAATAATGCTAGCAATGCCAAAACCCAGGGTGCTCGTCTTATTAAATCCAGATTTGCTTTCCAGGTTTTGGGTCATGCTTTGAAGATTGGTTAAGGTAATTCTTGGATCTTGATGTTTCGGTAATAAACCTCAGCCTTGGAATTCCCATGGATTTGAAGGCCAATGAAACCAGATTTTTCGATGGTTGCATCAGTCTCAGTGTAATCGCAGGTTTTTTTGCCGTTGAGGTACAATTCGATTTTGTTTCCGCTCGCATGGATTTTATAAGTATTCCAGTCTTCAAGCTTTTCGATCTCTTTGACTAATTTGGGATCGGATTGGACGAGGAACTTTTTTCTTCTGGATTCGTCGTAAAGACTGCCCGAAATAAGATTCCCTTTTTTGTAACTACCAATGTCTGCTTGAAAACCAAACATTTCATTGGGTGGATTTTCAATCCGTTTGCTTCTGAATTGAATGCCCGCATTGGGGTCGCCATCTTTGCAAACAAGTTTGTAATCGATTTCTAGGATGAAGTTTTTGAAACTTGATTTGTAGGTGAGGAATTCATTTTTAGGGTTGTTCTCGAAGGATCCTCCAACAATCACCCCGTCTTTAACCCGCCAAACTTTTTCATTCCCATCCCACCCTTGGAGGGTTTTCCCATCAAATAGAGATAAACTCTTGGCGTTTTCTTGCGAAATTGCAAAACTAAGGGCGGTAGTGAATAAAACGAGGCAGGGTAAAAATCGCATGGTTATATTTCCTTTCTTCGACTTATATAAGTTTAACCATTCGTAATCTCCATCAGACATTGGGTCAATCATATTCTGTTCAAATCGCAAAAACCTGCCAAGGCTTTTGATTTGAATCATGAATTATCAAATAGTGCTATGAATTAGCAAATTGGTTTGGTTAGAATAAAAGGCCTATACCGCAGTTATTAATCGTAGCAATCGATTGATGCAATTGGAATTGATCATGAATAAACCCTTTATCGCTTGCAAAGGTCCAACGATGCGTGCTGATAGCATTGGCAGGCGGGAGTTATTGCGTTTGGGGTTGGGTGGCTTTAGTAGCCTTGGCATGCCTGGGTTGTTTAATTTGCGAAGCCTTGGTGCTACGGAAAACCAGCATGAAAAAACCGCTATTATCCTTGTTTGGTTGCGGGGTGGGTGCAGTCATTTGGATACTTTTGATCCCAAACCCGATGCCCCTGCAGAATACCGCGGACCTTTTAAGCAGATTAATACCAAAGTGCCTGGCATCCAATTGACCGAACTGCTTCCAGGACTTGCAAGTATTTCTGATAAATACACCCTTTTGCGTTCGATTGCCCATTCGGGTGGTGGGCATCCCGCGGGATCTTTACAAATGCTTTCTGGTGATCCGGATGCGCAGGATAAACCCGGGCCAAGATATCCTGATTGGATGTCAATTGCCAATTACTTGCGGTCAGGTCATGCCAAGGGCATTCCCAACTATATCGCAGTTAATCCGGTCGATCGTTACGATAGTTTCACCATAGCCGGGTCCAGCTATTTGGGTGGTGGTTATGATGCTTTTAAGATTTTAGGCGATCCGAACAATCCTAAATTTTCCATCCCGAATATTGGTCTCAAGGATGATGCGCAGCGAGACAGGCTTGCCGAAAGAATTGGTTTACGAAAGTCTCTCACACAGATTTTAAAATCCATTGATGAATCAAGTAATTCGTTGGCTATGGATCAGTTTGAACGCCAGGCATTGGACATGTTTTTAAGTTCCAAGGCACAAACTGCGTTTGATCTTTCACTTGAATCCGCGAAAGTCCGGGAACGCTATGGCATGAATTCCTGGGGGCAGCAGTGCCTGATGGCTAGGCGTTTAGTGGAATCAGGTGTTGATATTGTTACAACTGAATTTGATGGCCCACTTTGTGGGAGGGTTGCCAACTGGGATGACCATGCGGTAAATCATCATGTATTTGATGCCTTAAAATACCGCGCCCCATTCTTTGATCAAGCCGTCACCGCTCTTATCGAAGATGTTTATGCGCGAGGATTGGATAAGCGCGTTTTGGTTGCGGTTGGTGGGGAATTTGGAAGAACACCCCGTATCTCCCATGTTGCCAGTAGTGGGGGTGGGGTGGCAAGCGCTGCCGCTGGTGTTGTTCAGCCCGGTAGAGATCATTGGCCACGAGCTGGGTCTTTCCTTTTCGCAGGTGGCGGTATTCAAACAGGGCAAGTCATCGGTGCCACCGATAAAAAAGGGGAAGATCCTATTTCGCGGAAGGTCTCTCCCGAAGATTTTCTTGCAACCATTTATCAACATCTTGGTATAGATTATAAAAACATCACACTCAAAGATTTCAGTGGCAGACCCACCCCGATCATAAGGTCAGGCGAAGCCATTGCTGAACTTGCCAGAACCTAATCGTAATTAGGCCCTGATGTTTTTGCCAATTCACTCTCCCTCGAGGCTTCCTATGAGCCGTATATTTTTTTTGTTGAATGCTTTTCTTATTCTTTCTCCTTTAGTCGTAACTGCCCAGGAACCAACCAACAAGGTTTTAAAAGCTGGGGCTGCAGTAGTTGATATTTCACCCACGAATTTCCCAGTTATTGTTAATGGCGGATTTCTCGAAGTGCTCGCCAAGGCCAAAGTTGATGATCTTTACGCCCGGGCTTTAGTTCTTGATGATGGAAAAAATCAAATCGCACTGGTTGTTGTTGACAGTTGCATGATGCCCAGGGATTTTCTTGATCCAATCAAACGAATGGCACAGGAAACAACGGGTATCCCAGTTGGTAATATTATGATCAGTGCGACGCATACGCACTCCGCACCTGCCGCTATGGGAGTACTGGGGTCGCGGGCGGATGAAGCTTATAAATCTTTTCTAGCGCCTCAAATTGTCAGGGCGATAACTATGGCCCACAAGAACAAGGTTGCAGCCCGAATTGGTTGGACTGCCTTTCAGGATGATGAACATACTTTTTGCAGGCGCTGGATTTATCAGCCCGATAAAATGCTGATGGATCCGTTTGGTGACAAAACTGTCCGTGCGAATATGCATCCCGGGCATAAAAATCCAAATGTAATTGGCCCATCTGGTCCTGTTGACACTGCTATTACTTTACTTTCGGTTCAAACTGATAAGGGTAAACCCCTCGCAGTTTTCGCGAATTACTCCATGCATTATTATGGAAGCCCTGCTGTTTCTGCAGATTACTACGGTCATTTTTGTAATGCCTTGAACCAAAATATCCTGGCGAATTACCCGGGATCTAACTGTATTTCTTTCATGTCCCAAGGCACCAGTGGCGACCTTATGTGGATGAATTATGGCGATGTTGCCCCCAAAAGAGATGTTCACGCATTTGCAAAAACGTTGGCAACTCGTTGCTATAAAGCCCTGGCAACCGTTTCTTACAAGGATTGGGTCCCCCTTGAGATTAAGGAATCACTCTTAAGTTTTAATAAACGAGCTCCAGATAAGAAAAGAGAATCGTGGGCACGAAACCTTGTTTCTAAAATGCAATCCACCCTTCCAAAAAATAGAGACGAAGTTTATGCCATGGAGCAAATTTTTCTCCTGGAAAAACCTAATGCAGAATTGAAACTACAGGTTGTCCGAATCGGGGGATTGGGGATTGCTGCGATTCCAAACGAGGTATTCGGTATCACCGGACTTAAAATTAAAGAGCAAAGCCCTTTTGAAATTACAATGAACATTGAACTTGCGAATGGGGCGGAAGGGTATATACCACCTCCTGAACAACATGCCTTGGGTGGGTATACCACCTGGCCGGCGCGCAGTGCCGCCCTTGAAGTGGGTGCGGAACCTAAAATTGTTGAATCTTTGCTTGTTTCCATGGAGAATCTCTCTCAAGCAAAAAGAAAATCACGAGTTCCAGAAGTATGTGATTATCAACAAATCATTTACAAAGCATCACCGCTGGCTTATTGGCGTTTTGAAGATATTGAAGGTAATTCCTGCCTCGATTCCTCGCCCCATAAAAATCATGGGCGCTATTTGGATCGTAAGGCATTTTATCTTCCCGGTCCCCAGTCTATTGCGTTTGGTGAAAAAAAACCTAATCATGCTGTTCATTTCGCTGGTGGAAGCATGGTTGCGGATATCAAATATATTGAGGACGCTTACACCATGGAAGGTTGGATTTGGAATGGGCTTCCTTTTGATGCGCGCAATATTTCAGGTTACTTTTTTTGCAGGGGAATAGCAGGAGATGGTGATTCTTTAAGTGAGAATCTGGGAATCGGCGGGGCTACAAATCCTGGTCATCTCTTTTATTCCAAAGGTAATAACTTGACTCCTTTGTTCTCAGGTAAAAATGTTGTTTCATTGCAAGAGTGGCATCATGTTGCATTGGTGCGCATTGGTAAGAAAGTTACAGTCTATCTTGATGGTAAAAAAGAGATCGAAGGTGATGCGGGGCCATCAACCAGGAATTCCACTTTTTCCATAGGATCCCGCCTTGATGGTTTGTTCAGTTGGGAGGGAAAGATTGATGAAGTTGCAATCTATTCCAAGGCGTTGAATCAAAAAGAAATTGAACTTCGTGCAGGTATCAAGTTCAAACCTTAGTACAAAGGACTTCGCATTATGCAAAAGTTAATATTAAGCAGTTTTATTTGTTTCCTGACTTTTAGTTCCATTTCTTTAAGCCAGACAAGGGAACAAAAAGTTAAGGACGACAAAACTAAAAACGAAACCAGTGGGTTTTGGCATTACAACAATTTCACCAAGGGGGTTGAAGATGCCAAAATCAACAAAAAGCCAATGATGGTTGTCCTTCGTTGTGTGCCTTGCGAGGAATGTGTCAAGTTGGATGACGAACTGATGGAAAAAGATACCGTAATCAAGTCGCTATTGGAAAAATTTGTCCGGGTTCGAATTGTCGGTACCAATGGTTTGGATCTTTCTCTTTTTCAATTTGATTATGATCAATCCTTTGCAATTATGTTTCTGAATGCAGATGGCACGATTTATGGCAGATATGGAACTCGATCGCACCGGACTAATTGGTCTGGTGATGTTTCCCTTGTAGGTTTGGGCAAAGCAATGCAAGCGGTATTGCAATTGCATGATAATTACCCGTCAAATAAGCAATCACTATTGAAAAAGAAAGGGCCAATACCTGCATTTGCAACCCCTGAGTTATTTCCATCTTTAAAAACAAAGTACACATCCAAGTTGGATTATGAAGGAAAAGTAGTGCAAAGTTGCATTCATTGCCACCAGGTAGGCGAAGCAATTAAGCAAAACCTTCGCTTGTCCCAATCTAAAATTTCTGAGGAACTGCTATTCCCCTTTCCCCATCCAAAATCAATAGGTTTGATTTTTAATCCTGATTCATTGGGCAATTTGATTGAAGTTAGAGATAAATCGGCTGGTGATAATTCTGGTTTAAAAAAAGGTGACACAGTCCGCACTATGAATGGTCAACCCATTATTTCAATTGCTGATATTCAATGGGTGTTAAATTCAATTGCCGCATCTGGTGGCAAAATTCCCGTGGAGATAGTTCGCAATAATCAAAATGTAAATCTTGAGTTATGCCTGCCTGATTCTTGGAGAAGGATGGACGATATTTCCTGGCGTTCTTCATCATGGATGCTTAGAAGAATGGTTCTCGGTGGGATTTTGTTGGAAAATATGACTGGAGAAGAAATGAAAGCCGAAGGCTTGAATGAAAAATCCATGGCTTTAAAAGTAAAGCATGTTGGTCAATTTGGCCCTCACGCAACTGCACATAAAGCTGGGGTAGTAAAAGGCGATATTTTAATTGGGTTTGATGAAAAAACGGATCTTTTAAGGGAGTCTGATGTCTTTTTCTACGCCATTGATTCAAAAAAAACAGGAGATATGGTTTCGCTGACAATTAAAAGAAACAAAAACATTATGCAAATTAAAATACCCATCCAGGAGTGATTTCCCACCGAAATTACTTTTCAAGCGAAAGCAGTAAAGCTGTAGTTGCCCAACCTGATGCGGCGACTGATATGAATTGATCCTTGCCGTGGGGGAATCCACTTTCATAGTAAGTTTGGAAAGGTTTGCTTCTGGATTTCACAAACCAAGAGCCATCTTCTTTTCTGGTTTTAATCAGATATTTGATTCCGTCTTGAAAAATTTTGTCTTTGTTAGAAAGTATACCGACAAGATGAAGGGAAACCAAAGCAGTTCCAGTG
Source organism: uncultured Candidatus Kuenenia sp. (assembly GCA_964646215.1). Lineage (GTDB taxonomy): Bacteria > Planctomycetota > Planctomycetia > Gemmatales > Gemmataceae > UBA969. Next base: position 24,058 of record CAZYAY010000004.1, on the reverse strand, counting down.
GCGTAGGGGTCAGAATCCATACCTTCTAATTGAGACCACCCGCCATCTGCTTTTTGGTTTGCGATAAGTTTTCTCGCAGATTTTTCAATGATGGCTTTATCAGCCTTTAGTTCAGAAAAGGCAAGGAGTTGAAATACTTGATCTTCGTTTGTTTTTGGCGCAGTTTCAAAGATCCACGCTGCTGACTTTTTGGTTCTTTCTTCAATCTCGTTCTTTAATTTTGAATTCCCCCATACTCGCAAAGACCGTAGCGCCAAATAATTAGTCGTGAAATGGCTTGCCTCTGAAGGTGGTCGGTTCGATGTTACTTTCCAATAACCATTAGCCATCTGATGTTTTAGAAAGTAGGTTACCACGGCATCTGTGGTTTCATTTGGTTGAATGCCTGCTAATTCAAGCGTTAAAAGAGCGTATCCTGCGGTATCCGCCTCTCCGCCAGTTCCTTTACCCTCTGAATACTTTTCCTGATTCTTTTTTAGAAACTCCAAGGTGAAATCCGCCTGCGCCTTTATTTCTTCTTTTGGAATGTTGAGGTTCCGTTTGTTTGCCTGGGAAAATGCAAGCATTGGAAAAGCCTGATTATGACAACCAAAGCAACTTTTTTTTTCGATGTGCCCCCTGGCCGCCGCCCTGAGCAAGGTCAGGGATTTATTAATTTCTTGTTCTTCTGAAGCCTGCACTTTTAATGGGTATAACTCAAATAATATCGAACAAGTAAAAGCGATTGCAATTAATGATATCCCGGGTTTTAACATTGGTATTTTATGCCAGTATATTGTTGATGATGTTGCCATGCACATTGGTTAATCTTCGTTGAATGCCATTGTGATAAAAAGTTAATTTTTCGTGATCGATGCCAAGAATATGAAGTACAGTGGCATGAAAATCGTGCCAAGCTACGGGATTGCTTGCGACTTTCCAACCAATCGGGTCAGATTCACCGTATGCTGTTCCGTTTTTTAATCCTGCTCCTGCCATCACAACTGAGAAAGCGTATTTATTATGATCTCTACCAGTGCCAATGGTTGTGGAGGAAGATTGGGCAAATGGAGTTCTGCCAAATTCCGTGGTGAATAAAACAAGGGTATCTTCAAGCATACCTCGTTGTTTAAGATCGAGTATCAACGCGGCAACCGGTTGGTCGATTCTTAACGCTTCATTGGAATGATTTTCTTTTACATTTTCATGGGCATCCCAGCTAGCTCTTGGGCTGCCAGCAATAGGTCCGCCGGAGTAGATTTGCACAAAGCGAACCCCACGCTCCAATAGCCTTCTTGCAAGCAGGCATTTTTGGGCGCAAACAGATGTGGCGGCATTATTGATTCCATAAAGGTTTTGAATGTGCATGGGTTCATTGCTGATGGTAGTGGCTTCCGGAACGGAAAGCTGAAGTTTGGCTGCCATTTCGTGTGATTTTATTCGTGCAGCAAGATTTGTATCTCCGGGAAATCCCGAAAGGTGTGAATCATTTAATTGGTTAAGGAAATCAAGGGAATCTTTTTCTTCATCAATGCTTCTGGCTTGTGGTGGGTAAAGGTTTTTAAGTGGCTGATTACCTGATTGAAAAATAACACCCTGATGGTTTGCAGGTAAAAAACCGTTGGACCAATTGGAAGCACAGCCGTTAGGCTCGCCCCTTCCATCTGGGAGCACGATAAAGACAGGAAGATTTGCATTCTCAGAGCCAAGACCGTAGGAAATCCAACTTCCCATGGAAGGGAATCCGTTGGAATTGAATCCGCTGTTTTCAATGAATAATGCGGGGGTATGATTTGCGGAATCTGAAACCATGGAACGAATAATGGTAAGGTCGTCAGCACATTTGGCAATGTTGGGGAATAAATCAGAAATAAAAAGTCCGGAGTTGCCTCGTTTTTTGAATTCCCAATCATTTTTTCGGATCAAACCAACTTGATTAAAGAATGTATCAGGGATTTTATCAGTGAGGAGTTTCTTACCATGAAATTTTTCAAGTTCAGGTTTGTAATCAAATGAATCAAGGTGTGAAAGTCCGCCAACCAAGGAGATTTGTACAACTCGTTTGGCCCTGATTTTCTTTGAATTATCTTTTGCCTTGATGTTATTTGCCAAAGAGTTCTGGCCCAAAATGCTTGCAAGGGCCGTAATGGCAATACTTTGGCTGCCATTACATAAGAAAGATCTTCGGTTATAAAAATTGTTGTACATAAGGCGGATTATTCCAAGGTTAGAAATTCGTTAGTGTTTAAAATCGCCCTGATTAAAGGGATATACCCATGTTTTTCCACTAATGCCAAAGCTTTTGTTTTTTCAGAAACCAAAGGCGGACGTTGAAGAAGATGATTGAAGACATGGTTGATTTTTTCGTCGTTAGAAGTTAACAACATAAAAGCAGGATGATTTTTTGAGTATGCTTCTGATAAATTTTGTGTAAAAGACCCATTCCAGAATGCCAATGCTTGGATTGGTGTTGTGGTTTTGCTTCTTTTGGGGGCTGCTGAAGAATTGTCGGGGCAGTCGAAACTATCTAGCAATCCTTGATTTGCCCCACGCGGAGTAAACCGATAAATGCTATGTCTGGAAAGGCCGAAGTCTAATTTATCAAGCGGATTATAATAGGTGGTGCCATTGTTTGTTTCTGTTCTGTAATCAGAAAATCCGGGGCCATACATTTCTTGGTTGAATATCCCGCAAGCTTTCAACGAGGAATCCCGTATTGATTCTGCGTCCAACCTTCTGGGGGCCCAGCGCCATAGATAGCGATTGTCGGAATCCTTTTTAAGTGAACTATCTGAAGGCTTGGATCCTTGTTGATAGGTTCGCGAAAGAACAATGGAGCGATGCAATTGCTTTAATGAATAACCTGAATCAACAAATGTTTGGCTTAAGTAATCCAGAAGTTCTGGATGGGTCGGTTTGGATCCATTAAACCCAAAATCGCTGGGCGTATCCACAAGGCCATTGCCAAAGTGGTAATGCCAGATTCTGTTGACGATTACCCTGCTAAATAAAGGATTTGCAGGGGCTGTAATCCATTTTGCAAGAGCAGCTCTTCGTTCAGGGTCAGAAGCGTTTTTTGGTATATTCGTGGCGTTGCCCAAAAAGTATGGAACAGGGATGTTGCCGGGGAAAACTTCGCTTCCCGGTTCAGTCACTTGTCCCCTGTTAAGAAATTTTGTTGGCGGGGGATTGATTGAAATTGCGGAGTAAGTAGTGGCGTTTTCCTTTTTAATTGAAAGAAACTTTTCATCCGATTCGGTTTTTTGGATTTCTTCCTTGATTGATTTTCGAAGCTTGACCTGTTCCTTGTTTAAATTGGTATTAAGGTCGTTATCGGAAATGAAGATTTCGGATTCTTCAAAAAGTTTCGAGATATCATTGGAGTTCAGCGCTTTATCGAAAACTCTGGCTTTTAAAATTGTTCCCGCAAGCAAATGGTTTGCACTTGGTGGTTCGTGCCTGATACCAAAAGCAATGATGGAACTGTCACCGGGAAATACAGCCAGGCCTTTGCTCTGATAAGCTGTTCCGTAGATTTTTCCATTGCGATATGCGGTAATTTTTCCATCTTGAGAATATGTGATCGCAAGATGAACAGGTCTTAAATGCGCTTCATTTTCCGGCATGCCTTTGAATGATTGAGTCCGTTGATAAAAATTACTGCCTGCCATCCATTTTGCAGTTTCTTGCTCGGCAAAAACAATGGAATCAAAAAGATTTCCATTCGTGGTTTCAACAGTGATTACCCCGCCACCTTTTTGGTCTAAATTGGAAAGTATGACAAAAGCCTCCAGGGTTTTTTCTTTAAGGTCGGTTTTCAAGACTGAAGTGCGTGCGACGGAATTCTTGCCATCCAGTTCCAATCCCAGTGGTGTTAATTTGGCATTGCCTTCGAGTTTAAGGGCTAAATTTCCCTCTGTATCTTTATTACTTTTGCGAAAATCCCACTGGGCAATTGGTTTTGAAATTATGGAACCGGGTTTCGCGCCGATCCTGCCCAGTGCGACCTTTTCGATTTCTGCCAATGCTTTCTGTAGGTCAGTTTTTCTTTGATTTATTTTTGCAAGTTCTTGGATAATCGATTTATTGGGCACGGGTACGCTACCCTGCCTGACACCAGAAAGATTCGCCGTCATTTGATAGTAATCATGCTGGCTGATTGGATCGAATTTGTGATCATGGCATCTTGCGCAATTGATGGTAAGGCCCAGGAAGGTTTGTCCAACTGAGCCAACTAAATCCTCCATTTCGTCTTGTCTTGCTTGTTCTCGGGCATCAGCATTGGCTCCCAGCACGGTGTTGTGAATCCCAGCGACCAAGAATCCCATCGCTATTATTGAATCTGAGGAATCAGGAAAAAGACGATCACCTGCAATTTGCATTTGAACAAATTGATCGTAGGGCATATCGCTGTTTAATGCGTTGATTACCCAGTCACGGTAGTGCCATGAATTTGGTCTAGGAGCGTTTCGTTCAAACCCATCTGATTCACCATAGCGAACGATATCAAGCCAATGTCTGGCCCATTTTTCCCCGTAACCTGGCGAAGAAAGAAGTTTATCGACGATTTTTTCAAAGGCATCGTGCGATTTATCTTCCATGAACTTTGCAACCTCCCCGGGGGAAGGGGGTAGGCCGGTAAGATCGAGATATATCCTTCTGATAAGTGTTCTGCGGTCAGTAAGTTCAGACGGGATTAAATCAAGTTTTTTCAGGCCATCAAAAATAAAGTGATCTAAAGGTTGCAATATATCTTTGTTTTCAAACCCAGTTGGAAAAGTGATTTTTTGTAAAGGACGAAGGGACCACCAGTCTTTCCCTGCTCTTTTTGAAGTCGTGGTGCTGAAGATATCAATTTTGTTGGTTGGATATTTAGCCCCGCTTGCGATCCAGTTTTTTAAATGAATCGAAGATTTTTTGTCTAATGGTTTTTTGGGAGGCATTCTGCCTTCATCAAGCACTTCATTTAGTTGGCCTTTTAAAAGGTTGTTTATCTCGATGCCGGGTCCGTTGTCGCCGCCTTTTATAAGGTTTTCCCGTGTTGAAAGGTCGAGGCCACCCTTGGGTTTGGCGCCTGAATGGCAGTCCAGGCAGTTTTCAACAATAATTTTTATCGCAAGGTCATCTGGAGTTTGTGCAATAACAACCATGGTGGAATACAAAAATATCAGCAGAGTGCCCAGGCAAGATGATGAATTTAACATTTCTTATATCAGTCCTTGGATTGGGGTTCCCGTGCTAGCTGGAAGTGTGAACCCATCGGGGCTTAACCTGGTTTCAGGGGCGATTCCCATCAGGTGTAATAATGTTGCTGCAAAATCTTCGGGCGAAACCGGGTTGTCTTTTACATAAGCAGCCGTCGAATCGGAAGCACCATATATCAACCCTTTTTTCGCTCCACCGCCTGCAATCATCGCGCTGTAGCACCTTGGCCAATGATCTCTTCCGATAGCGGAACCTCCTTTGCTAATTTTTGGGGTTCGGCCAAATTCGCCAACCAGAACAACTAATGTGGAGTCTAGCATTCCTCTTGTTTCCAGATCGTCAAGGAGCGCGCTGACTGCTTCATCACAGCGGGGCAGGGCCCAACCCAGGCCATTCCAGCCGTTATCGAAAATGCTGACCCCGGCATTGCCATGCATGTCCCAAGTTTCCAAGCTGACAAATTTTTCTTTTGGTGCAAGTCCGGTCCATGCGACAACTCCAACAGTACGAACGCCTGATTCGATTAATCTTCGCGCAAGGAGAAGGTTCTGGCCCATGGGATGCAAGCCATATTGCTCACGAGTTTTATGGTTTTCCTGGTCGATATCAAAAGCGTTCTTCGCCTTGGTTCCCGTAAGGATGTTAAAAGCCTTATTTCGGAATTCGTTTATTGATTGATGAGATTTGTTTTTGTTTGCAGGCACTTCCAGTCGGGAAAGCAATTGCAAGCGATTAACAAGTTGTTCAGAAGAAAGCCCGGTTGGTTCGAAAGCTTTTATTTTGAACCCTGGTATGGAAGGATTTTCCAGGTGTGTGGTACCAACTAATAAAGGGCTATTACCCATGCCAAGGTATCCACCGGTTAGGTAGGAGTTATCGGGGGGCGCAGCCCCACCACCGAATTTTTGAAGCCATACATAAGAGGGGATATCGTCTGGGCTTGGTTTTAATTTCGTAAAAATCGAACCAAGAGAGGGGGCATTCATGGGCGGGTTGGATTGCCCTGCAAGCAGCATTCGATTGGCAATGTCATGCACCGGGATGGTATGGCTCATGGAGCGAATGACGGTATACTTGTCAGCTTTCGAAGCAAGCTTAGGCATAAGCTCGCCTACTCTGAAGCCAGGCAACCGCGTTGCGATTGGTTTGTAGGGCCCACGGATACCCTCTGGTGAATCAGGCTTTGGATCCCAGGAATCGAGTTGGCTTAATCCACCATATTGATAGATAAAAATACAAGATTTAGGTTTGTTAGATTTTGTGGTTTGCTCAGCAAGAAGGATGTTAGGCAGGTTAAGTCCCAAGGCCGACAGCGTTCCAATTTCAAGCAGATTTCTTCTGCTTAAATTTCGAACCGGAGCTGAATTGGAATTTAACATTTAACTAAGACCATCTAGAGGTCTTCCTAGCCTGGTGGCGTGGCTGTGGGTGTCCTACGTGGGAAAACCACCAGCAATTTAATTATGATGGTTTACCAAACCTTTTGCAATCATTTCGATGCTTAAGGCTGACATTTTTATGTGAATTGTTGAAGGCTTATATCAATTAATTCGCCTTGGCTGCGGCCTTGGGGGCGGTCATTTCGTCAACATAATAAAAATCGATGTAACCAATCATCATTTCTTCCCAAGTTTGCTCACCCCATAATACGGGTTTCCACGGTGCAGGATTTGCAGGGTTTAGCTTTGAGTTATCAAAATGCGCAACACATTTGATTTTACTTCCCTTTGGAACTTTCAGTGGTTCTTTAAGTCGATAAGTGTTTTGCCAGTTGAAATCGTATTGGGGAACAGAAAGTATGGTTTCGACTTTGCCATCGAGGTGGTGGAGTTGGTATTCGAAATCTCTGCCTCGAAGGTGCATATGCGGAAAGAAAGATAGCACTTCAGCGTCTTTTTTTGCAGTGATGGAAGATACAACCTCGTGATTAAAGGCAAGTGGCGGGATGAGGAACATGGAGTTTGCTATGCCATGGGTTTCAATATTCTGCTTTGGTTTTTCCTTGCAGAAAACAAAGGCAACCTCAGAACGGTCTTTTTCTTCCTTACCGGTTGGAGTGTAATGAATCTGCCAAATGATGTCAGATCCTGCGGGTATTCTTCTGCCCATTCCCTGGGGATGAATGACGGGCTCCGCACCTGGTGCAGTTGCAGCAATCCAAACGGGTCGCTTTCCTTTACCCGGTTCACGGTAAAAAACAATGATATGATGAACCACAGAACGATTGCCCGGCCTGGCTTCAGCCGCTTGCAGATACATGTCTTCCTTAAAATTGGTTTTAACATGGAAGTATTTGTAGCCAACGGTCCCTTTGGATTGAATTGTTACTTCCTCAGGTATCTTGAAAACAACATCAGGCTTTCCCAATCGCCAGCCATCACTAAAAGACGGAGGTTTGGGCGCTTTTGCAAGATTACCTGCAGGCATACCAGCATCAACCCACGAGGCAATTTGATCGATTTCCTCAGGGTTTAATTTTCGCTCGTTTGCGAAATGTCCAAAGCGGGTATCCGCATGCCAGGGTGGCATGGTGTGAAGGGAGGTTACTTCTTTAATCATTGATGCGTTGTTTTTGGCATCTTCGTAGGAGAGCAGCGAAAAAGGTGCGGCAGTTCCAGGATGATGGCAATCAGCGCAATGCTTGAAAAGTAACCCGGCAATATGAGATTCATAGGTGATTTTCGAATTGATGGATTTAGACAACCGGGTTATCAGGCAACCTGGAGATTCGGTAAATGGAGTGGTAATCTTCTTCAAATTCAAAACCTGGTCGATGGAGTTTGCAAGGTCGTTGGTTGTGGGATTTTCTTTCCTTGCAGTGTTGGTGATTTGATCATCAATTCGCCCCTGGTATTGGATTTTTCTTCTTTGATCAAGAACAAATACTTCGCTTGTTCTGCGTGGCCCAAACAAACGCAAGGTGATTTGTTCGGCGTCATAAACTACAGGGAAGTTGATTTTGAAGTCGCGCACATGCTGGTTTATGGAATCTTTGGTATCGCCTGGGTTGGCATAAATCCCGATGAATTGAACTTCGTTTTTCTTGTGCTTTTGGCTTAGTTCATTAAGTGTGGGAATATAAGCATTACTTACCGGGCAATTCGCACCAAGAAATACAAAGACCAAGGCTTTGCTTTCGTTGAAGTCTGAAAGGGAAGCTTTTTTATCGTTGGCCAAAGGAAGCACGAAGTTGGGTATATTTCTGCCAATCGAACCTGGTTGTGGATTGTTTGGGTCGGCTTTTACTTTCGGGCCATAGGATTGATTTAGTAAAAGCACGGTCGCTAAGATCATGTGGTTCATGTTTTTTTCCTCGTTAAACAATTCACCGACGCCAAGGCCGAAGCGGATTAGTTAATGAAATCATAACAAAGATAATTGTAAACTATTTTTTAGAACTGATGCACCACAAGTGCTGGTAGGTTCGGATAAAAAGATCTTTATCCGAAACAGCAAGGGTTGCATCCGTGTGTTCTTTCAATGAATTTTTACCTAGTTGCTTGAATACGGGTTTCGCTTCAAGAATAAAGGTGTCGCCATTCTGGTCGGTAGCGTAAAGTTTGCCATCAGCATAAATCATGCTGCCCCAGTGATTAGCCCCAAGTCGTTGATTTTCCCAAAGATCTTTTCCTGTAAGAATGTCAATGCATTGGATATTTCCCGGCCCTGCATTAGCCATGAAAAGGTAATTGTTGTGGATTACTCCGGTTCCAATGCGCTGTGGGTTTTTAGAGGTATTGAGCCATAGTTTATGGGTTTCAGTAACATCACCCTTCCCATCAGTTTTTACAGCCATTGCACTTCCATGGTAACCTGACATCACGACCACGGTATTATTTTCAATCAAGGGGGAGGTGTAAACCAACTTGGTTAGGCCTTTGCAGTCCCATAATAGTTGCCCGTTATCAGGATTGTACGATTTAATGTTGTTTGGCCAGGGCATGATCAATTGTGTGGTTTCACCCTTGGTGTGGAGTACAGGCGTGGCCCATGAACCTAGCCAATCCTGGCCTTTTTCAGTTGCAGGGGAACCACCGGGTTCGTTGGCTCGCCAGATTTCTTTGCCTGTGGTTTTATCAAGGGCAACAAGGAAGGAGTTTTCCCCGGGGCCAAAATTGAGAATGACTAAATTCTTGTAAAGTATGGGGGAAGAAGAGTTTCCCCAAAGATGAATACATTTGCCCAAGTCTTTGTTCCAGAGAATGTTGCCATTATAGTCGTAGCAATAAAGGCCGGCTGAACCAAAAGATACAATGACTTTTGATCCATCAGTTACGGGAGTTCCCGAGCAATAGGGATTGGTGGAATGTGTGGGTTCTTTGCCTTGGAAGTTGACTGATTTCTGCCAAAGAACTTTGCCCTCTTTCCTGTCAATGCAAAGTAGGGCTCTTTCAGTTCCTTCTTTGTTCAGTGATTGGGAGAGAAATATTTTGTTTTCCCAAATGATGGGGCTTGAGCTTCCAGGCCCGGGAAGTTTCAGTTTCCACTTGATGTTTTCAGTAGGTGACCAAGTGCTTGGCAAATCTTTTTCTGAAGACTTTCCATCACCCGAAGGCCCCCTGAAAGCTGGCCAATTTTCGGCCTGCAGTCCGGCAGTTAGAGCCATTAATATAAATATTGCAAAAGCTTTATGTTTCATATTATTTCTTTTGGTTAAAAAGCCACTTAAGCATTTCGGGATCAGAATAAGCGTTAACCCAGGAGTTATGACCTACCTCTGGGTAAAGGGTTATTTTCGGATTGCCACCCGCTTTTTTGATTGCTTCGATCATGTTGGTGGAGCGCTGCGGTTTAACCACGGTGTCTTTATTTCCGTGGAAGGCCCAGATGGGGATTTTGGCAATTATCTGTGCGTCTTTTTCATCTCCGCCTCCGCAAACCGGGACAGCAGCAGCGAATAAATCAGGCTTACGCGCGATCAAATCCCAAGTACCGTAACCACCCATGGATAATCCTGTGATGTAAATACGATTTGTGTCGATGGAGGCTTCTGCCGAAATCTTTTCTATTAATTTGAGAAGAAGTGCTGCGGGGTCACTTGGTTTTTCAGGCCGTTGGTGGGATGGTGCAGACCAATCGACTTCCGCCCACTTTTTTTCGTTGGGGCATTGTGGTGCAATCAAGAAGCATGGATACGATTTTCGTGATTCGGGTTTTGCAAAGTCTTTGACACCGTGGACAAGTTGCGCCTCGTTGTCTGAACCCCGCTCGCCTGCCCCATGAAGAAAAATCACCAAGGGGTATTTCGTTGCTGTTGCAGGGTTTTCTGGTGTCATCATCCTGTAAAGTAATTTTTCCTGACCTGACTCAAAGGTTTCTTTTTTAAGGTGAGTGCGCCAATCCATATTAGGATTTCCCTTGGTGGTTTGTTGTGACAAAAAGCTTGTTAAGATCAATGATAATAGCGCAATATTCATGCTATGTCTTCTCCTTTAAATGTGTGTTTTTGGCATCAGCATCAACACAGTATTTCCTTGACGACCCTGGCTGGTTTACCAGCGGTAAGAATCTGGGCCTGGCCATTGTGAAAGTAAACCATTTTCGAATGGTCGAGCCCAAAAAGATGAAGGATGGTTGCTTGGAAATCGTTAGGGTTAACAATGTTGACGGCAGCCCTGTGCCCCACTTCATCCGTTTCGCCATATGTAATGCCAGGTTTTATTCCGCCCCCCGCAAGCCAGATTGAGAACCCCTGCCCGTTATGGTCACGGCCTGCCCGTTCACCAAAATCGCCTTCAACCACGGGAAGTCTGCCGATTTCCCCGCCGAAATGAACCAAGGTGGTATCTAAAAGTCCGCGCTGTTTCAAATCCATTACCAAGGCAGCAGCAGGTTGATCCGTTTTTCTGCATATGCTCGAAAGATCTTTTGTAAGGGTGCTGTGGTTGTCCCATGGTTGCCCGTTTAAAAACAATTGAACAAATCTTACCCCTCGTTCAACCAGCCTTCTTGCTATCAGGCATCTTGTGCCGTAAGAACGGGTTTCATTATTATCCAAGCCGTATAGTTGGCGGATGTGCTTTGGTTCAGATGAAAGATCAAAAGCTTCCCTGGCAGAATCCTGCATGGAAGCGGCAAGTTCATAGCTTGAAATCCTGCTTTCAAGTTCAGATTCGCCGGGATGCAAGAGACTGTGGTTTTTATTAAGTTGGCCAAGCAGAGCCAGATTTCGTTGTTGTGAAATACCTTGCACTTCCTTGGGCGGTTCAAGATTCAGAATTCTGGGTTCTCTCGGCCTTAGCACGGTCCCTTGGTAATAAGCAGGCATAAATCCACTAGACCAGTTATTGGTTCCATCAACAGGCAACCCGCCCTCGTCAGAAAGTACCATGTAGGAAGGAAGATTTTTGGATTCATTGCCCAAGGCATAAGTCAGCCAGCTTCCCATGGTTGGTCGACCAAGCACGCCAGCAATGCCACCGTGGAAAAAGCGAATTGAAACCTCATGGCCATTATGCCCCGTATGCATCGAGCGAATCACGCAAATATCATCCGCAATCATTCCGGTATGAGGCAGAAGTTCAGAAAGCTCGGTGCCAGATTGTCCATGCTTTAAGAATTTAAAAGGGCTTGCCATTAGCTTTTTGTTTGCCCTGCCTACGAAGCTGTAGGTGACGTTCCCTGCGTATTCTTTGCCATCGTTTTTTTGCAGATCTGGTTTTGGGTCGAATAGGTCAACGTGAGAGGGGCCACCATGCATGAACATGGAAATCATGGCCTTGGCCCGTGGTTGGAAGTGGGGTTCTTTGGGAGCCATGCCCAGAGGAGAATTTTCGCCTGGTTTTGCTGGCCCATCTGCAGCGAGTAATCCTTCGCGTAGAAGCATATCGGATAGCGCGACTCCGCCTATGCCACCCGCCAGTTGAAACAGTGCTTTTCTTCGTGTGAGCATCATATTATTCCAGGTAAATAAATTCGTTGGATGCCAGTAGTTGCTGGCAAAGGTCGGTCCAAGCCATTTGACTTGGATCTTTGTTTTTAGTTGCGGTGTAGGTCGCTTTGCTTTCGGCGAGAAAGTTGGATGCCAGGGAAATTTCATTGGCATTTGGCGGGCGTTGGTACACGATTTTCCAGGCTTGGAGGATAAGCGCGTTCGTATCGTTGTTTTGGTTTTTCAATATTAAAGTTGCAAGATGATTTGATTCATTGCGTATGAATTCACTGTTCATGAGCGCGAGTGCCTGGGGCGTGCCCGCGGATGGCGTTCGCTTGTCGCAGTTGGGTGAAAGGCCCGGGCCATCGAACGTTAACAGAAAGGCGGAGGGCTTATGCCTGCGAACCTGCATGTAAATGGTTTTTCGTGGTGACTCATCGGGGTAATGCATGACCCCAGCGAGATCTTCCTTAAGGGGTATGGCTGCCCCATATAAAGCTGGATCCAACCGGTTGTTCACTTTGAGTATTGAATCCCGGATGGTTTCAGCTTCCAATCTTCGAAGGGGGAATCTGCCATAGAGTTGGTTGGTGATATCCACGGAGTCTTGTTCCGGTCGATGAATTGAACTTTGACGATAGGTTGCAGAGGTCATGATCAGTTTGTGGAAAGCCTTCAGGCTCCAGTTGTTTTTGGGTAGTTGTAATGCAAGCCAGTCAAGTAATTCAGGTTGTGATGGAAGAGTTCCGAGTTTTCCAAATTCGCCTGGAGTGTCAACTATTCCCTGCCCAAAATGATAGACCCAAATGCGGTTTGCCATTGTTCTGTTGAATTGGGGATGGTTGCCCGAAGTCAGATGCTGGGCGAATGCCAGCCTTCGTCCAGAGCTTTCGGCTTTGTTGTTGGTGGGGCAATCCCAGGATTTTGCTTCATGTACCGTGGCTATTGACAAATCGCCCGGAATGATTTCCTGCATGGGTTGGCGGTAATCTCCCCTATGAAATAGTTTTGTTGCAGGAATCTTACTGGGCACTTCTGACATGATTGCATAGAAATCTTCCTTGGGCTTTTCCGCACGCTTGGCATTTATAATTGCCTGCGACTTTTTTAATTCAGCCATGGCTTTGGGGTCGTATTGGTCGATGATGTCAGCGCGGACATTGATCTTGGGATATTTTTCGAATAACTTTTTCTGTTCCGGGGTGCGCTTGGCATCAGGAGTTTCAAATGCTTTTCTTACTGTTTCATGTAACTCTGCTGGAATCTTTTGCAATTCTTTATCGAAAATCACTTTGATGGTGCTGCTGGTTTCTGCTTGTAATTTGCTTGCAAGTTCTTGGGCGACTTTTTCGATCTGCGCGCTCTTTTCTCTATCAGGCTTGGTCATCAATGCTGCTGTTCGTTCCGCAGGTTTGCGCCATTGCGATGGATTGAACGCAGGTTCAAATATTGCCCGGAAGCGGAAATAATCAACCTGGCTGATAGGATCGTACCGGTGATCATGGCACTGGGCGCAACCCACCGATAACCCCAATAATCCCGAACTGATGATCTTGATGGATTCGGTAAAGGTTTGCTCCGCCTCCGCGATTGCACCACCGCCTGCGGTGATATCGGGGCCACAGCGTAAAAAACCCGTGGCAGCCAGAAGTTCCCTTTGTTGAATCGAAAGTTCGTCCCAAGGTTTTGGTGCGAGTTCATCGCCTGCAAGTTGTTCAATGATAAATTGGTTGAAAGGTTTGTCGGCGTTAAGTGCTCGAATCACATAATCCCGATATTTGTATAGGTGGGGCCTAAGAGAATCATTGGGGGAATCACCTTCGGTATCTGCATAACCTGCAACATCAAGCCAGTGTCTGGCCCATCGCTCTCCATATGCTGGTGATGCAAGTAGCTCATCTAAAAGGTTTTCATAGGCATTTTGTGATGTGTTTTTTTCGAAACGTTCCACTTGATCAATCGTTGGTGGTAAGCCTGTAAGGTCGAGGTAAGCCCTGCGAATTAAAGTTCGCTTATCCGCCTCGGGGTTAAACCCAAGCTTTTTTTGTTGCAGTTTTGTCAGTATGAATGCATCAAGCGGAGCCAGTTTTTTTTGATCAAGGGCGATCTCTGGTACCTTGGGTTCTACAAGTGGTTTAAAGAACCAATAATTGCGTTCTTCCTCGGTGATACCAATTCCCGGGGGAAGGCTGTCGGGCTCATTCCTAAGGGTAGGTGCACCGTTTTTAATCCATAGTTCAATTAAGGCTATTTTTTCCGCGGGTACCTTCTTTTCGCTTGGGGGCATCTCGCCTGATTTTATTCTCTGTAAAAGGTGGCTTTGCCCAGGGGTATTTTCTTTGACTGAGATGCCCGATTTTCCCCCTTTTATCGTCAGTTTCTTTAGTCTTAAATCTAATCCACCCTTTGGCTTTTCTGTCGCGCCGTGGCAATCAAAACAGTATGCCTTGAAGATGGGCCTTATATCTTCCTCAAAAGTAGGTCTTTGAGAAGTTTCCGTTCCTAGGACCAAGGCGAAAATAAGAATTTCGAAAGCTGGAAGCATTGGCGTGGTTAACCTAAAGTAGGCTTTAATTAATCAATCTGATTATGTTCTTTAATGGCCAAAAGCGCAACCTTTTAAGCCGGCTTTTGCTATTTTCTTTCATGGATGAATGTTTAGCGGTATTCTTATGCAAATTGATTGGTCGTAAATTATTCAACGAGGTTCATTATGTTGCAACTTTCTTTATGGTTGTTACTTGCGTTTTCCCCCATCGGATTTGAATCCGCTAAATTTACCGGGCCCTGGGATGTTCCTGCTTTGCAAAAAGCAAAAGTTGAACCCTCCTGGGCTGAAAATACCAATGGTGTTAGGCAAGTCTATTACCCCGGTGAAAACTATAAGGGCAAACCTACCAAGGTTTTTGCCTACTACGGTAAACCCGAGGGGCAGGGGCCCTTTCCTGCAGTGCTTTTGGTGCATGGCGGCGGGGGCAAGGCTTTTTCTGATTGGGTTAAACATTGGAATAATCGGGGCTATTGCGCTTTAGCCATGGATCTTGCGGGAAATGGCCCTAAAGGCAGATTGCCCGAGGGTGGACCTGGTCAAGGTGATGAAGAAAAATTCCAAGATTTCACACCGGATAATCTAAAAGATATGTGGACTTACCATGCCGTTGCCGCGGTTCTTCGTGGTCATACGATGATTGCTTCCTTTCCCGAGGTGGATAGGAATAAAGTTGCAGTTACGGGAATAAGTTGGGGCGGTTACTTAACCTGCATCATCGCGGGGTTGGATGATAGATTGAAAGTTGCTGTTCCTGTTTATGGCTGCGGATACTTGCATGAAAACAGTGTTTGGAAGGAAAATCGATTGGATAAAATGGATGCTGCAAGAAAAGAAATGTGGGTTCGTAACTTTGATCCTTCCAGTTACTTGCCTAACGTGGCTTGCCCCATCATGTTTATTAATGGCACCAATGATTTTGCGTATCCGCTCGACAGTTATAAAAAATGTTACGACCTTGTTAAGGGGGAGAAAACACTTTCAGTAAAGGTGCGAATGCCTCATGGGCATATCTGGACTTTTAAAGAGGTGGACACTTTTATTGACGCTTATTTGAAAGCTCAAAAACCGCTTGCCAAAGTTGACTCATTGCAAACAAAAGATGGTACTGCTTCCGTCAAGTTTCAACCCACCGTTCCGGTTAAAAAAGCCATGCTTCATTATGCAACCAACGAGGGGCCCTGGCAAAAACGATTGTGGGAAAGTATTCCTGCAAGTATTTCTGATAATGTTGCCACGGCCAAACTTCCCACCGATAAACCAATCGTTTATTATATTTCTGTGATTGATGAACGGGGATTTGAGGTTTCTTCAAATCATCAAGCCATTCCTTTATCAGCAGTTAAATAAGCGTGGATTTTGATGATCCGGAGTATTGGGTAAAATGTGAGAGATTTAGCTGATCACTGTCATTGCTTTTAGCTTGATTAAGACCTCGGATTTAGCGGAAAACAGTTGCACCGATGTGTTCGCTGTGTTTACAATATAATACATTCTTTTGATCCTCCCTTTGATTCCCGCCAGGAGGCCGTTTTGTTTTCAACCCTTTGCCTGTTTTTGTTTTCGTTGATTTCACAACAGGGTGATGTTGTCTACCCAATTCCAGAGGCAATCAGTCTGACCACGCCTGGTTCGTATGCCACTGTTATTGTTGAAGGCAAAAATAAGAATGGTTTGATAACTGATCTCACCGACGAGGTTTCCGCCCGCATTGAAAACCCTGAAATCGCAATGCTTTTTCAAGGCAGGGTCTATGGAAAAAAAGCAGGAACCACGCGTCTGCTTGTTGATGTTCAAGGCAAACAACTTGTTGTTCCTGTTAGTTTTAATCCAACTCCCAAAATTCCTGGCCTGACTTTTTATCACGATATCGAACCAATTCTTGCCAGGCACCAGTGCAACTCTTCGGGATGTCATGGTAAGGCCGAGGGCCAAAATGGGTTTAAGCTTTCCGTGTTTGGTTCAGATCCAGAATTTGATTTTGAATCCATATTTCTGGATGGCCGTGGGCGAAGGGTGATGACTGAATCGCCTTTAAACAGTTTGTTTGTAAGAAAAATGTCCGGGAAGATTTCGCATGGTGGCGGTGCACGCATCCCTGATAATAATCCTGATTACCAAACGGTGATCGATTGGATTAGCACAGGCGCTCGAAATAAGAATGATTCGATTCCGGATGTTGTTTCTATCGAAGTACATCCGCCCACCCGGATAATAAAAGGTGGTGCCAGGCAAAGGCTTACGGTTTTTGCAACTTTGAAAGATGGTACAAGAAAAGAGGTTACCGCCCATTCCCGATTCTTTTCAAACCATGAAGCTCTTGCTTCGGTGGATATTCATGGCACTGTTTCCACCAACGAAATTCCGGGCGAAGCGGTGGTTCTTGTCACCTATCGCAATAAGACTGCTGTATTTAGGGCCATCCTTCCCGCTATTCAGAAATTCGCCGCAGGCAAAAAGTATGCTGATGAAAACTGGATTGACCAGTTGATTCAAACTAAATTAGATACGCTTCGAATTCCCGCATCCCCCGCATCCAAAGATGAAGAGTTTGCCAGAAGGGCTTTTCTTGACATTGCTGGCACTCTTCCTGATTCTTCTGAGTTGAAAACTTTTCTTGCTGATACCGGTGCTGATAAAAGAAGCAAATTAGTTGAAAGTCTTCTTGCCAGGCCGTCTTATTCAGATTATAGCGCTCTTGTTTGGAGTGATATCCTAAGGGTTGACAGGCAGGCCCTTGGTGCCAAACAAGCTTATGCCTACTATCGCTGGTTGAAAAACTCCTTCAGTGAAAATAAGCCACTCGATAAGCTGGCATTTGAGGTCCTTTCGGCCCAAGGATACTTGGATGAACATCCGGAAGGGTCATTTTATAAAGTGGTAAAAAGTCCCGGTGAGCTCTCCAGTTCTTTTGCACAAATTTTCCTGGGCGTTAGAATTGCCTGCGCTGAATGCCATCACCATCCCTTCGATAAATGGACCCAGGCTGATTATTTGGGTATGCAATCTTTTTTTACCGGTGTTCGATATAAAAATGCTGGCAAAAAAGAGGTCTTGGTTGGTGATAACACCTCCCCTGGTAGTAATCCCCGATACAAAGAAAAAGTTTTTGCCCATGCCTTGGGCCAACCACTTCCCGAGGCGCAACCCAAGGGAGATGCCAGGCAATTATTCGCCCAATGGGTGGTAAGTCCCGATAACCAATGGTTTGCAAGGAATGCGGCTAATCGTGTTTGGGCTCATTTGTTTGGCCATGGTCTTGTTGAACCCATTGATGATTTTCGTGATACCAATCCCGCAAGCCATCCTGAACTTCTTGTCAAACTTGCCAATCACCTTGTTCAAAACAAGTACGATGTTAAAGCACTCATCAAATTAATCACCGCATCTGAAACCTATCAGCGGTCTTCTACTCCTGTTTTAGGTAATGAATCAGACGAGTGGAATTACTCCAGATTCCTTCTGAAATCCATGCCTGCGGAAGTTTTGTTTGATGCTATTTCACAAACTACCGGAGTGCCAGGCGATTTCGAAGGCTACCCAACAGGAACCCGCGCAATTCAATTATGGGATTCCAGATATCAGGATTACTTTCTGAAAGTTCACGGCAGACCATTGCGGGTTTCTTCCTGCTCCTGCGAAAGGCAGAAAGAGCCCGGCATTGCCCAGGTCCTTCATGAACTCAATTCACCCGAGTTGCACCGGAAGTTAAGCCATGAACAAGGCAAAATAGCCAGATTGCTTGCGGGAAAATTCTCCCAAAAAGAAATAGTCGATGAGTTGTTCCTTTCCTATTTCTCAAGGTTTCCCAGCAAGGGTGAGTTTGATCTTGCGACTGAAATTCTTGCAAAGGCAAAAGACGCAAATTCAAAACGTGAAGCATTGGAAGATCTTGCCTGGGGCATGATGAATTCCCTCGAGTTTCTTTTCAATCATTAATAACAGGGTGCAGGTATGAATAACAAGAGTTATTGTGATGGTAAAACCAGGCGGGATATTTTACGCCTTGGCGTCGCGGGGATTCTTGGACACTCGTTTTCCCTCCCCAATCTTCTTGCCAATGATCAATCTTCCAAGTCTCAAAAATCTCTCATCTATGTTTTTCTGCATGGTGGTTTAAGCACAATCGATACCTTCGATATGAAACCCGATGCTCCCGCTGAATATCGAGGTGAGTTTAAACAGGCTGATACCATAGTTCCCGGTATTCGCATCTGTGATCAGTTGCCCGCTATTGGTAAGCAGATGAATAAAATGAGTTTGATTCGCTCTTTTCGCCATAATAATTCTGATCATGGCCCCGCAGATCATTACATGCTTACCGGGTATTTTCCCCAGGCAGGTTTTAACGGCGGCTTAAGCCCCAATAATCACAGGCCTTCGATTGGCTCTATTATTTCCAAGCTTGCCCCGGCTAATCAAGGCGTGCCTCCTTATGTTTGTGTCCCCAAAATGCATTCAAGTTGTGGCCCTGCATACCTTGGCCCCACTGCTTCACCCTTCGTTGTTGAAAGTGATCCCAACTCGCCATCCTTTCAAGTGCCTGATCTTTCTCCTCCTGTTGAAATCCGTGCAGATCGGCTTGATTCGCGAAAACATATTCTTGAAAGGCTTGATCGCTTCCGGTCCACTGGCGAAATGAAAGCCAATCAAGGTGCCAAGAGCGTTTCAACCTTTCAACAAAAAGCCTTCGATCTGATGACTTCCCCCGAAACGCGAACCGCTTTTCAATTGCAAAAAGAAAAAGATTCTCTTCGTGATGAGTATGGAAGAAACACTCTCGGCCAATCCTGCCTCCTTGCAAGAAGGCTTGTTGAATCAGGTGTTCGTTGTGTCACCATTGACCATAGCAATTGGGATACACATGACAACAATTTCAGCACCTTGAAGCAAGACCTTCTGCCGATTTTTGATAGGGCTATCGCTTCGCTCTTTAAGGATTTGACCGAACGGGGAATGCTCGAAAATACTCTTGTTGTAGTTACTGGCGAATTTGGCCGTACTCCCAAAATCAATAAAAATGCGGGTCGAGATCACTGGGGCCCTGTTTTCACCGTTGCCCTTGGCGGTGGTGGTATCAAAGGCGGGGTTATTGTTGGAAAAAGCGATGCCAAGGCTGAAAAACCCGCCTCCGATCCCTATGGCCCTGAAGATCTTTTTGCCACGATCTGCCATACGATGGGCATGAATCCCGAACATGAATTTATCACGCCCGATGGCAGGCCCATCATGGCGGTGAACCAAGGCAGGAAAATTGATCCCTTGTTTTGAAAGTTAAACCCATGCCTTTTCTTTTCTTCAGATATCTTTTGCTTGCTATTGTCTTTGTTTTTATGTCTTCAATGGTTGAGGCCAATCCGCCTGTACTTTCTTATCTTTTTCCTTCTGGAGGCCAGCGGGGGAAGGATGTTCAAGTGCGGGTTGGTGGGCTTTTTCTGCATTCCAATTCGCAGTTCGAAATCCTTGGGCCTGGCATTTCACTTCAGGCGCCCTTGAAGCGCATCCCTTTCCTTTGGTTTGATGGTCCCCTTCTGACTCTTACCGAATCCCAACAAGCGGAAGATTATCCGAAAGAACTTTCCACAATTGTTCGTGTTGATAAAGAAGCAGCCCTTTCGAAAAGGGTTGCCAGGGTTTGGAATTCCGAAGGGGTGCACGGCGGGTGGAAATTTGAAATAGGTGACTTCCCTGAAATTATCGAAAAAGAATCCGAACATTATCACCTCCCCACGTCTATTTCTCTTCCAATTACCATCAATGGCAGAATCTATCCCAAAAATGATCTTGATGATTATCAGATAAAACTAAACAAAGGTGAGACTATCGATGTTTTTGTCTCTGCTGAAAAACTTGGTTCACCTCTTGATGCAAGATTAGAAATCCTTAGCTCAAAAGGTGAAATTATTGCGGATAATGATGATACTTCTGGCGTAGATCCTGCCCTTGTTTTTACCGCCCCAGTTGATGATCTTTACCTTGTTCGAATCAGGGAATCTGCGGGCAAGGGTAGTCCTGCCCATGTTTACAGGCTTTCAGTTTCTAAAAATCCAACCGTTAAAGCTATCTACCCCATGGGTGCTAAAAGTGGTTCCAATACCAAATTCGATATTATTGGATCAAACCTTGAATCTTCCTCATTGGAACTTAAAGTTTCTGATCGCATTGGTTATCAATCTTTTCCTAATTCTAATCTTTTGTTCGATGTTGGTAACGCACCTGAGTATGTGGAAAATTCCGCTGGTGTCGATTCTTTCGGTATTAAAAATTTTCCCTGTGTTATTAATGGTAGGATAATCAGGGTTGATGAAGTTGACTCTTGGGTGTTGGAGTTGGAAGCAGGGCAGAAACTTCAATTTGAATCACGAGGCATTGCTCTTGGTTCCCCTTGCAGGCCTAAAATTTCAATTGCTGATTCTATGGGTAAAGAAATAGCTTCTGCTGTATCTTCTGCAGAACTCGATCCGGTTTTGTTGTTTAATGCCCCCGTCAAGGGTAAATATACCTTGAAAATATCCGAAGAAATAGCTGCTCGCGCTGGGCTTGCCTTTACTTATCGAATTCTGGTTCATTCCGAAGCCAGCAAAAAAGCCAGCATTACTTTCGTAGAAAATTCAATTACTGTTCTTAGAGGTGCGGAAACTGCAATCAACTTGAAAATTGATCGTCCTATAGGGTTTGATTCTAAAGTTGATCTTTCGTTTGGCCCCTTGCCCGCGGGTATTTCTATCAATCCCCCAAACCCATCCTTTGCGAAGGGCGCTAATCAGGCTGCAATTAAAATTAAAGCCAGCCCTGAAAGTAAAATTGATTCTTTTTTCCTAAGTGTTTCCGCAGTCATTCAAGGCCAACCTTCCATTCTTGCGATTGTTCAATCAAAACCTCAAGATTATCCGATTGATAAAGTGCGGGTTGCAGTGGCCCTACCTTGTCCGTTTAAAATCGTGGGTGAATACAACATGAAGTGGGGTAGTCGTGGCGGCACCCTTTCCCGTAATTACAAGCTTGAACGCTTGGGTTATGACGGCCCTGTTACTGTTGAAATTGCGGATAAGCAAGCCAGGCATCTTCAAGGTGTTCATGGCAGCCCCAAAATTATTCCCGCAGGTGCTGCTGAATTTGAATATTCCGTTCAGCTTGGCCCTTGGATGGAAATAGGCCGTACCAGTAGAATTTGCGTTGCTGGAATTGCATCTATTAAAGATCAAGGCGTTGATCACATTGTCAGTTACAGTTCTGTAAATCCCAATGAACAAATGATTGCAGTTCTGGAATCAGGCAAACTTGACGTATCAACGGCATCACCCAATATCGGATATGAATCAGGAAAAAATGCTTTGATTCATCTCGAAATATTTCGCGCACCAGGTTTAATAGGTGATGTTACCCTTGAAACCGTCTTCCCTGATTGGACTGGTGTCAAAAATACTGTAACTATAGTAAAAGCAGATAGCAGTAAGGTGATAATTGAAATCTTCATCCCAACGAATTTGAATACCGAATTTCCCGTCTTTATAAAATCTAACTTGAAACAATCTGATTCTTCCCATGAAGCAAGATTAAAACTGCAAATGGTTCCAAAGTCCATATCTGCTAACTAGTTCTCCTTTAATTAATGAATTTCAAAATAAAAGCGATTGCTTAATTAAAATAGGCCATTCGCACTGTTTTTAAAAAATCGTGCTATCTTTATCATGCTAAATCATTCAAAACACTTTTTTAAGTATAAATCAAACTCAGCGCGAATGCCTATATTCATTAAAATTATTGTTGCTGTTGATGATTTTGATGAACTTTAGTAATGTCCAACTCACTCCTCAATACGCAACTATTTGTTTTTATAATTGTTCTGTATACTTCTAAAATTTCTTCACATTTTAAATCTGGACTTATTAAAGCCATGCACGCAATTGGTTTAAGTTTTACCGTAGTACCAATCCCGTGTTCTTTGATTATTTGTCTCCTTTCTTAAAACTCCCTAGCTTTAATAAATGAATATATGCATATGGCGTGCCAATCTTTTTGGTTTTTATGTGAAAGTTTGTTTTGACCACAAAATGCCCTTAAATATGTTAAAAATTATTATTGCCATGTTAAGGTGTTATCAAGGTATTGCTTATGGATTAGGCATGCTGCATCAAGATTGCTCAGTGGTTGGTACTTGATCTTTCGTTAACTTACAAATACTCCACCTCGGTTTGCAATGTCTCCAATGTAAAATGAGAAAACCAAATCTAATGCTGGGAAATTGAAGCCTTTGACTTCCGGCCCGCCGCCTGGTCCTGCTCCTGTTACCAGGTCAATTATGCCATCTTTATTTCCATCACTTATTCCTACCCTTACCCCGCCTTTGAAGCTTTTATCATAGGCTAAAAATTGAGTGTGAAGTGTTCCAGTGTTTGCATCCCATATTCCTACGGATGGGCCTCCACCCTCCCCAGCACCTGTGGCTACTTCAAATTTTCCATCGTCATCTAAATCGCCGATTGCCACATATACGCCACCTTTGAAATCTGCAGGGTATGCAAACCATTGGCTAATTATTTCGTTTGTTTTCCCATCAAATACTTTTACATGTGAACTGCCGCCTTTTCCAGATCCTGTCACTATTTCTGCGATGCCGTCTCCGTTGATATCCATTGCAGCTACACTTACTCCCCCACCAAAGTTTTCTTCGTAGGCAAAAAATGATCGCAATACATTCAAGTTTAAACCATCAAAGATTTTAATATGTGGCCCACCTCCACTTCCAGCCCCCACAATAAGGTCCATAATCCCATCCAGGTTAACATCAGCTATTGTTACAAAAATCCCTCCTCTGAAGTTTGGGTCAAATGCAAAGAAGGTTTGTAGTACCATGCCTGTTTCAGAATTCATTACCATAACTACAGGGCCACCCCCTGGTCCTGCAGCAATGATTGTTTCCATCTTTCCATCATGATTGATATCTGCGCTGGCGATTCTTAACTCTCCAGAAAATCCTGGGAATGGCGTAACTAATCCAACCTGCTTTCCGGTGTCTTGGTCGATCAGTTTTACCGTGCTGCTCACCCCTGCTGTAAATGAAGAACTTGATGCAGTCATCATTCGTGGTGGCGTAGGTGTGGGCGAAGGCGTAGGGTTAGGCGTAGGGTTAGGCGTAGGGCTAGGGCTAGGTGCAGGGCTAGGTGCAGGTGGAGTGGTATCTACGGTCATTAAAATTGTGTTGGAAGCGACGCTGGAATTGCCTACGCCATCAGTAAAGGTTGCAGCAGCGACATTGATGGTAGCAGGGGTAGTACTGTTATTAATGGGAGTGAAGGTAGCGGTGTAAGAATTGCCAGTACCAGTGAATGAAGATAAAAGTGCGCCACCAGTAATGGATATATCTGCTTCGATAAATGTTGAAGAAGATTCACTGAGAGTAAAGGTTAAGGTGGCGGTCTCGCCAATTCTCAAAGTCGTTTTATCAGAAG
>CAZYAY010000003.1:0-113128 GCA_964646215.1 uncultured Candidatus Kuenenia sp. | reverse complement strand
CCGCCCTGACCAAATCCACCGCCACCGCCACCTTGACCAAACCCGCCACCAGCTTGGCCGAACCCACCGCCACCCAAACCTCCACCAGGACCACCGGTGGATAGGGGAATACCATAAAGGGCACTTATCTGCGAACCTGGGGAATTGTTTTGTGTGAACTGACCAGTACCACTAATGCCGCCAGAGTTAGCGTTGAAAGCTCCAGCACCACCAACGCCCCCTACACCACCGCCACTAATACTGCTCGAGGTATTAAAATTCACATTTTGGTTAGCAATCTGAGCTTGAACCGTATTATTGAGTGCCGGGGGTTGCTGAGGACGCGGTGGCAAAATCACCCTATATTTTTGTGCAAAAATGGTATCTGGGGAAACCAGAAGGCCGACTGGTATCAACAGCCCCAAGCTAAAGGTAAATAGGTTTTTATTCTTTGACATTGGTTTCCTCCTTAAATTGCAAAAATCTCCAGACCATTTATTGCTGAAAAATTATATCACATATACTGAAGGGATGAGATTAAAATAATTGCGTTTTTTATCAAATTTTCAAATTTAATTCTCGTTATAAATCATGTGATTTAAGACATGACTTAAAACCCAAATTCAGCAATAAACCTAAGTTATTGGTAATTAAGAACCTACGACCTGTCTGTTAAAAATCTGAACTATATTTCAAAAAGCTATTAGTTACTATTGACACAAAATCAAAGCGCTTTATACATGCGAACTCACAAGGCAGCATTTATTGCCCTAGCGGGAGAATTCCCGGGGTTATGTTGTTCTTGCAAATGCATGGCAGGGGGAATCACCATGCAAAGTACCTGCTTCGGGTTAAATTAAAGGTTTTGGCCTTTAATTATGTGGAAGGAGATGGGGGAATATGAAAAAGTTAATCCATGGTGCGGCGGCCTTACTGGCTGGCTGGCTGGCAACAAGCACACCAATTTTATTTGCTCAAGATCTTGCCTCAGGGGAACCAAACCTTCCCCTGCCTCTATATCACGCCAGACCAGACGCCGGTGGATTTTTCATATCTGGCTCATACTCCATGTACCGGCAAACCAATCCTCTAAAAAACCAGACCGTTGCTTATCGGGGATTTTATGCCATTGATGGAACCAACCTTGGACCTCAAGCCATATCAGGTACGGGAACTGGTTCAACCATCGTAGCAACCGATGCTCTCAACAGAGACTTCATCGGAAGCATGTCTGATGCCTTAAACACCAGTTCAGTATCCGGGCCAAGTTCTTACATGCCAGGCTTTAAAATTGAAGGCGGCTGGAAATTTGCAGATGAGTCTTCACTAACCATGAGTTACCTCTGGCTTGCAAAAGCAAATTATGCAAGCACCGCAAGCTTGATTCCACCCAACTTAAATATTAGTGCCAACGGAGCCGATGGATATATTTCTTCGCCAGTCTACGGCTACCCTAGTCAATATGCGGGCCCGCTAAATGACGTCTTTGCATTCGCAGATCCGATTCTTGCAAAATCGGTAACTAGTCAGGGTGGTACAGTTCCTAGTGTTAATGTGCCAACCTCTAATGGTACACCTGGGCCTGTATCTTTAGAAGGATTTCAAACGCCTTTTGCAGGCTATGGCATATGGAATGCAGCAGACTTCATGACTCTGGAATTCACCCAAAGATTTCAACAACTTGAAATGGCCTACCGGAAACCCGTATATGAGACTGATGATTACAGATTGACTGCATCTGTAGGCCCCAGATTTGTTTGGATATGGGAACGATTTAAATGGATAGCAACCGATTTGAATCTTTATGGAGAAGGAAATAATCTAGATTCCGCAGCTTACACTAATATTGTTTCAAATCGTATGTATGGTGTCAATGCGGGGTTCGGTCAGGAATGGTATTTGGGACATGGCTTTACAGCTCAGCTTGATCTTCAGGCAGCACTTTTTATGAATATTGTAAAAGAAAGAGCTAAATACGAATTCAATGAAGTTAAAAACGCAACGCCTATTAGTAAACGATCCAAGACTGTTTATACCATTGTTCCAGAAATCCAGCCCACCGTTGGCATGGCATGGTATCCTGTTGAGGGTATCGAATTCCGGGTTAACTATGATGTAATGATGTTCTTTAACACCATATCATCACCAAACCCAGTGAATTTTAGTTGGGGTGGGTTGGATCCTACTTACACAAGCACATTCCGAATCTTCGACGGCTTTAACGCGGGAATGGCCCTCGTATTCTAAACTGAAATACAGTTCACTTTTCAGGGCCGGTGGGGAAACCCGCCGGCCTTATTGTTTGCCATTCTGAAAACTACCTTTATAATTGCTCCTGATGGTAAAAAGCTTTAAACTAGCATCCATCAGTGAATCAATTTGCTGCAATAATTAAAGGAGTTTCCATGAAAAATGAGCCACAACCCACCCAAGATATGACCCAGATCCTACCTTGGTTGGTGATATTTCGCTCTTTTTCCCTTGCATTTGATACCTCAAAACTATTGCTCGCAGCATTGGGAATACTTACTACTGCAACCGGTTGGTGGGCGCTTTCGTTTATTTTCACGCTGGGTTATGATGCAAAGCCACCGCAATGGTCTGCAACTCTTTATGCCAAATCTGCAAATCCCTGGTCTACATTTAAAAAAGACCGCGATACCTGGAACCTAATGCATCAAGCAGCGGGAGTAGGCGGCTTGTATCAATCTTTTGAACTCGAAGATCTTGTAGAAACTGAAGATGAACTGACGATTTTAAAAGAAGCCAACATTAGTCCAAACGAATTGGGGGTTGGTCTAAAAACCTCTTTTCTAATTAATGAAGGTAAAATTAGCAGAGAACGCATGGATCATGTCTTATCTTTCCTTGGCACCAATAAGCCTAGAGGCCTTTTAACCACCTGGCCTTGGTTTGAGGAACGTGGGCCGAATCCATACCTTCTTGCAACTGGCCAAAGTGGCATCCCCTGGAGTGTAGGTAGATTTTGGGATTGGGTAATCATCCAGGAAGCCCCCGTATTAATCGAACCCCTTGTAAAAGTTATCAGGCCTGCTCTTTTACTTATCCACCCCGAAGCAACTTTCGCCCAAAGGCTTTACTTCATATCTTCACTAGCTTGGGTGATTGCTGTTTGGTCTTTCTTTGGTGGCGCAATTTCAAGAATCGTGGTCGTTCAAATTGCCCGAAATGAAAACATCGGTGCCTTGGGCGCATTAAAGTATGCCCGCGAAAATATGGCCAACTTTATCTCCGCGCCTCTTTTTTGCCCCATGATCGCAATCTTTCTTTTCCTTGTTATCATGGTCTTTTCCCTATTAGGCATGATTCCTGTACTCGGGGATATTTTTATCAGCGGCCTTTTCTGGGGGGTTTTCATGGGGCTTGGCCTTATCATGGCCCTTGTTCTTGTCGGCCTTTTGGGCTGGCCACTTATGGTTGCAACTGTTAGCTCCGAAGGTCTTGATAGTTGGGAAAGTTTCAGCAGGGGAATTCAGTATCTTTACACCCGGGCCTGGAACTATATCGCCTATAATCTACTCGCAATTAGCTATGGCATTATTGTTGTGTTTTTCATCGGGTTCATGGCTTCCTTTGGAGTTTACCTTGCCAAATGGTCTGTCGCTAGCACTCCCTTTATCCAGTCTGCGAATCGTTCGCCAGAATACCTGTTTATTTACGCCCCAACTTCTTTTGGGTGGCGTGAATTGCTTCTACAGGGAGCCAAGGTGGATGGCCAAAATATCGTGGTCGATGGCAAGATAGATCAAACTGCCTATCGTAAGTACCTCGGCTTTGATTCTGAAACCCGAAGCAAAAAAGAATCCCTGGTCTGGTGGAACATCATAGGCGCAGGGCTTGTGGCAATTTGGCTGGGTGGATTTTTTCTCCTTGTAGTGGGATTTGGTTACAGTTATTTCTGGTGCTCTGCCACCTTCATCTTTTTACTTCTTAGAAAAGATCTTGATAACAATGAAATCAATGAACTTCATATCGATGATGATGAAGACGAGCAATTCACCTCGGTGCTGCAAAAACCTGCAACAGACACCAACACCCCTGCTGCAACAACACCAGAGGCCACAACAACAAAATCAAGATCTTTGCCCGTTGTGGAAGCACCACCACAAAAAATTGATAGCCCCGATGATAAAATCTAATGGTTACCACAAACTGCCCGGCAATATTATTGCTGGGTTAAACAATCACAGGTAAGGATGCCAAAACCATCATGACTAGACCAATCATTTTACATAGCGGGTCATGGTCTGATATTGCAATGGATGAACTTGCAGGATTGGCAGCGGAATGGGGTTATCAAGGGTTCGAGTTATGTTCCTGGGGCAAACACTTTGATGTTTGGCAGGCCCAAACAGACGATTCAAAACTACAAGAAAACCTTGACCTGCTTTCTCGTTTCGAAATGTCCATACCCGTTTTAAGCATGCACCGCATCAGCCAGGCGCTTTGTGACCCTGCAGACTCCGTGCTTCAACGAATTTTACCCGAAGAAATCTGGGCCGATGGCGACCCTGATGGTATTCGCGAAAGAACCAGCGAGGCGCTTAGCCTTGCCGCAAATGCGGCGCAAAAAATGGGCATTCCCATCATTTCCGGCTTTAGTGGGTCTCCAATTTGGAATCGTATTACGGGCTACCCCCAACCAAACCAAGCCGAAATCGAGGAAGCCTTTCAGCTTTTCGCCGAAAAACTCCACCCCATACTTGATAACTTTCAAGGCGCTGGGGTGAAATATGCCTATGAAGTTCATGCTGGCCAAATGGCCTTTGATATACCCAGTGCGGAAAGAGCGCTTGCTTCCCTAGATAATCGGGAAGAATTTGGCTTTACTTTCGACCCGGCACAACTTTATTGGATGGGTATCGATCCTTGCGAATTCTTACTCCGCTTCCCTGATCGCATTTTTAATGTTCACATGAAAGATATTGCTGTTCGACTAAGCGGCAGGAACGGACTTTTAAATGGCTGCCTACCCCTTGGCGACCCAAGGCGTGGCTGGGAATTTCGCTGCCCGGGCCATGGGCATATCGATTGGGAAAGTATTTTCCGTACTTTAAATACTATTCAATATGATGGCCCATTATCAGTTGAAATAGCCGATGCTGGCATGGACAGACTCAAGGCAGCGGAAGAAGCAGCGGGTTTTATCAAGCGCTTAAATTTCGAGCCACCACCAGAAAACAGGCCTGCCTGATTTCCGAACCTCGCCCCGGAGCAAGTATGATTCTTGTAATCGACAACTACGATTCCTTCACCTACAACCTTGTACAAAGGTTGGGAGAAATCGATGCGTCCTTGGATATCCGGGTTTCCCGCAACGATCAAATTGATATCGAGGCGATAAAAAAACTGGCCCCTGCAAAAATAATAATATCCCCCGGACCATGTACCCCCAAGGAAGCTGGTATTTCAAACGAAGTTCTTAAAACTTTTGCAAGCCAACTTCCCATCCTTGGCGTTTGTCTTGGCCATCAGTGCATCGGCCATGTCTTTGGCGGTGAAGTGATTCGCAACACCCGTATCATGCACGGAAAAATTTCTCCCATTCATCATGATAACAAGGGTGTTTTCAAAGGTCTTTCAAATCCATTTGATGCAACCAGGTACCACAGCCTTGTCATCAAGAAAGAAACTTTCACCAATCCTGATTTCGAGATTTCTGCCTGGACTGCGGAGGGTGAAATCATGGGTGTACGCCACAAATCTTGGGAACTTCACGGCGTGCAATTCCACCCCGAAAGTTTTCTTTCGCTTGAGGGCCCCAAGCTTCTCCAAAATTTCTTGAATATTAACGCTGCTAATTGAGAGTTGTTCCATCAGCTTAATGATGAAAAAAGTCTTTTTGAAATAACAACAGGTTAGTCCCACGATCCGGATCCCAGCGAATGCCCACGATGTCATACTCCTTGGCTATTCCAAGGTGCAAAATCGGGCGATGCTGATTATGGCACTCAAACCTAACTGAATCGTACTTCTGCTCGCGCACCCAATCATGGACCGATTCCATTAGTTGTGAAGCAATACCCATTCTTCGGTATTCTGGAAGCACACCATAAAACCAGGTAAAGAATATCGAGGGTTTTAATTCAAAGCCTACAAAAAAACCGACTGGTTCATCCCCAACCCGGGCTATCATTTGCAATACATTATGACGCCCCTGATACCTTCTACGAAACCCACTTATTTCTCGCACTGGACGAAATATATGATTGTACAACTTCACAATAACTGGAAGTGAATCAGGCCCAACTATCTCGATGACAGCATCTGACATACCTTAGGCTCCAAGATGCCAATCGTTTAAACATTAGGGTTTGTATAGCGAAGCAATCAGGTCTTCCCATGATGGAACACTCCAAGTGCTAAGATCGATCTCCTCGATTTCGCCATCTTGTTCTGGATGATGCGAGCCATAAGATTCCGGCCCTGATAAAATTTCATCTTCAATTACTGTGCGGGAGTCCGGACCTTGGCCAAAAGTAACAGGAGCTACCCGTTCATTTCGTGCTGGCGCAGGCACTTTGGCAGGAGGCATTTCTGCTGCATTACCACGGCTTTGAACTTCATTGTCACGGTTTGGGGCTGAAACATTTCTGTTCTGATTGGAATTGCGATTATCTTCACGGCCCCGGCCCCGGCCTCCCCGGCCTCGACCACGGCCTCCTTTATCCTGATCACCACCCCTACCGCCCCTACCACGATCTGATCCAGGTGATTGCTCAATTTGAATTCCAGATTGGGGGCCACTAATAATATCTTCATCCGAATCAACAATCTCTGCATCCACTATCTGGCTACCGAACTGTGATTTATTTGCATGCGTTTGTTCCTGAACCCGGTGCGAGCCAAAAGTAACTTCAAGAATCTCTTCGGTTTCAATAATAATTTCTTTGTGCTGGGGGCGGGGTTCCACCTTGGGCACGGGAAATGTTTTAACAGGAACTACTTTGGAAGGTTCGGCATGGCGCTGCACCGGCTTGGTAAATATCAAAAGATCTTCATCTGCCGTGGAGTCTTGTGATACACCTGCATCATGTTGATTACCTGCGCTTTTGGCATGAACGTCGGAAACCGGTTTTTCGGGTGGAAGGCCAAGATCATCTGCAAGAGATTTCCATCGATCGATACCAGAATTTTCGCTCATTGCCAATAACCCCTAAAGTTAAATTTGTTCTACAATTGTAATTCTAACTGTTTTAAGCCAAGCAGACAACTTGTAGAAGTAATTTACAGGGTTAAATTTGGAAAAAGAGAGGAATTTAACTGCCAAACTGGTAGTCCCAGGAAGTGGGTTTGCCTGCATGATATGGCATCACACCGTGAAATTGCTTTTTATTCGAATCAAAAACAAAAGGGATGAAATATTTATCACCTTCCCACAAATTCTTGCTTAAAACATCACCGATTGCAACCCACTCAAGGGTCCCCTCGTGATTATCCTTGACCACCTCCCCCGACCATTCGTTAACAATAAAAATAAACCCAAACCAAGGCTCGCCGTTTTTGCCAAAGCCGGGCCAACTTATGGTGCCTCTCAGGGAAATGTCGAGGCACTCGATTCCCGCTTCTTCCCAAATTTCACGCTTACATGAGGTTAAAATATCCTCATAAGGTTCAAGTTTACCACCAATTCCGTTGTATTTACCGTAGTGATAATCTTCCGGATTTTTATTGCGGTGAATCATCAAGACTTTGTTTTTATCTTTCGACAAAACGTAAGCAAGAGTGCCAAGTATGGGTTGATAAGTCATTTATTAATTTTCGTTTTAGAGGTTAAGCAGCTATTCTTCTTAAATCAGGTCCCTCATGAACCTTGGTTTCCGCAAACCGTTGGCCCGCTGAATCGTAAAATAGAATGCGTTCTTCATCGCCCGCCCAAAGAGCATAACAACGAACCATTCTAGGGCCTTTAATTTCAAAGAACAATCCGCACATCTTGCCCGACCGGGTTATTTTGTTGATTTTCAAAGGCGATGTGCTCGGGTCCAGATTCTCCCTCGTGCACAGCTTTTCGTGTATATGCTGCTTGATATTATCAAGATTAGGCAGCGTAATTACGGATTCCATTCCGCCCCCTGTAAAATGGTAAAACATTTCGTTCTACAATTTTATCGTCACGAAATTTCCTCCTACTGCAATAAGTATTGGCATTACCGATTAGCAATAACTATTACCAGCCGTGCAATTGGCGCAAACACTCATAAACGGCAATCCCAACCGAGGTTGCCAGGTTTAAACTTCGAATGGAATTGGAACCCGGCATTGGAATCAGAATCTGGTTGGATGAATGCTTATCTAGAATCCAATCAGGCAAACCATGCGATTCAGGACCGAAAAGTAGCCCATCGCCTTGCTGAAAATCAACTTTCGTAAAGGGCGTTGTAGCCCTGCTGGAAAAACAAAACAACCTCCCGGAGGGTACGAGTTTTTCAAATTGCTCAAGGGTATCATGGGTATGAATCGAAACCGCATCCCAATAATCAAGTCCCGCCCGCTGCAAGGATTTATCATCTATTCGGAACCCCAATCGGCCAATAAGGTGCAAAGGTACCCCTACTGCCCCGCATAATCGTGCTATGTTGCCCGTATTGGGCGGAATTTCCGGTTCAAATAATGCAACCTTTATCATTTTTTAATCTCTTTAAGCTAAAGTTTTAATGGAGATGGCGCGACAAACCACTCTTTCTGTATTTTTGTTTCCTTTACAGAGTCCTACTTCAAGGCCGAAACTTGTTCTTTGCAACAAAAAAACCAATTGAACCAACCTCTCCAAGAAATTGGTTTTGGGATGCTGTAGCCACTGGGATGTTGTTTTTTGGTTTTACCCTCGGTATTGCAATGCTTGGGCAAGACCCCTCATTCCCAACCCAATATGAATTACCTGGGACAACTTCCAAAAACCCACTGGGCGCATTGGGTACTTGGATTTCATCGTCCTTCTTTAAATTCCTGGGTCTTTCTTCTTTTTTTATTTTAGGAACTTGGTTTACCTTGGTATTTGGCCTTCTTCTTCGGAACCACCCATTAACTTGGATAATGCGCCTTGCTGGCTGGCTAACCTTGATCCCGGCTGTTTCAGTTATCGCCACCATGAATCAAGAATTTCTTCCGATGGTATCACCCGCCGGCCCTGGTGGCAGCCTGGGCTCACTGCTATTTTTAGAATCAAGAAATTTGATTCCAGAATGGTTTGTCATGCCAATTGCCATTATTGTTGCACTATCAGCATCATTTCTGGCTTTACCCGTGGTCTGGAACACCTTGGGAACAGGTTTAAGGTTTGGCTTAACATATCTACTTAAATTCATAGTTTCCATCACTCGACTGTTCCGAAACATCCTGCAGCTTTCCAAAAAATTAATCCCTATAAAAACTGAAGTTCAAATCGATTCCAGTAAGCTTGAAAGCAAGGTATTTGAAATAGAAAAGCCGATAGGCAAGGCAAGAGCCAAGCATCAGGAAAAAGTGGATGATGGTATTCCCATATTCCATCATGAAAAATTCAATGCCAAGAATGAAAACAAAGTGGCGTCAGCTTTGCTGGCGGATACCACATCAGAAAAATATGAACTACCCCCTATGACTTTATTGGAAGACCCGAAACCGCTTGCAGTAAACACACAGGAACAGGAATTACGGGACAGGGCCCTGCTGCTTGAAAAAACATTCTTGGATTTCGGACTAAATATAAAAGTTGTTGGTATTAACACCGGGCCTGTTATCACCCAGTTCGAATTGGCTCTCGAAACCGGACTAAGAGTCAACAAGGTCACCAGGTTGAACGATGATATTTCCTTGAACTTAAAAGTTCCAAGCGTAAGAATCGTAGCGCCAATACCAGGCAAAAACACCGTCGGCGTCGAAATACCCAACGAAATACGCGCTGAAGTAAGGCTTAAAGAAGTCCTGCAATTAACAGGGCCAAGGATTAAGAGTTTGAAGATTCCTTTATTCCTTGGTAAAGACTCTGAAGGCAGGCCCTTGGTTTATGACCTTGCTGACATGCCACACCTTCTGATTGCTGGTAGCACTGGTACCGGTAAATCAGTTTGTATGAACACCATCATTTTAAGCATGTTGATGACTCGCACTCCCGATGAAATCAAGATGATCATGATTGATCCGAAAGTCGTTGAACTCAGCAACTTCACAAAGATCCCGCATATGATGCATCCCGTGGTTCACGATATGAAGAAGGCGGAAGCCATCCTTTCGTGGGCGGTTGAAAAAATGGAAGAAAGATACGAATTGCTAAGGCGCGCCAAGGTTCGAAACATCGGCAGTTACAACGAACTTGGCGGCGACGAAGTAATGCGCAGAGTTGAACCCACCGAGGGCGAGGATCGAAGCAAAATACCTGCAAAAATGCCTTATATCGTCATTTTTATCGACGAAATGGCAGACCTCATGATGACGATGAAAAAAGAAGTTGAAACCCATATCATCAGGCTTGCTCAAAAATCCAGGGCTGCGGGAATCCATCTGATCGTTGCCACCCAAAAACCTACAGTCGATGTTATTACAGGCCTCATCAAATCCAACATGCCTGCAAGAATTTGTTTCAAGGTTGTAAACAAATCCGATTCCAGGGTTGTGCTTGATGAAATGGGTGCAGACAAACTTCTGGGCAAGGGCGATATGCTTTTCCTTCCCCCGGGCACCAGCATTCTGGTTCGGGCACAAGGCACTTTTGCAAGTGATCGAGAAATCAGCAGCATCGTTGAAAATCTTGAGGGAGAACCATGCTACGCTCAAGAACTCATGCAGCTTGAAACTAAAGAAGACGATTCTGCATCCAAGGACCTTGCTGAAAAACTTAGGGCTCGTGATGATTTGTATGAGGCCGCCGTCGAAGTTGTTATCCGTGAAGGCAGGGGCAGCGTTTCCTTGCTTCAACGATCCCTTGGTGTGGGTTATGGCAGAGCTGCAAGGCTGATTGATTTCATGGCTGAAGATGGAATCGTGGGCACCTACAACGGTAGTTCAGCAAGAGAAGTTGTGATGTCTCCTGAACAATGGGAATCAATGCGGGCATTGCGACAACCAGCGGGATCCAGATAAAAAAAGGGAAGCACATTCAAGTGCTTCCCCTTTGATTATGATAACAGCCTTTTGAACGACTTAGCTTTTGGAAATTGCCGCGCCAAAACGATCAGAAACAGCACTCCAATTGACCAAATTCCACCAAGCAGCCAGGTAATCAGCCCTTTTGTTTTGATATTTCAAATAGTAGGCATGCTCCCAAACATCGATACCAAGAATCGGGGTGTGCCCGTTCATCAATGGGCTATCCTGATTTGGAGTGCTTATCACTTGAAGTTTCTTGGTCGCATCAACAACAAGCCATGACCAACCGCTACCAAAGCGGGTTAAACCTGCTTGATTGACTTTTTCTTTCAGCTTATCAAAGCTTTCGAAGGATTGGTCAATAGCCTTGGCAATAGCACCGGTAGGGCTACCACCAGCTTTTGGCCCCATTACATCCCAATACAAAATATGGTTGGCATTTCCACCAGCGTTATTGATCACACCCTGCCTGATGGCTTCAGGCACCTTGGAAATGTTGCTGACCAGTTGATTAATATCCATCTTCATCAAATCTTTATTTCCCGCAAGGAGTTTGTTGAGATTGGATACATAGGTACGGTGATGCTTGTCATAATGGATTTCGACGGTCTTGGCATCGATAAAAGGTTCAAGGGCATCGTATGCATAGGGAAGTT
The DNA here is from genome assembly GCA_964646215.1 of uncultured Candidatus Kuenenia sp. Taxonomy (GTDB): domain Bacteria; phylum Planctomycetota; class Planctomycetia; order Gemmatales; family Gemmataceae; genus UBA969. The sequence goes on along the minus strand of CAZYAY010000003.1, from coordinate 101,405 downwards.
TGGGAAGAACAAAGCCCGCATCATCCTGGGCAACGATATCTCCAGTAAAGGCTGCAGCAGCTACGATAGCGCCTGTTTTCCCGATAAAACTCCTGCGATCTAAATTTGTTTTCAAGTTATTTCCTTTCGTATAAGACCAAAATGGGGAGGGTTGGACACGCTGATTTAATCTTTGAGCATAACACCCATCAAACCACATAACAAAGACAATTTACAAAGTTATTTGCGCTCATATACTTCGCATTTCACCCAACGACTCTTTCTTGCCAAATCATCGTGATTTTTACTTGTAATAATATATTTGTTCGTTAGTTTATGCTCTAGTTAATATGGTTTTACGTTGGATGTGCAATGTAATAGTAAGACTGTAATAGTAAGTTTTTTTAAATCATGGGAGCTTTAATAAAGTGGCAACTGAAATTCTTCATTCTGATCGCAACAAAACACCAGCACAAAAAGCTATCAATTCCATTCGAACTCTCTCCATGGACGCGGTGCAAAAGGCGAATTCAGGCCATCCTGGAACCCCCGTTGCTTTAGCCCCACTCGCCTACACGCTTTGGCAGAAATTCCTGAACTTCGATCCTGCCAACCCCATCTGGCCTAACCGCGATCGCTTTGTTCTTTCAGCTGGTCATGCCTCCATGCTTATTTATTCCATGCTTCATCTTGCGGGTGTTAAAACTGTTGGCGAAAACTACACCGTTACCAATGAACCCGCTGTATCTCTGGATGCCATCAAAAACTTCCGTCAACTCGACAGCAAAACTCCCGGACATCCTGAATATCATTGGACAAGTGGCGTTGAAACCACCACCGGACCATTGGGGCAAGGCCTTGCAACCTCTGTTGGCATGGCCATGGCTGAACGATGGCTCGCTGCTTATTTCAATAGGCCGGGATTCGAACTTTTCAAATACAATGTTTATTCAATCTGCGGCGATGGTTGCATGATGGAAGGTATTTCAAACGAAGCAGCCTCCCTTGCCGGCCACCTTAAGCTTTCCAATCTTTGCTGGATTTACGACAATAATCGTATCACCATTGAAGGACACACCAGTCTTGCTTTCTCTGAAGATGTTGCAACTCGCTTTATTGGTCTTGGTTGGAATGTGACCCGCATTGCCGATGCCAATGATCTAGATATGATCGAGCGTGGAATCAACGCCTTCCACCACACTACCGACAGGCCAACCTTGGTAATTATCGACAGTTTAATTGCCTGGGGCGTACCCGGAAAAGAAGATCATCATTCGGCACATGGCGAACCTCTAGGCGATGCAGCTATCAAGGGAGCCAAGATTAATTATGGTATGGATCCCGATAAAACTTTTGATGTGCAAGAAGGGGTTTATCAGCATTTCCAGGATCTTCTTGGGAAAAGAGGTGCTGAAGCCAGTTCGTCTTGGAACAAACTGTTCCAAGAATACAAAAAAGTTCATCCTGAACTTGCTTTGCAACTTGAATTAATGGAAAAACGAGAACTTCCACAAGGATGGGATAAAGACATCCCCACTTACCCTGCAGATGCCAAGGGTAAGGCTGGCCGTATTGCTTCCGCAGAAGTCCTTAATGCAATTGCACCCAATGTGCCATGGCTTATCGGTGGTTCTGCAGATCTTGCACCCAGCACCAAGACCAGACTTACATTCAAAAAAGATGGCAAGGAAGTGGCTGGGGATTTCGAAGCCGGCAGCTACCATGGTAGAAACTTCCACTTTGGTATCCGTGAACATGCGATGGGCGCTATTCTCAACGGAATGAACCTTAGCAAAGTAAGGACCTACGGTTCTGGTTTTCTTATATTCAGTGATTACGGCCGTGGTGCCATCCGTATTGGATCGATCATGGAAATACCAGTCCTTTACATTTTTACCCACGATTCCATCGGTGTAGGCGAAGATGGTCCAACCCATCAACCCATCGAGCATCTAGCATCACTTCGAGCGATGCCAGGCCTTACTACGATCCGCCCCTGCGATTCAAATGAAGTTGCAGAAGCATGGCGTTTCCTTATGCCGATCAAACATGAACCAATCGTGTTGGTTCTTACCCGCCAGGATCTACCAACGCTTGATCGCACCAAATATGCACATGCAAACGGTCTTGCCCGTGGTGCTTATATTCTTGCAGATGCTTCCAAGGGCAACAAACCAGATGTAATTCTAATCGCAACCGGTAGTGAAGTTTCCATGTGTGTCGAAGCCCATGAGAAGCTGGTTGCAGAAGGAATCAAATCCAGGGTGGTAAGCATTCCATCATGGGAAATTTACAATCATTATTGCTCCAAGAACCCTGGATATAGCGAAGAAGTTTTCCCGAGTTCGGTTCGAGCCAGAGTCGCGGTTGAAATGGCATCAACCTTTGGCTGGGAAAAATTTGTCGGCTTGGATGGCGTGACCATCGGCATGCGCAGCTTCGGGGCTTCGGCACCACTCAAGGCGCTACAAAAGAAGTTTGGATTCTCCACGGAAGCTGTTGTTAATGCAGCCAAAGACCAAATCAAGAAAAACGCCAAGGCATAGTCCATTAGAAACAAAGTTTATTAGGTTACTAAATCAGTAATGACCATTTACGAAAAAGCGATTGATTTTATTGAAAACGGCGATGTTGTCGGCTTGGGGTCTGGTAGGGCATCAACAGAATTCATCAAGATCCTTGGTAAAAAAGTCCAAGCAGGCTTGAAAATTCAGGGAGTGCCCACATCTGAAGATTCAGCTTTTCTCGCACGCTCCTTAAATATTCCACTTGTCCCTCTGGAAGGGGTGATTGGAAAAATATCCTGCGCAATCGATGGCGCCGATGAAGTTGATCCTGACCTTAATTTAATCAAGGGTTATGGCAGGGCATTGGTTCGTGAAAAAATCATTGCTGCTTCTGCAAAAAAATTCATCGTTCTTGTTGGTGATGACAAAATTGTTTCTAAATTAGGGACCCGAGGCAAACTTCCTGTTGAGGTCGTGCCTTTCGGATGCGCATTGGTCAAGCATAAGCTTCAGTTACTTGGCATTCATGGCGAAATCTGGATGAAAAATGGCGCCCAAGGAATTACCGATAACGGCAACCTTATTCTTGATTGTGTTATTCCACCCATGCTTGACCCTGCTAAACTAGATATGACCATCCGGGCCATTCCGGGTGTTGTTGACACCGGTTTTTTTATTCAAATGGCTGATGTTGTTCTCATTGGTGATAGCAACTTCAACCTTACAAAAGAGTCGTTCCGTAAGTAGATTTGTTCCTTTATAATCTGGAGTCCTTTAATGAATATTGCAATGGTTGGGCTAGGTAGAATGGGCGGCAACATGGTTGAGCGCCTCATTCGAAATGGTCATACTTGCGTCGTTTTCGACCGCAGTCAAGAAACCGTTAAAAAATATGAAGCCAAGAAAGCTCAAGGCGCTTCCTCTTATGCTGACATGGTCAAAAAACTTCCCGGCCCCAGAATCATCTGGCTTATGGTTCCTGCTGGCGTTGTCGACCAAACCATCAATGAATTAGTCCCTCTTTTGGCCAGTGGTGATATCCTTATCGACGGTGGAAACTCCTATTATGTCGACGATATTCGTCGCGCCAAACAACTCGCAGCAAAAGGCATTCATTATGTGGATGTCGGTACCAGCGGAGGGGTTTGGGGATTGGAACGAGGTTACTGCATGATGATTGGTGGCGAACCCGCCATCGTCAAGCATCTTGATCCTATCTTCGCCACTTTAGCTCCTGGTATCGGGAATATTGATCGAACCCCAGGACGTGCTGCAAAAACTGGAACTGCAGAAGAAGGATACCTTCATTGCGGCCCCAACGGTGCTGGCCACTTCGTCAAGATGGTTCATAACGGAATCGAATACGGCATGATGGCTGCGTACGCTGAAGGTCTAGGCGTGCTTCACAGTGCCAATATCGGTAAAAAACATGCGGAAGTCGATGCGGAAACCACTCCCCTTCGAAATCCTGAACACTACCAATACGATCTCAACCTTGGCGACATCGCTGAAGTTTGGAGGCGCGGTAGCGTTATCGCATCCTGGCTGCTTGATCTCACCGCAATCTCTTTGGTGGATGATCCAACCCTCAAGAAGTTTTCTGGCAGGGTTTCCGACTCTGGTGAAGGTCGCTGGACAATCAAAGCCGCAATTGATGAGGGCGTTCCTGTTCCTGTTCTAACCACTGCCCTTTACGAGCGATTCGCTTCCCGTGGAGAGTCGGAGTACCAGGATAAACTTCTCTCTGCGATGCGTTTCCAATTCGGTGGACATCTTGAAAAACCTACTGGCGGTTAATCACCTCCTTGGTAAAATTCAAAGGCGTACTTCCAACCTTATTAGTGGAATGCGCCTTTTATTTTTAATTTTGCATTATTCCAACTTTGCCTCTCATGGAAATTATTATGCCTCGAGAAATCCAAGTACTTGACTCCGCATCTTCTGTGGCAGAAGCTGGCGCACTTCACTTCATTCGCATTTGTAATTCATCCGTAAAGGCAAACGGAAAATTCTCCGTCGTTCTATCCGGGGGCAGTACTCCAAAGGGAATGCTTTCCCTGCTGGCTACCGAGGAATACAAAAAACAAGTTCCATGGGATAAATGCCATTTCTTTTGGGGCGATGAGCGAAGCGTACCGCCAACGCATGGTGATTCAAATTACAAGATGGCAACAGATGCATTGCTTTCCCATATCCCGGCAGTGCCAAGCCATATCCACAGGATGGAGGCTGAAAAAGCAGACATCAATCAGGCAGCACAAGAATACCAAGATAAAATCGCGAATTACTTCAACATTCCAAACTCGGGCAGTCCTCCTCAATTTGATCTTCTTTATCTTGGCATGGGGCCTGATGGCCATACCGCTTCTTTATTCCCAGAAACCTCAGCCCTGGCTGAAAAAAACAGGTGGGTTGTCTCGAATTTTGTCCCCAAGTTCAACACCAATCGAATGACCTTCACCTTCCCGATTATCAATCAGGCTAAAAATGTGATTTTTCTTGTTGCTGGCAAGGATAAAGTTCCCGCTTTAAAAGAAGTTCTTCAAGGCAAACCTGCAATTGAAACTTACCCCTCCCAAGGGATCAATCCTGCAAATGGTTCTTTGCTTTGGTTGATTGATGTTGATGCTTCCTCCGGACTTTCTTAACTCATTAACTTACCGAGATTAAAATGTCGATCGCTAAAGCTTTACTGGCTCCCTCAATTCTTGCTGCAGATTTCACCGTCCTTGGCGAACAAATTGCCCAGGCTGAAAAAGCAGGTGCCAATCGTATTCATATAGATGTCATGGACGGACAATTCGTCCCAAACATTAGTTTCGGTATCCCAGTAATTCAATCCATCCGAAAGGCAACAAAGTTGCCCTTTGAAGCACACCTGATGATCAACACGCCTGATAATTTGATTGATGCATTCGCCCTTGCGGGATCTGACACCATCATTGTTCATGCAGAAAACACTCCACATCTTCATCGAACATTCCAACACATCAAGGGGCTTGGCAAAAAAGCAGGCGTAGCCCTCAACCCCGTAACACCTTTGGGTGTTCTCGAAGAAATATTACCCAAGTTGGATTTGGTTTTAATCATGACGGTAAACCCAGGATTCGGCGGACAGAAGTTCCTGCATGAAACTTTGGACAAAATCCACAGATTAAAGTCCATTATAACCCAGAAAAATCTCGCCATCGAAATCGAAGTTGATGGTGGTATTGATTCCCAAACAGCGCCTTTGGTGGTTGCGGCTGGGGCAGGCGTTTTAGTTGCAGGCTCTGCAATTTTTGGCGACAAGGGTGGCATCGATTTTGCATCCAAAAAAATCTTGAACTCCATTGTTTAATACCCATACTTATTATTTTTCGGAGTTACTCAAATGATCATTGCTGGTGATATTGGTGGCACCAAAACGGTGCTGGCGCTTTACTCTTTAGAAGCAGGAAAACTTAATCGTATTCGTCAGGCTGTTTTCCCCAGCAAAGGACCGAAAAGCCTCGAGGAAATTATTGAGAAGTTTCTCGCTGATGAAAAAAATATTTCGATTGAGGCTGGATGTTTTGGCGTCGCAGGTGCTGTGCTTTGCGGGAAATGCAAAACCACCAACCTCCCCTGGGAACTTGACGAACTTAAACTTGCAGACTTTTTAAAGGCTAAAAAAGTCAAGTTGTTAAACGACCTCGAAGCTGCTGCATTTGGCATGCTTTTCCTCAATCCTACTGAAAAAGTTCAATTGAACCCCGAATGCAAAAATGGCACTAGCGGGAATATCGCAGTCATTGCTGCAGGTACCGGCCTTGGCGAAGCCATTCTTTTTTGGGATGGCCAAAAACACCTCCCTTCTGCTTCCGAGGGTGGACATTGTGATTTTGCACCCACCAACAACCTCGAAATTGATTTGTTCCTTTGGCTTAGGCAGTATTACCCCGACCACGTCAGTTATGAACGAATCTTATCCGGGCCGGGGATATTTAATATTTTCAGATTCCTGACGGAAACAGGCGTTGAAAAACCCACCGAGGCGCTTACTCTTCGACTTAAGACCGAACCCGATTCCAGCGCGGTTGTTTCACAAATGGCAATGGCCAATTCCGACCCCGCTGCTGTTGCAACCTTAAACCTCTTTGTTTCAATTTACGGCAAGGAAGCTTCAAATCTTTCTTTAAAATGCCTTGGTACAGGCGGAGTGTTTATTGGCGGCGGTATAGCCCCTAAAATCCTTCCATTCATGAATAACGGCAAATTCCTTGAAGGTTTCTTTGCAAAAGGTAGATTTCTTGGCCTTATGAAATCCATACCCATTCAAGTCGCGCTTAACCCCGAGGCGCCACTTATAGGCGCTTCCAATTATGCTGCCAGATTAATCTGAACCTAGGGACTTTTTCACTCATTCCCCTTGTTTTAACATCCCACAAAGTTCATCATTATTTATCTTTTAAACTTAGGCTCGGAAGAACCATGATTACGCAAGAACAACAACGGCTTAACGAAATTCAAGACGATGTCACAGGCTGGAGACGGTGGGGCCCTTATGTCAGCGAACGAGCTTGGGCCTCGGTTAGAGAAGATTACAGCGCAGATGGCAATGCCTGGGGATACCTGCCTCACGAATTCGCCCGAAGCAAGGCTTATCGCTGGGGCGAGGACGGCATCGCAGGGATTTGCGATCGGTATCAGCTATTGTGCTTCGCACCCGCTTTCTGGAATGGCAAAGATCAAATCCTTAAAGAACGACTTTTTGGCCTCACTTCAGAAGAAGGCAATCACGGCGAAGATGTGAAAGAATATTACTTTCATTATGATAATACGCCAACCCACTCCTACATGAAATATGTTTACAAATACCCACAGGGAGAATTCCCCTATGCAGATTTGGTCAATGTTAATCGCAGCAGACAGGGCAAAGGCGAGGAGTATGAACTTCTAGATACCGGTATATTTAATGAAAATCGTTACTTTGATATAAGTATCGAATACGCCAAGACCAATACCGAAGATTTCTGCATTCGTATCGAAGCGATCAATCGTGGCCCAGAACCTGCTCCGCTTTATATTCTTCCACACCTTTGGTTTCGCAATACTTGGGCTTGGGATAAAAAGGCCTGGTCGCCAGAAGGTAACCCTGAACCGCTGATCACTCAAGGCCCCGAAGGCCCTGGTTTCATAAGCATCCTGGCGGACGACTCCCAAATGGAGACCCTTAAAGATATTCCGGCACACTATCGTCTTGGCCAGCGCATCCTTTACGGTCCTAGAAATGGCATGTCGCTTTTCACTTACAACGAAACCAACGGCCCTGTTATTTTTGGAAAAGGAAACCTCTCAAGAAAACCCTACACCAAGGACGCTTTCCATCGGCATGTTATTAATGGTGAAAACACCATCAACCCTAAACATCAAGGTACCAAATCAACCTTCTGCTACCACTTCCCCGCGATTGCACCGGGCGAAACACAAGTATTGCACCTTAGGCTTTCTGATAATGTCGGCCTTAGCAGGCCCCTCGCTGAAGTTGACTTCACTATTAAAGCCCGCAAGGAAGAAGCAGATGAGTTTTATCAATCCATCCACCCACCCGAGGCCACTCCCGACGAAAAAATGATCCAGCGTCAGGCTTTTAGTGGCCTGCTCTGGACTAAGCAAAATTATATTTTCAATGTAAACACCTGGCTTGAAGGTGATAACCCTGATGCGCCTCCGCCCCAATCCAGAAAGACAATTCGTAATCAACACTGGCGCCACCTTAATTCGCTCCGCGTTTTAATCCCCTGCGAAAAATGGGAATATCCATGGTTTGCCGCATGGGATCTCGCATTCACATGCCCTGCAATCGCCAGGGTTGATCCTAAATTCGCCAAGGAACAACTTTATTTTCTATTGTTTGAGCAATTCCAACACCCCAACGGACAAATACCTGCTTATGAATGGGAATTTTCAGATCTTAATCCTCCCGTTCATGCCTGGGCGGTCTGGCGCGTTTATAACATGGAGCGCACCCAGACAGGCAAGGCTGACCGCGATTTCCTCGAACGATGCTTCCACAAACTTATCATCAACTTTGCATGGTGGATCAACAAAGTTGACAGCCAGGGAAACAACGTGTTTGAAGGTGGTTTCTTGGGCATGGATAATATCACGGTTGTAGACCGCAGCATGAAAATGTCGGACGGATCTGTTCTTGAGCAATCCGATGCTGGTGGATACATGGGTATGTTTTGCCTTAATCTCATGCGTATCGCGCTCGAACTTGCCAAGGAAAATCGTGTTTACGAAGGCCTTGCCATCAAATTCTTCCAACATTACGCCTATGTTGCTGGCGCAATGAAACACATGGGCAACCGCGATTATCAACTTTGGGATGAGGAAGACGGATTCTTTTACGATGTTCTTCGTTTCCCTGATGGAACCTTCAAAAAATTCAGGCTACGATCTCTCGTTGGCCTCGTACCACTATTTGCTGTTGAACGCATTGAAATGGAATGGATCAAACCTTTCAAGGAATTCACAAACAACTTTCTTTGGTTCATCAAAAACAGACAAGACCTTGTTAAAAACGTAGTCCACAAAACCGAGGAAGAGGGTAAGGTTTCTTATGCCCTCACCATTGTCGATGAAAATCAACTTTCCCGACTTATGCACAGGCTTTACAATCAATCCGAATTCCTATCTGATTTTGGTATCCGAAGCCTTTCCAAAGCCCATGCAGAACATCCTTTCGTTTACGATGGGATTTCCGTTGGTTATGAACCGGCTGAAAGTGACTCAAAACTTAAAGGTGGTAATTCTAATTGGCGCGGACCGATTTGGTTCCCAACTTCTTTCTTGCTTATCGAATCCATCCGCAAACTAGGCAAAGCTTTTGGTCCTAGATTTGCTGTCAGCACCCCTGCCTCGCATGGAACATCCATCACCTTCCAGGTAATGGCGAAGGATATTGCTGATAGACTCATTAAAATATTTGCCAGAAACAAAAATGGTATCCGTCCCGTCCATGGCAGATACACAAAATTCCAAGAAGACCCCAATTGGAATGATTACATACTTTTTTACGAATATTTTAATGGCGATACCGGCGAAGGACTGGGGGCCCCCCACCAAACAGGGTGGACTGGGTTGGTTGCGTCGCTTATTGACGAGTGGCGTAGATAGCCTTTCCTCTTGCCACTTTTTCCGTTTCCATGCTATTTAAGCCTTAGTGTTTAAATAAGTTACATTGCTTTTATCAAGGCAATTCCATGGAAGCTAGAAAATTTCCCGCAGACATACTGCGCCCTTCTTCCTTTAAAATCGTTTCTGAGGATCTCCACACACCTCACAGCGATCCTGCCTCGGATCATTTGCAATTCCTAAACGCTTGTCTGGCACAAAAAGATCAAGAGCTTCTTCAACTTCGCAACCAATTGCAAAAAATCGAAAATCATCTTGGCTGGAAAATACTAAAGAAACTTGACCCGGCTTTTAAGATTCTATTTCCACCACTCTCGTTTCAATCCAAAATCCTTGCGGCATCTTTTACACTCCTTAAAAATAGTTGGAACTTTACTACTTCAAGAAAATCACAATTGGGAAATGTAGAACTATTCACCAATTATAATGATTGGATCTTGCTTAACGAACCAGATGAAAACGAGCTTAAACACCAACGGCTCAACCTGTTCTCCTATCAGCCTAAAATCAGTATTGTTACACCAACCTGGAATACGCCCATCCACTGCCTGATAGAAATGATTGATTCCGTTCTCGCCCAAACCTATGGCAATTGGGAACTATGCATCGCAGATGGAAATAGTTCTTCGGAGGAAACAAAAAAAATACTGGCTGATTATGCCAGATCAGACAACCGAATCCGACTTGTTTTTCTTGATGAAAATCTCGGCATTGCAGGAAACTCAAACGCTGCGCTTCATCTCGCTTCAGGTGATTTTATCACTCTCCTTGATCATGATGACACCTTGGCACCCTTTGCATTACACGAGGTTGTTGCCAAATTACAACAACCAGAAACAAAAATTGATATCCTTTACTCCGATGAAGATTTCATTAATGCAAATGGCAAAAAAAGATTCAGTCCAACTTTCAAACCATCCTTTGGCTGGGATACATTAAGGAGCCATAATTACATCTGCCATCTTTTGGTTTTTCGAAATGAAATCATTAAGAAGACCGGTGGCTTTCGCAAGGGATTTGATGGATCGCAAGACTACGATCTTGTTTTAAGAGCATGCGAATTAGCACGCGAAATCGTCCATATCCCTAAAATACTATATCATTGGCGCGTCCACCCCGCCTCCACTGCCGGTAACCCAAATGCTAAAAACTATGCCCACGATGCAGGAAGAAAAGCTCTTCAAGAACATCTCGATCGATGTAATATTCATGGGCAGGCTTCAAACGGTTTTGCAACAGGCCTATACCAGGCAATTTATCACCCGGGCGAATGGCCCCCGATCTCGATTATTATTCCTTCAAAAGATCAGGCAAAAACATTGCAAACTTGCTTGGATTCCATCCTTAAAGACAACTACCCCAACCTTGAAATCTTAATCCTGGAAAATGGCAGCAAAGAAAATGAAACATTTCAGCTTTACGAAAAACTTAAGCAAGATCCACGATTCAAAATCATCAACTGGACTGCGCCTTTTAGTTATGCCGCAATCAACAATCATGGTGCCAAATTAGCATCTGGTGAACTTCTGCTGTTTTTAAACAACGACATTGAATCCTTGAAGAAAGATAACTTATTTCGAATTGCTGAACACGCACTTCGGCCTGAAACAGGCGCAGTTGGGGCTGCTCTTTTTTACCCCGACAACACTATTCAACACGCAGGTGTGGTCTTGGCCATGACGGGAATCGCTGGCCATGTTTTCAGAAATACACCTAAAGGAAAATTAGGGTATGGATTCCGCATGGCAACCATAAGGAATGTAACTTGTGTAACAGGCGCATGCCTGATGATGAAACGAAAAACATTTGAAGAAGTGAATGGTTTCGATGAGAACCTGGCAATCGCATTTAATGACATAGATTTGTGTCTAAAAGTCAGAGAAAAGGGCTACATGGTTGTTTGGACGCCTCACGCGGAATTTACGCACTTTGAATCCAAGACACGCGGCCCCGAAGATACCCCCGAGAAAATAACACGCTTTCAAAAAGAAATCAGTTATTTTAAATCCAAATGGAACGAAGCATTGTTGGTAGGAGATGAGTTTTACAGCCCCAATCTAAACCCGGAATCTGAAACCCCAAGCATACGCACAACAAAAAAATAAATCCATGACTCCAATTAACAACCAATCACCTGCAAAGAATCCAGAAGGCACGCTTCTTCCTTTTATTTCTGTAATTATTGTGAATTACAACGGGTTACGGTTTCTAAATGACTGCCTGGCTTCGCTTCGAAAACAAAATTACCCGTCATCAAGATACGAAGTAATTCTTGTAGACAATGGGTCTACAGATGATTCAATTTCATTCGTTCGTAACAATTGGAAAGACGTTCGGATCATTGAGGCGCGAAAAAACCTCGGCTTTGCAGCAGGGAACAATCTTGGTTTTGAAAACGCGAAAGGCGATTTCTTTGCACTTTTAAATAATGACACCGAAGTTCCTGAAAACTGGCTTACTGCACTCGTTGAATCAATTCTAGAGTCGAAATCCATAGGGCTGGTTACCTGTAAAATTCTTTTTCATGCCGACAGGCAAACCATCAATAGCACGGGCCTTCAGTTATTAAACGATGGCAGGGGAAGCGACCGTGGATTTCGAGAAAAAGACTTAGGACAATACGACCAAAAAGAAGATGTTTTTGGGGCTTGTGGCGCATCGATGCTTCTAAGAAAAGAAATGCTGGCAGAAATTGGGAATTTTGATGAGCGTCTTTTCATGTATTACGAAGATCTAGATCTCGCCTGGCGTGCAAAGCTTAAAAACTGGCGTTGTGTTTACACTCCTGAAACTGTTGTTTACCATATACATTGTGGAAGTTCGGGTGAATGGTCGGATTTTTTCACATTCCATGTTGAAAGAAATAGAGCGTTGATCAGCATCAAGAATGCACCGTTTGGCATGGCTTTTCGATGTTTTTCGATCGTCACATTAAAATCATGCATCCGAATAATGCAAGGCATGCTATTTGGGATCGTAAAAAATGAAAAATTAAAAATAGCCAAGACTTATTTCAATGTTCTTTTCTCGTTATATTCCAACCTCCCGTCATTTATAAAAACACGATATATCATTCAAAAAGGTAGAAAAACATCGCGGGGAGAGATGAAGAAATGGCTTATGAATAAAAACAAACCTACTGAAAATCCCGTGCCAGAATTACGTCGTTGCGCATAAACAATTGCTAAGTAACACCCAAGCCTCTAACATAACTATTAGTACTGCATGCTTATAACTCAGGGAGCTTTCATGGCTGGTGTAAACCCATATATTGAACAGGCGAAATTTGAAAAACCCAGGAAGAAATTCAAGATTACTTTTCTGCCTGATAATAAAACTTTCGAGGTGGATCCTGCAAAAATCCCCTACAACAGGACGGGACTACCAGGTAGCATTTTAGATATAGCCTATGCTGCAGGTGTGGAAATCGATCACGCTTGTGGGGGCGTTTGTGCTTGTTCAACTTGCCATGTAATTGTCAAGGAAGGCTTAAAAAGCTGCAATGAGTCAACTGATGATGAACAAGACATGCTGGACGAAGCGCGTGGATTAACCACAGAATCCAGATTAGGATGCCAATGCGTACCCAATGGAACTCTTGATTTAGTGGTTGAAATCCCAGCATGGTCTAGAAACATGGTCAAGGAAGGTCACTAAAAAAGCAGCCGGTTAAAACTCATTGGATTTGTGAATCATGGGGAATTTCACACTCATCGCCACAATGGCTTTTAAGATGATGCTGTTCTTCTTGTTCTTTATCGATATGCCAACCGCAATCATCACAACTTGGTGCAACTTCGTAGCAAGAATTACAATATAACGGCCCACCCAAAAGAAATTGTTCCAACCGGGATCGACTTTCTTTGTCCATATCCTCTGCTTCAACAGGGACTTCGATCTTGTTCCCACAGCTTACGCAAGATTGGTGTTTAAATTCTTCAATTAATGGTACAAAGTGGTCATTAACAGCTCTGGTAACAACGCCAGCGCCTTTGCACAAAGGGCATGATACGCCTAGCTGGGCTGCAATCGCCTTACGAATAAAAGCACTTTTATTAGGCAGACTATTTAAAAGGTCAGCGAGTTCTTGTTCGACTTTAAAAGCAACCACAGTTGTTTTTGCTGTCTTTTTAGACATTAGAAACCTCATTAAAATATATAACCAAATATTACATAACATCAATATTTTACACTATAATAACCCAAATAATAGATCAGACAACAAAATGGCAAATATTTTCAACGACATAAATGATGCCAACATCAACTATCAAGAGTAAATCCTTTTTAAACCACAGATTTCTGGCTATGGCAGTGCCACTGATTTTCATTTGTATTTTAACCCCTTTGACTTTATCACAAGAAAAAAAAACAGTAAAAGAAGTAGAAGAAACCAACAATGTAATTATCAATAAAGATTACTGGAAAACATTTGATAATCTTGGTGATAAAAACAAAAAAAGTAACATCGCAACCTCTTCTCCAATCGCCAATACTTTTTTAAGCATGCCTGATCACCCTTTCGATATTATCACCGTTACCCATCCATTCAGACCAATTACAACTTACAAAGTGGAACCCATAGGCAAGTTTTTTAAAACACCAGCCCCAGACGATGTCATCCTAAGATTGAGAGTCATCGACAAAAATTTTAATTTCAAGGAATTAATTACCACTGGGCCAACCGCGATAAAAGACATAAAATTTTTCGAGGAAACACTTGCAGAAACAGCCCAGAAATTTATTGAGGGCGGCATCTCGCTGGATACCAGTGAATTCAGTTCAAGTATCCTGTATTTCGACCGCTTATTACTTGCAGAAGAAGTATTGGAAAAAGGATTGCGTTTACACGATTCTGCAATTGCAACAGAAAAAAGAACGGGTGAAGGCTGGGGAAAGATGCGCAAAATCCTTTCCACCAAGCTTCTTTTAATTCGAATCAGCAAGATTCAGGAATACACTGAAAAAAAAGATTGGGACCAGGCCCTTTTCGAAATATCAAAATTGTCCTCGGGTTCTCCCGACAAAGAAACTTTGCAAAAGCTTTCAACCTATCTGGTTGATGTAATCGACGGATCAAACCAGTCCGGGCTGATCACTTCAAAAACAAAAGAATTACTTGCGATATTTCTTTTTCTTGAATCAAAAATTTATTCCATGGACAGCGAAAAACCATTGTTAAATCTACTAAGAAGAAAGTCTGATATGTTTTTCAAGCAGGCGGAGATTTACAATGATAAACTGCAGGTTGAGAAAACAAAGGAGTTTTTACTTAGAGCATTGGAACTGCAACCCGACCACATAAAAGCCAGACAGCTACTTGAAAAAATAAGCCCTCAAAAAGAAACACTGAAAGTCGGTTTACCAAGACTACCCGAATTTAATAATGAAGACTTGCACAACAACTCCGAAATTCATGCTTCGGACTTAATTTACGAGAGTCTATTCAGGAAAGAAACTGGTTTTGATGGAAACTCCCGCGCTATTCAATTGCTTGCTTCTTCCAAAATCATCCCATCGCGTAACGGTATAACCTTTAATCTTACGCCCTCTAGTTTCTGGTCTGATGGAAAACCTGTAACTGCACCAGAAATCCAGGCAAGCATGAAGAGAATCAAAAACCTAACCTGGCTACATTCCGACGAAAATATATTGATGAACTGGAATAATAACAACACCAACAGTTTTGAGGTAAAGTTAAAAAGCGGAATCCTGGACCCATTCTCGTTTTTTGATTTCAAAATCATTCAGGAAAACAATGGTAAAGTTGGCACCGGGCCTTACAGGTTTTCCAGCAAAGGAATAGAACTTGGTAGAGAAAACCTCGTTTTTAAAACCCAGCCTTTTTATTCTTTCCGAAAAGAAAACATGGGCAAACCTATAATTCCAGAAATCCGTTTTTACAAAACCAACGACCCGATCGATGAACTCATCACAGGGAAGATTGACCTTGCGGTTGATCTTAATTTCCAAGACGTAATTAAAATTAAAAACCTCAACAACAATCCAACTATCATGCTCGCCCAGACGGGGCCTTCCCTCCCTAATAAAAGAGTTTATTTTATTGCGGCAAACACCAATAAGGGAATTTTAAAATTTCCTGAAATCCGTAAAGCCATTGCGCACTCGTTTCTTCGGACTAAAATTCTCACTGATGTTTGGATCGGTTCAGAAAAAAGCCACGCACACCATGCATTAGAATCCATTTTCCCCAAAGATTATTCTTTAACAAACGGCCAAGTAATTTCTGATAGTGGTTGGTCGCAAGATTTGGCTCGAATTCTTCAAAATCAAGCGTTGGAATCCTCTCCCAAACCAATCATGCTTCCCCTTTCCTTAAAATACCCCTCTGGTGATGCAAAAATCACACAAGCTATTACCTTGTTGGCATCTCAGATCAAAGCCACGCTTAAAATCGAAGTTTCGCCTGAACCGATCGATCCAAACTTATACTTCAAAAAAATACTTGAGGACCGTGATTACGACCTTGCATACGCATGGCATGACTTCTCTGATGACAACTGTTCTTTATACCCCTTACTTTTCAATTATTTACACCCTCATAACGAAGAACCCCTGCAGAATCAAAAATTACAAGCATTGCTTGATACCGCAAAATCAACCCTGCTTGCCTCAACTATTCCAGAAATGCTTGCTTCCAAAAAAAACATGATCTCTCTTTTTGAGCAGGAACTACCGCTAATTCCACTCTGGCAGTTAGATCGCTATTGGGCTTGGCGTAAAGAATTGCAACCGCAGTTTACAGATAGTTTGCATCTGTTTCAAAATGCATCATCCTGGAAAAAAGACTCGAAAAATTAAAATGGATTTAAATATTTTCTCATCTCCGGGCATGATCCTCCTGGCAAACACCTGGGCAGGTGATATCCAAGTTTCTTGGCTTACCGCGATCCCTTTCGCATGTGTTTTACTTTTAATCGCTGTTGGCCCCATGTTTTTCATCCATTTCTGGGAATCTGATAAAAACAAAGGCATCGTTCTTTTTCTCCTCTCCTTACCCGTTGTGATTTATCTGTGGTCCATGAGGGAATCCACAAATTCCCAAAGCCTTTACGCATTCGAACATAGTCTTCAGGATTATCTATGTTTCATGAGTTTAATCAGTTCCCTCTATGTTGTTTCAAGTGGAATTGTTTTGAAGTTCAAACGGAAATCAACGCCTGTTCTTAATTCGGCCCTACTTGCTTTCGGAGCATTGCTTGCAAATTTCCTTGGTACAACAGGCGCAAGTATTCTTCTGTTCAAACCTTTCATTCACGCCAACCGGAATAGAATCCATAAGACCCACCTCGTTCTATTTTTTATTTTTATAGTTGGAAACATGGGTGGGCTTTTGACGCCCTTGGGCGATCCGCCCTTGTTTTTGGGATTCCTTAATGGGATCGATTTTTTTTGGACAATCTCTCTTTGGCCTCAATGGCTGGTTGCCAACACTTATCTACTAATAACTTTTCTATCGATTGATTTTTATTACTGGCGGAAAGATCATCTTAATTTTACAACCAATAAAAATGCCGTTGATGATGATGTTTTTCATTTCTTTGGTAAGCGCAATTTTATATTTCTTGCAATGTTACTTTTCCTGGTATTACTTCAATCCCCATCCATCGGAAAGCCATTAGGGGCATTGGCAGGCAACATCCTTCCGATTAAAGATTTAACATTGCCTATTATTCCAGCAGCCCTTGGCCAGTTAATTGTTGCGGGATTCGCGTTCGCAACAACACCCAAATTGATCAGGCAAATTAATGAATTTTCTTGGCTTCCTATTCGAGAGGTCGCCATTTTGTTTGTCGGAATTTTCATCACCATGATCCCAGCATTGGAAGTATTAAGGCAACAAAGTTCCAAATTGGCACTTGATCATCCATGGCAATATTTCTGGTTAACAGGTGGGCTATCATCCATCCTCGATAATGCGCCAACTTTTCTAGCTTTTACAACTCTTGCCGCTGGTAATGATGGTATTGCATCCCTTTCTTTTTCGAAGCCGGTTATTCTAAGTGCTATTTGCTGTGGTGCGGTTTTTATGGGTGCCAACACTTACATTGGTAATGGCCCTAATTTTTTAATCAAAGCCATGGCGGAAAAAAATCAGATCAAGATGCCGGGCTTCTTTATGTATGCCTTTTTGGCCTTTATTCTCTTTTTACCCTTATATTTAATCCTGTCTTTCTTGTTTTTTTGGTAATTTTTCTGGAATTTTGCAGAGTTTCACTACATTACCTTGCCTTTGTTACAGAAGGAATTAAGATTACCATATACGGTGGGTGTAGCTCAGTTGGTTAGAGCGTCAGTCTGTGGCACTGAAGGTCGGGGGTTCAATTCCCCTCACTCACCCTTATCAAATCTGTTTTACACAATCTTTTTCATTTCCTATCAATCAATATTTGCTTATTGTTCATTGATTACCAATATTGATTAGCAACATGGGAAGTAATCATGCCAAGAATAATATTTGTGAAAATAATGTTTCTAATATTGATTTCGTTAGTTGGGGGTGGAACTGTATTTTCTGATACCAACTGGCCAGCATGGCGGGGCCCTAACGGAAACTCGGTTGCAGTTTCCAAATCACTTCCTATACAATGGTCCGATAAAGAAAACATAGCTTGGAAAATCCCCATCGTTGGAGATGGCGCCAGCTCACCTTGCGTTTGGGGTGATTCTATTTTTCTTACGACCCAAGATGATGAAAAACTATTGGCATTAAAATTCGATTTTAAAACAGGAAAGAATTTATGGTCGAAAGAATTAAGCACCGGCGAAACAATCCGTGATCCACTACGAGGAAAACCTGGCGATCAACGTAGAAGGCAAAAATTTCACAAGCTCCATAATCTTGCAAGCCCCTCCCCCGTTACTGATGGAAAATCCGTGGTTTTTCTATTTGGTAATGGCGATTTAGCTTGTTCAAATTTCGAAGGGACCATCCTTTGGAAAAAGAATCTACAAAAAGACCAAGGGGTTTTCACAATTTGGTGGGGATATGCAAACAGCCCTTTGATTCATTCTAATCTAGTCATTTGCACGGTTATGCAAGATTCGTTGGAAGATCTCGAGGGCGATAAAGCTCAAAGTTTTTTAATCGCATATGATCTATCATCTGGCAAAGAAGTTTGGAAAACGCCCCGTAAAACAATTGCCAAGGCGGAATCTTGCGACTCTTACACCACACCGATTTATTACAAGACTGCAAATCAAACCCAAATCATTCTTATGGGCGGTAATCAACTTGATGCTTATGACCCAAATACCGGCAAACAACTTTGGAAAAAAGAAGGCCTTAACGGTGGTCGAACAATAACCGGACCAACCATTGAACAAAACAAGGTTTTTGCAACTCAAGGAATGCGCGGCCCCTTGGTGGCGTTCGATATTGATAAATCTTCCGGACTTCCGACCAGCGAAAAACCAGTTTGGGAATACTCCAAAAACACTTCTGACTCCTGCTGCCCGGTAGGCACAAACGGCCTTATTTTTATTGTTAGTGATAATGGATTTGCCCAATGTTTAGATGCAAACAATGGCACAAGTTATTGGAATGAGCGATTAGGTGGCGATTTCAAATCCAGCCCTATAGCTTGCAATGGCAAGATTTACTTCACCAATTTGCAAGGGATTTGCACCATCGTGGATGCAACTAAAACATTCACGGTAGTTGCAAAAAACAGCGTCGGGGAGGGAGTGATAGCATCACCAGCAGTTTCCCAGGATCATTTAATTTTCCGAACCCAAAAGAGTTTGATGTGTATTGGAAATCCTTTTAAAAATTAGTGCGGTATTGCTGAATGTTAAAAAAACACAAGCTTAACGATTAAACTCTTTTTAACACCTGTTTTACTAAATCAACGAGGTGATTATCGGAAATCTCTAAAGTCTTGCCATTTGTAGATTGCTTTATGATGCATAATTGATTGGGTTTAATTTCACTTATCACAGATTACCAATCATGTGCAAAGAAACCAAGATAGGACTGGCCACTGGATTATTAATGATAATAATCATGGCTATAGGATTCCGCACCGGCGATCAAAAAAAAGATGACACTAACCCCGATTTAACATCTGGCAAAATTGTCCGGGAAAAGAAAAATGGTAATCAAGAGGCACAATTCCAAACTACTTCCCGTAGTCAGAAAAGTGGCCCAACCTTGGAATAATTCCAACCTTGGATATTCATTATTTCAAAGCAAACAGGGTTAAAGCTTCCGATACTTGAAGCGCTTGGGTTTATCTGCATCTTCGCCCATGCGCTGACGCCTCTGAGTTTCATAATTCTGGTAATTACCTTCACACCAAACAACCTTTGAATCCCCTTCAAAAGCGAGGATATGAGTTGCAATTCTATCCAAAAACCAACGATCATGGCTGATAACAACTGCACAACCACCAAAATTCAACAAGGCCTCTTCAAGTGCCCGCAGGGTATCAACATCCAAGTCATTGGTAGGTTCATCAAGCAGCAAAAGATTTCCGCCACTGCGTAAAAGCTTTGCAAGGTGAACCCTGTTGCGTTCCCCGCCTGACAATTCACCCACTCGACGCTGTTGGTCCTGCCCTTTGAAATTGAATCGTGAAACATATCCACGGGAGGCAACCTTGGTTTTACCAAGCATGATGTAATCTGTGCCGCCTGTAATTTCTTCGAACACAGTATTTGTATCAACCAAGGTATCACGGCCTTGCTGAACATAAGCAGGAACCACGGTTTCGCCAACGCGAAGACTGCCTGAATCTGGTTTTTCTTCACCAACAATCATTCGGAAAAGCGTGGTTTTACCTGCACCGTTAGGCCCGATGATTCCAACTATACCACCCTTGGGCAGATTAAAGTTAAGATCTTCGACCAGAATATTATCGCCATACCCTTTCCGAACGCCTTCAGCCCGAACCACAAGGTCGCCAAGGTGAGGGCCGGGCGGAATCTGCATGACAAGCTCATCTTCGCGCTCTTCATATTCCTGGCTGGCAAGTTTTTCATAGGCGCTAAGTCGGGCCTTGTTTTTGGCAATTCGCGCTTTTGGAGCCATTCTTGCCCACTCAAGTTCACGGGCCAGGGCCTTTTTCCTTGCAGTCTCTTGCTTCTCTTCGCGGGCCAGTCTCGCTTCTTTTTGTTCCAACCAAGAAGAATAATTCCCTTTCCACGGAATACCCTGACCACGATCCAGCTCTAGAATCCATTCTGCAACATTATCTAAAAAGTAACGGTCATGGGTTACAGATACCACCGTTCCGGGATAATTCTTAAGTGTTTTTTCAAGCCATGCAACAGCCTCGGCATCAAGATGGTTGGTTGGCTCATCAAGCAGCAGGATATCCGGGTTTTCAAGCAGGGTCTTACAGAGCGCGACTCTTCGTTTTTCTCCACCGCTTAATTGGGAAATCCTGGCATCGGGAGGAGGCAGCCGCATTGCATCCATTGCCATTTCCAGTTTACGGTCGAGATCCCAAGCATCAGCAGCATTAATGGCATCTTGAACACGATCAAATTGGGTCTGAACTTTTTCCATTTCTTCCGGGGAAAGATCTTCACCAAATTTCATACCCAATTCTTCGCTTCGGATCAACAATTGGCGAACTGGTTCGACAGCTTCTTCCAAATTCCCAAGAACATCTTTGGATTCGTTAAGGCGAGGCTCCTGGGGGACATGGCCGATAGTTACATTGGGGGCGGCTCGAACAGAGCCTATAAAGTCCTTGTCTTGCAAGGCCATGATTCTAAGCAGAGAGCTTTTGCCGGCACCATTTGAACCAATGACCCCGATTTTGGCCCCGGGATAAAAAGAGAGCCAGATGTTTTTAAGGACCTCTTTCTTCCCATAAGCCTTGATAAGATTTTCGATTGTAAAAATATAATTGTCTGACATTTAAGCGTCCTTGATTCAAATAAACCAAAACAATCAGCAGCCAACAGGGCCTGACTTTAACCTATAAAAGAAAATACACACAATCTATGCCATAAATTAAAAAGGATTTGGATGGGCTATTTTTTAGTTTTAGATTTCGTGATGGCCTTATTATCCCAAAAACGAACCCCACCCAAAAATGCAAAACTATTATCACCCTTTTTGACCCCATCAGGCAGAGAATCGAGCTTTTTAATATTCCCACCGCCCAATACGACATAATCAGCAACCATTGCATCTTTCAACAATTTGATGACCTCGAACACATTATCCTGCCAATGCTTTCGACTGGAACGATTCAAGGCTTTTACACCAACATAATACTCGAAACTTTTATTTTTCTTAAATGGAAGGTGCCCAGCTTCAAGCGCTGCCACCACACCATCAATAATCAAGGTTGTACCTAGGCCGGTACCAAGACCCAAAAACAACATTCGTCCACCTTCGTAGCAACCCAAAGCCTGCATGGCTGCGTCATTGATGATTCGAACAGGTTTACCAAAAGCTTTTTCAAAATCGATATTCACCCAACCTGACCCAAGGTTTACAGGTTCATTTATGATCTTTCCGTTAACCACGGGACCCGGGAAACCAATTGTGACACAATCAAAAGACCAATCACGGGCGTTTTCCAAAACACCAGCAACCATTTGTTTGGCAGTAATATCAGGACCGGAGGGAAATTTCCGGACTTCATCTTTATTCGAAACTTTAATCTTGATATTTGTACCACCAACATCGATCACTAAAACTTTCATATAAACAAATCCTTTCAATCATCCATCATGTTCGAATAAAATCAGCGTAACAATTAGGCACCAATAGTGCACTTTTATTTTAGCAATAATTTGATTAATTACTAAGCCCTGATTGATTATCAAACCAATACTTGTTAATCATAATAAATATTCAAAATACAAAAAATAAGGAAGTAATAAATGGCCCTTGATATAAAACTGAGTCCAGAAGAAATTACCGCTTTAACTCCTTGGAAGTCTTTATTCCCAAACATCGATTCGGCATTGGCGGAAGTTGCAAGACTTGAAGCCTTACTCACCCTGCCCAAGGGTACAATCCACATCATCAGCGATATCCATGGAGAATACACAAAACTCAGGCATGTCATCAACAATGCCTCGGGAAAACTTCGCCCGCTGGTTGAAGGTTTATTTGGCAATATCATGCCACCCATGGAATTAAGGGAATTTCTCACCCTGATTTTTTATCCCAGGGAAATGCTTGATGCGATTAAGCCAAGATTGGAAAACCCTGCAAACGAAAGGGAGTTCTGTCACAAAAACCTCAAGCATCTATTTTCGATCCTGCGCGTTCTTTCAAAGCGTTACGGACTTGAAAAAATCTACAAGATATCTCCGATTGATTACCGCGACTTATTCATCGAACTTCTTCATGAACCTTCCGCAGACCGGGGCAATGAATATTACTCCGCACTTATTGATACCATTCTCGAAAATGGCAAAGGGCCCGAATTAGTCCATCTCACTGTCCGAGCAGTCCGCAACCTTGCCATCGATGAATTAATCATAGCAGGCGATTGCTGGGATAGGGGACAGCGGGGCGACAAGGTTGTTGATTACATGATGGTTCAACCCAATGTTGCATTCACTTGGGGTAATCATGATGCTGCATGGTTGGGCGCCTGCATTGGCAACGAAGCATTAATTGCACATGTTGTCCGTATTTCCCTAAGGTACAGAAATATTCTTCAGCTTGAAGAAGGGTATGGCGTACCTCTGCAACCTATTGAATATCTGGTTCGTCATGTTTATAAAGACGACCCCGCCTTATGCTTCAAACCAAAAGCTGAAGGTTTGAGAGAACCTGTGATGCTTGCAAGAATGCAAAAAGCGATCGCAATCATTCAATTTAAACTTGAAGGCCAGATGCTGGCAAGAAGGCCGGAATGGAATCTTACCCACCGCAGGTTGCTTCACACTATTAACACCCATGAAAAAACCATCATGATTGATGGAAAAGTATACCATCTTAAGGATGCTTCATTTCCCACGATCGACCCGAATGACCCTTACACCCTTTCCGCGGAAGAACAAACCTGCCTTGAAAAGTTAAAGACCTCTTTTCTTTCAAGCGAGAAACTTTTCAACCACATGCGTTACCTGCGCGACAGGGGTTCCATGTACCTGATTCGCGACAACCACCTTATCATACATGGTTGCGTGCCTGTTGATGCCAACGGGGAATTCCAATCCCTTATAATCGATGGCATACCTAGAAAAGGCAAAGAGCTTTACGATATCCTTAACGATCTTTTTTCACGGGCGATCGAAAGCCCCACCGATTATGATCGGGATATGATGTGGTATTTGTGGTGTGGCCCACAATCACCCCTTTTCGGAAAAGAACGAATTGCCACATTTGAAATCGACCTGGTTGAAGAGCATGAAACTCACGTCGAGGAAAAAAATGCGTTTTTTGCCCTCATGCATGAGGCTGATTTCTGCGATAAAATCATGCTTGAATTTGGCGTTGATCCCGTTCCAGGCCTTATAGTCAATGGCCACATCCCTGTTAAAATCGACAAGGGAGAATCCCCCATCAAGAAAAGCGGCAAAGCCATTACCATCGATGGAGCTTTTTCGCGGGTTTATGGAGATCATGGCTACACCCTAATTCTAGAACCCGAGGGTACTTTCCTTGCCAAGCATTATCATTTCGAATCGGTAGAAGCAGCAGTGCGAGATGGTGTCGACATCATTCCATCGATCTCCGAAGTCAGACGCTGGAATCCGGTTCGAAAGGTGGCTCAGACAGAAAGTGGGGAGATCATTCGTATAAGAATCAAAACGCTCAAGAAGCTTATCATTGCCTACAGAAAGAACCTTCTCCAGCAGGGGCGATATTCTTAAATGCAAACCGAAACCTCGAGGCCATCCTTATTTGAGATCAATACACGAGTTTACTTAAATGAACTAGGTAAAGCTCTTGATAAACAAGCCTCACTTGACGATGTACCTGACTCGCTTCTTATTGATCTTTCCAATAAGGGATTTGACTTTATCTGGTTCCTGGGTGTCTGGCAAATAGGAGAAGCAGGCAAAAATGTTTCAAGATCAATGGAAGCCTGGCAGCAAAGCTTTCTTAATTGCCTGCCTGATTTAACCCAGAAAGATATCACAGGGTCTCCCTTTGCGGTTCAATCTTATCGAGTTGATTCAATCCTGGGTGGGCCAGAAGCATTGGCAAGGTTACGCAAGCGAATGCAGACCTTTGGCCTTAAATTATGTCTGGATTTTGTGCCTAATCATACCGCAATAGATAATCCCTGGGTCGAAACCAATCCTGATTTTTACATGCAAGGTACAAGCGCAGACCTGCAGTCTCAGCCTGAAAATTACATTAGCATCAAATCCATGAAGGGTGGGCAAATATTTGCATATGGAAGGGACCCGTACTTTTCGGGCTGGCCCGACACTCTGCAACTCAACTACTTTAATGCTAAATTCCAAATAGAAATGAAAACTGTTTTAAAAAATATTGCCTCCCAATGTGATGCAGTCCGTTGCGACATGGCAATGCTTGTTCTTTCACATGTTTTTAAAAAGACTTGGGGTTCCCGGACAACGCTCGGAAATCAAAACCTTTCCGAAAGCGATTTCTGGCCCAGTTCAATCAAGGAAGTAAAATCCTCGAATCCTGATTTCAAATTTATTGCCGAGGCATATTGGGACTTGGAGTGGGAACTTCAACAACAAGGGTTTGATTACACCTATGACAAACGATTGTACGACAGGCTGGCCCATGAGAATGCAGGTGCGGTAAATTCGCATTTGCGGGCTGACTGGGAATACAGCCGAAAAATGGTCCGATTCCTGGAAAACCATGATGAAAAAAGAGCTGCTGATGTATTCTTTACAGAAAAACAATGTGCCGCAGCAGTTATCACTTTCTTCGCGCCAGGTTTGCTGTTTTTTCACGAAGGCCAGTTTGAGGGATGGAAAAAACACGCTTCAGTGCACCTTAACAGGCGCCCCGCAGAAAAGACCACAGCTTCACTTGCAAACTTTTACACCACCCTTCTTAATACCCTGCAAAACCAAGCAATCAAAACAAGCTCTTTTCAAATGCTTGAGGCCAAACAACCTTACGAAAATGATGAATCATTCAAACAGTTTGTTTGCGCGCTTCGGACCAGTAAAAATGGAAAAACACATCTCGCAGTCGTAAATTATGGGCCTTCACAGGCGCAGTGTTTTCTTCCCCTACCCTTGCCGGAACTTATCAACAAAATTGTCAGGCTGAATGACCAATTGGGACCAAACAGTTACGAACGAGAAGGCAGCAAGCTAACCAGCGAAGGCCTGTATTTAAACATGCCACCATGGGGCTATCACCTTTTTGAAATCCTTGTTTAACAATAAATAGAATTGATAACACAATGAAAACTTATTTGGTGCAACCTGGATCTGGCATCGAAAACATGGAGTTGTCAGACACCGATAAACCGATACTTCAGCCTGGCAAAATCCTTCTGAAAATGCTTGCTTGGTCTTTGAACTACCGGGATTTACTTGTAGCTGGCGGACAATACGGCCTAGGCATACCCTCGCCGTTGGTTCCGTTGTCCGATGGAGTAGGCGAAATTATCGAATGCAATACGGCACTAAGCAGTTTTAAAATCGGACAGCGTGTCGCCCTCTCATTTTTTCCTGATTGGCACGATGGTTTAATAACTGCAACAAAAACAAAAAAATCACTGGGCGGTACAGCACAAGGATTACTCGCCGAGTTCGTTACTTGTGCACCTTCAGAAATAGTAAGCCTTCCTCAATTTTTAACAAATGAAGAAGCTGCAACTTTACCTTGCGCGGCCTTGACCGCGTGGAATGCATTATTTGAAACAACAACAATCTTTCCTGAAAAAAAAATCCTGACTATTGGAAGCGGAGGAGTTTCGATTTTTGCTTTGCAATTCGCAAAGTCCGCCGGATACAAGGTGGTTGCAATTTCAAGAAGCCTGCATCATCTCAATCAGCTAAAAGATCTAGGTTTAGATGAAGGATTTGAGTCAACCAATAATCCAAAATGGGGGGATACAATTCGTAAATCCGCTTTTGGTGAAGTGGATCATGCCATCGAACTTGGCGGTGCAAGCACACTTCCGCAAACATTAAAAGCTACCAGGGTTGGGGGCGAAATCAGCCTGATAGGAGTCTTGGGCGGAAACGAATCGGTATTCAACCCCCTTCCGATCATTATAAAATCAATAAGGTTGCAAGGCATTTTCGTTGGCTCGATTGCAATGTTCAACAAAATGAATCTGGCAATTGAAAAGAACAAAATCAGACCCATCATTGACAAGGTTTTTTCATTTAATGATGCACCTTGTGCTTTTGCACACATGGCAAAAGGCAATCATTTTGGGAAGATTTGTATCAGCATTTAAAACGCAAAAGAATCAACTATTCGGCAGGCTCTTAATAAAAAAGACTCAAAAGCATAATAATTTTTTTGTACCCACCGCTGACCAAGACCTAAAAAAAACACCAACAATACGGGTTTAATCATACCTGCCGCTAGCTTCTATGGGCCAGATGTCCACCACCCTGCCATTGCGTGATGCAACTACATTTCGGTGCAGGTTCATGGTTGCACAACAATGAGCGGTAACCACTTCCCGTTTATCGCCTATTTCAGGCAAAAACGAGTCACATTCAACCCTGGTGTGTTCCTCAGCCAACTTAAAAATCTTTTCGTCAGGCCTGCCTTTGATAATTGGCATGCCAAAATCTTTTGAAATGGCCTTGCTTCCTGCATCAAGCACATAAAGGCCTGGCCGCGCACTGATAACAGTAGAAAGCACGGTAAGGGAAGGGTGAAACTCCGGGCGGACTTCATGATAAATACAATCCATCAGCAAAAATGAGCCAGGTTGAATCTCATCGATTCCCTCCATCTGGACTGCATATTCCCAAGTACCTGTTCCGGCAGTCGTAACCAAGGGAACTTCGATATCTTCTTTTTCAATCATTCTTCGAGTGTCTACCAGGGATGCGAGTCCTTCAAAAGCCTTCTTTCTTTTTTCTATCCGGTCGAGCATAAGTTGAAGATGGCCATCGTATCCCTGAAGGCCGGAGAACTGAATATTTTTAGAGGCGACGATTTTTTTGACGAGATCCAATGTCGGTTTTCCGGGCATTGTTCCACACCTGTTCATCCCGATATCAACTTCTGCAAGTACATCGAACGAAGTATTAAATTTTTGGGCAAAATGGCTTAATGCAAGAAGATGTTCCTCACAATCAATGCAAACTTTAACTTTGGCTTTTGTCTTTAAGGAATCAACACGGGCGATTTTAAGATCTCCCACAATCTGATTGGCAACAAGGATATTTTTTACCCCGACATCTGCCAAAACTTCAGCCTCATTTAGCTTGGCGCAAAGAAAAGAATCATAACCTTTGCCCATTAGATATTTAACCAAGCTACCGCATTTGAGAGATTTAAAATGGATGCGCAGTTTTTTCCCATTCAACCCATTTGTCATGGTTGCAAGATTTTTATCCAAAATATCCAGATCAATGATTAATTGAGGTGAATCCAAATCAAACACCGAGGTTTCTTGGTTCCTACCCATCACATATCCCCCATCTTAAAATCGAATATCCAGAGACACCTATCAAATATCATAATCGATTTGAATTTTAAGACGTAACCATAAAGCTGCTCTTGACGAAAACACCCTTATTGTGAAATAGCCATCTCCTATAGGCGAACATGATTAATTTACAGGTATTAATTCAAATTTTATGGGTATGAATGTTTGGAATAAAACTGATCCAGTAAAAAAAAGCCAAAGGAAATGGCGAACATCTTGGCAAATACCATTATTTGTCTTGAGCTTGATTGCATTAGGGATGGCAAATTTCCATAAGGCCTCAAATCAAAATAAAACAAGTGATAAAAACAGCCTTGTGTTTGAAAAAGTAAATGCGCTGGTGAAAGCATCAGACATTAATGCAGCACAATCAGTTTGCAGGGAAATAATTGAAAAAACGTCATCAAACTTATTATTACAAAGCCAGGCTAAAATTTATTTTGCTGAGATTTCACTTTTAAAAGAAGAAACCGAAACAGTTGCCATTGATTGGGACGAAGCGTTAAAAACATTAAAAAGCATCAAGCAGGAAAATCTTTTAGAAGAAGACAAACAGAAGTACAACTTCTTATTTGCCAAGGCATGTATTTTATTGAAAGTGGATTTGAAAGAGTCGATTGAACTTCTGGAAAAAACTAATCTAGAACCGGGCAGAAATCCAGAATGCTTGAATTTGCTATCACTTGGATACATGAGATCATCGGATCCGGATTTTATTAAAGCACTCAAAGCGAATGAAGAGTTCCGAAACATACCACTGCTTCCTGAGGAAAAAAGAATTCCCGCTCAAATATTAGGGGGGGAATTGCTGATGAAATTGCAACGGCCAGATGAAGCAAGAAAAGTGCTACAAAACATCAATTCCCGAAAAAATCCCAACTTGGAAATCAAGGCAAGACAATTGCTTGCGCGCAGTTACATGGAGGAAGGCCTTTGGCTGGAAGCAGTTAACATTTGGAAACAAGTATTAGACTCCCCCAAGGAAGTATTGGGAGATGCCGGGAAACCCCTGTATTTTATGGGTGTTTGTTTGAAAAAGATCGAACTTGTAAAAGAGGCGGAAAAAGTCTGGGTTGAATGTGAAGGAAAAAGCCAGGCAGATGAACGCTACGCTGCTTCATTTCAACTGGCACAAATTCATTTGGAAAACAAAAGTTTACCCCAATTAGCCAACAGCCTCGAAATGTTGGTGAGAAATTGCAAATCAGAGGAAGAATGGAAGAATAGTTATTTCAACAAGAAACAGGTACAAGGCATATTTGAAAAAGCCCAGTTGGAATCTGTCCAGCTTTCAAATTTCGAGCTGGCGTTAAAAATCAACGATTCACTCCAGAAAGTATTTCCACCCTATATCGCATTAAGTTTCAGGGCCGATGTTTTAAATTCATGGGCGGAATCAAAACTTAAAGAATCATCTGAAATGACTGATAGCGCCAAGATAAAAGCATTAAATGAGGCCAGCACCGCACTTCTTGTGGATGCTGCCAACTTGAATGTAAAATCATCGATTCAATCCGAAAATGCCTCAAGCTCTTCCGAGGAATTATGGAAGGCGATAGGTAGATATCGCAAAGGCAAAGATTTGGTAAAAGCACAGGAAAGCCTTTTAAAGTTCATAAATTCAGCAGGCACCGACAAGCGTCTAGGAAACGCCCTTTATCAACTTGGGGATGTACAAAAGGAATCAGGAAGCATCGATGATGCAAAAATTTCGTATCTGACATCATTAAAATATAAGGGGCCCCATACCTACAATGCAAGATACCAACTCGCACTAATCCACATCGAAAAAAACGAACTGGATCAAGCAGAAGAGACTTTGGAACAAAACCTGCAACTTCTTCGCTTTGACCCGGATACGGATGCGCAGGAAAAATCATTGTTCGCAATCGGTTCAATATTCTTCCAGCGAAAAAATTATCGCATGGTTGTAAGGCGTTACGAGGAAGCCTTGGAACGATTTGGCAAAAACAACCAGGCGGTAAGGGCTAGACTGCAATTAGGAGAGGCATACCGTCAACTCGCCAATCAAGAGCAACAAAACTTCATCCTTGGTGAAAAAACGACGGATGAAACCAAGATGCATTACCAGGCGGAACACCGAAAATGGTTGCAAAAATCTGCTGAAACCTATCAGGATTTGGAACAACTTGCAGACTCCCCGCTTGGGATCACCCAACTTTCCGAGGAAGAACGCCTACTTATTCCATTACTTGCTGCGGAATGCAAATTCAACATGGGCCAATACGAGGCAGCAATGCTAATTTACACTAGATTAGCTGCCAAAACCCGGGGTAAAAAAGAAATGCTTCATGCCTTGGGTGGAATGGTTCGATGCCATTCCGCTTTGGGGCAATTCGATCTGGTTGCCCAAAGGTTGGCAGAACTGAAATCCCAATTAAACGACATGGACGATTCTGTTCGCAAAGAATGGGAACCATGGCTGGCTATAGCAAGCAAACCAATTCAAAAATAGTTCTTCGAAATATTCTTCAACCCTTCCTTTCTTTTATTCATAAAACATACCTGTGAGATTCTCCAAGGGTAACCTTGGATTCTTTCTCCCTGTTTTAATCAGGAAACAATTATTTAACCTTGCCGGAGATTCTGTCATGGCACCAAAGAACAACAAAACCAGTTTAACTACAACAGAGGGCATTGGAAGAGCGCCTAACCGGGCCATGCTTCGCGCTGTCGGGTTTCACGATGATGACTTTGACAGGCCCATGATTGGTGTGGCTTCCCTTTTTAGCGATATTACCCCTTGTAATGCACACCTCGACAGGCTTGCACGAAAAGGTATAGAGGGGATTCGAACCGGTGGCGGTGTACCACAAATTTACGGCGCACCCACTGCCTCCGATGGAATTATGATGGGCCACCAAGGCATGCGTTACAGCCTGGTTTCCCGCGAGGTCATCGCTGATAGCCTCGAAGTGGTCAGCGCCGGCATGAATCATGATGGTCTTATAGCGGTTGGTGGTTGCGACAAAAACATGCCCGGCTGTGTAATGGCGATGGCCAGGTTGAACATTCCAAGTATTTTCATTTACGGTGGGAGCATCCTGCCTGGTATTGGGCCTGCGGGCGAAGATATCGATATTGTTTCTATTTTTGAAGCAGTAGGCAGAAATCAAGCCGGTACGCTGGATAAAAAGGGCGTCCATAAAATAGAATGCGAAGCTTGCCCCGGCGCGGGTTCGTGTGGTGGGATGTACACCGCCAACACAATGAGTTCTGCAATCGAGGCAATGGGGCTTTCGCTGCCTTATGGTGCAAGCAACCCTGCAGTTAGTGCCGCCAAAGAAAGAGAGGCTTTTTTAGCGGGCAAGCAAGTGGTTCAATTAGTGAAAGATAATATTCGTCCAAGAGATATCATCACTCGTAAATCGCTTGAAAATGCCTACACTTTTGTTTTGGCACTGGGTGGTAGCACCAACGCACTTTTACATTTGATGGCAATTGCAAAAGAAGCACAGGTTGACTGGACACTTGCAGACTTCGATCGAATCGGGGCAAAAGTTCCGCACCTTGCAGATTTAAAACCAGGTGGCAGATATGTAATGCATGATCTTCACAAGGTGGGTGGAACGCCTCCAGTGCTTAAGGCTTTGCTAGATGCAGGATTCCTGCATGGTGATTGCATCACCTGCACAGGAAAAACCCTGGCAGAAAATCTTAAGGATGTAGATAGCATTTACCAAAAAGCCAAACAGGATGTAGTCAGGCCTTTGAATAACCCGCTGCATGCTTCAGGGCATATCGTTGTGCTTCATGGCAATCTTGCACCAGATGGCGCTGTCGCCAAGATTGCCGGATTAAAAAGTAGCAAAATCACCGGGCCTGCAAAGGTGTTTGATGGTGAAGAAGCTTGCTTCCATGCGATTCAAGAAAGGCAGATCAAGGCTGGCGATGTCGTGGTGATCCGTGGGGAAGGCCCTGTTGGCGGACCTGGCATGCGCGAAATGCTCTCTGTCACTGCGGCTTTGGTTGGCCAAGGGCTTGGTGAAAGCATCGGTCTAATCACGGACGGACGCTTTTCAGGTGGTACTCACGGTTTGGTTGTGGGCCATGTTTCCCCCGAAGCCTGGGTGGGCGGACCCATTGCCTTGATCAACACTGGCGAAACCATCACCATTGATGCCGAAGCTAAAATGCTTAAGGTTCACTTGGATGATGCCGAGCTACAAAAGAGGAAGGCAGCATGGAAAACCCCCGCACCCCGAGAAAAAGCAGGGGTGTTAGCGAAATATGCTAAATGCGTAAAATCGGCTTCTGAGGGCGCAGTTACTTATTAATCAAGTAATGATTGATTAAGATAAGTTCTAGTTATAACGATTAAATCGACCCGGAAATATAGGCACTTTGCCCTTTCCGGGTCTTTTTGTTTTATATCTTCCATCACTTTTGAGATGATTCATCTTCTTACTTTTCCCAAGGGATGCATCCATGGAACTTTCTTCGCTGATCATTGCTTTAAATCTTATCAGTGCGAATCCGAATAATGTGGAGGGTATTCCAACCAGGCCTACTCCTGCGATTCTTTTTGCTGATCCACCCTCACCAGAAAAAATGGTTTTCTATCCAAAAGAAAGCGCATACAACCATTGGCAATATCTTGCAGTCGACAGGTTGGGTAATCTCAGGCCCAGAGTTGTGTATTCACCAAATGGTTCTTATTATCTTCACAATGGCATGTCCTACCCGTTCTCTGATTTACGCACAGGAAACTTCTCCCCAACTGAACTCGGGTTCAAATCTTTTTATCCAACTTACTCGGAAGTAATTAAAGAAGAAATTATTAAAGAAGAAGTAATAATTGAAGAAAAGAAATAACGGCATCCAACCCCCCGAGGCTATGCCTCTTTTTTTGGATGCCGCATTGAATTGGTAAAACGATTAACGGAAGAAACCCATCCAGAAACTAAAGAGCTGAGTTCGATCTGTATCGGCTTTTACGATAGGGAAGCCAAAGTCCAAGGCTATCGGTGTCGGCCCCAACATTGGAACCACAAACCTTAAACCCGCACCAGCAGAAACCCTGTAATCAGTGATTTTACTGATGTTTGCTTCAACCGTGCCGCTGTCAATAAATCCCACCATGAATATCTGATCATTGGCCTTCAGAGGAACCTGATATTCCATGGAGTTCAGGAACATGAAGTCACCGCCCACCATGTAACCGTTGGTATTCGGACTAACACCTCTGAACTGAAAACCGCGCATCGACCTAAAACCACCTGCAAAATATCGTTCATAAACAGGGGTTTCATCACCCGCCCATGAGAACTGGGAACGAAGCGCCATTACATGACGACCGCTACCATCCGCACGCTGATACATGGTGATGTACTTATTCATTTCCACAGAAACCAAGGGGAAGTTATAAGCGCCAAAAGCCTGCTCAAAAGATAAATCAAGGATGCTACCCTCGGTAGCCCGCAGGTAAGAATCTCTGGAATCTCGGGTAACATTAGCTCGTAAGCCGAGCAGGAAGTTCTGTCCTTCGACAGAAGTATAATCTGAAGGGGCCCCAGCAGGAACGCGGTAAACGCCAACATCTTCAATTCTCAAACTGGCATTTGCATTCCAGTACTGGTTCAATTTTCTGCCCAGGGTAAACCTACCACCTGCGCGGGTTTCATCATACTCATCAAATCTTCGTGTGTAATAATATCCGCTAGCGCCAAAACTAAACAAGGAATCGAACAAGAAAGGTTCGCGGAAACTGGCAGTGTAGCGCTGCAACTGGGTACCAGGCACAGCTTCCAATCGGAATTCCTGCCCCGCACCCCTGAATGCTCCGCCACTCATCAAATCGTCAAGACTTGTAGGGATCCTTGTAATATCAAAGTTTCGCTCATTAAGAACGATGCTACCGTTCATACCTGCATCCGAGTTAACGCCCACGCCAAAGAGAAGGCTACCGGTGCTGGCTTCCTGCACTGTTACCAACAAATCTTTGAATTCAGATTCAAGATCTGGATCTAAAACAGTTACGGTGGGACGGACTGCGCCATCAGGCGAAGTTTCAAAAATATTCAATCTTGCAAGGTTTTTCTCTGCCAATCTTAAATCAGGATAAGTCAGAACCTGGCCTGGGAACAAAGGCACCTGCCTAAGAATTACATTTTGCTTTGTTCGTTCATTTCCCACGACAAAAACTTGACCAACCCTGGCAGGTGGCCTTTCAAATGCTTCATATTGAATTCTTACCAAGCCTGGAACATCAGGGGAAAATACGGGGACAGGGTTCAGGCGCATTTCACGCCCAGAATAACCCACATAATCTTCCATCAACTTCTTGTCTTCGTTGATCTTATTTTCGTTAAAGTATTCGCCACCTTTAATTTTGCTTAACTGTTCAATTTGTTCTGCGGGCATCGACTTAAGGTTTACTACCTGGGGAGACCCCTGAACTTGGTAACGAATGCCTTCTTTAACATGAAAAACAAGATCCACTTCCTTACCATCGGGCGTCCAAACCAATTCTCGCGAAACATGAACATCCAGAAACCCAAACGACTTATAATATTCTTCAAGTTTTACGGCATCAGCATCCGCCATCGCACTATTATAGGTGCCACCAAACAATCCCATGAACTTCTTGGAAGTTTGAACATGGGTTGCAAGCACCGCACCCCTGACAAATTCCTGGCCTTTGAATTCGACAGACCTTACTTTGACAAGTGGCCCTTCTGTAATATTAAATATCACTTCTTTATCTGCGGAATCCCCACCTTTAAGCAAATCGCAACTTGCAAAAGGCCGACCTTGCTCGTTGTATCTTCGAACAATTGCCTGACAGGCAAGCTTATTGGTGATGGGGCTTAAAGGTTTTCCTTTAGAGACCAAGCTTAACTGACCAAGCTCATCTTCGGTAAGGTGCTTGGCCCCAAGGTAAGTAACATTTTGCACTACGCTGGGGAATTCTTTCACCAAGAAAAATATGTTTACTTTTCCATCAGGTAGGCTTTCAATTCTTGGGTCAATATGGGCGAATTGTTTGGTCGCCATTAATTTACGTACATCATCTTGGATTACATTTGGCTGATATTCCTTACCCGGCTTGGTGGCTAATTGTGAAGTAATTGCCTGGGTTGCAACAACCCGGTTACCCTGAACAATCACATCTGCGATCATCAATTTGCCTTGTGAGGCAGGTTGTTGCGCCAGAAGATTGCTTAGGGATAAGCAAATGAACACCGCTGCAAAGAGCGGATGAATAAGACTCAGTTTATTTCTATATCGTACCAGCATGAACAAACCCTTGAATGGGTATAGGGTATTTCGCAAGGCGGGGCGTTCAATAAGGTAACTGGAATGAAGTGTCAATATGAATTGAATAAACTCTATCGGCCAAAGATGTTTTCAGCTTTAGGAATAGTTCAAAAAATCTGATTTTTGAAATTATTTACAAAGATAGGCACATTAATGGCCTTTATCTCATAAAAATGAAGATAGGAATCTTTTGGAATGTATTACTGTTGAGATAACTTACACAATTTGAATGGGTTTAAATATGAACAATCACACTTGCCTTATCACCGGCGCTGGCGGTTTGGTTGGCAGCAGCCTTGCTGAAGCTTGCGTTAAAAGAGGTTACAAAGTTAAAGCTTTGATTCGTTCCGGTTCGGATGGTTCATTTTTGGAAAAACTCGGGGTTGAGGTAGTCCGGGGGGATTTACAAGACAAAACTCTTCCCAAAGAGGCAACCCAGGGGGTTGATACGGTATTTCATTGTGCAGCAAAAGTTGGAGACTGGGGCCCGGTAGAGTCTTATAGGCAGGTTAATGTCGAAGGCCTTCGAAAACTTTTAGATTCTCTTGATCCCTCCCAGCTTTACAAGTTTGTTCACTTCAGCAGCTTGGGGGTCTATGAAGCCAGACACCACCATCAAACCGATGAATCCACTCCGCCACCAGATCAGCACTTCGATGGCTACACCCAATCGAAAGTGGAATCGGAAAAGCTAGCACTGCAATATCACAAAGAAAAAGCTTACCCAATAGTGGTATTAAGACCCGGGTTTATTTATGGCCCAAGAGACCGAACTGTTTTACCAAGGCTTATGGAAAAGCTTAAAACTAAAGAAGTGAAATACATTGGCAGCAGTGGATACGCCATGAATAATATCTTCGTGGGTAATTTGGTAGAAGCAGCGTTTCTTGCCCTTGATAATCCAAACGCTGTGGGCCAGGTTTTCAACCTGACCGATGGTGAAAAGGTAAGTAAGAAACGATTCATCACCACCATCGCCAAAGGTATGAATCTGCCCACACCCTTTTTCATCCCTGTTCCACTTTGGCTCGCTAAATTCATTGCAAGCACGATGGAAAAGAAAGCGCTGAAGAGTGGTGCCCTAAGTGCTCCCAAGGTAACCAGAGCCAATATCAAATTCCTAGGGCTGAACCTTGATTTCAGTATTGAAAAAGCAAAACGTATTCTAGGTTACAAACCATCCAAAAATTTTGACGAGGGGATGGCTGAAACACTTAATTGGTACAAGAACAAATCCTGAAAATCATTTCAGAATATTCTTTGCGATAATAAGTAATAAAGTTAAATTAATACAATTAGATTTTTAAAGGAGCCCGCATGAGTCTTCAAGGAAAGAAAATAATTGTTCTTCTCGAACAACAATATCAGGAAATGGAAGTATGGTACCCCTATTACAGGCTTAAAGAAGCTGGTGCAGAGGTTGTTATGGTTGGCCCGGAAGCCAATCACTCCTACCCCAGCAAACTTGGGTATCCGGCAAAAAGCGAAGTTGCTGCACGGGATATTAATCCCTCAGATTTTGATGGTGTGATAATCCCCGGGGGTTTTGCCCCAGATTTTATCCGAAGATCTGAAGCTATGATAAAGTTGGTTAGCGTTATGGCGGAACAAGGCAAAATGATTGCCGCTATCTGCCATGGCCCATGGGTTTTGTGCTCCACCCAAGCCCTGAAAGGTAAGAAAGCAACCTGCTTCTTTGCCATTAAAGATGATGTCATAAACGCAGGTGCAAATTATGTAGATGCTGCGGTGATTCGGGATGGA
The DNA here is from genome assembly GCA_964646215.1 of uncultured Candidatus Kuenenia sp. Lineage (GTDB taxonomy): Bacteria > Planctomycetota > Planctomycetia > Gemmatales > Gemmataceae > UBA969. The sequence continues at coordinate 64,147 of CAZYAY010000003.1, read as the reverse complement.
AATCTCGTTACCAGTAGAAAACCAGATGATCTGCCTGTTTTTATGACAACGATTTTTGAGGTGTTGGCGAGTGCCAAAAGCACGAAAGCCAGCAACAAGTAAACTCCGATTATTTACCCAATTATTTCTTAGGAAAGGACAGTTTCATGTCATCACATTTTTATGCACCTGTAAAAGAAGACAAATTCGCTTTTGGCATTTGGTGCCTTCAAAACAGGGGTCGAGATCCGTTTGGAGACCAAACACGCCCAGAGATTTCCGCTTTGGATTGTATCAAAGGCCTCGCAGATCGAAATTGCTACGGCTTCGAATTCCATGACAACGACATCATTCCTTTTGGAGCCTCCGCATCCCAGAGCGACTCTATTGTTGCAGGCATTAAAAAATGCATGGCTGACAACAACATTAAAGCAACCATGGCAACCACCAACAATTTCTATCACCCCATTTTCAAGGATGGTGCATTCACCAGTACCGACCCTGCGGTAAGGCTGTTCGCAACCCAGAAAGTCATGCGTTGCATCGATATTGCAAACGAACTGGGCTCAGAAATTTTTGTTTTCTGGGGTGGTCGTGAAGGCGTTGAAGTTGATGCCAGCAAAGACCCAATCGAAGCATTCAAATGGTTCAGAGAATCACTGAACTTCCTTTGCAATTATGTTCGAAGCCAGGGCTATAAGATAAAATTCAGCCTTGAACCAAAGCCAAACGAACCCCGTGGCGATTTGTATCTGCCCACGGTGGGAAGTGTTCTTGCATTCATCAACACGCTTGATCACCCTGATATGTGTGGTATCAATCCTGAAACAGCCCATATCAAGATGGCAGGGTTGAATCCTTATCATGAATTTGCCCAGGCTTTGGATGCAGGCAAACTTTTGGATGTTCATCTTAATGGCCAAAAGCCTTTACGCTTTGATCAAGACCTTACTTTTGGCAGTGATGACCTCAAAGAAGCATTTTTCACAACAAAACTGCTCATAGACCACAAGTATTCTGGAACAATCGGATTTGATTGCCATCCATACCGTACTGAATCCAACCCTTGGGATTTCGTAGATCGGAACCTGCGCACCTATAAAATCATGCAGGAAAAAGTCAAACAGTTCAACGAAAACAACGAGATCCAAAGCATACTCAAAGAAGTTCACGGAGCTTCCAAAAACTTGCAGGGTACCATTTCGAAGTTCACTCCTGAAGCCGCAACCAAGCTTAAAGAAATGAACTTCGATCCTAACGCCCTTGCTTCCAGAAAACTGCCTTATGAGAAGCTCGATCAATTATTGACCGAACTTATCCTGGGTGTTCTTTAACCAAACTGCTTCTGAAAGAAGGCGTGATATGGCTCCGAATCATTCTCCAGGTTTTCTGGCTATCGCAAACGATGCAAAAAAAAATGTCAAGGAAACCTCGGTTATTGATGTCAAATCACGCCTCGACAAAGGCGAAAAATTACTCCTCATCGATGTTCGGGAAGAAAGCGAATTCGCCAAGGATCATATCCCTGGCGCCATTCACCTCAGTAAAGGTGTCATCGAAAGAGACATTGAACTGGCTGTGCCCGGACATTCGACTGAAATCATTCTTTATTGCGGGGGTGGCTTTCGCTCGGCACTTTCCGCAGAAAATCTGATGCGAATGGGCTACACCAATGTGATATCCATGGATGGCGGAATCCGAGTATGGCGAGAAAACGGATTCCCTCTGACATCCCAATAAAAAGCATAAAAATGACTACCATTGCTTATCTGGCTGCAACGTTAATTCGAAATTTTGCTGATCTTTTCGCACTATCTTTTATAATTTCCGCTTCGAAAGCAAATTACCACGGATTAGATTCCGTCGGTGTCTTGATATTTCATCTAGCAATAGGATTCGCATTTTCCGGACTCATTATTTCTCTTCGCAAAAGTCGCAGCGATATAATTCTTGCCTCGCTTGGTTCTTTACTGTCGCTTGGAATCTTGAGCATTCCCTTATTTACAGGCTTTTTTCCCGACCCGATCTTTCTGGGTTTCGCCATGGGGCTTGGGCGATCATTCTGGAATAACTCGATACTTCTCGCAACCAACCAAAACAAAACCCTAGCTCGAAGCATCGATAATGCCGGGATGCTTTTGATCACCTTACTGCTACCCATCAGCATATTTATGAGTATGCAAATCTTGCCTGACCTAGATCATTCGATTTTCCCTTTGTTTTCATCATTGTGTATTGCGCAAGCGGTTGGTTTATTTTGCACAGTTGGGTTTTATTTAATTTGCACACAGAACCCACCTGCCCCCCTGCCAGAAAACTCCAAGATTTACCAATCAACCTGGAGAGATGATCTAATCCCCTTGATCGCACGAAGCATGATCTTAGGCATCATTTTCGGGATGTTTTATTTATTCCTTATCGATGCCAACGGCTTTGCATTCTTGCAAGGCCCTCCAGATTCAAGCCATCTTGTATTAATCTCGATCAGTAGTTTTGCTGGGCTTTTGTTTTTTTACATTATCAATCATCCGCTCAGAACCATTGGAACCGTCCCTTGGGGTATGTTCTTATCAGGCGCTAGCTTGATGTTTTTTGCATTTTATCCCGCAAACATCCTTTCACTAATAATTATGGCAAGCTTGGGATTCGCAAATGTTATGGCATGCTGCAGAAGGGCGTGTCGGCCAGAAGATTTACTTTCAACAACTCAAGCAATGTTATTGTTCAATTTCGCGCCATGGTTTTTTGCAATTTGTTTTGGATGGTTGTTTTATGAACTTAAACTCACCCCCATGATTGCAGGGATTTTGCTGATTTTAACAGGACTAATTCTCGCCTGGGTTACCCTTAGGGCATTCTTGGAGCAACTCCTTTCGATCGGATTAATCCTTCCTTACAGAATAACAACCCACGGTCCGGGAATCGAACAAATGCCTTACCGTGGGCCAGTAATCTTAATTGCTAATCATTCTGCATATCTCGACCCATTTTTAATTGGGAAAGTTGTAACACGCAGAATCATTCCCATGATGACCAGTGTTTTTTATGACCTGCCTGTCATTTACTGGTTGATGTCAAAAGTGGTAAAGGCGATCCGAGTGGAAGCCGCCACCTTTCGAAGAGAAGCTCCGGAATTAAAGGATGCCATCGAGGCGCTAAAGCGTGGAGAATCGCTGTTGATATTCCCCGAAGCCCGGCTTCGCAAGAAAGAGGATCAGCTTTTATTTCCCTTTGGCCAAGGGATCTGGCACATACTGAATCATCTGCCAGAAACTCCGATTGTTCCAATTTGGGTGGAAGGTGCCTGGGGCAGTTATGCCTCTTATTACAAGGGCCCACCCTTCGCAAACAAGAAAATGGATTTCCTAAGAAAAATCAAGGTGGTGGCTGGCGAAGTAAAAATCATACCAAAGGAACTACTTGCAGAACATAGACTGACCCGAAAATATCTGCAAGAAGCAGTGTTGGCAAACCGAACACTCATCGGTCTTCAAAATCATGAATCCGAATCAAGTGAAGATTCATCCAAGGCCGATTGATGCCAGCAATCCGAACATCTTCAAAAATTAATTCGCACCAATCTTAAGTTGATCCTTACTGAGGATGGAAAAATATAATCCATGCTCGCCTTCTCCATTATTGATCTTTATCAAAACAGGATTGGCACCCTTTTTAAGCTTTACTGCAACAGAATTTCTTGCGGGTTGGGCAGCAAAATGATTCTTGTCTTTAAACACTTCAGCATTATTCACCCAAACCTTGACGCAATCATCCGCACCAAGAAGAATCGTAGCATCCTGATCAATTGGAGAATCGATCACTTGGTAAAGGTAGGAAATAATGCCGTTGTTTTCAGGAGCGAAATGCAACGCAAGATTCAAATAACCATTCGAAGATGCACGAACTTTAGACCAACCAATGGGGCCTGACCTACCTTTCAACTTCTTTTCCAGTTCGACCCTGGTTTCAGGATCGCCTGCTTTTTCAAAGTTTTCATCGGCAGCACCATTTTCGAATGGCCCGATAATATTAAACCAATCTGGAGAAAAAGAGGCCGTCTGCAGTGTCGCAAGATAATCTACCAAGTCGATCAAATCCTGCTCACTCATACTGATGATTAAATCTGAAGGCATAAGCGAATTAGGGCCTTTAGCCTTGGATTCAACATCTTTCCGGTCGATCTTATAATCCTTTCCGTTACCATCACGGAGAACAATTAATTCAGGAGATTCTTCGACAATCAAACCGGTTAAAACCTGTCCTTTTTTCGTTTCAATTATCCATGTGAGGTATTGATCAGCAATTGCCTTGTTTGGATTGATAATGGATTCATAAAGGTTTTCCTTGGTGCCTTTTTTACCAATCATGGAAAGATCGGGACCAATAGCACCGCCACTGCCCTGAACTGCGTGGCATTTCAAGCATTGCAATTGGGAATTGCCACTGGAAGCCATAAGGGCTTTACCGCGGGCGATATCACCCTTTTTAAGAGCAAGAACACTGAGGGCGGGTAACTTTTTAGGATCCAGTTTACCTGGCGCCGGATAAGCAATCATCGCTTTATTTCGAAGATCCTGATATGGGCTGTTGCGCAACAATCTGCCAACATCTTGCTTTAATTCTTCAGGAATTTCACCTTTGCCATTAACCAACAAGAAATCTGCTCCATTCCTTGTGCCTGAAAGTGCATTGGCAACCAAGGTTCTTTTGGCAATCGGTGCGGCTTGGTCACTAAATACCGATTGCAAAGCAATCATTGCGGATTGAAAACCTGCAGTCTTGCCTTTTGACTGCCCAAGATTAGCAAGTGCATTGGCCGCATCCTGGGCAAAGCTGTTGTTTTCCTGCAATACTTTTGCAAGGGTATCAACCGATTGTTTTTCCGGCAGGGTGCCCAGGGTTATAATGGCTTGCTTTTGAACACGCACATCTTTATTCGCCAACGCCAACTTACTGACCAGATCAACAACACCCTTGGGTTTTGAAGCTTCAATAATTCCAAGCGCAAGCCTTTGGTCATCGGCATCACCCGCAAGCAATTCATTCACAGCTTTAATAAGATCAGGGCTGGAAGAAATTGAAGACCATTTGCCAGGCAATAGTATTTTAAGCCATTCAACTGCTTTTTCCCGAACCTCAATGCTCGACTTAGACTTGACCAGACCAATAAAAGCAATTGCATCTGAAGGACTATCGTTCGAGGCAAGGATATTGATGATTTTAAGTTTTTGTTCGACTGGGAGTTCCGCCTTGGTCAGCATATCGCCCAACCCAGACATCATATCCTTTGGTCTTAATTCGAAAACAAGATCCCCCACGGCGGGCGACCAAGAGGAGAATTGCTTTTTGAAATCTGCAAGGAAGATTTCACGGTGTTTGAGATCAGGGCCTGCAGCAACACCAATTGCTTTTAAAAGGAAGATATCTTTACCATCGTATTTTTTCGAAATTTCATAGAACCACTGCTTGGAATTATCATCGTCTGATTCGCGAAGATTTACCAAGACTTCGCGGGCAACACCCGGCCCGCCATTGGCCAGAAGAAAATCAACCCGCTTTTTTTCGTCAGCATTAAGGCCCATCAATCCTGGATGGGCATCGACAAGCTTCCTGATTTCAAGCCATTTGAATTCTTCTCGTTGATCAAGTCCTTTGGGTAGTTCCTTGGGAAAATCAACAAACCATAAGATTCTGGCAGCGACCCATGGTTTTTGGGCAATATCAGGATCAGCAAAAATCAGCTTGGCAATTTCATTCCTTTTGGAGGCATCCATTGCAATTATATGCTGCAATGCAATAAATCGAGTGGCGTTGCAACCTGAAGAAAGGCCCGCAATAACTCCTTCGTTAGTGGAATAATCAATTACAGGAACATGGGATTTTGAATCTTTGGGTGCAAGGCGATAAATACGCCCCTTGGTGGTATCGCCCATACCATGTCCGCCAACACCGGGGTCATACCAATCTGCAACAAAAACAGAACCATCGGGTGCAACCTTGACATCGCTGGGGCGAAACCAGCCATCGGTACTGGAAATCATGTTTTCTTGTTCAACAGAAAAACCCGCGCCATCGATTTTAGTATGATAGCAGCGCAAATTTCTGGGGCCGGCATCGGTATGTAAAGGTTGGCCCTGATACCTGGCGGGAAGCAATTGGGCTTCGTACATGCACATCCCTGTGGGGCTACCAAAAAAAGTCCGCAAAATTTTAGGAACAATACCTGGTTCTTCTTCATGCCAATGTGTTTGCCCAGGGCCTCTGGGATGATAACCAAAATTGCCACCGGGCATCACATAACAAATACGCGTCTGTTGATTTCCATCATCATCGTTATCGCTAATGAAAACGGTGCCGTAACTATCAACCGCAGGCATATAGTTGTTGCGAAAATTATGGGCGATAAGTTGAAGGTTGTTACCATCGAGATCGCAGCGCCAAACGGTACCAGCCCTGAGATCAGTATTATTGGAAGTCCACTTTTTACCTTTGCCATTGGCAGACTGAAGATCTTTTACGCCTGTATCGCCAATCGAAAAATACAATTTGCCATCAGGCCCAATTGAAATACCGTGAACCCCATGATCATGATCAAGGCCTTGAAACCCAGTCAGCAATTTGGTCGGGGGGCCATCAGCTTTGTCATCGCCATCTTTATCTTCAAGCACCATGATATCCGGGGATTGGCAATAAAACACTTTTCTACCCGGGCCTTTGGCATCCTTTGCAACAGCAATTCCAAGGGGAGACATGACATGGGGAGCTTGGTAAAAAGTAGTGGTCTTATCTGCCTTTCCATCACCATCAGAATCGATGAGGATGACAATGCGATCACCTTCGGTTCGAAGTGGAGGTTGGTTTCTTAATTTTCGCCTATAATTAACTGCCTCGCAAACCCAAGCCCTACCCTTTTCATCAATATCGAATGTGGTGGGATTTACAAACAAAGGCTCAGCAGCCCAAACCTTAAATTCCATTCCTGCAGGAACGGAAAAAGTAGCTTCTGCTTTTTCCAAGGGAACTTGGGCGATTGCTGGATTTTGTAAAGCCAGGCAGCCGGTTAATAAAATAAAAGAAACAGAGAAAGCATTTTTAATAGTCATCGAAAACCCCATTCAAGCCAGAAATAGAGAATCAAAGCAGAATTTAATATTAACCTAAATCAGGTGAAATTTAAAAGCTGTTTATTGAAATGCGTGGATTATTTTTAACACTTCGGGAAATGATCGTTTTTTGATCAGGAACGATATTCAAAGGTAAGCCATTGGACCAAGGCTGTATGCCTTTTCCTATGATCCTGCCTGGATATTGCAATTTCCAATGCTTTTTTGGTTCCAACCACAATCACCAACTTTTTACCCCGGGTTATCCCCGTGTAAAGTAAATTTCTTTGCAGCATCATATAATGCTGCGTATGAATCGGAAGCACAACTGCGGGGTATTCTGACCCCTGGGACTTGTGAATTGTCAATGCGTAGGCAAGCGAGATTTCATCAAGTTCACCAAAATCATAAACCACCAAACGGCCTTCAAAATCCACCGTGAGCTCTTTATCAGATTCATTGATTTCCTTGATGAAACCAACATCACCATTAAAGACTTCTTTCTGGTAATTGTTTTGCATTTGAATGACTTTATCGCAGTTGCGGAATTTTGTTCCGAACCGTTCAATTTGAATTCTTCCTTCAAGAGGATTCAGCAAATCCTGCATTTTCCTATTAAACTCCCCCGCACCCAGTTCCGTACGATTCATTGGTGTAAGAACCTGGATATCCTTCATGGGATCGAAATTAAATTTCTTGGGGATCCGATCATGAACCATGGCCAGAACTTTTTCAGAAACCTGAAGCGGCGCCTCGGACTCGATAAAAAAGAAATCTCCCTCTGCGTTTGGGGCAGAATCAGGAAACTCGCCATGCAATACAGAATGAGCTGCCCGAACAATGAAACTGCGCCCAGCTTGGCGAAAAATCTTGGTCAGCCTGACAGTGCTAAACATTCGGGAATCAATCATATCTGAAAGAACCCTGCCCGGCCCAACCGAGGGAAGCTGATCAACATCGCCTACCAAAAGAAGACAGGCATGCGCAGGAACAGCCCGTATCAGATGGTGCATAAGCACGGTGTCGACCATTGAAGTTTCATCAACTACAACAAGATTTGCCTCCAAAGGCTGTGAAGGATCACGCCTGAAACCACCAATTGAGGCATCAAATTCCAAAGTGCGATGAATGGTTTTCGCTTCCCTGCCGGTACTTTCAGCAATTCTTCTTGCAGCCCTTCCCGTGGGGGCACACAAGACACAAGTTTTCCCAAATTTTTCAAAAAGATCAAGAATAAGGCGGATAATTGTGGTTTTTCCAACGCCTGGACCACCTGTTAAAATCAGAATCTTTTTGGAAGATGCCATTTGCACGGCCTGCAATTGCTGCTCATCAAGTTCCAATCCACTTTTCGCAAGGATGTTTTTTATTTCACCATCGCAGTTTTTGGAATGAAGTGGGTGCGCCCCGGTTGCCAATTTAAGGAGGTTTGCCGCCAGGCTTTTCTCAGCAGTATATAACGTTTTTGCAAAAGCCCACTTGCATCCGTAAACGGAATCAATGATTACAACGCCTGATTCAACTTCGGACGCCAGCGCTTCTTGGATAATTGCTACGGGTATTGTAGTTAGTTGAATCGCATGATCAATCAACTCTTCCTCGGGAACTCCAACATGGCCTTCGTTTGCAAGGCGCTCGAGTGAGTAATAGATTGCAGCGCGGGCCCTTTCAAGGCCGTGGGGGTTGATGCCTATTTTCTGGGCAAGTTCATCCGCGGTTTGAAAGCCGACGCCCCGGATATCTTTTGCCAGCCGATATGGATTTTCACGAATAAGGGTGACAGCGTCCTGACCATAGATTTTAAAAATCCTGAAAGCCCTTGCGGTTCCTATACCATAGGATTGCAGAAAAACCATGATGTCCCGGATGGTCTTATTTTCTTTCCAACTTTGGCGTATGAGCTCGATGCGTTTTGGCCCCAGCCCTCTTATCTGTTTAAGAAAGCTGGGAGACTCATCAATGATTTGGAGGGTTTTGAGACCGAACACGGTCACGATTTTCTGAGCATAACTGGGACCGATTCCCTTGATAAGCCCCGACCCTAAATATTTTTCAATTCCGGCAAGTGTATGGGGTGGAGAACAACGCAATGCAGCGGCTTTAAATTGCGGCCCATGATCCCGGTCTTGAATCCAAACCCCTTCGCCCTCGAGGAATTCCCCGGCATTTACAGAAGGCAGATTTCCAATTACTGTCACGAGTCCAATTTTTCCACGAACATGCACTTTGAGAACAGCAAATCCGTTTTCTGGATTATGAAAAGTAACTCGCTCAATAACCCCGGACACAATTTCATTCATGGGCGGTAAAATCCCAAACTAAGAAATAACAGTAGTAATCTTACCTAAATTGAAAGCCGTTAGTTAAATACCAATTAAAAATTTTAAAGAAGCTCGAACAAAAGACCTGTTTACAGCAAAGATTCGACTGATTTTTCATATTTTTCAAAAAAAACGAACCTTCATGGTAACCCATATTGCCCACTTTGATGGTTTGGTTTTGCCAATAATTCTGAAAAGGGAACTGGGGAAATATTTACTGATTTTATTGAAAGTAATGAATGTAATCTGCCGATCAATTATTTAGAGCGACTTATTTTGTTTTAAGGTCGGGGCTTTGTGCCCTAACCAAACTTGAAATGTTTTCAAGAAGTTTTACCCAGTTCAAGGATTGCATAGGGGGTTGGCATGAAGCGGATCTATGGAAGTATTCTGACGCTGGCAACTCTGAGTGGTTGCGTAACAACCGAAAACAGCGGTGGTAGTTTTATGGCTCAACGCCATGCTGAACAAAATCCCGCAGCCCAAGATGGTATTGGCAGGGGTGCTTACACGGCCCAATCAATACCTGGAGTTCAGGGACCATGGGGCGCACCAGTTGCAGTAACCGGCCCTTATAAATCAACCCCCATCTCAGGAGAGGCTGCTGCAAAGGCTATGATTGCCAACAGCGTACCACTCTCGATGGTGCAACAAGCATCATTCAAACCTGGCAGAATACCTGCCTCGCAAAACCCGATGCAACAGGCAATGGCGGGAATGCCCCAAGGCGCAATGATGCCTGGCGGAATGATTTCTCCTCCTGGAATGCCAGCAATGCCCGGCATGTCTGGTGGTATGCCGGGAATGCCCGGTATGCCTGGAATGCCAGGCGCAATGCCCGGCGGAAATAGCTCAGGAATGACACTGGCAAATCTTGGTATGCCAATGGGAGGCCATGGTGGAATGATGGGCGGAGCACCAGCGAACATGCCTGGCGCAGTAAATGCAATGGGCGCGCTTACAGGTGGCGGTGCGCCATCAGCTCCGATTCCAGTACAAAGAACTGAAGTCAGGTTTATTGAACCTGCAGGCATGAAAATCTCATGGTTTGCTCCTGGTTCAGATGGCAGACCTGGATTTAACTCGCAATATCTTGAATCCCCCGGTCGATACAACTTCCTTCAAGCGGCTATTTACCGCCTGAAACTTAGCGAAGTTCCGAATCGCCCTGGTGTGGAACTTTACCCAACATTGGAAGTTGTTCCCAGCACGGGCAAAACCAATACTTTCCTAGCACATAGTTCTGTCCCTGTAAGCTTCACCGAAGAGGATTTTCAACAAGTTGCAGCAGGTAATTTTGTGGTCAAAGTTGTTTATCTTCCAGACCCACAATTCCAAGATCTTGCAACCGCGGGTGGCTTGGATGAAGTTGTATCTTCCAGACTTGAACCCGGTGTTGACCCTATCGCTGAAGCTCAACGAAGAGGAAGCATTCTCTTGATCGTAAGATTAGGGAACATTGACTTGGAAGCACCAAACACCCCAGCTATGGATGCCCCTCCCGGTGGTGGTATGAGAATGCCAGTTCCCCCACAAGGAATGCAGGGCGGACCAGGCATGGGCAGAATGGTGCCCTATGGCACGACAGGTTCAGGCCCAATGCCTGGACAACAAGGCATGCAATCGATGCCGAACATTCAGATGATGCCCGGTGCACCACTAAATCTTCCAAGTGTACCAAGCATGGCGCCTAAAACTCTGCCTTCCCCGACCTCACTTCCTACCACCAGCATCAAGGAAGTTCCCGGGATAATCAAGGATCAGGGTAATAATGAAGAAACAACTATCATTCTTAAAAAGGAAACGCTGCCTTCAACCGGAGCTTTACCTCCCACAGGATTAGAAGTTGTTCCAGGGAATAACGGAATCACCACAAAGGTTCCTGAAATTAAAAGTGGTGTACCACAATCAATAATCCCACCTTTTGTGAACAAGTAAAGGTGAGAGACACTAACGCCGGCGGTCGGGGCTTCAAACCTCGGGCGCCGGCCTTTTGATTACCTTGTTATGTGGCACGAAGATTTGGCAAGAGTTCCATGAGGCTTTTCAATGCTTCACAAATACACAATCTCCCTGATATGCACTTTGCTAATCAGCCAGATAATTTACTCCCAGCAGATGGTCATGGGGCCAAACATTGGTCAATCACCAGTACTGTGGTTGAATTTCATAGCCCCAGAGGGTGTAAAAACCACAATATATCCTGGGAACAACAGACAAATCTCACTTCCCGAAAAACAAATGGTAGGCATGAGACCTGGATATGTATATCGCGTTAAGATGAATCATATACCGGGTAATCCTGAAGCAGAGCTATACCCAACTTTGGAAGTACGGGGCAGCTTGCAAATGCCTAAAGTTGCAAACCCACTGAATTTTCCAGCACCCATAAGAATTCACAAGCTCGAAATTGAATCTGCACTCAAAGGAAACTTAATCACAAAAGTCATCTACCTTGAAGATTCAGAAAAAGCAGAAGCCGTAACGACTACGATTGAAAACCCGATTGAATCCTATGTTCCGGCTGATTCAAATCTGGTGCAAGATGCGAGAAATAGAGGGCGTTTAATGGTAATTTTCCGCATGGGTGGAAAAACAATCAGCGAGCAGGAATTACAAGCGAATTCAATTCCCGGAACGGTTCAACTCGAGGGGGAAAAGTACCTGCCCGCCCCCAGGTTTCCACCATTTATTCCATGCGAATCATTCTCTTTTTTTGACCCCAAGCTTGGGCCTCGATTTTCCAAGGCTGAACTAATTTACGATGGGGGTGATCAATTACCCAAAGCTGGTTATGATAATCAAGGCACTCTTCAGGGTGTGAATCCCGAGGATACCATAGCTGAATACACTGATACTAGCGGCAAAAAAAGAATCGCTCGCTCCAACCGTGTCATCCTTTCCGCCCCAAGATTCGCAATCCTTGCGCAGGAAACCATTTGGGCAAATGTTAATACGGTTCAATCTTTCAATGAACATAAGGCAACAATCACAGACAGCCAGTATCGCACCAACACACCAAGCCTTCAGGCAAGGGCCATGAATCACCTCAATAGCTTCAAGGGAGACCAAAGACTAAAGGGCACGGAAAATCTTGTGGGGCTGGGTGAAATCCATCGCTTGGAAATATTAAGGGCACAAACTCTGGATCTTTTAGTCAGAGAATCAATCAGTTCTGAATCAACAATGAGTGCACGCGACAAGCAAAAAATTGCATTTAAAAGACAAACTGAAAATGTAAAAACATTTTCCTCCTCACTAGGACTAAGGGAAAATGATGGTGTCGAAGGAACCAGCGTGGTGGCCCGGATTCAAAACGGCGCAGAAGTTATCAAGGCAAATGTTCAAACTCGAGAAATTGTAATCACCGAGGATGAAGCTCGGGAAATAGAAACCGACAAGCCTCTTTCCCTTTTAAAACTAGCTGACAAACCTACCGCCAAGGTTGGTGAAATTGTCACCTTCACCCTTCGCTACACTAATCTAGGCAGCAAGCCTATGTCGGATATCGCTGTGACCGACAGCCTTGCAACGAGGCTCGAATATGTTCAAAGTTCTGCGGTATCTGATCGCGACGCCGTTTTTACCATTCAAAAAAACGAATCTGGCTCATTGATTTTGCACTGGGAGATAACGGGAAAGTTAATGCCGAAAGAATATGGCATCATCCGTTTTCAAGCCAGAGTAAGATAAGTTGAAACTTTGCTGAAGGAAGTTTAGTTTTTGGCTTTTTTTAGAAGGTCTTCCAATTTAGCGGACAACTTTTCCACCTCGGCTTCGTCTTTAGCCTTTAGTGTGTGAGACACTTTTCCAGCCTTGAAAACAAACACCTCTGCAACTGAATCAGAAGACAATCGATACGCAGGCGGACCAGGATTGTATTCGAATCTACCTACCGGGGTGCCTGCCAAATTATGTTCGTTTGCCCATCGCAACAAAGGAGCATCCTGGGCGCTATCTTCACTTATTAAAGTCACCCAGCCTTTAAATTCCGGGTTCGCCTTTGATTGCTTCTCAATTATCACTGCGACTTTGGACAACCCTTCCGACATTTTCTTAGTGAAAACAATCACCCCTTCTTTTTCGGCTTGTTCACATACATAACAATGAAGCTTCCCTCTTTCAGGACCGGAAGCCACCAACATGGTATAGGGTGGTACTTTTTTATCTAATAATGGGCTTTTTTCATTCAGCATTAAACTCGGGAGAATAAGTAGAATAAAATATATAAAATTTTGCATGGCACTTTGCCCCATTCAGGTAGGATTGACCTAACGGCCATATCTTACTCTTATTAACTTCATAAATCAAAGCCGATTACACCCGATTTTTAAAACCCTCTAAACCACCCATTCGCACATAGTTAAATTGTTCAAAATAGATCATAGTTCAACGGTCGATCTTGACGAATTATCTAGATAAAGAGATCTTGTAAAACTTGATGCTAATAGTGCATAGGAAGGTACTTAGGCAGAATAGATTTACAAAGGCTTCGACTTAGGCCAAGGAAGGCGCATGACAAAGTCTGGATCGCAAGGAATTGATTTCATTAATTCTCAAGCAATTGATTTTGCCCGGGAAGTTCTGCATGAAGAAGCTGCGGCTTTAAACCTTGTTGCACAAAGGCTCGATGAAAATTTCTTAGCCGCCCTTCAAGCTATTTGGGAAATGACTACGCAAAAAGTAGGCAGAATAGCAATCACAGGCACAGGCAAAAGCGCTGACGTTGGACTTAAAATGGTCGGCACACTGAATTCAACTGGAACAAGAAGTTATTTCCTCGATGCGGTAAGGGCGGTGCATGGCGATCTCGGTATGCTACACCCTGAAGACATTGCGCTTGTTCTATCTCACAGTGGAGAAAGCGAAGAAATACTTAGGTTGCTTGGCCCTTTGCAGGAGCATTGCAAAAAAATCATCGGCCTGACCGGTAACAAATACAGCACACTAGGCAAAAAAGCTGACATAACCATTGCCTATGGCCCACTGGATGAAGTTTGCCCCTTGGGATTGGCCCCGAGTGCAAGCAGCACATCCATGATAGCCTTGGGAGATGCCATGGCATTTTGCCTGATCAAGGCCAACCAATTTTGTCAGGAAGACTTTGCAAAGTTTCACCCAGCAGGCAGCCTCGGAAAAAAACTCATGCGCGTTGAAACCGTCATGCGGCATGGGCATGAACTTCGATTGGCATCTGAGCACGATACAGTGCGGGCGGTATTTTCAAAAGCCAGCCAACCTGGAAGAAGAACAGGGGCGGTCATCCTCATCAATACAGAATCAAGGCTCTGTGGTATTTTCACCGATAGCGATCTGGCCCGCTTGATTGAAACCAGAAACGACAAAGCACTTGATAAGCCAATCTCAGAAGTGATGACCAAAAACCCTAAGACCATTATCATCGGTTCAAAGGTTGTTGATGCAATCGAACTCATGAAACTTAAAAAACTCAGTGAAATCCCCGTCGTTGATGCAAATAATATCCCAAGGGGATTACTCGACATCACCGACTTGATCAGCCTTGCGCCCGCCATGGTTCTCCCTTCCTCCAAGGTGGCGTAAAAAGAAAATGGCTGCAATCAAAACCCCTACACTTTCGGAACGATGCAAAGCAATAAAGCTTATTGCGATGGATGTTGATGGCGTGCTAACCCAGGGCGGCATCATCCATGATGGCACTGGCAAGGAATGGAAAGTTTTTCATGTACGGGATGGCTCGGTGCTAAAAAAACTCAACAAGTTTGGAATCACCACGGCAATCATAACGGGGCGCAGTTCTGTTGTTGTTGAATACAGGGCCAAAGAACTTGAAATCGACATGGTTTTTCAAGGGGTGGGCAACAAGGCAAAAGCCCTCGAGGGTATTATTTCGTCCACTGGCATAAATGCCAATGAAATAGCCTACATTGGTGATGACCTTGCTGATATTTCAATCATGAAAATCGTCGGTTTGGCAGCGGCGCCAAATGATGCTTGTTTTGAAGTTCGAAATTGTGCGAACTTTGTCAGTAAGAATTCCGGAGGTAAATCCGCGCTACGCGATCTCGTGGAAATTATTCTCAGAGTTCAAGGCAAGTGGAATCTATTATGTTTATCCCACTTAAGTTAAATCAATCGAGGCGCAGCATGACGAAGGAGTGGTTCTAAAGTGTGGACTCCGAAGCGAATCTTAATCCTTGGATTCGGGTTCTCCCTATTTATGGCGTTGTACTTTGTTTACGCCTATTTTTTGGGAGCAATCGATGGTATTCCGCCCCTACCCGTTGCTTTTAGTGCACGGGCCAAGGAAGATCTTCCGCCACTTCCCGTAAGACCAACCAGCAGGGTTGTTACAAAATTACAACAGGCCTTCGGATTGGATTGCCCCGAAGTTCAACGAAAAATCAAAATCGAACTTAATTCCCGAAGCATGCTTTTTGCTGCAGATAGTTTCCAGATCGAACCAGATGGAAGAGTGCGTTTACTGCCTCTCAGCGTTGTGGTTTTCAACAAGGATAAAAATGAAAACAAACCTTTGGAAATCAATACCATCCGCGGGGAAGTCGCTTACCTTAAATTTGACCGCCCTATCGTCAACCTAACCGATATCGGGAACCGAAAAATCATTGGTGGGGAGATTTCGGGGAAAATCGAAATAATCAATAATCGAAAAACTCCATCAAGGGATGACGACCTTTTCATTTTCATTCCAAAAGGACCTTTGTTTTATCAGGAAAACAAACAACTCATCTGGACTACGGATATGATTCATCTTACTGACAACCATAGCAAACCAAGGCCAACGGAAGTCCATGGCCAGGGCATGGAAATGGAACTATTGACGGAAGCATCCTTACCCTCACCGAATCAACCCAAGAAAGCAAAAAGCGATAATATTCTTGGGGTGAGAAGAATCAAATTGCTTTCCCAAGTTGACATGCATCTTTACGTGGATAATGATTCGAGCTTTCTGGGCGCAACACCTGAAAAAGAGAAAAAAGAAACCGTGAAGGGAGCTCCCAAGGAAAAAGCCCACATCGGCATCAAAACCTTGGGAACTTTCGACTACCTTATTCAAAAAGGACGGGATATTGCGATTTTTGACGCATGCATTTCTCCGGGAACTCCAAAACGCGATGTCATTGTTACCAGGCATCATGAGGGAAAAGGCCAAATCGACCAGTTGGTTTGTGAAAAGCTAGAAATCAACTTGAAACGAAAAGACAACGTTGGGCCTGCATCAGGTGTTCAAAACGAAGAGAAAAGCCTAAGCTCTGGCATTGATATAGAAAACGCCCTCGCTACGGGAAAAGAAGTTGTTTTAATTTCCGAGGAAGAAAAACTGGAAGCACATGGCAACAGCTTCTTTTACGATGCAAAAACTTCGACTGCAACCTTGAAAGGCTCACCTGAGATGTGGGCGGTCAAAGAAGGCAATATTCTTCATGCGGTAGATATGACAATTCGTAACGAAAAAGCCGACCCGAAGAACCCTGCTGCCAAATCATTCCAAAAAGCTACAGCCAAGGGTCCGGGCTGGATCGATATCACTGAAAAAGACAAAGATAAAAAAGGGAAACCTGTTCGAGCCACCTGGAAGGACCAACTTGTTTCCACTAGGGAAGGATATTTCGATTTGCTTATCCTCACCGGTGATGCTCGATTTGATGATCCTCTGCATGATCAAAACCTGCATGCGGACACTTTAAAGGTTTGGCTAAAATCTGCGGAACCTACAAAACCAAACACCAACAACGCTCCTAAAAACAAGGAACAACCTCTCCAAGCAAATGTGATTCCTTCTGGGTCAGGAAAAAAGCTTCACCGTGTTGAAGCGATAGGAAATGTTTCTGCAGACTCCAAAGACCTGATCATTCGAGACAGTGGTAGGCTTTCAGCCTGGTTTAAGGAAGTATCTACAAAGAATGCCCTTACTGTAAGCAATAATCCTATTGCCAATCAGCAAAAACCCGCAATTACATCACAAAATACTACAAATACAACCAAACCCGCCCCACCAATTTCTGTTATTCCAAACATGGAAGTAAAAATTGACGGCGTAAACAACGACAAAAAACCCTCAGCCCAACTCCGCCCAATTCATTTGTCTGCAAGGTCCATCGAGGCCTGGGTCGATCAGGTTGAAAACAAAAACAAACTTGAAAGGTTTTGGACTGAAGGATCGGTAACCGTTAGGCAGGATTCTGAAAAACCTGGTGAAAAAGGCGTTGATATCAAAGGCGACACCTTGCAAATGACCGCCCATCCTGATGGTAATTTTCTTGTCGTAACTGGTGACTTGGCGCAACTTCGCATGGATCGGATGCTAATCGTTGGCCCCGAAGTTAACATCGATCAAGCAACCAATAAAGCTTGGGTGAATGGGGTTGGTGCCATGCAGATGGAAAGTACAACCAACTTCCAGGGAACCAAACTAAATAAAGCTGTCCCCATGGAAGTCCATTGGAATAAATCGATGTTCTTCAATGGAAAGTTTGCCGAGTTTCATGGTGGGATTCAAGCCGAACAAGAAAACTCGAGATTGGCCTGCCAGTCACTCCAGGTTTTTTTCGACAAGGCCGTTTCGCTTAAAGGTGGAAACAAATCTGAGCAACCTGCACGGGTTCAAAATCTGGTATGCGATAGAAGTGTCAGGGTTGAAGAAATCATCAGGGAAGATGACAAAATCATCAAGTATCACCGAATTCAATCAATCACCCTTTCCATGAATAAACTCGACAAGGATGATTTGGATGGAAAAGAAGGCGCAGATGGAAATGAAGTGCGTGCATCCGGCCCAGGTGAAGTTAGAATAATGCAGCGCAGCGGGGGAGATCTTAGCTTGACCCCCATCGGCCAAGAAAAACAAAGTCCTGCTGAAATAAAAACCAATGGCAAGGCAAACGAAGACGAGATGAAATTAACCCAGGTAAGCTTTTTACGGAGCATGTACGGAAATAGTAAAAGAAACACTGCAACATTCCTCGAAAATGTTAGGGTGTTAAATTTCCCCTCAGAAAACCCGAACATTGAAATTGACCTCGAATCCGTGATGGATCATCTGCCCAAAGGGGGAATGTATCTGCGTTGCGATCGGTTGGATGTATTGAGTAAGCAAGGAAAAAACAAATCCCAGCAGGAAATGATCGCCAAAGGCAGAGTCGTTGTTCAAGCTCAGGAGTTTTGGGGTAGAGCCGAACAGGTTTCCTACGAAGAAGCCAAGGAATTAGTTATTTTTTATGGTGGCGAAACAGGCCTTGCAACCTTGTACAAAAAGACCCGTGTGGGCGTTCCACCTGAAGAAATCAAAGGCAAAAAAATCACCTACAATCGAACTTCCGGCCAATTTAAAATTGATGAAGGTCGCTGGTTGAATAGCGGGTCAAATTAAAAAATCCCCCGGAGGCATAAACACCCGGGGGATCTACTTGAACTTTTCTAAGCTTTGATTATGGCAGTTCAATTACTTCAACTTTTTTAACTTTCACGGTTGAACCTGGGTCATGCTGCTGAATGGCAAAATGCCCTTCGATCAATTTGGCATTATCACCGGTCAACTTGGTGTCTACGGTTACTTTGCCATTTACCTTGATTACAACATGATCACCATCTGCCAAAACTTCCTGGGTAAAGAAAGTATCAGGCTTTACAAGTTGCTCATAAACAAGGCTATCTTTAACATTATAAAGGCTTCCGGTGCGAACCTTATCGCCACCTGTACTGTTAATTTGGGCTTCCAAACCCCTGGGGAATGCCTTGCCAAATTTGGTTCGGAAATACTGCCCGCTATTACCTTTGTCGCTGATGGAAACTTCCATTTTAAATCTAAAGTTCTTGTAGTCTCCTCTTTCGCTAAAGAGATGCCCTGCATTTCCGGTGCCGACGATCATACCGTCAACCACTTCCCATTTGGCTTTGTCATCTGGGTGGGTTTTCCAACCAGTTAAATCTTTGCCATTAAAAAGAGAAACCCATTTTTCATCCTTTGCATCAGCCCCAATTAAATTGCCATGCAGAAGAAGTGCAGAGACCAAAACCGCGAACAACAAACGAAACTTGGTAAACCGATTCATCAGAAGATCCTCTCAAGAAAAAAAAACACCTCAAAATTAGTTTACCTGATCTTGAGACAGTTGAAAAAGAAAAAGATTCAATGCTCATCATTCTTTATTTTTAGCTGGATAGTAACGCCAAAATAAAGCTGCTAGCAATAACCCGCCACCCAGCCAGGTACTTATTGTTGGGGCATCTTTCTCTGGTGCGATCAAATAGGCCCAGACTGGGCTAAGCACGGGTTCCAATAAAGTTAAAATCCCAGCTTCCTGGGGACTTATGATTTTCAAACTTTTAGCAGTCATCAAATAAGGCAGGCCCAACTGAAAGACCCCAAACATTAAAAGAATCAATAGTTGATTCGTAGTGGGAAACGGCAGGGTAATTACAAATGGCATCAAAACCAAGGCGGCAACAAGTAGATTGCAAAAAGTTATCCAAGCGGGTGAAACATTATGCAGGGAGCGAATACCAGTAAGAACAAAAGCATAAGTAAGGCCGCTACCCAAGGCGATCAAAATCACCATGCCTTCCCCTGCATGCCAACCTCCCACCACAATAATCATGATGCCAATCAAGGCAGGAAAAACAGCCTGGATGGCCCTTAGGTCTGGTTTTTCCTTAAGCAGAAACACCGAAAAAAGCACACACCAAATCAGGGACGTGTATTGAAGTAATATAGCATTCGCAGCAGAACCCATGGCAAGGGCTGTAACAAACAAAGCATTCATGACCGCAAAAGATATGGAGGTAAATACCATGCCTTTTGCGAATTTAACATCTTTCAAGCGAACAAAAAAACCAATGCCGAGGGATGCGAATAAAACCCGGAAAAAAGCCATTTGCAGAGGATGTATCTCGGGCCCCGCATCGTTTTCAAAAGTGGTTTGCAACCATCTTGTAAAAAAACCACTGCTGCTCCAGAGAATCGATGCAATGATCAACAAGGCCCTTGCCTTCGATAATCCAACCGAGGGCTCTGTTTCTATTTGATTAATTGTCATGAATTATTTATTTTCGCATTAGGTTGGGGCTTGCAACTCTTCTGAAAAACCTCGTACCCCGCGTGTTGCATTCCTACTTTTTGGTAAACTTCCTTGGCAGGCTGATTGTGGATTTCAACATAAAGCCTTATTGCCACAACGTCCAGTTGTGCCAAAGCTAACATTTCAACATGATTGAACAAAGATTTAAAAACCCCTTTTCCACGAAAATCGGGCTCAACATACACGCTTTGAAGCCACCATATCCAACCATTGCGCCAGTCACTCCACTCGAAGGTAAACATCATCTGCCCAACAGCAGAACCTTCATATTCCGCAAGAAAATACAAACCTTTGGCAGAATCTTTGAGGCAATTGGCAACGCCCAATGAAACAACATTGTCCTCAAGAGTCATGGATTCTGTTTCCAAAGCCAAGGCTTTGTTCATTTTAACAATGGAAACTGCGTCTTTTTGATTCGCCTTTCGAACATTAATCGACATAATTGCCTTTATGTAAGTGGATCGAGTTTTAAACTTCATTCTATATTTCTGGAGCGCCTTTTAATGAAACTTGAAGCTTTCATACGCGATATCCCTGATTTCCCCAAACCTGGAATCATTTTCAAGGATATCACACCTTTACTAAGCGATCCCAAAGCATTTCAAGCTTCCATCAATAGCCTGCAGGAATTGGTCAAATCTGTGAAAATTGATGCCATTGCTGCAGCAGAAGCCAGGGGTTTTCTATTTGCGGCACCTTTGGCATTACAATTAAAAAAACCTTTGATTCTTTTACGAAAGCCAGGAAAATTACCCTATAAAACCCATTCTTTACGTTACGATCTGGAGTACGGCAGTGCTGAATTGCATATGCACACCGATGCTGTTAAACCTGGCGACAATATACTGCTAATAGATGATGTGTTGGCAACCGGCGGGACAATGAAGGCTGCATGCGAATTAGTTAAAAAAGCGGGCGGGAATGTTGCTGCTTGCGCCTTTTTAATAGAATTAAGCTTTTTGAATGGAAAAGATCAGCTCCAAGGATACGAATACTTTAGTCTGGTTACTTACTAGTAATATTTGCCTCGAGAATGAACATGTTAGATTTTTCCAAGACTGGTGGCTTGATTCCTGCGATCGCACAAGATGCCAAAACAGGCGAAGTTTTAATGCTTGCCTACATGAATGAAGAGGCTTTTAACGAAACCCTTAAAACGGGAAAAGCTGTTTATTTCAGTCGAAGCAGGAATAAGCTTTGGCGCAAAGGCGAAGAAAGTGGGCATTTCCAAATCGTAAGTGAACTTTTCATAGATTGTGATGCGGACACTGTTCTTCTCAAAGTTGAGCAAATAGGCGGGGCTGCCTGCCATGAAGGGTTTTCTTCCTGCTTTTTTCGTAAATTAAAGGATGGTAAGACCGAGATTATTGGATCTAGAATCTTCGACCCTTCAAAGGTGTATAAGAAATGAGCAAGCCTAAGATTTTACGCGTGGGAATTCCTGCTGGAAGTTTACAGGAAGCCACAGGCGACTTATTCCGCAAAGCGGGTTATAAGCTTACTTTTCAATCAAGAAGTTATTACCCATCCATTGATGACCATGAAATCCATTGCACCTTGATCAGGGCCCAGGAGATGCCCCGCTATGTTGAAAATGGATCGCTTGATTGTGGCCTTACTGGCTTCGACTGGGTTCAAGAAAGCCAGGCCGATGTTACAATCATGACCGAACTAGTGTTCAGCAAAGTCAGCAAAAGGCCTGTTCGATGGGTTTTGGCGGTACCAGAAAATTCAGATATCAAAACCATTGCAGACCTTAAAGGCAAACGCATTGCAACCGAAGTGGTTAATATCACCAATCGATGGCTTGCTAGCCACAATGTTGAAGCCCTCGTGGAATTCAGTTGGGGTGCAACCGAAGTCAAACCTCCAAGATTCGCTGATGCAATTGTCGATGTCACCGAAACAGGAAGCTCCTTGAGGGCCAACCAATTAAGAATTGTCGCAGAACTTCTTGAAAGCACGACCCGTTTTATTGCAAACAAGGATGCTTTTGAAGATTCCTGGAAACGCAAGAAAATGGATGACATGGTGCTGATGCTTAAGGGCGCCTTGGCTGCGGAAGGAAAAGTCGGGTTGATGATGAATGTGCCTGTGAGTTCTCTGGAAGAGGTTTTAAAAATATTACCCGCTCTACAAAAACCAACCATTTCTTCGCTTTCAGACCCTTCATGGGTTGCGCTCAATACCATCTTGGATGAAAGCGTTGTAAGGCATATAATACCGAAATTAAGTATGGCTGGGGCCAAAGGTATTGTGGAATATCCCCTTAATAAAATCATCGAATAACCTTCGATCAAAAGGGGCTATGATTGTTTAAGCAATAATCAGGCACGGTTACGTCGGTTCATTTTAAATTTGTTTACAAGAGTTTCGTTTCACTTTGAATAGATGATTAATGCCATGAAAATCGCATTCACTGCAGATCTACATCAACCAATCACACCTTTGTGGCAGATTGAAAAACTAGTAAATGAGATTTCAGAATTTAGCCCGGATGTTCTCATTCTTGGGGGAGACTTGGGAGAGTCGGTTCAGGATTACGAAAAATGCCTGCGACTCTTTCGAAAATCTTTCGCCTGCCCATTACTTGTTTTCCCTGGCAATCATGACCTGTGGGTGCGCAGGTTTAGCGACAGTAAAAAATTATGGTTCGAGGAGCTACCTAATATCACCAAGGATTCAGGTTGCACATGGCTAGAGGGAAATTCTCATGTGCAAAACGGTATTGGGATTGCTGGTACTATTGGCTGGTACGATTATTCTGCGGTGGATACCGGGATCACCTATTCTGATTTGCACTTTGCCCAGGAAAAATTCAATTTTAATGGTGATGCCTTATTAGTTGACTGGGAATGGTCAGATCCTGAATTTGCATCCCGGGTTTCGGGCCCATTCTTAGATCAACTAAATATCATGGATAATAATCCCGCAGTGCAATCAATCATTGCTGCAACCCATTTCCCAATATTGGAGGAACAAATACATCGGGATGCTGCTAAATCAGGTTGGGCATTTTCCAATGCCTATGCAGGGAACCTGACCTTGGGTACCCAGGTTCTTAAAATAAAGAAATTGAGCCATGTTTTAAGTGGTCATACCCATATTGGGAAAAAGGGTTCCATAACAAGAAATGGCCTAACCCCCGTAAGTTACCAAGTCTTGGATGCGGATTATCAAAAACCCGCTCTGATAGGTCTTGCATTTTAAAGCACAAATCGGCCATGAAGTAAGAGTGAAAAATCAGAGATAAAATGAGGCTGGCTTTACCGAGCTTGCCTATCTGGTAATTATGACAAAAACTTTGCTTTTCACTTAAGCGTGGCAAATTAACACGCCGATATAATGTCCTAGGGGGTGTAAAAGGATTTACACTCATTTAAAGCTTTGCTCTGGCAAAGGAGTTGCAAGGGAATGTACCGATGGTTAGGCCAAATGGCCGCCAATCACCCTTGGAAGATTTGTTTAGCATGGCTTCTTTTTGGGGTCACTGCTGCATTTCTAGCTCCATCCTGGGATAAAAATTCCCAAGATGATGACATCCGCTTTTTGCCTGCCCGCTGCGATAGCGTTCGCGGATATAAGCTCTTGGAAGAAGCCTTTCCAAACGATATTTTTGCAAGCAAAGTCATTTTTCTTGTTGAAAGAAAACAAGGAACCTTCAGCCCTGAAGATTACGCATATCTTGATCAAGCCGTTACCGCAATCAAACAACTTGGAAAGAATGAGCCCGATCTGCAAATCGGAAAAATCATTTACGAAAAAGAACCTGTAATAGGAAAAAAACTTAAAAGCATCGATGAAACTTGTACCTTGGTGCAGGTTTTTCTAGCCACACCATTCATGGCCAACCAGACGCGCTTAACCGTTGATAGAGCTGAAAAAGTATTTAGGGAAAATTTCCCTACCAAAGAAGGCGGACCTGTTCAAATCAAGGTAACAGGAATCGCTGCGGTAGGACGAGATTTAATCAGTGCAGGGGCATCAAGCCTGGATAGCACAACCTTGGCAACGATTCTTTTAGTCATTGTAACATTATTATTCGTATACAGGGCCCCTGGCCTGGCGATCATTCCGCTGATTACCATTGTTCTATCCGTTTGGATTGCTCTTAATTTATTAGCCCTTTGCACTTTAATACAAGGGTTTCACCTGATGAATATCAGCAAGATATTTGCCATCGTGATGCTTTATGGTGCAGGTACTGATTATTGCCTTTTCCTTATCAGTCGTTACCGCGAAGAGTTATGCAATGGCTTAGCCCCCAAGGAAGCGGTGGCTGCCGCGGTTGAACATGTGGGCCATGCCATTGTTGCAAGTGCAGGAACGGTAATATGCGGATTAAGCCTAATGATACTGGCGGAGTTTGCCAAGGTTCGTTGTGGCGGTCCCGCAATTGCATTAGGACTAACAGTCGCTTTATTTGCCTCTTTAACGCTGGCCCCCGCACTATTAAGGCTATGTGGAAAACTGGCGTTCTGGCCCGGAAAATTACCTGTTGCAATTGCTCCGGAAAAAGAGCACGCGGCTTGGTTCCGCTTCGGCGACATGGTGGTTTCCCATCCCATCAGGGCGTTGGCAGTGATTACCGTTGCGCTCGTTCCCCTTGCGATAATTGGACTTCAAGTTACGCCTAATTACAATACGACGGGCGAGCTTTCCAGAAAAAGCCAAAGCGTTCTTGGCTTACAAGCGATTCAAGAACATTTTACTCCAGGCGAACTTGGGCCTGTGATTGTTTTACTTGAATCCAACAAACCTTGGGACAACCAGGAAGGCAAAAGACTTTTAAGCCACTTAAGCCAGGGATTTCTTAAACTTTCAGGCGTTTCCGAAGTCCGAAGTTTAACTCAACCTCTAGGCCAACCTGTTAAAGAACCCAAAGGCATTAATGAGGATGCACATGGCATCCTTAAAAAATTCTGGTCTAATGTGTTGGCCGGTGTTGATGACCAGATAATGCGGGTGGCACGGGAATATTATCTGGCAACTCTTGTGAACCGCAAAAATCGCGAACAAAACAAACTCAAGTACATTACCAGGCTCGAAGTTGTTCTTAAAACCGACCCCTTTGAACTCGCAAGCCTGCCAACTTTGGATAGCCTGCGTTATTGGGCAAGGGAACAATTGCCGATTGCTGCTGGTAGATCCAGAGTAATCAATGCTGAAATTTATGGACTTACGGTTTCCGCGCAAGATATGGCTAATGTAACCGAATCCGACCGATTTAGAATCAACTGGATGGTTCTCGTAGGTATCTTCCTTATTTTGCTTTATCTTGTTCGAAGCCCTTGGCTTGCAGCCTATCTGCTCGTCACTGTTCTTTTCAGTTACTTTGTGACGCTTGGCGCCACCGCCTTGATGGCTCACTGGTACGATGGCAGAGCTATCGGGGAACTTGATTGGCGAGTGCCTTTCTTCTTGTTTATCATCCTTGTGGCAGTTGGCGAAGATTACAACATCTTCTTAATCACGCGCATGATTCAAGAAAAAGAGATTCACGGCGCAGTTGAAGGAACACGAAAGGCCTTGGCTCTTACAGGGGGAACAATCACCTCATGTGGACTAATCATGGCGGGCACATTTGCAACGTTGATGCTCGCGGGGCTAAATACTTTGTTTCAAATAGGATTTGCTCTGGCATTTGGTGTTTTGCTTGACACTTTTATTGTAAGACCAATTTTGGTGCCTGCATTCACGGTGCTGATATGGAAGAAGCTTGAAGGTGCGGAGACTGCAAAAATTCATCGCCTGCGTTATCGCGAAAAGTTGCGTAAGGCAATATAAAAAGAGCACGCCTTTAATCAAAAAGCGTGCTCTTCATTTTTAATCTAATCTAACTACTTTGCAGCAGTTTTTTTGTTCAGGATTTTGCTGAGCTGTGACTTCAATCTGGAAGCCTTGTTAGCATGCATTGTTCGCTTTGCTCCAGCTTTATCAATTTTGCTTGCTGCAAGATTGTACTGCTTTTGCAATTCTTCAGTCGAACCTTCAGTTGCGTTCCTTACATTTTTAACAAGCAAGGTAATGTCTCGAAGAGCAGCACGGTTAAGCGCTCGCCTTTTTTCGGACTTGCGCAAGTTCTTCTTGGCACTGCGCGTGTGAGGCATAGAAACTCCTGTCAATCAAAAGCGGGTCAAAATATTTCGACAAGTTATTAGTTTAATAGCATTAATAGCAAGCGACAAGGGTCGAGCGAGCAATTCTTACCACTCGAGAGAGTGGACTTTTGTCCACGACTTCTTGTTTTCTTCAAGTATCGGTTCCTTATTCATTACAAAAACACTCAGCAAATCATCCTCCGAAACCAACGAATTAAGCCACCTAGATTTAGATTGTAAGTCTTTCGGAATATTAAACTTAGGTCCACCGCGCTGAGCTTCAACCAAGGCCTTGATTTTTGAATCTTTGACTTCCAGTAGATGGGATAAATCAACTGATATTGGAATAAACCCTTTGATTTCCTCTGAGCGCACAGTTTCTTTTAAAACACTTAAAACATTTTTCACATACAAGGTCACTTCATCATCAACCAGCGATTTTCCTGGGAAGATATTCTCGAGAAGTTCGGGAAGGCCTTTTGGGGCTATGATCAGGCGGGCCTTCTCCAATAAAAAACCAGCACCTAAATTTACTTTCATTTCCTCGTTTTGCCGTCGCTCAATTTCGATTTTTCTAATGAATGCCCTCTTTTGTATCCCAGCACTTATCCCCAAACGAACCAAGCTTGGTAACCTTCCTCCAAACTTATGCAAGATACCTTTGCGCATACAAGCCTTTGCAAGCCTATCGAAACGCAAGCAAATTTTATCCAAGACATTACGATCTGACTTATTGGCTAAATAATTAGCAACTGGCTTCGCCAATTGTGAAAACGCCCAATTGTGTGTATTTTGAGATAAAAAACCAAAAGTCGACTTCAGGGTTGCATTCATGTCCCCAACTTGATGCCAATGCATTTTAAGCCTCTTGGGGCGGGCCTCGATCCAAGCTTCTAGAAATGTCTGGGCAAAGTAGAAGGCTTTTTCCTTATTGCTTTGCAATTCAGGTCGAAATAAAGGGCTGTAATTTAAACCTTGAAACCAAAGAGGGGCACTGGGGAAATTCAAATGTAAAACCCCCATAACACCAGAAGCCTCCAAACACGCATCCATGATACTCAAGGCATTTTTTATTATTTTTGTATCAATCCGAGTTTGCTCCAACGCCAAATACTCTGCCCCTTCAAAATGAATGTTTTTGGCTGCAAGATTTTTAATCTTGGAAATGAATTCTTTTGGGCTCTGCAAAACAATATCAAGCCAATCTTCATTCACCCAGGAGGCAGCCAGAAGGCCATCGGGAAAAGAAATGCCCTCCATTTGGATCCAGCCTTCTTCAATGCCTGCAGCGAGGTCGGGCGTAAGCACCGAATTCAACATTTTATCGCGGTTGAACTCTTGGGGCGTTTTCACATTTTTTGGGGGGAACAATTCGGTTCCTACTTCTAAAAACCCTCGTCCAAATTCAGCTTTATATGCAAAATCCGGGTATTTTAGAGCTATATCGGGATGCCCAAATTCTCGAACCGTTCTGGTGACTGCAAAAATTATATCTTCTTGTTTTAAAGTCGCACCGGGGTTTTCTGATGCCAGGAAATACGAGGTTGCATCTGCCAATTCCCTTGCAAGAAAGGGGTCAGGTTTGCCCAGCATCACTGCTGTTTCATATAAGTCTTTGCAGATATGATCTTCTTGGAATGGCACGATTCTGCCATCCTTCTTAATAATCCAAGCAGGCAAAGGTGGGGCATCAGGGTGCTTCATCTAGAATATAGTAGGATTCTATGGATCAAGTGGGAAGTAAAGAAATCCGTCTCCCAGACGCCTTGACAGCTAAACACCAGTTGTGCCAATCTTTACAATTGCGAATCTTTCAGTTTTTTTATGCGGGCACAAGGAAGTGCAAATGGCATCAGCTTCATACGGATGTTTATCATTGGTAATCCCTGCCTACCGGGAAGAAAAAGGTATTGGCCAGGCGATCATTGAAGCAGAAGAAGCATTATCTTTGCTTAATCTGAACGATTATGAAATCCTTGTTATTGATGATGGAAGTTCAGACTTAACTTTTGAAGTGGCATCACAAATAGCCGGCCTTTATTCCCACACGAAAATTATCAGGCATGAAAAAAATCAAGGTTATGGTGCAGCCCTTCGCACGGGGTTCGAGTCGGCTCGTTTTGAATTCGTGGCATTTACCGATGCTGACTGCCAATTTTATCTCGAAGATCTTTCAAATTTACTGGAAGCAATTAAAAATTCAGACATTGCAGCAGGGTACCGCTTTGACAGACAAGACCCCAAGTTGCGTATCTTTTTATCCAGGGGCTACAATTTTCTGGTGCATTCTCTTTTGGGCACGGGGGTTCGGGATTGTGATTGCGCATTAAAGGTGTTCCGGAAATCCGCCCTTGATAAAATACTTCCCGATGCAAAAAACTTCTTCGTCAACACCGAGATGTTTCACAAAGCTGCGTGTAACGATCTGGTGATCAAGGAAGTACCTGTAAGGCACAGGCTGAGATATGCAGGTAGCAGCAAAGTTGGTTGGATGGAAGTACCCAAAACATTAAAAACGCTCATCCCATATTGTTTCAGCAATCATTTTTTCAACAGCCCTGAAAAAACCCCTTCTTTAAGTGAATGGAAGAAAAGTGAACGACTGGCTTACTTTTCGGGCGCCCTGGTTTTGTTGATTTTTTCAGCGTTATTATTTGCATCCAGCCTTCGAGCCCCCCTGCTGGAACCTCAAGAAGCCCGATATGCTGAAGTTCCCAGGGAAATGCTTCTCCAGAATGAATGGGTTGTGCCTTTGCTTCATGGCAAACCCTACTTGGATAAGCCTCCTCTTACCTATTGGGCCGTGATGGGCCTTTACCAAATCTTTGGTATTCACGATTGGGCAGCAAGATTACTTCCATGCTTTGCAGGTATTGCTTCAGTTTTTGTTTTAGTTTTTTGGGGAATTAACGCAAGGGCCCATTGGGAAGGCCTGATTGCGGGCTTTATTTTATGCCTTTCCAACCGATTTATTTATCTGGAGCGGATGCTAGCCCCCGATACCTTACTTTGCTTATGGGTTACCTTAGGGCTGTGCCTAGGCTTTCTGGCTTGCAATCAAAAGAAAATAAATCATTTATGCTGGCTTGGCTTTGGTATATGCATGGGTCTGGGCGTGCTTACAAAAGGCCCTGTAGCCGTAATTCTTTTGGCTTTGCCCATTGTTATCTGGACATTTATTGATCAACGAGCTTTTAAGCTAGGGATAAAATCTTGGTTGATACCGATTATCACCGCAATTGTAATATCAGCGCCCTGGCAGATTGCGATTGCGCTAAGGGAACCTGATTTTTTTCAGCATTTTTACATTGGCCAGAATTTCTTAAGGTATGTTGCGCCTTATGACCACGAAGAACCCTTCTGGTTTTTTCTACCTCAGTTGTTATTTGGGATGATGCCTTGGATTTTTATTTTTCCTGGATTGTTCAGTTCATTATTCAAGAAGAAGACAACCCAACGTTATTTGGGATCCTTTGCGGGGTTTGGTTTATTGACGGGATTGGTCGTACTATTCTTTTTTTCAACGGGATTAAGCAAGAGGCCGATTTATCTTTTACCTGTATTACCACCGCTTGCAATAGCCCTTGGTTGTCAAGTTCGAGCCGTTCTTTTATGCAAAAACGAGGGCCTTTTTTGGAAAACCCTATTAAGACCTGTTTCAAACGGGGCGTTTAATTTTCTGGGACTTCTTCTTTTGGCAGGCTTTGGCGTTTCTTTTGCGGCGATGTTTAGAGGGATATTCAAGCCGGGCACTGGGTTTATTCTTGGGTTTATTTTTCTTACGACACTTTGCATATGGGTAATTCTTAAAGCTGGAAAACCCGAAAGAAAACTTTCATTTTCAATCACTGCTGGTGTTCTTTTCCTGACACTTTATGTCGGGATCCGCGAAATTCTTCCTGCTTATAATCATATTTTTTCTTTGCGGGGGCATCTCAGGGCCCACCTTAAAACAGAAAAGCAAAAGCCCTCCCTTGTTGTTTGTTACCCGCATTTATGGGATTCTGCTCCGTTTTACCTCCCCGATGCCGAGATTGTTTCCTTCTCCAGAAACGAAAAAACCCTGCTGCTCAAGTTTCTTAATGAAAGACCAAATACCCTGCTTCTTATAAAATCAGGTAAGGACAGAAAAGAATTGGTGCAAGAGCTACCGGAACATCTGGAATTTTATGCGGGTGTTCAACCAGGAACGGTTACGGTAGGATGGGTAAGGAAAAAGTCGGATGCTGACTTGCTGGGAAATTTGGTACCATAAATTATTACGGTTCTACATATTGACCGAAACTACCAATCCCTTCTAGACTTGCATAAATGAACTGCGTCCACATTGTTGTATGCTTTGTTTTTTCTGAGGAGTGGCGCGATGCCCGTGCAGACAAGCTTTCTTGACAAACTAATTGAATTTTTCAGCTCTTTCCCTGAAATGGTTGGCAAATTACTGCTCAGTATCTTGGGCGATAGCAACGAACGATATGTCAGGTCGCTCGGTTTTGTTCGTTCCAATAAACCCGATAGCGTTCCGAAAATCACACCGGGCACACTACTTGCAAAAATCAACGATATAGAGCCTGAAATGTTAGCCCTTAGCGATGATGAATTAAGGCAGATGGCCTTTAAACTTCGCGAGAGGCTTGCCCAAGGCGAAACCTTGGATTCTCTTTTACCCATTGCCTTTGCTGCTTGTAGGGAATCTGGCCGAAGATCCAAAAATATGAGGCACTTTGATGTCCAGATGCTTGGGGGCATTGTTTTACATCGGGGCAACATCGCTGAAATGGTTACCGGGGAAGGCAAAACTCTGGTTGCAACCCTGCCTGCTGTTTTAAACGCCCTGGAAGGCAGGGGTGTCCATGTAATCACCGTTAATGATTACCTTGCCAGACGCGATTGCGAGTGGATGCTGCCTATCTACCGTGGAGTTGGTTTAACTGCTGGGTTCATACAAAGCGACATGGATCCGGTTCAAAGGCGCCAAGCTTACGAATGCGACATCACCTACGGAACCAACAGCGAATTTGGTTTTGATTACTTGCGCGACAACATGAAACCCGCACGATGGGGTGATAGTAGTTACGATGTCTATGGCCAGCAATGCCAGAAAGGTCTTCATTTTGCGATTATTGATGAGGTGGACAACATTCTCATCGATGAAGCCCGAACTCCCCTTATTATTTCCGGCCAGGCTTTTAGTGACCTTCGAAAATACACCAAAGCCAACGAAGTTGCGGTTCGACTTACAGACCTTCAACGACTCGCCACTAAAGATTCTGCAGAAGCGGGATTCTTAAATGGCCCGTTTTTTGAAGTCAAAGAAAAAGAACATACCTGCCATCTTACCGATGAAGGTATTCGTAAAGCAGAAGAACTTGCAGGTGTTGAAAGCTTTTACACTGCCGGAAACATGGAATGGCCACACCTCATCGATAATTCCCTTAAGGCCCACCACCTTTACAAAAAAGACAAACAATACGCGGTCATGAACCACCCTGAAACGGGTGAAATGAGCATCATCATCATCGATGAATTTACCGGCCGTCTTATGGTTGGCAGGCAATGGTCCGACGGTTTGCATCAAGCGGTCGAAGCCAAGCATTATCGGGAAGGTGTAAAAATCAAGGAAGAAACCCAGACGCTTGCAACCATTACCCTGCAAAACTTCTTCAAACTTTACAAAAAGGTTTGCGGGATGACAGGCACGGCAATGACCGAAGCGGATGAATTCTGGAAAATCTACAAGCTTGAAGTTATCGCCATCCCAACAAACCGTCCCCTAATTCGCAAGAATCAACCTGACACCGTATTCCGCAGCGAAAAAGAAAAATGGAAAGCAGTTGTTGAAGAAGTTGTTGAGGTTCACGAAACCGGAAGGCCAATTCTCATTGGCACCACCGATGTTGATAAATCGATCAAGCTTAGCGAACTCTTGAAACGAAAAGGTATCAAGCACGAACTGCTTAATGCACTTCCCGAGCACGCGGCCCGCGAATCGGAAATCGTTTCCCAGGCTGGAAGAATCGGCGCATTAACCATTGCAACAAATATGGCAGGGCGCGGTACCGACATTATTCTCGGTGGGAATCCCGAAGCAATGGCATGGGCTGTTCTTAAGACCAAATATGCATCCCGGCTGGATGTTCCTGAAGACGAGTGGAAAAACATCATCACGGACATCGAATCCAAGGAAAAAACGAAGGAAGAAGGCCGCAAGGTTAAAGATTTGGGTGGCCTGCATATTGTTGGAACTGAACGTCATGACTCCCGCAGAATCGACAACCAATTACGTGGTCGAGCAGGCAGGCAGGGCGACCCGGGTTCCAGCCGTTTCTATCTTTCGCTTCAAGATGATCTCATGCGTATTTTCATGGGCGAATGGGTTGCAAATGTTTTAACAAGGTTGGGCATGGAAGAAGGCCAGGCAATTGAAAGCCCAATGGTCAGCAGGCAGATACAAAAAGCCCAGAAAAAAGTTGAAGAAAGACATTTCGAAAGCAGAAAACATCTCCTCGAATACGATGAGGTCATGGATACCCAGAGGCGTAGGGTATACGGCTATCGCCAGGAAATCTTAAACGATACCAATTGCAAGATCCGCATCCTCGAGATGATTGCGCATCAAATAAAAATGGCTATCGATCGTTTTCTTGACCGAAAATATGGTGCTGATAGTTTTGCCCAATTTGCCTCCGATAAACTTGGCGTGGAATTCAAAGGCTCGGACTTCGACCGTTCCACTTTCGAAGAAGCCGAGCTTTACGCAAAGAACAAGGCACTCTCGGTCACCATTACCCAACTCCAAGATTTCATTGAGGAAAATCTTGGATCGGATGAGGAAAGTGAATGGAACTGGCAGGCTCTTACCAATCAGGTCAACAAACGCTGGGGACTTGATAATGCTGAAAAGGCCCTTAAGTCCGTGGGTAAGAGCGATCTAATCGAATACCTTGCCAAGCAAACAGAAGATTCTGTTGAAAAAATCAGCCTTCAAGAGGGCTCGATTTTACTACAACCCAAATGGGGTTTGTTATCCCTGTTAAACTGGATGAAATTAAAGTTCCAGATTGAAATTCCTGAAAGCAGCCTTGTAAATCAACCTCCTTCTGAAGTTGAAAAAATACTGGTTGGCAAAGCCAGGGAGCTTTATCGCCAAAAGGAAATAACCTTCCCAGTTGCGGCAGGCATGGCGAAATTCATGAATGAGGGTACAAGTTCACAAGCTGTTCCCGGTAGTCAAAAGTACAATCGCGAAGGGCTTTACAAATGGGCCCAGTCGAGATTCCATCGGTTTGCAAACGAACTTTCAGAAGAAAGTTTCCGCACTCTTTCTCGTGCTGAAATACAGCAATTACTTGTTCAGGTCAGCTTTAAAGCCATGCCAGAAGTTGGCCAGGCGGATATCGACCATAAACTTGCTGAGGCATTTAATGGCACCCAGGTTTCGGAAGAAGGGGATGCCAGGGATCTTTGCGATTACATGCGCACCCAACTCCAAATCGAGATCCCAACAGAAAAATTGACTGGCGTTTCGCAAGATACCGCCAGGCAGATCATGTGGAACATCTTTGATGATTACTATCGCCCTGAAATGCGCATCATGGAGCGGGGTCTGGTTCTTGCCCAACTGGATAGCACCTGGAAAAACCACCTTTATGTTATGGATCATTTACGTTCAACCGTGGGATTGCGTGGCTACGCCCAGGAAGACCCAAAGACTGTTTACAAGCGCGAGGGCATGAAGGAATTTGAAGCCATGTGGGAAGGTGTTGAAGAAAGAGTCAGCGAGATTGTTTTCCGCATGGAAGACGCTGACGAAGTTCAAGACACCGTCTGGGTTATTGGTTCTGCCACTCACGAATCTGCCCCCAGACTTCAAGCTCCGGATGCCCCGTCAGGCGCACCCGAAGAGATCAAACCTGAGAAAAAGGTGGAAACCATCAGGAACTTTGGCGAACGAATCGGTAGAAACGACCCCTGCACTTGCGGTAGTGGCAAGAAGTACAAAAACTGCTGCATGCGCACTAATGCAATATAGCGCTGCAGCACTTGTGAAAGGAATCTAGGGAAGGAACCCTATGAGCTTCTTTTTTAATTCCCTTTATTCCCTGATCCTGGTTCTTGTATCGCCCTGGCTTGCATGGCGTTTCTGGTGGAAGGGCCGTTCTTTCAAGAATTTCTTCAGTCGATTTTCCGGCGACTCAAAGTTCATCAACACATCTTCCAATTCCAAAACCGTTTGGTTTCATGGAGTGAGTGTTGGTGAAATCCATCTCCTACGCCAGCTGGTTTCCACAGTTCAAAAGTCAAAGCCTGATTGGTTTTGTGTGGTTTCTTCTTCAACGGACAATGGGCTTTTGGAAGCACACAAATGTTTCAAAGGCGTTCATATAGTTCTTTTTCCATTGGATTTCACTTGGTCTATCAACAAGGCTCTTTCTCAAATCAAACCTGATCTTATTGTTTTGGCAGAAAGCGAACTCTGGCCCAACTTCCTTCATTGTTGCAAACTTAAAGATATTCCGGTTGCTGTTATTAACGGGAGAATGAGCCCCCGAACCCAAGCTCGCTATCTGAAATGCCCCCGAATTGCAAAAGCCTTCTTTTCAAAAATCAGTGCCTTTGCCCTACAAAACATTGAAACCGAAAAATTCCTGCATCGCATCGGGGTTTCACCCATGGCAACAAGAGTTACCGGTTCCATAAAGTTCGATGGCGTTACTTTTTCCCGCACCGATTCAAATATCGAAAAATTCAGAACTGTTTTTGCTATCAAACCAAATGAAATCGTCTGGGTCGCCGGAAGCACCCAGGCCCCCGAAGAACAATTCCTGCTTAACACTTACACTGTGTTAAAAAAAGAATTCCCTCTGTTAAGGCTGATTCTTGTTCCCAGACAACCCGACCTTTTCAACCATGTAAGAAAGCAAATCGAACTCGCTGGATTACCTTTTAAAAACAGATCCGAACTTGGTCCTGCGGTCGCCCCGGATGATTCCATTATTCTTGTCGATACTTTGGGTGAACTTCGATTTATATGGGGGTTGGCGGATATTGCTTTTGTAGGCGGAAGCATGGACGGAAAAAGAGGCGGACAGAATATGATCGAGCCTGCAGCTTATGGCAGCGCTGTTTTCTTCGGCGATAAAATCTGGAATTTCAAGCAAGTTGCCGGGCAACTTATTCACGCAGGCGGGGCAAGCATGATTTCCTCACCTGCTTTTCTTGAATCCACCGCCAGAACACTGATTGCCAATGCCTCTCTAAGAACACAAATGGGCCAGAAAGCCAAAGATTTTGTTATCTCTCAACAGGGCGCAACTGCTAAAACTGTTATTATGCTTGAAGATCTCCTGTGCCGTGATTCACGCAATCTGGCAGCATAATCTCTGTGATCAGGGTTATTCCTTGTGGACAATCATTCGAATCTAGCCTGGATCAATGGCAACTTTATCCTCCAGGCTGAAGCGGTAATCACTCTTCATGACGCGGGGTTTGTCATGGGCGCCACCGTTACGGATATGAGCCGTTCTTTTGCGCACAGACCTTTCATGCTTACCGACCACATCCAGCGATTCGTTGCACATTGCGAAGCATGTTTTATAAGTATAAAAGCAAGTGAATTGGAATTACTAAACGCCGCTAAAGAATTAATTGAGAGAAACTGCCTGCTTCTGAAACCTCATGAAGACCTGGCCTTGGTGCTATTTGCAACGCCTGGTCCGATTGGGTTTTATCTTGGCGAACCAGGAGGCGCTGGGGATGGCTTGCCTACCTTGGGTATGCACACTTTCAAACTTCCGCTTCATCGATATAGGCCATGGGTTGAACATGGTGCGGAATTAATCACCAGTTCCATTTTACAGCCTTCACCATCATCTATTAGCCCAACCATCAAACAGCGCAGCAGGATGCATTGGTGGATTGCAGAAAGGGAAGTCAAAAAACGATCAGCTACTGCGATGGCCTTACTGCTTGATGAAAATGGTTTTCTGACAGAAACGGCATCTTCGAATTTATTAATTCTTAAAGATGCGGGCAAAACTGATGGCGATATTAAAATATTAACGCCTAAGCCCGGCAAGGTTTTGGATGGAATCGCACTTCGCATGGTTAAATCATTTGCCATGGAAACGGGAATTCCCTGGATAGAAACCGATATTTTGCCCTTGGATGTAAAAACTACGGATGCAGGCCTGATCACCAGTAATTCCTTTTGTTTTGCACCCGTAAAAAGCCTCAATGAAACCAAGCTGGCTTTATCAAAATCGTTTAACGAAAAACTGCTTGAATACTGGCAAAAACAGGTGCGCTTAAATTTTCACGAACAGATTTTAAAAAACTTGTAGACATCTCCCGCCCTTCCACTTACTTTATCTGGGTATTTTAGAATTGTTAAATTGTCATGAGTAAGGTTTAAATTTCGGCTCGTTGCCGAGATACTCTTTTTTTTGAAAATACTTGTTTCCTTCGGGGCAAGTTATTGGCATGATGTGCACTAAGTAGCAATTGTTTAAAACGGACTATGAGAGAACAGTAAGGAAATTAATGATGATGAAGATTTTTTCAGGGAAGACAAAACCTTTTGCCCGAAGAGGGCTTTGGATGATGGCTGGGTTTCTTGCTCTGGGGCTTATGGGTTCCAGCGGTATCGGCACTGGCGGAACCGGCGAGGGCGGCGATAATTGGCACCCCTTCAGCCTTTTCAGTAGTGATTCAAACTTCACTACCTTTGAAAAGATCGCACTTGTTGTGAATTTGTGCGTTGCCTTGTCTGGGCTCTTTTATGCTAAAATACTTGCAAGCTACGTTAACAACCAGCCCAGTGGCACACCGGTAATGCAGGAAATTGCCAAAGCTGTTCGCGAAGGAGCAAATGCTTACCTTTCCCGACAATTTAAAGTTATTATCTGGCTCATTTTAATTCTTGCGGTTGTTCTTACTGTTACCAAATGGCCTTGGCACGAACCTGATAATAACACCGAAAAGCAAATTGCTATCGGGCGTGGTATCGCCTTCCTTATGGGTTCCATCTTTAGCGCAATGGTTGGTTATTTTGGTATGAGCATGGCAACCATTGGGAACCTTAAGGTTGCAACGGCTGCACGTGCCAGAGAAAACGGCTTCGGAATGGCCCTTCAGATTGGATACCGTTCTGGAACCGTCACAGGTATGTTAACCGATGGCCTTGGTCTTCTGGGTGGTACGCTGATTTTCCTTTATTATGGTGAAAAAGCATTCGAAGTTCTTCTTGGCTTCGGATTCGGTGGCACCTTGCTGGCGTTGTTCATGCGTGTTGGTGGTGGTATTTACACCAAGGCTGCCGACGTTGGAGCAGATCTTGTTGGTAAAATCGAAGCGGGTATCCCTGAAGATGATCCAAGAAACGCAGCAACTATCGCTGATAACGTTGGCGATAATGTCGGCGATTGCGCTGGTATGGCTGCGGATATTTTCGAAAGCTACGAAGTTACCATTGTTGCAGCACTTATTTTAGGTCTTGCAAGCTTTGGGCACATGGGTGTTATTTTCCCACTTTTGGTTCATGCCATTGGTGTTATCGGAAGTATTATCTCAACCTCCCAAGTTAAAGCTGAAAAATCTGAAGGTGTTAAGGCAGCCATGGCTGCTGTTACCAACGGTTTTTGGCTGGGTGCATTCATCAGTGTTATCGCTATCTGCGGCTTGGGTGCATTATACCTTCGACCTACTGCAGAATACCTGATAGGTGAATCAATAAAACGTGGGCTTTATACAGAACCCACCTTTGTTGCAAGCCTCACAAAGGCCAACCCCGGTTCCACCCTTGTTCCTAAATCCAAGGAAGAACTCAAGAAACTTGATACTGTAACTCGTGAAAAATATGTCGCAGACTTAACTTCAATCTGGAAGAAGTCGACACCCGAGAACCAAGAGAAAATCGCCTCTGAAGATATGGTTAAGATTGCTCAAACCTACATGCCTCTTTATGTCGGTTTTGATTATCGGCCAATCCTGACCTGCTTGATTGGTATCGCACTTGCTCTTGGCCTTCACTGGTGTACCGATTACTGGACCAGTACCGAACATGATCCTGTGAAGCAACTTGCGAAATCTTGTCGTACCGGACATGCCACAAATATCATTTCCGGCTTGGCACTTGGTTATGAAAGTGCCGTTTGGTCGGTGTTGATTATCTCGGTTGCTCTTCTCGGATCGGTTTTGGTTTACAGTGGAACTAACCCTATATTTATCGCTTATGGCGTTGCCATGTGTGGTATCGGTATGCTTACCCTTACTGGCAATATCATCAGTATGGATGTTTTTGGCCCTATCGCTGATAACGCCAATGGTATTGGGGAAATGGGTTACAATCGTGACCAGAACAACCAACCGTTGCCTCCTGAAGACCCTAATTACATGAACGAGGGAGATTACAAAAACGCGCGTCAGATCCTTGCGGATCTTGATGCCGTGGGTAATACCACCAAGGCCATTACCAAGGGTATTGCAATCGGTTCTGCTGTTCTTGCTGCGGTCTCCTTGTTTGCCAGCTTTATTGCTGTCGTGGCAACAGGAAAAGGCGAAGATGCTATCACCACGCTGAGTGCTGCTGAATTTGCAGAAGGTGCTTCAAAGCTCAATCTTGCTGATTCTTATGTATTCATCGGTATGCTTTTGGGTGGTGCGGTTCCGTTCCTTTTCAGCAGTATGACTATCCGGGCAGTTGGTCGCGCTGCATTCTTGATCGTTCAAGAATGTCGTGCTCAATTCCGAGATAAAGAAATTTGGGCTGGAACAAAAAGGCCAAACTACGGCAGAGTGGTTGATATTTGTACCAGTACTGCCCAGAAAGAACTGGTCGGCCCCGGTTTATTGGCTATTTTTGCACCTGTTGTTGTTGGCTTTGCCATGGGGCCTTATGCCCTTGGTGGATTCCTTGCCGGTATGATTCTCATTGGCCAGATGCTTGCCGTATTCATGGCTAACGCAGGTGGTGCATGGGATAATGCCAAGAAAACCATCGAAGACCAACCTAAAACTTCAACCACCGGTAAGGGTTCTGAAGCTCACAAGGCTTCGGTTACTGGCGATACCGTTGGTGATCCTCTTAAAGATACCGCAGGCCCTGCAATTAATCCTCTGATCAAAGTTATGAATATGGTCAGTCTTTTAATTCTGCCTTTGGTTATGAATTACAATCTCAAAGATGGCAATATTGTTGGTCAACGCTATACCATCGGCATTGCGATTCTAGGCGTAGGCCTAGCTGCTGTTGCCTGGGCATGGTGGCAATCCAATAAGGAAAGCGACGAGATGAAGGCCATTGATGAGGAACTTTCAAGAGTAGTTGCAGGCGAATAACTACCTGCAGGTATCTCCAAGTTAATTCCAGGCAGGGCAATTTTATTCGCCCTGCCTTTTTCATTTTAAACAAGGGGCAATCTGATGCTTTATACATCCCTGTTTGGAAATGTCTTCTACTCACAAGCAGGGGATCATGTTGTATGGCATGCCATGCCTATTCTTCTTTTTGCGCTTTGTTGCCTGAGTATTGCATATCGTTATTACAGTGCCTTTCTGGCTGCAAAAGTGGCCTGTCTTGATGATTCAAAAGTAACTCCCGCCCATTTATTTAATGATGGGCAAAACTATCACCCGACCAATCGTTGGGTATTATTTGGCCACCATTTTGCGGCTATTAGCGGGGCGGGGCCACTTATCGGGCCGGTGCTCGCAATTCAATATGGGTACATGCCCGGCTTACTTTGGCTGGTTATCGGGGTATGCCTGGCTGGGGCTGTTCAAGATATGCTGGTTTTAGCCGCATCGGTTCGAAGAGGTGGAAAATCTCTTGCTGAAATTGCCAAACTGGAACTTGGACCTTTGGCAGGCGTTTTATCTTCAGCAGCCATTCTTTTTATCGTGATCATCGCTCTTGCTGGTTTAGGGTTCGTCGTTGTGAAGGCATTGGGGGGTGAAACTATTCCTTTTCCCAAGGGTACTAGAATCGATATTCCTTCAGGCGAAAAAATTGTTCTTAACTCATCACGATCCAACGACAAAGAAACCATCTACAACTTCCCCCCTGGTTGCACTCTTTATTTCACAAAAACGTCCGCCCCCGCTAAACGAGATGCTGAATTTCAAATCGTTCTTCCAACCGCAGGGAAACTTCCAGCACTTGCCTTGGAGCTTGAAGGGAAACCGATCATTCTTCCCAATGGTGGCGCGCAGTTTGTTCATGGAAGTTCCTGGGGCGTATTTACCATCGCATGTACGATCCCAATCGCATTCTTTGTCGGCTTTTACATGTATATCCTACGCAAAGGGAAAGTCGTGGAAGCCTCTCTTATTGGCGCGGTTGGCGTTTTAATTGCAACTGTCGCAGGGAACTGGATTCCAGGGTCGGCTTTGGAACCTTATTTCTCACTTACTAAAAATCAGGCTGTCATTGCACTTTGTTCTTATGGATTTATCGCCTCCGTGCTTCCGGTATGGATGCTGCTTTGCCCCAGAGATTACATCTCAAGTTTTCTTAAAGTAGGAACCATTGCATTACTTATAGTTGGTGTCATTGTTGCGAACCCTGCACTGGTTCACAGGCCCTTCGAGCCTGTATTCGCCCAAGGTGGACCAACCTTTGCCGGCGGGCTTTTCCCCTTCGTTTTCATTTGCATCATGTGTGGTGCAATCTCAGGCTTTCATGCCCTCGTTGCATCGGGTACCACCCCTAAAATGATTGGAAAAGAATCGGATGTTCGCATGATTGGATACGGCAGCATGCTAATGGAAGGATTGGTTGGCCTTGTCGCTCTTATTTCAGCTGCTTCGCTTGACCCAAAAATCTATTACGACATCAACATCGGGCTCGAGCAAGTTGATAAATGGCAACCTCAAGTTGACAAACTGCATCAAGAACTGGGAAATGCAGGAAACCTCGAACATCTTGACCTCTCTACCATCGAGCGCCAAGTGGGTGGCGAATCTCTTCGAGGCAGGACCGGGGGCGCTGTCACCCTTGCTGTTGGCATGTCTCTCATACTTTCAAAACCATTGAACCAGCTTGGCATTCCCTTCGATCATCTCATGAAATACTG
The DNA here is from genome assembly GCA_964646215.1 of uncultured Candidatus Kuenenia sp. Taxonomy (GTDB): domain Bacteria; phylum Planctomycetota; class Planctomycetia; order Gemmatales; family Gemmataceae; genus UBA969. The sequence goes on along the minus strand of CAZYAY010000003.1, from coordinate 22,494 downwards.
GTTTCATTTTGCCATCATGTTTGAGGCTTTATTTATTCTCACCACCATCGACACAGGAACACGCATTGCCAGATTTTTGCTTCAGGAGATGTTTGGGTATCTGCATCCGAAGTTGGGAAAAACCGACTGGCTTCCTGGTTCGATATTATCCACCCTCATCATAACAATAAGCTGGGGCATGTTGGTTGCCACAGGTTCCATTGGCACTATCTGGCCCATGTTTGGTATTGCAAACCAACTCCTTGCAGTGCTGGCATTGGCATTGGTAACCACGGTTATGGTTAATTCAGGCAGAGGTGCTTATATTCCTTTCACTTTGATACCCATGCTTTTCGTTTCCGCAACCACGCTCACCGCTGGCGCCACCATGATGAGCGCATGGTTTCAAACCCTTTCAAAAGAAGGGCAATTTGTTGATTTATTTCCAGTGGCACTGCGTTTCGGCATGACTTTGTTTGTCATGACTTCTGTTATATTCTTAGTTATCTGGGCTGCGTGCAGATGGATCACCATTCTTGCAGGCTTGGGGAAAACCAACCCCGATTCTGAATCTCTCAAACCCTAGATTTATTTTGGTTTACGAAATAGAGATAGGTCTTGGCGCTTGATAATGGCGCCCGCCATGCCATCTGGCCTTGGCCCCATGGTGTAAACGCCAATTTTTCCTGTTGTTGTTTCAGCAACATACAGTGCGGATTGTTCTTTTCCAACAATTCCGGTAGTCATCACAAAATGAACATTTTGTCTGGGAGGCAGGTTAAATTCTTCTGCCAAATCCAATTCCGCCCAACCGACAATCTTGCCTGAAAACCGATCGATTACACTTCCCTGCAATTTTCCCGATTTATAATCCAGCAACCATACACCATCTGTTGGGGCATTGGTGCTTACCAACACCGGTCCCGTTGCCATGACAAAATCTTCGTGCCTATCATTCCCTGCGACCGCTGTCGGGATATTTTTCATCCCAAGGGCGAAGGCAAATCCAATCATAATGCCAAACGACACCCAAACTATTCTCGATAAATCTTTCATATTGCCCTCGATCGCCAAATGTCTTTATAAGCAAGGTAATTATGATAAGGTTACATGAGATTAGAGAAAAACCACAATCTCAAATTACCCTGAAGCATGTTTAAATTGTTAAATTAAGGTGTTTACCATGAATGCATATTGCCCAAGTTGTTTGATCATCTTTTGCGCGCTGTTTTCCTCGGGTTGTTTACCTGAAAGCAAAGCTATTTTGCCTACCAAAGCCCCCTCCCAGGATGGATACCTTTTCTGCATGTGGAATGTCGAAAACTTTTTTGATAACATCGATAATCATCGTAAGACAGAACCCGACAAAGATTATGACTCCTGGTTTGGCAACAACCCAAAAGATTTCAAACTCAAGCTTGATCATATCGTGGAAGTTCTACTGCACATGAATAATGGTGCAGGCCCGGATATCCTCGCCCTTGCAGAAGTAGAAGAAGAGTCCCAAGTTCCTAATTTACTAATGGCGGCATTAAACGAAAAACTGCCTCAAGACAATAAATACCGCGATATCGCTTTTAAAAATCCCCATGGTGGCAGATGCATCTCCACCTGCGTCATCAGCAAGCTTCCAATCCAATCCAACAGGGTTACATTACTTGGGAAAAGAATTCGGATTTTAGAAGTGCCCATCAAGGTCAATGGCAAGGAATTAATTGTTCTCGCAACTCACTGGACTTCTAAACTTACAGACAAAGATGGCACAGGAAGATCGAAATATGCAGACCAAATTCATGGTGCCTACACCGCAATGGCCCGAAACAATCCTGATATCGATTTTCTGGTATGTGGAGATTTCAACTCAACCCCTGATGAAGATTGCGTCAAGAAACATTTGAAGACAACAAGTTCTGTACAGGAAACCTTGGTTAAAAAACGTGAGATTGAGGGGTCATCTGGGGAGGCACGCTGGCTGGATTTCCCTCTATTGAACCCGTTTTCTGATTGGAAAGAAAAGAATCTCGGAACTATTTATTATCATGGAAAGTCTGAACTATTCGATCAGATCGTTATTTCCCCGGGTCTGCTTGATGATAAAGGCTGGAGTTGCGATCCATCGACTGCGAAAGTTTTTAGTCAATCGCCCCCCGCTGATGGTAAAGGGCATCCTGTTAGATTTGGTTCAGAAAAAGATCACAAACATGTGCGTGGCTACAGCGACCATCTGCCCGTAACCATTCGTTTAAAAGTCGAAGGTTCCAACTAAAAGCTATTCGCTATTTTTTATCAGCACCCTTGGCGCCTGAAGTTTTATTGCCTCCGAGTTTGAACTCTAAAAGTTCAAGTTCATAATGTTTCTTTCCAGCTTTTTCGATTGTCATTTTAACTACGCCGACTTTTTGGGCATGATAGTTCTTAAGCTGGTATTCTGTTCCTTTTTCGTCCTTGCTTACGGTTGTGGTAACAAAGCATTTGAATTTCCCAAAAGGTACACTCACTTCTTCTTCAGAAACCTTAACTTCGGTAATAATCTTACCGGTATCAAGGGTAAGGGTGATGGGCCATTTATCGCCAACTTTAGGATTATCTTTTAAGAGCAAAGCCCCCTGATCAAACCTTTTGCCATCCAGTGCGAATCTAAAAACCCCTTCGTTGGTAATGCCAATATGCTCAGAAGAAAGCACTGTTTTACCATCGGAAACTTCAAGTAAAACTGAGGGATAATAGCCAAGCTTTTCTTCTCTTATCGCTTTTTTAACGATGGTTTTATTGTTGGAATCTTTATATTTCCAGAATGAACCGTCCTCTAAAGGGTAAAAATCATTGGCAAAGCCAACTTGCGTAAAAGTAAGCAATAACAGAGAAAAAACCGCACTGTTTTTTAAAAGAAATGGCATTCTAATCCTCACAACCTATTTACCTAAAGTTATTCCAGTCAAGGGTTTCCGATGATTCTTTTACCTTGTAATATAAAAACTGACAAGTAAAAAAAAATTAACCTCATTATCCTTGTTGATACAGGAATTTAGCTGATATACTTAATTAATAGATACTAGCCTTCCTAGATTTGAAATCAAAGGAATTTAAGGCATTAATATTTAGGAGTTTGCATATGAGCCCCTTGTTTGGTTTTATAGGTTTGGGAATGCCTGAAATGATTGTTCTCGCAGTCATCGGGGTGCTTATTTTTGGTCGTAAACTTCCAGAAGTTGGCCGTTACCTTGGCAAAGGAATCGTCGAATTCAAAAAGGGTATCAAGGGAATTGAAGATGATGTTGATATAGGTTCATCCTCCTCTTCCAGTCAACAGGTTGAACAACCCAAGGCCCCCCAAAAGATGACTGCATCTGCCCCCAAATTTGAAGATATCAGCAGCCCATCCGAATCCAGCCCAAAAATATAGTCCTCGTATTTTTTAAATCCACAAGACCACGCCAAAGAGTATTCTCGGCGTGGTCTTTAAGTTTTAATACTGAAAAATTGATTCTTGAAATCTAATATTCAATCAACCCTAGCCTCATCCCAAAACGCGATTACTACGGCTACAATAATTAAGATTGCTGCAACACCTGTTTTTAGAGTTGGTTTCTCCCCAAGATAAATTGCAGCAAAAATGAAAAACACGGTCAAAGAAATCACCTCTTGGATGATCTTTAGTTGTGCAGCGCTAAATTGACCATGCCCTATTCGATTCGCTGGTACTTGCAAGGCATATTCGGGAAGAGCGATTATCCAGCTAACCAATATGACCAACCATAAAGGAAAACCTTTGAATCTTAAATGGCCATACCAAGCCAATGTCATAAACACATTGGAAGAAATCAATAGAACCACAGTCCACATATTTGCACCTTGATTACATAATGAATTAAATATTGATTGCTTCGAAAGGAAACATTGGTTTTCTTCGCATTTTGTAGGGTAAACGGTGTAAACTCGCACTAGTTACACCAGGGGTATCTACGCGAATAATACTTTTGCTAACCGCTTTATACGCCGCCAGCGGAGCATGCACCCCCTTAACCACCAACACCTTGTATTGTTTTGGATCTATTCCAAATGAAAGCAATTGATTCAAACTGAATGGGACCATCCTACGGCTGGTAATCATCAGGGTATTTCCCTCATCTGTATTAAGGATGACTGTTTTCCCCTGGTCAAATTGGGTGAATCCACCATGCGTTGGATTACTTTCTGAAAATTTCCCATCACCCAAAAAGGAAACTTTGGCCTTTAAAAGAAGAGGCAATCCATGAAAATGATCATGTTTTGCCCCGATGGAAAAAGATTCAGAATTTCCCAGCCCGACTTTTTCTGCTTGAGCAACTATTTCGGGATCAGCAATTACGGTAAAAAATGGGAAAGCTTTTTGCGCGATCAACTCATGCACAAGTATGGTGCTATCGCCAGGAGAACCCCCGCCAACATTGTCCCCCATATCCAAGGCACAAATAGGCCCGGGTAGATTTTTCATCTGGGATACTGAATCGGCAACGGAAGGCAAAATAGGATCGAATTGCTTTTTTATGTTCAACCAATGCCGGGCAAGTTCATCAGCATAGTTCTTTGCTGATGCAAAATCGTTATTGGTCATGACGCTTATTGCAGAACCCATTTGCGGAACATCTGCGTAAGGGAAACCAACAAAAATTGAGACCGCCAGAACTTTTGGTTTGTTTCGAATACCATCAACAATGCTTAAAAAACCTTTAAACGGATCTTCGCTGGAATTTTGACAGAAAATGTTAACTGCAAAAGGCAGAAAGACTGTCGCCTTAGTTGGAATAATTTTACGGCTTAAAATAGCCCCCATTAATTCTGCAGCTTGTAAACCGCGATCAAACTGGTCCATGTGTGGGTTGGTTCGATAACTCAAAATTGCATCCACAGAATCTGCCTGCAGCGGTGAAAGGTTGCCATGCGGATCCGCGGTTGCAACAATTGGCTTACCTTTCATTGAGATTCTTAATTTTTGAAGCCAAAAACCATCGGCATCGGGCTCATTTTCAGCAACAGTTGCGCCATGGGGGGCCGCAAGGATGCCATCTAATTGGCCAGCCCCTTCAAGGGCTTTATCAAGCCTTCCCATCAAGTATTTCCAGCAATCAGATTCAATAACGCCATAAGGCAGGGCCCGGGCAACCAGCAAGGGAACTGCTTCGATACCAAGATTTTGAAGTCCCTTGAAAAAACCACCTATTTCGTGATGCGAATCTTGGAACTTCTGGCATATACTGTCCCCCTCTGAAAGAATATCATTTTGAAAATCCTGAAGGGTTGTTTTACCTTGTATAAAAGTGTTAGATTCCTGAAGTATGCCGATGATGCCTACACGCATTTAATCCAAGCCCCAATGATTAAATTTCAAATTCCAGTTGTTGCAGTCTGAATTGAAAAACCTTCAAGAGCAAGGAGATTTTTTTCATCATGAAAACCAGCCACTCTTTCGAACTTTTAAGAGAAAAACTTTACAGTGCCGTTGTAAGCGATGTACTGGATGGATTGGATTCAACCAATCATGTAATCAAATGCCAATTGCCACAAGTTACAGGAAGAACCGACAAAGTCCTTGTGGGAAGATGTAAGACAACACTTTGGGCGGATATGGCGCATATAGACCCAAATCCCTATGAACTAGAGCTAAAGGCCGTGGATTCATGCCAACCAGACGAAGTATTGATTGCTGCCGCCAACGGTTCGTTTAGGTCTGCCCTATGGGGCGAGTTGCTATCAACAGCATGTATTAGAACCGGATGTGTTGGGGCGATTGTGGATGGTTTGGTTCGCGACCAATTAAAAATGAATGCGATGAATTTCCCGGTATTCGCCAAGGGCGCCAGCCCGCTTGACAGCAAAAACAGGCAAAAAGTAATTGAAATTGATGTGAAAGTGGAAATAGGAAATTGCCTGATTTCCCCAGGCGACATCATTGTCGCAGACATTGATGGCATTGTGGTCATCCCTAGGGAATTAGAAGCCGAAACGATTTCTCTGGCATTGGAAAAAGTTGCTGCAGAGAACACGGTACGCGATGCGATTAAAAACGGACTCAGTGCAACCGCAGCCTTTAAAAAATATGGGGTGCTTTAAATAATTGAAAGAGGTATCAAAAATCATGTCAGAAACAGCAACTTTCAATGCCCTCACCAATAAGTTGCTTATCAAAGTATCTTGGCGCCTAATCCCCCTGCTTTTTTGCAGTTACATTTGCGCCTACCTCGATCGCATCAACGTAGGCTTTGCATCCAAGAATTTGAAGGAAGACTTAAATTTCAGCGACTCGGTGTACGGTTTGGGAGCGGGTATATTTTTTCTGGGGTATGCACTATTTGAAATACCCAGCAATGTAATCATGGAAAAAGTGGGCGCAAGGCGGTGGATAGCTCGAATCATGATCTCGTGGGGAATTATTTCCGGTGCCATGGCATTTGTGAATTCATCAACCACTTTCTATGTTTTGCGATTTTTACTTGGCCTTGCTGAAGCTGGTTTTTTCCCAGGCATTATTTTATATCTGACCTACTGGTTTCCACCCAGTCACCGGGGTAAATCCATCTCCAGATTCATGACTGCAATTCCACTTTCCGGCTTAATCGGGGCCCCCCTTTCAGGCATGTTGCTCAACATGGATGGCATTGCAACATTACATGGCTGGCAATGGTTATTTCTCCTTGAAGCATTACCCTCACTTTTGATGGGGGTCTATATTTTCTGTTTTCTTCCAGATAAGCCTGAAGATGCAAAATGGTTGAATGCAGACGAAAAAGCCATTATTACAAAGGCCATAATTGAAGAAGAATCTAAAATTCATATTCCTGCAATCAAGCCCAATCCATACATGGCGTTTTTTTCATTACCAGTCTGGTACATGTGCTTGATTTACTTTTTCCAAGTAACGGGTTTGTACGGAATCGGTTTGTGGCTTCCTGATTTACTTCGAACCTCCACTCATCTTGGAAACATTCAAACCGGATTCCTGACTGCGATTCCGTTCCTAGCCGGCGCAATCAGCATGGCAATTTGGGGATGGAATTCGGATCGGTTAAAAGAAAGAAAATGGCACCTATTATTGGGAAACCTATTGGGGTCGGTTGGTTTTGTATTAGCGGGCCTTAAGCCAGAAAGCCTTCCCGTGGCATTGCTTGGAATAACAATAGCAAGCATGGGAGTGCATGCAACCTTTGGCCCATTTTGGGCACTAAAAACAACTTTGCTGGCGCCCGGCATAGCAGCAATAGGAATAGCGCTTATAAATTCGATGGGGAATCTAGGAGGGTTTATGGGCCCTTCACTCACTGGCTTTTTAAAAGAAAAAACAGGAAGTCTTTCCTGGGGATTGATACTTTACGCCAGCACTTCATTTCTTGCAGCCTTCATGATTTTTTTCATGAAATTAAAACCCATCCAAGCAGACCGTAGCTAAACAAAAAAGCCCCGATGAAATAAATCCATCGGAGCTTTTTAATGATGAACTTAATAACCTAGTCGCGGAAGATGCCATGGCATTCTACACAACTATCATTCAAAGTCTTGGCTGCGACTTTTAAGCCTTTAGCATCACTTTTATTGGAAGCTGCGATAAGGTCTTTGGAACCCTTGCGCATCTTTTCAACAAATTCCTTCCACTTCTTAGGATCCTTTTCGCCTTTTTTGTCTTTTGGCGTATGAGCTTCAGAAATTTCAGCAAGAATCAGCGAAACTTCACCCATGGTCGCGTATGCCTTGCCATTTTTTGCAAGATCAGCTTTATCAGCTTCTTTTTTCTGAAGGCCCTGGAGTTTAGCTTCAATACCATCTGGAGTAACTGCACCAGCGGTTTCGCCTACGCCCAAACCACCCTTATTTCGAAACTTAAACACATGCATCAATTCATCCAGGGAATACTTCTTGGCAAGTTCAGCAATGGCCTTGGCATCTGGATTCTTGCCAACCATTTTTGAAACTGCAGCGTTTACTTCCTTGGCATCTTCAAAATAAAAAGCAGTTTTACCTTCGGGTGTAACCATGGCGAAAAGGCCCAAAGCAAATAAAGAACCAAAAACACTAATCTTTTTAACAATGTTCATTCAAATCTCCAAAAAAATAAAAGTCCCAGTTAAACCTCAATACCCCCACTAAAAACAAAACTACTGAAAAGCCCAATCTTGCGATTACATTTCGGTAAAGTTTTGTTTCCCTTGATTTATCTTAAACAAATAAACAAGGTAGTCACTCCAATAATAAAGGCATAAAAATCAGGATCAAGTGTTTTCCTGATTAGTTTTTACAAACTCGAAGAAATTTAAATGATAAAGCCCGGAAATATTCCCGGGCTTATACCTATTGGTAATTAAAATTAATAATCTATTCGCCACCAGCAGCCTTCTTTGCCTTAAATTCCTTGACAAACTTTTCAGGATTTTCAGCAAATGCATCCTTGCAACCGGAGCAGCAAACATAAAAAGTTTCGCCTTTATACGAAACAGGCATAGTCCCAAGACCACCACTTACCACGCATTCGGTCTTCTTTTCTTTTGCGCCCAAACTCATGCCAGACTTGGTCGCTGCAACCATGTAATCCTTGATAAACAAGGTTTTGCCCTGTTCCTTGTGGGAATAATTATAAATGAATCGAACACCTTCAGCGGCATTGTTCATTTCCAATTTTTGAGTTTCCTTGGTTTTAGGGTCAATGCGTTCCAAGGTAAGAATATCCTTGTTTAACTTACCATCAAAAACCATTTTGTTATCTTTGAGGTCGGACACTGTGAATTGATAGCTCTTTTTTTCAGGAATCCATTTAAGTTCGCCATTTTTAAAGAATTTCCCATCCTTGACTTCCAAAGTAAGCCAAGAATCATCGCCTTTGAAGCGCCAACCCCACTGAAAAGTTTCGGTCCAGATTAGCTTGCTGGCCTTTGAATTTGGGGGTGGGCCGCCATTGCCTTTCCATTCGCCAATAAAATCTTGAAGCTTTTGCAAAGCTTCCTTGTTGGCATCGGAAGTTTTATCTGCTGCCAAACAAAAACTCAGGCTTAATACTGCAAATAGTGACGAAAAAAGCAATTTCCTCAACATCAACATATCTCCTTGAAAAATTTTATTACTTGAATTACAGCCATAAACAATCATAAAGCCTAATTAGCAAATATCACAATAGAATCTTGGTTGAAAAGAAAATTATCTCAATGAATTGGGCAATAAATTTCGAGCTTTAATTTCACAATCTTTCATGTAGGCGATGCTTTGGGTTGCAATAGTCTCGGGGTCTGGCTTGTAATCAAAAACCTCGACCGAAACCCAGCCCTCATATTTCTTTTCCAACAACGCCTGAAAAATCGGGACAAAATCAACGTTTCCAAAACCAGGGCCCCGTAAGTTGGAATCATTCGCATGAAAATGCCCTGTTTTCCCGATATATTTCCTTATTACCTCCGTGGTTGGTTCGTGCTCTGTGGACATCGCCTTTACATCCAAATGCAAACAATAATTTGGATGATCGATCTTCTTGATAATTGCCAAACCCTCCTCTGCGGTATTTATAAAATCCGCATCGGGGGGAGATAATGGCTCGAGGCAAAGCATAACTCCGGCTTTACTTATGCCATCGATCGTTCTTTTCAGGGTATCAACCGCAAATTCGGTTGCTTGTTCTTTGGTAAATCCAGCGGGAATGCGCCTCTGGGCAGGTGACCCGAGCACCAGAACAGACCCACCAAGCTCTTGGCAGGCTTTAGCCAGTTCGACAAGATAATTGGCGGTTGCTGTGCGAATTTGCAAGTCGGATGAAGTAAGACAAAAGCCTTCTGTTTTAGCTAAAAGCCAATGTAAGCCAATAATCTTGATACCTTCGGCTTCGGCTTCTTTTTTAAGTTTCGCGCGCATTTCTGTAGAAACAGAAGTAATTCGTTCTGCCAGGGTAAAAGGTGCGATCTCCAATCCTAGATAGCCTGCTTTTCGAACAAATCCACAAATTCGATCATGTGCCCAGTTCTCAAAAGTTTCATTGCAAATTGCGTACTTCATTTTAATTCACCTTATTTAATTCTTTTTTAAAACAACAATTTCCTGCTGCACGCCATCGGTTTGAATAATTGTAAGCGAAACCGAATCGATTGCTTTTGCCATGGCTTTGTAAAATTCCGCAGGTGAAGAAACGGGAGTGTCGTCTACCCTGGAAATTAATTTCCCAGATTGCAATTTGGCAATCTCCGCTGGCGACCCTGGAAGCACATCTTTGATAAGAACCGAATCTGGGACACCTCTGCCCCACTGGCCAACGCCAAAGGGTCTCTGCGACAAAAGACTAGAATAATCAACAGTAATCCCAAAAACCGGGGATCGTTGATTTGATGCAATGACGGGCAAAGAAGATAAATACTTGGCAAGTTTTACTTGAACAATCCTGGGTTTATTTCCGATAACTCCAACAACTTCCACCTGGGCGATATTTCCAGCAAGAGTAGAACCAATGTGAAGAAATAAATCGTCAGGATTATCAACCGCCTGGCCATTAATTGAAACGATGGTATCACCCTGATAAATTCCCGCCCTAAAAGCAGGCGACCTTTCAGAAACCTGCGCTACTTTTACATTCCTGGCCCCAACAGCCATCTGCACCCCTAAAAACCCATATTCAACTTCCTCACCTCTGCAAAGAACCTCAATAATTTTGCGATGATTGATATCCAATGGAACAGCATAACCTTCAGAGGAATCCACCCCAGGCCATCCAGCAATTGAGGCAAGAATACCAACCCAGGCACCATCCATGGTTAACAAAGCCCCGCCACTCGCCCCGGGTTTAACCACAGTATTTAACTGCAGCAAAGTTCCATATTGATAAAGCGGTATCTGGGTTCGATCGACTTCCGGATTTTGGTTATTCCATTTTCGCCTAAGGTTGGAAAGCATCGCCCAACCTGCCGAGGGACTGCCATCATAAAATCCAGACGCAAACGGGTTGGAAATATGAATCAAGAACTGGCCCTTTTTCAGGTTGGAAGCATCCCCGATTTTCAAAGGTTTAAGATCAGGAATTTTCTCGATCAAACGAAGAACAGCAAGATCACTCCTGCCATCCAAGGCATGAATATCTGCATAGCTGCCTTTTCCGCCCGGAAATCGCACATAAATCTTTACCGCATCTTTGACAACATGCGCCATGGTTAAAATTAAGCCACTAGGGTCAACCACAACGCCTGTACCGAAAGAGTCAGGAAAAGTTTCAGGATCGGAAAGATCCAAAGAAGACTTTGGTTTTTCAAGAGGTTTGCGGGGGCGCTTTTGCGGATCTGGTGGAGGAGTAAACCCGCCCAGCTTTCCCGGTATGTTATCAAGGGGAACCGCGCCAAGTTCCTTGTATCGTGGACTACGCGAGACAAGAATGCAACCCACTGAAGGTTCCGCAGTTGCCACAACTTTCTTTACTGCGTTTTCCAATTGCCCTATAAGGTTTTCTTGAAAAGCATGCGAATTCAATCCCGTCAAAAGAAAAGAAGAGCTAACCAGAAAAAACATCAATGACAAATTTTTCAACAAGGAAATGCTCATGGGAAAGAACGTATAAACCAAATACCCTAACCCGATGATAATGAAAAACAAAAGAGTGTCTAATAAAAAACCTCCGGAGAAAGGGATTCCCCGGAGGATATTACCAACGTAGGCTGTAATTGGGCAAATTACAAGTGTGCCAAACTAATCAGCCGCCGCTGCCGCCGCTGCTGCAGCCTTTTTCGCAGCCTTGCTCATCACAGGAGCAGGGATTTGCAAAGGGGCGGAGACATCGGTGGCGTAACCACCATCAGCGGTAAGGACCAGGCCTTTCTTTTGCAGCAACTTGCGGGTGATTTCTTCCATGACGGCAGGGTTGTCACGGAGATAGGTTTTGGCATTTTCACGACCCTGGCCTAATCGCATGTCACCATAGTTAATCCATGCACCCGATTTATCCACGATCTTTTCATCGATGGAAAGGTCAAGTAAATCGCCTTCACGGCTAATACCAAAATCGTGCATCAGATCAAATTCAGCCTGTCGGAATGGAGGTGCAACTTTATTTTTAACCACCCTGACTCGAATGCGGGCGCCAACGGTTTCGTCACCTTCTTTAATCGTGGTAACTTTGCGGGATTCCATTCTGACCGAGCTATAAAACTTCATGGCAAGCCCACCAGAAGTTGTTTCCGGATTACCAAAAACCATACCAATTTTCAGACGAACCTGATTGATAAAAACCATGCTGGTTTTTGTCCGGGAAATGGTGGGGTTCAAAATTCGCAGCGCCTGGCTCATCAGCCTGGCTTGAAGACCCATGTGCGAATCGCCAATTTCTCCCTCGACTTCCGCACGGGGAACCAAGGCTGCAACCGAATCGATAACGATAATATCAACCGCATTCGATTTAATCAGCATCTCTGCAATTTTCAAGGCTTCTTCAGCGCAAGAGGGTTGGCTGACAAGTAATGATTCCAAATTCACACCGATACGTTTGGCCCAACCTGGATCCAATGCGTGTTCTGCATCGATAAAGGCGGCAACGCCACCTTTTTTCTGTGCCGATGCTACAGCATGCAATGCTATGGTTGTTTTTCCGCTGGCTTCGTTACCAAAAATTTCGGTAATACGGCCACGGGGGATACCATGTCCCCCCAGGGCAATATCCAGGCTTAGCGCGCCGGTTGAAATACCTTGAACATCATTGGAAGCAACCTCCCCCAATTGCATGATGGCTCCCTTGCCGAATTGCTTTTCAATTTGCGAAAGGGTTTGTTTGAGTTCTTTATCCTGAGCTGATTCAGCCATTACCGGACTCCTAAAAAAATAGACACCTGTTAACTGTACGGATGTGAGTATAACCGAGGGTTTTTCAGTCACAAGCCCAGCATCAAGAATTCTTGAAATATCCCAAGTTGTTCAACTTAAAGCAATTTCGACAATTCTTCGGCTCGTAACAACCCATGAGCCCGGATTTTTAAAACCCCATCCAACTGCTCATCTCTGATTAAATCTAAAATCTGCTTGAACTTGGGCCCGGGTTTCAGCCCCAAAGCCTTCAGATCTTCCCCCCCAACCAATGGCAATGGATCAAGGATTTCCCTTGGCCATTCAGCAAGTTTCCCCAAACAATATTCAACGGCGTTTGTATCCTGCCCCACAGACAACAGATTTGCTTTCATTAGACTCAACAAATCATCAATAATTGGTAACACTAATATTTTTTTAAGTTGGCAAAGCCTTAGTTGGCCGGGGTTTAGTAAAGCATCTTTAAACTGTACCAAGTTTCCGGTTGCATCAATTTCCACATTCGACAATTTAAGCCTTCTGCAAGTCTCTTCCGACTGTTTAATTGAGAGCTTTTGCAGTAATGTCGCAAGCACCAGGGGAAAAGAAGAAACCTTGGGCAAATTCTGAAGAACCGAGATAATATCGCCGTACATGCCTACGTTTTCAGTTGAAAAAACTTCAGGAAAAATCTGCTTCGCAAGTCCGAGTTCGATGAAAAGACTAACTCCAAAAACCCTACTGGGATGTTGAAATATCTTGCGTAGTTCATCTGCAATCCGCTCTGGGCTGACAGTTCCTATAGCCGATGAATTGGCAATAATTGCTGATTTGGTAGTTTCATCAAGAGTTAAATCAAATCTGGGTACAAGCCTTGCTGCCCGTAACATTCTTAAACGGTCTTCTGCAAACCTTACATTGGCATCCCCAATGGCCCGAAGAATCTTACAGTTTAAATCTTTTTGCCCATCAACATAATCCACCAACTTGCTAGCGATGGGATCGTAAAACATTCCATTGATGGTAAAATCCCTGCGCAGCGCATCTTCCCTGGCACTACAATATCGAATGGCATCAGGCCTTCGCCCATCGGTATAACCCAAGTCCGCACGAAAAGTCGCAACTTGAATCATCATGGGCTTGCCATTGGGAAGAGGTGGCCCAATAACCTCGATGACACCAAAACTGGCGCCTACCGCAACAGTCCTTGGGAAAATTTTTCTTACCTGCTCGGGGCGGGCAGAAGTTGCTATATCGTAATCCGAAGGTGTTAAACCAAGCAACTCATCGCGAACGCAACCACCAGCCCACAATGCTTCAAAGCCCGCATCAACAAGCTTTTGCACCACTTCCCGGGCAAACGTCTTTTCAAGATGGTGATTCATCATCGTTCACTGGCTCAGAAACTGCAGGAGGGGCATCGGGGTCATTCTTCACCCAGAATTGCAGTTCGTTTCTGCCGTAGCGCCTTACATCCCAACCAGCTCCAGCTTCATCGGGCAGGTCGCCAATTGGAATTTCGCTTTCAGTCTGCACAACCACTACACTACCGGGCCGAACTTTTTCCTGAAAAGATCGGATCATGGAAAAAAGCTCTTCCAACTGATTTTTAAAATCTATAAAAGGCGGGCTGATAAAAATAATCGATGACTCTTTTGCAGGAATCCACCTGGCGGCCCAGCGATAAGCATCGGTGCAAACAACATGACCCAATGCACCAACATTGAATTTTTTAATGTATCTCTCGATGACTTGGGCAAGCTGGAAATCCCGCTCGATGAATGTTGTTTTAGAAGCCCCCCTACTGATGGCCTCGAAACCATTCACCCCGGTGCCTGCAAAAACATCGTAAAAATTGATACCCTTGAAACTAACACCCAGAATGCTAAACAGGGCTTCACGCACCCTTTGGGGCGTAGGCCTCATCAATGGATTTACTTCAAATTCAATTTTTCTGCCCCGGAGTATTCCAGATACAACCCTAACTTCAGTACGCACAAAATACCTGCCTATTCCCAAGAACTATGGATCGATTACGCAATGAATAATTATAGCAGGCTTATTCTAGCAGATTTGAACACTTTGGTACCGAAAAGAATGCAATATCCCAGATATGGCCAAGGTTTCTTCAACCCTTGCCATAGAACAAAAACCTTTAAAACGCTGTTTTCTTTACCGATTTTCGATCGTGCCTTTGTCCAAAGAAAGCTTCAAAGGCGCTTCAGCTTCCTTGGATACTTCATATTTACGGTTGTCTTTTTGATTGGAAGTCACCGCATTTTCCTTCGCCGTTGCATTGTTTGGCCCAAGCAACAACATCAACCGAACCTGCGATCTGTTGTATGCGTTGATCGAACCAACATAATTAGCATGTGCCATTTCCAGGCCACGAATGCTTAGAAGCACATCGCTCATAGTGGCATTAGGTGCGTTTTGCTCAAGCCTCAATGTATTCAACCGATAAGTTTCAGCGGAATGTTGAATCTGCTTTGTACAAAATTGTATCTGCTCACGCCCGTTGATGATCGAATCCCGTGCATCTTGAACCCCGGCAGAAAGCTTCGCCTGTAATTCCTTAAAGGTAAGATGAACCTGGTTCAACTTCACTTCTGCAATCCGCCTTTTTTCACGGGAGGTGTGCCACTCAGTCAGGTTCCACTTGGCAGCCAAGCCCATATCCCAGCGATTGGCCCAATACAAACTTGAATTAGCACCCGCACCAAACCCACCTTCGGCCATGTTGACTTGCAAAATCGGCATCAACCTTGTGGGGCCTTCCATTTTGGCAATCCCATCCTGAACATTTTCAAGCATGCGTTCAAGCTCACGGATTCCCGGGCCATAGGATAAAGATTTAGCAACCATGTCTTTCATGCCCACCGAAACATCAACCAAATCCAAAGGCACAAAGTTTTCTTCAACAGGAACCAACTCAGTATCTGGATCAACACCCAACAAGAACGCCAACTTTACCGCAGAGGAATCCCCTTGTTGCTTAAGCTTAAGAATAGCCTGTTTACGACCGTTCAACTCAGCATAAACAGCCTCTACAAGGACCGTGGCATCGGGCTGATTTTCTTTCATTTTCTCGGCACGCTTCAACTGCTCGAGATGATATTTTTCCAGTTCCCGAGCTACAGCCTCGCCTCGTCTTGCCGTAAGCAGATCGATATAAGTCGTAGCTGCTTCAAGGCATAATTCGACTGTAATCTTGGTAAGTTCGCCCCGGGTTTGCCAACTATTACGCTCAGAAACAATTTGTTTGTAGGTTGCTTCCCTTAAATCCAACTCAGTTCTAATCTCAATATTTGGATAAAGTGCACCGGTACTGGATTTGATCAAATCCCCATTAAAATTCTGAATACCACCCTCGTGCCTGTAATAGGCAATACCACCATAAATGGAAGGCAGCCAAGATTTAGCCGCAAGAGCATTTTCAGCATTACTCTCTTCAACTTTTTCCCGCATAACCATTATTTGGGGGTTTTGTTCTTCAGCAAGCCTTAAAACCGTATCCAGGTTGATCGGGATCTGCCTCGGTTTCTTTTCTGCAATTGAAGAACTATTGGAAGACAAATTGGCCCGGGTTAAATCAGAAGAAGTTTCTGTATTACTTGCCAATTTAATGTTGTTTGCTTCTTGCGCTTTATTGGCAATCTTTTTCGATGCGACATTTAATTCTTTTGCAACTGGTATTGGTTTTTCGCTGCGAAGTTGTGGATTGAAACAACCTACACTCAGAAGCGAGATGCTGCCGGCCCATGCTATCGAAGACCAAAAGCCACTTCGCTTTTTGTGCCCGACTTTTCGATTGTTTTTATTTCCAACCGCCATGCTTGAGCCCGATCATCAAAATACAAAAATATCCCTGTATAAATTTGATCGGCAATAAAACGGGTAGACTTTGCGGAATTTGACAAGAATATGGATATTTACAAATACAACACCAGCATAGGCAAAATGGGAGGTATGGTGGGATAAAAAGAGCAAGCAATGGATTAGCTCCACTGCTTGCTGTAATTAATTAAACCAAATTTGAAGTTACGATAACTTTTCTTGTTTTTTAGGAACATCAAAAAACAATGCCAATGCTGTTGCTGCCACCAGGGAGGCGAAGCAAGGCACCAAAAACAAAGTTTTGAAATCAACAATTTTATCTTTAGTGAAAATTTCCTGCATCAGATAAGGGCAAACTGAATTTGCCACCAATGCCCCAACGCCAAGAATCATCACATTAAACAACCCCTGCGCACTAGAACGAGAATCTTTTGGGAAAACCTCATCAACAAAGATATATACCGTAGCGAAGAAAAACGCATAGCAAATACCATGAACCACTTGCACGAAAATAATCAATTCCTTGTGCTGGGGTAAAAACGCATAAACTGCAAATCGAATGGCATGGCCTAAAACACCCACAACCATCGTCCATTTCCAGCCAAGGGCTTTCAATGTTACACCAAGAATTACCATGGTAAGGATTTCAGCAATCTGACCAATACTCATCACCGGCATGATCCAATTCCCTGGAATACCAACCCCTCCCACAGCCACATCAGCACTCAAAAAGGAACCAGTCCAGTTGAAATAGCAGTTGTGCACAAAAGCGTCGATGAAAGTAACTACCCAAAGAATTAAAACGAATGGATGCTTAAGCAACTTGATGGCTTCCAGCCAGGCAAGATTTTCGGAATCGCGGGATTCCGGTTTTTTTGCAGGAGTATGAGGCAAGGCCAGACTGAACATTGCCAAGGCTAAAGAGGCTACGCCAGCAATGATAAAAGTCCACTTGGTCGCTTCTTTCAAAGCATCGCCAGTCAAGCCATTCTTTAAAACCGTGCCCATCCAATCAACCATCCCCTGAGGATTAGCCTTGGTCACCGCATCCCAATCAACAAGGATGAATGTGAAAGGCCAGGCAGCGAGAATCCAACCTATTGTTCCACCCATGCGAACTATGCCAAACTCATTCTTGGCATCCTTCATGTTTGCAAAAGCAATGGAATTGGTAATGGAAATCGTGGGAACATAAAGCAGGCAGTGAACAAGCATCAACGCAAAGAAAGGCCAGAAATCTTTGGTAAAGGCGCAACCCAATATGGCCAACCCTCCGACAAGGTGAGAAAACGCGAGGAATTTTTCGGCTGCAAAGTTTCTATCTGCGAATTGATTCGAGAAAAACATCCCAATGATCGCTGCGATCGGAAACGCATTTAATATCCACGACTGTTCTGCTGGGGTGAATTTAAGGCTTGGTAGATAGCCGAAAATCAAGGGTAACCAGGCTCCCCAAATAAAAAACTCCAGCACCATCATCACAAACAATCTTAGACGAACAGACATTTTTTTTCCTTTCGTCAAATCACATCAAAAGAATTTAAGATGACACTATGAAACATTTGATCGCAAAATTCAACCATCGATTCTTAAAACCAATATTTATCGCTCTAAGGCATTGATCAAACTATCTGCATCATAAACACAACCACCCCACGTGCCACCGCCCAAGGTCTGCAATGCAGCCCATAGGCGCGTATCATCGGGTAGATTAGGGTCTGCCGCCAAGTCTGGCCTGAGACTACGACTTTCAAGTGTTTTATTGCCCCATTCAACCCCATAATCTTTTCCGTTTTCGCCTACAAGGTTCAACGAGCCTTCTAATTTGTTTCGATCAATGATTATTTCAACCAGATCACCTTCGAGAATTTTACCTATCGGCCCACCAGCAAGTGCCTCGGGCCCAACATGGCCAATACAAGCACCAGTCGAAACGCCAGAAAATCGGGCATCAGTGATCAATGCCACGTGCTTGCCAAAACTCAAGTGCTTCAATGCAGAGGTAACCTGGTATGTTTCTTCCATACCACTGCCCATTGGGCCCCTGCAAATCAGCACGATAATATCGCCTGCCTTTATTTTTTTTTCTTTGATTGCTGCAATCGCAAGTCGCTCTTCCAGGAAAACCCGGGCTGGCCCCTTGATACGATACACACCATCATCACCCACGACCGAAGCATCAATTGAAGTAGCTTTTATAACTGCTCCTTCAGGGGCAAGATTTCCCTTGGGGAAACATACGGTGGAAGTTAATCCCTCTTTTTTAGCATCTGCGGGTGGAAAAATAACTTTATCAGGATTTACGCCGTCCATATCTTTTAGTAGCTGCCTGAACTTATGCCTACGCTCAGAATCTTTCCATTCTTTCAAATTTTGGCCCAAGGTCTCGCCCGTACAAGTGAGAACAGAAGTATCCAGCAAACCCATGTTTTCAAGATGAAGCATCACTTCAGGAACACCACCGGCTAAAAACACACTCACCGTGGGATAACCCACCGGCCCATTCGGAAGTGCATCTACAAGCCTCGGAACCTTGCGATTAATTTCTATCCAATCTTCAACCGTAGGCCTTCGAAGTTTCGCAGCATGGGCAATCGCAGGAATATGTAAAAGCAAATTAGTTGAACCACCAAATGCAGCATGCACCACGATCGCATTACGAATCGCAGCAGGGGTTAAAATATCCGAAGTTTTTATTCCCTCAGAGGCAAGTTGATACAAAGCCTGTGCAGAATACTTTGCCAACTCCAACCAAACAGGTTGGCCCGAGGGCGCCAAAGCTGAATGTGGCAACGCCAAGCCAAGAGCTTCTGCAACCACTTGCGCAGAAGCTGCGGTTCCTAAAAATTGGCAACCACCCCCTGGAGAGGCACATGCTCTGCAGCCAGCTTCCGCTGCTTCTTTCAATGAGATCTGATTATGAGAAAAGCGTGCTCCGATGGTTTGAACCTTACCCGCATCTTCGCCATTATCGGCTGGCAAAGTTACCCCACCAGGAACAATAATTGCAGGCAGATTATGCAACCCCGCTACCGCCATCATCATTGCAGGCAATCCTTTATCACAGGTTGCAACGCCTAACACGCCTTTTCGCGTGGGCAAAGATCTCGCAAGCCTTCGTAAAACAATCGCAGCATCATTTCGATAAGGCAAGCTATCCATCATGCCGTGGGTGCCTTGCGATCTGCCATCGCAGGGATCAGTGACAAAGCCAGAAAAAGGAATCGCACCCAAGGTCCTAAAAGTTTTGGCAGCCTCTTGAACCAAAAGCGCAACTTCCCAATGCCCGGTATGAAAACCAAGCGCCAGAGGGGTGCCATCTGGGTTGCGAATTCCTCCCGAGGTACTTAAAACTAAAAACTCAGGCCGGCCCATTTCTTCAGGCTTCCAGCCCATCCCTACATTTAATGACCAACCAAACAAATCACCACTAGGTGCGTTTAGAAGTAATTCCTCGGTTAAAGGTAACTCGCCCTCGGGGCCTTTGGCATGTGATTTAACATTAAAGGTTTCAGGTCGACCCTTAAGGTAATCCTTGACGCCAAATTTATTATTTGCCATGAATCGAAAATCCCTACTGTTATTGTTTAGCTGACTTTTGCTGGACGGGTGGTCGGTACTAGCCGGGGCAAGGGTACCACAGAACCATGTATGCCACCGTGCTTGTGGATTAACTGGGCAAAATCAACCCGAAGAAAATCATGCAATTGGGGCTTTCTTGTTGTTGCCACATAATCCCTTGCCATATGCAACATCTGAACATCGTAAGATTTTTTACTATGAGTATGCCAAGCACAACGGCCTTGATGTCTGCGTAAATCCCCATTGAATTCGGGGCTGATATGATAAAGCTCATGAAAAACCGTAACGAGCTTATTTTCGAGGGTCTGATCTTGAAATCTGGGCAAACAAAAAGTTACCAGATAATAGATTTCCCTGCCATCAACATAATACTGCTGAACCTCGTAATTACGATTACCTCGTTTGCATTGCAGATTACCACCTTCAAACCTCATGGGGGTAACCCGTGCCTGCAAGCCATGCAGTCTGAAATTCCTAGCCCGGGTGATCGTCACCAAAATTTTATTGGGATCAAGATTAAAGAACTCGGGGCAGTTTTGCGATATGTCTGAAATCAATTCGAGCATTCTGCCTGAAAAGTCAAACGGGCTTTCAAGCGCTCCCGTTTGCAGCCACGGGGGCGAATCATATCCGACTTTTCGAACCGTGCCAATTTCTTTACGGTCAAAGACAACTGTTGGCACTGGAACTACCGGATTGTTCCATTTCAAGATTGTAGGATAATGCCTCATGCAATAAAGCGAGTGTGAATCGCCTCTCCTTTGTATTAATCAATTATAGTTGCCTCGTTGCAACCACTATTAAAGGATGATCTGTAATTTTCGTTATTTCCAGTAAATTCTTTTCATATTTCCAACCGATAAGTATTCATGAGTGTTTCTAATACTCAAAATTTGCATTATTCGGTTGAAAACCGGCAAGACAGGGGAAATAGATATGAAGATTAAATCAAAATTAGTGCTAGCCACACTTGGCTTCACTGGCCTTTTGTTAATTGGAACTTCAGGTTGCCAAACACACATAGGCGGAATGACTTTGCCAAGCGGTCACTATCTGGAACACCCACCACAATATATTCCACCTTCACCGTTTTTCCCTCTTTCCAAGGAACTTGCTTCCATGGAGACAGGCGCAAACACCAATCAAACCGCTGCTTCGCCTTCTGCCCTACCAGCGCCATTGCCTGGCCCCGGTGGAATGGGTGGTGGTGCTCCTATTCCAGCTAACTAGTCCTCTTATCTTTCCCACTTCACAACTAGGGGCATAAAAATATTGCCTCTAGTTGCTTGCATTCACTTGACAACCCTGCCAACTAGGGGTATTCCCACCGCCATCTTGTTTTAGGTTTGAATCGAGATTTTTCTCTACGCTGCATGCTATTGGAGCAATGCAAATTCAAACAAAAACAGCGGGAGGGATTCCAATGCGAATCCAATATTGGCACAAAGCTTCTTTCTTTCTTTCATTAAGCTCATTCCTCTTCACGGGCTGCTTTGAATGGTCTCCTTTTTGCACCAAAGAAGATAAAAAGTTTCAGCCCAAACCCACCTATTCGCTCAATACTTTGGGCACACCTACTACTCAACCAAAAATAACCACTGAAACAGCAGATATCCCTGGCGCGGGCGCTGTCAGCAATGTGGGCAATACTTTAGATGGTAATCCCATCAGTATTTCCAATGCGCCAAAGGTAGCTCAATCACCTGCTAAATCTCCCATTGCAGTTAGTAACCCTATAGGAGATGGCGCAGCTAGCCAGGTAAAATTCACACCCACACCGCAAGCAAAAAAATCACCTGTGCATACCATTGCAGCACCTGAAGATATTAACAAACAGCCAACGCCTGGTACCGCTCCTGGTCTACAAGAGTTGGGAATTCCACTAACTAGCTTAACTCCATCCCTGCAATCTGTTCCATTAACCATGGATGCAGATAAGGCCATACTTCCAGCTAATGCGAATACTAAAGAAAGCATCCCATCAATTGATTCTGTAATTATTCCGCCTACTCCAGGCTTGGGTGCTCCGAGAACAAGTGCACCACCAACAGTTATAGTTCCAACAGGTGGCAGCTTGCCTAGCTCGGCACCTTTAGGAATTCCTTCTGCGCCACAGGCGACGCCCTACAGATAAAACTTCATCACTTAAAAGAAAAGAACCCCACGGGTTTATGCCCGTGGGGTTCTTTTCTTTTGTTGTTAGGCTTAACGGGTAATTTTTAAAAGTGTGCTGGGCCCCGAGCATTCGTAATTTTCACGCATCCGCAAAAAGGATGGAAGCAGCAAGCATTAAAGTGGCTAAGAAGTAATTAGTAATTATGGAGTCCTCGCCAA
>CAZYAY010000002.1:0-114801 GCA_964646215.1 uncultured Candidatus Kuenenia sp. | reverse complement strand
AAGCCTTTGCCAGCCTCTCCAAAGCACTCGCCACCAAGGCATGCGACGCCTTTATTGTTGTCTGCTCCTTCAAGTAAATACATGGCAAGTCCATGAGAGACGATGCCTAGCTTGTTGCAAATTTCGGAAACATCTGGGAAGACATAGAAAGTGCCAACAGGCATAAAGACTTTTACGCCAGGGACTTTTTCGAGCTCGCGGACTAGGATCTCGACCTTTTTGTGGAATTTCTTCATGACTTCGTCGCGTTCATTGTCGTCATTTTCGATGGCGGCTTGGCCAGCGAGTTGGACGATAGGGGGGACGCAAGAAAGCGAGGTATTGATCATTTTTCCAATGATTTCAGCTACTTTAGGATCAGAAATGGCGTATCCAAGGCGCCAGCCACTCATGCTGTAAGATTTACTGAAAGTGTAAACAGCCACGGTGTGATCAATCATGCCAGGTTGGGCCAGTGGGGTGAGGTGTTTGCCTTTCCAGACCATGTGGCAGTAGGGTTCATCGGAAAAGAGGGCTATGTTCTTGCCCACGATAAGTTTGGCCAGGCCTTTCATGTCGTCTTCGGTTGCAACGCCCCCGGTTGGGTTGTGGGGGGAGTTGAGGAAGATGGCTTTAGCCTTGGGTTCGTTGTTGATGAAATCTTCGACATCTTTAAGGTTTGGGCGGAACTGGTTTTCTTGTTTAAGGGAACTGTAAACGATTTTTGCGCCACGCCTTTCAAGGTTTGGCTTGTAAGTTGGGAACTGAGGGGAAAAGACAAGAACGGCATCGCCTGGGTTAAGGAAAGCTTCGCAGAAGAATTGTTCGAAGACTTTTGCCCCTGGCCCCACAGTGACGTTTTCAGGCCCGATTTTCACGCCAAACTCTTTAAAGTAATTCTTGGCGATGGTTTCCCGGAAAGACGGGAGGCCCGGGGAAGGGCAGTAGTGTGTCATGCCTTGGTTGATTGCATTAACGCCTGAAACAAGCGCGTGTTTTGTGCTGTTGAAAGGGCTATCTCCGATTTGTAGTTCGATTACATCTTTGCCCGTAGCTTTTAACTTTTTGGCTATTGCGAGGACATCGAATGCGGTTTCGCCGGTGAGGCCTGAAGCGAAAAGGCTGAGAGATGGTTGGGTCATGAAAAGGTCCTTTCATCGAAGCAGGGTTATTGTTTGGCGAAATAAAACTTGTGGATGAAGTGTGAAAATTCTGTTGTATGAATGATCTTTGAGGCGATAGGAACAGAGCTTAAAGTCAAGCAAAGGTTGAAGTAATGGTGCATTCTTATGTACCCAATAAATTGGGGTGAAAATTATGAAAGTTAACAATATTTATTGTAGTGAAAGAGGGAGGAGTGACAGTATGAAATTAAATGCAAAAAGCTCCGGTGAGAAGCCGGAGCCTTGCGAAAAAAGATAGAAATCAAGCAACTTTTGCAAGCAGTGTTTTGCCAGGCATAGTGAGGTTGGTTTGGTGCATCCAACGACCAGCATCGGGTGCGCCGTGCCATCGTTGTAGTGAGATGGATTGAGCTTTTAACTTTTCTTCATCGTCAAGGAGATCGTTGAAAGCAGGTTCGATGTTTGCGCGAACCTGTTCGGATGATCGCCCAACGAAGAGAAGCATTTCGGAGCGGTTTTCGAAAACAACAAGAGCCCGCCAAACCTGCGCCTTAGATTCAGTTTGATAAAACATTAGAACAAAGCCCTCCATGGCAAAGAGAAAAAAGGTCAAGAGTATAGAATGCATAAAAAAACGTCTTCCTGTCAAGTACAGGAAGACGTTTTTTAGATAAATAAAGAAAAATAGTATTTAGGGGTTAATAGCTGGAGCCACGATCACCACGGTCACCACCGCGGCCGCCACGGCCACCACCACTACCGCCGCCACCGAAGCCACCGCGACCGCCACCGAAGCCACCGCGGCTGCCGCCACGATCGCCACCGCGTTCGCCACCGCTGCCACCTGGGCCACGTTCTTCGCGAGGACGGGCTTCGTTAACAGTAAGAGCTCGGTTTTGGAACTGGAAGCCATTCAAAGCTTCAATAGCTTTGGTAGCATCCTGATCGCTGACCATTTCGACAAAACCGAAGCCGCGTGAGCGACCGGTTTCGCGATCCATAATAACTTGTGAACGGGCAACTTGTCCATGTTGACCGAAAAGTGCATTGAGATCATCTGTGGAGGTCGTCCAAGTCAGATTCCCTACATAAATATTCTTAGCCATCGCTCGTCCTTTCCGTGCCAAAACTTCTTAAAAACTGTTCAGGACCTAAAAAACCACCGAGGTTGTGAAAGCTGAAACCCAAGAAGCAAAATTGGCACCATATACCAAAAAAACCTAAGTCTGGAGCTCCGGAAATCGAGCAGTACCGATCATAGAACAATTTGATAGGTAACAAAAAACATTGCAAACCTGTCACATTATCTAATTCACCAGTGAAATTTGCTTGTTTAGAAGATTTGGAAAAGTGATGCTCATTCGAGGGGATCGCCAACCAAAAAAACCAAAAAAGAAATTAAACCGGGGATTCCAACCATCCATCTCCTGATCTACCAGCGGTCGGCCACTACCGACCCAAGGTCACAAGTACTTTTATATACGGAAAAGGTAAGGTTGTAAAGAAATAAATCTCATTCTTTTTAAGTTTTACATGTTTTGGAGCAAGGTTGGTGCTTCAGGTGTTACAAATTCTCCAGATAGCTAAAAAGTAGTTTTTCAAAAGATAGGGTAAGTCCTTTGGCATTTTCAAGCACATCAAGGTGTGAAGGTGGGTGGAGGGAAAGGCCCGCAGCCTTATTGGTTATGCCTGAAATTCCAGCACATTTCATTCCCAATTGAAATCCCGCTTCAACTTCCCAAGCGGTTGACATCCCAACTGCATTGGCGTTCCATTGGGAAAAAGCCCGGATCTCGGATGCGGATTCGTAGCATGGTCCGGCTACCATCAGGTAGATTCCCGTGGTTGCGGATATATTTTGTGATTTTGTGATTTTTTCAAGTTTCTCAATCAGGGAAGGGTCGTACGGTGATTCGCGCAAGGGGGGGAACCCGGGATTGTTTATGTCGTTATTCCATGGCTGGGTGATCGTGTCGATGTGGTTTTTGATGAGCATGATCGAGCCTGGGTTTAGGTTTGGAGAGATGCCCCCCGCGGCATTGGTGAAAATCCCCGTGTGGCATCCGAGGGAGTGGGCGATCCTGGTGGTTGCAGTGACATCTTGTTTTGAGTATCCCTCGTAGGAGTGAATTCTGCCTTCTGAAATGAGTAAGGTTTTATTGTTGAATTGCGCGTGGGTTAGACAACCTTTGTGCCCTGGAATGGTGCTTGTGGATATCTCTTGGATTTGGCTGAAAGGCCAGGATTGCCTGTTCTGGAATTTGTCTGCAAGCGAGCCATAACCCGAACCTAAGACAAGAAAGATGTTTGGCGGGCGTTGTTGGCAAAGGTGCAACAAATCTTGAGGCAGATTCGCAGCGGTATTAGACATGTCTTAAAGCCTCTATCGGATCCATAAGCGCGGCTCTTCTGGAGGGATAGATGCCGAAAATAAGTCCGACGGCAACGGCAGTGGTGAGTGACCATGTGATGGATTCAAAATGAACCTTTGCAGGGATCCTGACTTCCCAGAAAGTTTCTGCAAAGAAAGGTAGGGCGTAAACCATAGCGAGGCCCAGGCCGATGCCAAGAATCCCGCCAACGCTGGTTTGTACAACGGCTTCGATGAGGAATTGAAGTGTGATATCGCGGCGTTTTGCGCCAAGTGCGCGCCTGATACCGATTTCGCGGGTTCTTTCCGTCACGGTGGCGAGCATGATATTCATGATGCCAATGCCACCAACTAAAAGTGAAATTGAAGCGATAAGAACGAGCAGCATTTTGTATCTTTCTTTGGCCCTTTCCGCTTCTTCGAGCCGGTCCAGAGGCACATTGACAGTCCAGTCGGATTTGCCATGGTTTTCGAGTATCGATCGAATGATCTCGCCAGTAGGCCTTACTTTTTCGGTATCGCTGACAGTAAGTGTTATCTGACTGATTTCTACTTTTTCTGCGGATCTTGAACCGGCAGACCGCATGAATATTCTTTCGCCGAACCTTACCCTTGCGGTAGCTATGGGGATAACAACATCCAGATTTACATCTTCAGTAGAGACCCCGCCCTGAGATCTTTCCTTCATGACGCCTATCACTTTATAGAAAAAGGTTCCGAGTTGGACTTCTTTGTCTTGCGGGTCTTCGAACGGGAAAAGCCTGTTGGCGAGTTCAGATCCAAGTACAGCGACATTTCTTAGCAGCACTTCATCATCAGCAACTAGAAATCTCCCACTTTTCATTTCGATGTTATGGATGTCAAGGTAGTCTGGGATGGTAGAGACAATTCTGCTGTTTACCCCTTTATATCCTCTTCTTGCTTCTTGGGGGAAGATACGCATGGGCACCATTCTTGTAACGGTCGGGATGGTCGCTATCTTGTCAAAATCAAGGTAAGTGAGGCCGTAAATGGCAATGTAACTGCGCTTAGAGGATCCAGCATCATCGGTTGGCTTGACGCTTCGGACCATTATATTGTTTGCACCTAGCCTTCTGATATCTTCCAGGGCGTCTTGCATGCTGCCTTCGCCGAAGGCCATGAGTGAGATGACAGCGCCGGTGCCTATGATGATACCAAGTACGGAAAGGAAAGCGCGAAGCCTGTGAAGCCAAAGGCTTCGGACTGCAAGGATGAAGCTTCTGCGGCCTTTATCCCAAAGCAAAATGCAAGCAAAGAGTCCGAAGAGCATAAGTATTGCGGTGATGGAAAATATCAGCATTTCCGCTTCTCACTTGGATTGATGTAGCACCAGGCTTTCCAGCAGTTCCGTCTGGATGGTTGAAGTCGCTCCCTCGATGGAAACGGTTGGCTTGTCGTTCCTGACATCGGATTCGATGACACCATCTCTCATTCTAACAACGCGTTTGGCCCATGAAGCGATATCGTTTTCATGGGTTACCATGATAATGGTTTTGCCTGCTTCATTAAGCTTGGAAAGTAGATGCATGATTTCGTCGCTGGTTCGAGAATCAAGGTTTCCGGTGGGTTCATCTGCAAGGATTACAGCAGGGTCGTTCACAAGGCTCCTGGCGATGGCGACGCGCTGCTGCTGACCACCTGAAAGTTGCATGGGTCGATGATCAAGCCTGTTGCCCAAGCCCACTAGTTGTGCCAGGCCTATGCATCGTTTGGTGGTGGCGCTTGAAAGTTTTGCGCCTTGGTAGAGAAGGGGGATTTCGATGTTTTCGACGACCGTGTATTGTGGCAGAAGGTTGTATTGTTGAAAGATGAAACCGAGGTAGCGACTGCGGATGTTGCTAAGTTGATCGTCTTGCATCCTGGCGACATCCTGGCCGGCGAGGAAGTATTGGCCATTGGTGGGGCGATCCAGGCAGCCTAAAAGATTTAGGAGTGTGGACTTACCCGATCCCGAAGGGCCCATGAGCGCAACGAAATCGCCTTCTTCCACTTCGAGTGTTACACCTTTCACCGCATAAACCAAGACGGATTCAAGGGAGTATACTTTTGCAAGATCAATGATTTTAAGAACGCTGGCCAAGGTGTGAACCTTTGAGAGTGGTTGAAAGATCTATTACTGATCATCAGGTTTCGTCTTGCCTTTTTTATCTTTTTTCTTGGAAACCGATGAGGTTGGTGCGTCGACCTTTTCTGCTTTGGGAGAATCTTTCTTTGAATCGCGGGAAAGGCTTTTGGGGTTTAGAACAACAACATCTTCCGCATTAAGTCCATCTTTGATTTCGATCATTTTTTCGTTGCTTACCCCTAGCTTGATAGCTTTTTCGATGGGGCCATCTGGGGTAAGGATGAAACAGAAAAATCCGCTTTGTGTATTTCCAAGAACTGCTTGAACAGGAATGGCGAGTACATTTTCAGCCTTGGTATCGGTGTAAATTGTAACGGATGCGCTCATGCCTGGTTTCAGGTCGGGCAAGCTTTCGTCGATGGAAATCAGTGTGCGATAAACCCGAACATCGGAGGTCAGCCAATCCGATTGAGATGCGACTTCGTCAACATGCTTTACATGGCCCTGCATGACTTTATCGGGGAAGGAATCAATGCGAATTGTTGCGGGAAGCCCATTGTCAATCAACTCTTGCTCTTTGTCGACAAATTCATTGTGGGTTTCATAGTAAGATGCCTGGGCGCAAAGAAGATTAAGTGGTTGGCTGATCAGGGATAACCCTGCAAGTCGGATTTCGCCATACCCTGTTTTTTTCCATTGGTCGCCTCGGATGCGGTTGCGCATTGCCTCGTGTACCTTGGTGTTGACCATCATGTGGGAAAGATTGGGGATTCGCATCAGTTTTTGGCCTTCGCGGACAGGTTCGCCTTGGGCGATGGTTGCTTGTTGCGATCCGCTGCCAAACCTTGCCTGCTCTGAAACATAGTAGACCACAAGGCCATCCTGAGGCGCGTAAAGGTAACACTTTTTTATTTCGTCTTCGATTTCCTTGAAACGAAGTTCTTCCTTGGAGAAGATGGATTTTTTGGTGAGTGTGTCGTTGATGCCTTGGATTTCTTTGGACTTGGATTGGGTAGTCAGTCGATCCTTGGCTCTTTTGGATTCGTCCCTTTTACTTTTGAGTTCGGTAAGGGTGCGTTTCTTGGTGTAGTCCTTGAGGACTCTAAGTTCTTCCTTTACTTTTTCCACTGAGAATTCCGCGCTTTTTAATTTGAATCTGTCTGCAAGCGCCTGTTTGGGAGTGAGGTAGCCTTTGCTAACCATGCGATCGAGCCATACGTCCCGATCGTTCCACATGGAGAGGTCGGATTCGGCCAGAAAAAATCTTCCTTCAACTTCAGCAAGTTGTTGTTTGTAGTCCCCCTCCTGGAATTTTTCCAGGTCGAGTGCGGAAAGTTCGATGGCGATTTCGGCAGTTGCGATATCGCTTTCATTCTGGCTTTTTACGATGTCATAGTTTGCCTCGGCTTGAATGAAATCATTGCGGGCCCTGTCGCGTGCGATCTGCTGGCTTTTTAATTGTTCCTGCAACCCGGAGTCATCGAGTTCCACGATAAGATCATTATGTTTCACATGAGAGCCATCATCGATAACCCATTTGATGGTGGTGGAGAACGAAGAACCTTTGCTGCCTGAACGGACCTGGCAGACAATGTCTTTATTATCCAAGGCTTCGAGTGTTCCTCTTTCAAGGATGGTGACTTGAAGTTTTTCTGGTTTGACTATGTGGGTGATTAGATCAATGCGGACGGGTTTGGTGCGTGGCCAAAAATAAAGGCTTGAGGCGGCAATGATAATGATGATGGGGATGGCAAACGCCATCGCTATTTTTTTAATCGAGAAGTTTGAAGGTTCAGTCTCTTTATTTGAGGCTGATTTTTCTGGGCGGGAGAAGGATGCTTGCAGCGCCTCCCCGAGTTCCCTCATCACCGTTGGAGGGGCTTCTGAGATCGGAAGTTGTTTGGGTTGTTCCACTTGTTGGGGTGTCGCACTGACAATTTTCAATTTCATCGATCCATACTCCGCGTGGGTCAAGAGGTAAAAGCTCAAGATCCCTGTAAAGGAAAGTTCGTGCACTCAGGAAATCAATCCAAATTTGAAACAGCGTGTTTTGCGCCGTCAACTTGGATCTTTGAGCATCAAGCAATTGCTGCGTGAAAGCAGCCTGCGAGCTGTCATTATTTCCCTGTGCTCCACCAGCACCACCTGGTTTGGAGGGTGCGTAAGTGGTTTCAAGCGCATTGTCCAAAATCAGGTAAGCCAACTCAACCG
Organism: uncultured Candidatus Kuenenia sp.; assembly: GCA_964646215.1. Classification (GTDB taxonomy): domain Bacteria; phylum Planctomycetota; class Planctomycetia; order Gemmatales; family Gemmataceae; genus UBA969. Next base: position 107,030 of record CAZYAY010000002.1, on the reverse strand, counting down.
CTAACTTTTGAATATCATAGGTTTGAGATAAGGCGCGCAATTGGCGGATCTCATTACGCACATCTTCAATTATAGTATCTTCAAACGCCATCAGGTTACGCCGTTGTCTTTGCCAGTTGATCAAGGTTGCCCTGTAGGCGTTTCTTTCTTGAATTCTGACTAAAGGCAAATCCCCTGTTAGGATCAAGCGGTGTCGCAATGAGCTCGCATTAATATTCACAGGTTGGGCAACATTTGCAGGCGAAGTACCAAGTAAACTATACTCTACATTCATAACCCCCTGCAAGGCATTAGCGGAAACAGCTATTTGTCTCCAGGAGTCCATGAGCTGTGCCCGCCCATTCATCAAATCCAGCCTATTCGTTAAGGCATACCTGCAACCAGCAAATAAGGCTTCGTCGATCTCGGTCTTTAATAAGTCTACACCATCCACGCAAACTCTAGGCACTTTTGGCCACGATTTTCTGGTTTTTTCCAGTTTTTCGTTTCTTGGCTCAACTAAAACCAGCAGAAAGTCTTCAATAAGGTTTTCGAACTGGTTGAGTTGATCATCGACGCCGTTTCGAATCCAGTTTACTTTTTGTTCGTAGAGCCTTAGGTTTCTTTCGAATCTGCCTAGGAAGAATTCGAAGTCTTTTTCACCAAGCTCAAGTTTTTCTGCGTAGGGTTGTTGTTTTCCCTTTTTCTCAAAATCGGCTTTTGATTCTTGAAGTTGCAATCTTCTAATGTTGATTTCTTTAAGTTTTGCTGCTAATTCCTCCTTAGTCATGGCTTCCCAGGCTGCCCATCTTTTTGGGAGTTTATCTTTGAATTGTGTGCCCTTTACGAAATCAGATTCCCGTAGAATGTTACGGAGCCCGTTTCGTAGTTGATCCACCTTTTTAGGGTCGTTAAGTTTTCTTGAATCCTGTCGTGTTTTTTTAAACTCGTCCACCAAATTCGAATAACGTGCCAATTGTGCCAATTGGGGTTCTAGTGGCGCTCGGTCGAGTTCTAACGGTAGGTCGATTGGCAGGCCGAGTTGATATTTGAATCGGTCGAGTGCATCACGTAAGGTTAGCTCTCTGGTTATTACATTTGTCTTGAATGATAATAATTGTTGGAGAATTCTTGATACTTGAAGTTCTGATATATCTCCGATTGCTTGCATTTCCTTGTATTGGTCGAGAGTGGTGGATAAGTCTGCAACATTTTCGCGTTCATTTCTAAGGAAACCGGCTTTTAGTACCGCTGGTAGGTAGCCATCTCTTCGGGCTGCGAAAGCTTGGGCTGTCGAACTATAGCCATTGCCTTCGCCTGGTGTAACTTGAACGTATCCTGTGCCGGCCAAGCCAGAACCAAATACGCTGTTAAATCTAGTGGCTGATGCAACAGTTGCAGGGGTGCTGTAAACCACGGGAGCTCCGCCCACAACGATATCAGCATAAAATTCTTTGCGGAAGCGCGCATAAGAGCGCATTTCGTAAAGTAGATTGCGTTCTGCCAAGGTAAGGGGTTCAAGCGTAACGGCTCTGCCGCCCCCACGGAATAAAGGCTGAAACAAATCCAACGATAAAGCAGATGGCGTTCTAATCTGGCTTGCGCCGTTGCCTGCCATATCTACAACAATTGCGTTGGCGTATCGAAACAAAAGCAATGCGCCGGTTGAGAATGTTTTGGTTACACCTGCTTCTGATGCAACATTCCACCTATTGGTATTCCCCGTTAATGTTTCGGAACCGGATCTTTCCCGAATGGCAACTTCGTTGGCGTAAAACTGTGCTGCAAATGCAAATCTTTGCAAGGTGACGGGAAGTGCTGCGAGATATACATTTTCCCGTCGGAATTGAAAATCCCTGCTATTCACGAGTCCAAGTTCGCATGATTGTTCAAGTTTAACTAAAAAGGGGTGATCATAACGGCCTGCGGGATCGCCTTTGTAGGTAAGCCCCATCGAATCAAACGGGCCTTTGTCTGGATCAAGGTTGTCCAGATAATTTATGCCATCTTGTTTGAACGAAACTAATTTTAAAGGGGCGTCATTATCTTTAGGCGCTTTGATCGCAATGGCAGAGCGATTATCAGAATCATATTGGGAAAGTAGGTCTAGATAGCCCGAGCCTTCCATGTGACTTATGCCGTATTTTCCAGGTTTTTGGGGATTGGGTGCCATTGCCATCGAGGCGGGATCATCGGGTGGCATTGCAGGGCGATCTTGGTTGCCTGCGGAAGCGAAACGGGCCCTTGGATCGGGAAGTAAATGAAACTGTTCGAGTTTCCAGTTTGGGTATTTGTCCTTGGTTGCGAGAATTTGGTTTACTTCGTTGTCTGCCCTGTTTCGGAAAAAGCGCCTGCTGCAACCTGGTGTTAAAATCGCAATGCATGCACCAACCAACAGCATGGTATAAAAGTTGTCTCTGAATGATTTAGCCTTGAATTTTCTCATAAGCCTTCGGAGAGTTCAATTGCGGGCGTGAATATTCGCTACGGTCATTACAATTGATATCGGCGTTAAACATGGTACAGCTTGAATGTATATCGATATGAATGCGGTATTTGGGTTGAAGTTTTATAGGTTGTGATGTGAAAACCTAGGATACTTGCTCAGGCCACTATTTACCTTAGAGGATGGATTAATGAAAGCTTTGGTATGCAATTCCTATGGTGTTCCTTCGCAAGTTTTGAGTCTTCAGGACAAAAATGAGCCTACTCCCGGAAGTGGTGAGGTTTTGGTTCGGATGCTTTTGAGCCCTGTGAATCCATCGGACCTACTATTTATACAAGGGAAATACGGCAATCAGCCCTCTCCACCCCAAACCCCCGGTTTTGAAGGGGTTGGGGTTGTTGAGTCAGGCAAGGGGCTTTTGGCATGGCGGGTGATGGGAAAACGCGTTTCGGTTATTGGCCAGGGGGATGGCCGTTGGCAAGAGAAAATCGTCATACCAGCAAGGCAAGCCGTTCCCATGCCTTCTTATCTTACCGATCAGCAGGCAGCATCTTTTTTTGTTAATCCTGCAACTGCTTATGTGATGACGCAAAAAGTATTGAAAATCCCTACCGGGGGCTGGTTGTTACAATCTGCTGCAACCGGGGCATTGGGTAAAATGATCGTAAGGCTGGGCAAAAAGCTCGGGTTTCACACCATCAATATCGTTCGGAAGCAGCAGCAAGTGGATATGCTTCGAAAGGAAGGGGCCGACGAAGTTATTTCGCTGGAGAATGGAAATATTCAAGAATCAGTGATGAAAATCACCAAGGGTAAAGGCGTTTCTTACGCCGTGGATGCGGTGGGCGGCGGAGTTGGATCGCAAATGATATTAAGCCTTGCGAGAAATGGGAAAATGTTGGTTTACGGTCGGATGTCAGGAGAACCTTTAAAGTTTGAGCCCGGCGATATTATGAAAGGTCAAAAGGTCGTGCAGGGATTTTGGCTCTCAGAGTGGGCCAAAGATCAAGGAGCCTTAACCATGTTGGGGTTATTTAGTAAACTGGGAGGTTTGATTCGCGAGGGTGTGTTAGATACCCCTGCCGGCCCAATCTTTAATCTGGCTGACTATCAAAATGCTCTTAGTGCTGCAGCTTCTGATTCCGTGGATGGAAAAGTGTATCTCAAAATTAATCCCTCCTAGAGTTCCCAGTCTTCCTGTGTTTCTGGGTTTGCGGACGCTATTTACTTTTTAAATTGCTATGGTTATGTGCTGCTTCATATTAACAGCCCATAATTGTGGGCCCCTTTTGCCTTGGGGTTAAGTTGCAATGTTATTCAGGAAATTACTTGGTTTAATAGCTGTTTCGATGATACCACTGGTTGGCTGTTCACAAACACCCAAGCAATCGACCCGAATGATTTCTGATGCGGGAATGAATGCGGAAAAAATTGTTCGATTGCCAAATGCCGCACCCGATCCCGGCCCTACAAAAGAAGCCGCCATTCGCGTTGGAAAAATTGGTCAAAAACTTCTCGTTGCTAATCCTTCCATTGGTATAAAGCCTGCATTTCACACCATTGGTACTGCCCAGGCCGAGGTGTTTCACAAGGGCGTTGATCAAATTATGATTACCGATGGTTTGGTTAAGGATTGTACCGACGATCAATTAGCTGCAGTATTGGCGGTGGAATTAGTCAAGATGTTGGGCGAGCAGGAGAATAGCGCGCCAACAGGGAAAATTACTGATCGAACGCCAGGTCTAGATTTTCCCATAGGGAATGATCGGTCGCTTGTATTTGGGCCCGCAGATGGAACCCGGATTGCTGAACGATACGAGTTGGATCGGATGCGAATGAAAAACAAGGCGACAGGGGCTGGAACCATAGATCCCAAGATAATAGCCCGTGGTTATTTATCCAAGGCGGGTTACCCTTCGAAGGCCGTGGATTCGATTTCCGGTTTGCTTAAAAAGGCAGATGAGAATTTCAAGTTGGAGAAGCAGATGACGGGTACTGTGCAGGCTGTGGATGGTAAAAATAGTCCACCGATTCCCCAGTAAAACAATTCACCATTTATTTCTTGGCATCCCCATCAAATATAGTATCTTTAGTAAAGTTCTGCCCAATATGTAGAGGTGCAGAATATTATAGATCTTGTTTGTTGGGAATAACATGAGCAAATCGAAGTCTTTGGTTTTTGGTTACTCTATTTTTAATTACCTGCTGCTTGCAGTTCTTGCATCCGGCTGCGGGGGAGCAAGTGTTCCTGGTAATAAAGACGCAACAAAATCTGATGCGAAAAAAAAGGAAGCTGATAAACAAACGGATAAATCGAAGGGGGCACAAGCTGTTAAGGTGGCTTTTGTAAGTAATAACCCCGCGGAGTTTTGGACAATTGCAGAAGCTGGCGCCCGAAAAGCTGAGCAGGAAACAGGTTCGCAGGTCATTTTTAAAAGGCCACAAGATGCTTCGGCTTCCACCCAGAAGCAGATCATTGAAGATTTAATGACCCAAGGTGTTAATGCAATTTCTGTAAGCGTTATCAGTCCGGAAAATCAGACTTCCTTCATTGATGAAATTGCTGCAAGGATTCCTGTCTTGTGCGTGGATAACGATGCAGTTAAATCCAAGCGAAAGTGCTACCTGGGAACCGCAAATCTTCAGGCTGGTAGATCCGTGGGCGAATTGGTGAAAGAAGTCATGCCCCAAGGGGGAAAAATTGCGATTTTTGTGGGCCAGTTGGACCCCATCAATGCGCAAGAAAGGCGCCAAGGCGTTCTTGATGTTCTTGAAGGCCTTGCAGAATCCAAAGGCTTGCGTGATTCCCCCAATGGGAAAAAGTATGGGAACTATGAGTTGATCGGCACCTACACCGATAATACTGATAAAAATAAAGCCAAAGATAATGCTGCTGATGTTCTTGCCAAGAATCAAAACGAAGAAAACCTTTGCATGATTGGGTTATGGGCTTACAACCCTCCTGCGATTCTTGCAGCCGTCAAAGATTCCAAGCGTACTGGCAAAGTTAAAATTGTTGGTTTTGATGAGGATGACAACACCCTTGAAGCCATCAAAGTTGGGGAAATTCATGGCACGGTTGTGCAACAACCCTTTGAGTTTGGGTATCAATCTGTCAAGTTGATGGTTGAACTGGTTACCAAGCCTGAGTCCGTGAAAATTCCAGCTAATGGGATTATCGATGTTCAACACAAGACTATTAAAAAAGATAATGTCGAGGCATTTCACGCCAACCTGAAAAAGTTGATGAATAAATGATCATGCCGATTTCAGAAGGATCCAGCGTTGCCCCCGGAACATCCTTGGTTCCCGTGGTGGAGGCGCTGGATATCAGCAAACAATTCTATGGGATAAAAGCCCTTAGCAATGTTAATGTGCAAATTTATCCGGGTGAGGTTCTTGCCATTATTGGTGAGAATGGCGCTGGTAAATCCACCCTTATGAAAATCCTTGCAGGTGTTCATCAGCCTGATTCTGGTCAGGTTCGGATCAATGGCACCGATGTCAATCTTTATAGCCCTTCTGAAGCGATGAAGCATGGTATCAGCTTGATTCATCAGGAATTGAATCTGGCCGATAATCTGACGATTGCAGACAATCTTTTCTTGGGCAGGGAATTGGTATGGGCGGGGCCTTTGAAATTGCTGGATCGCAAGGCAATGTTGAAGCTAGGTGCAAGATTTCTTGCACGAGTCGGCCTGGATGTTGATCCAGGTGCTTTGGTTGGTTCTTTGCCCCCTGGGCAGAAGCAGCTTGTTGAGATTGCAAGGTCTTTATCTTTGAATGGCCGCATTCTTATCATGGATGAACCCACTTCCAGCCTTTCCCAAAAAGAATCGGATCAGTTGGTTGAAGTTATCAAGGAGCTTTCTTCGGAGGGGGTTTCGGTGGTTTATATTTCCCATCGTTTGGGGGAAGTTAAAAGAGTCGCCCATCGTGTTGTTGGTTTGCGTGATGGGAGAAATGCCGGTACTCTTGCAGCCCATGAAATCACCCATGACTCCATGGTTCGAATGATGGTTGGCAGAGACCTCGAAAAATTTTCCAAGCCTTTGGCTTTAGATCAATCCTCGAAAGTGCGACTTGAGTTGCAGCAATTTAAATTCCTTGGCGGTACTCCGTCTGGGGTATCTTTTCAATTAAAGGCAGGTGAGATTTTAGGCGTGGCGGGTTTGGTTGGTGCAGGCCGAACAGAACTTGCTGAAACCCTGTTTGGCATTCGTCCTTCCCAAGGTGGTAAGGCACTTCTTGATGGTGAAAATTATATTCCCCGATCTCCTGTCGATGCCATTGCCGCCGGTTTGCTTTTGGTTCCAGAAGATCGCAGGCACCATGGCTTGATTCTATTGCAAAGCATCAAGCAGAATCTTTCACTCCCCAACCTTAAAACCTTATCCAGATTATTTCTTGTTGATCCATTCAAGGAAGCTAAACTTTCTGCGGATAGTATTGAAAAGCTTAGTATTAAAACTACGAATGCCAACAAACTGGCAGGTCTTTTAAGTGGTGGTAATCAACAGAAAATTGTACTTGCAAAATGGTTGGCTGTAGGCCCGAAAGTTTTGATTCTTGATGAACCCACCAGGGGCGTTGATGTTGGTTCTAAAGCCGAAATCTATGAACTCATTCGTCATCTTGCAGGCCTTGGTGTTGCTATCCTGATGATTTCCAGTGATATGGAGGAAATCATCCGCCTTAGCCAGCGCGTTATCGTTCTTCATGAGGGGAATCTTCAAGGCGAACTTTTGGGTGATGATATTAATGAAGAATCCGTCATGCTGCTTGCAACAGGATCTAAAGAGGTAAATGTCAAATGATCAGGATTTTTGGAATTCTTGTTGTTGTATTTACTCTTTATGGCTTGTTGATGATGTCTGATCCGCAGGCTCGTAGTTTGGAAAATCATATTAATCTGGAGCGTCGTATCGGTGAGTGGGGCGTTCTTACCCTCGGGGTTGGTTTTGTAATCATAACTGGTGGTATCGATCTTTCTATTGGCTCGGTTGTTTGTCTCGCAGCAGTCGGATTTGGTTTGTTTCTTGAGAACGGATTCAATCCCTATGTCGGGGCTTTATTGGTTCTGATCGTTTCTGCGTTTATCGGTTGGATTCATGGTGTTCTAATTACCAAGGGTAATTTGCAGCCATTCATTGTCACATTGTGTGGGCTCTTTATTTATCGCGGTTTGGCGCAGTTACTCACACTCATCAAATTTAAAGAGCTGGGGCAAAAGTTTTCCCAAGGTTGGGACACACCCGGCAGGGTTCTTAGAGATTCTTCCAGGGATGTTGGGATTGGAGATCGCCAGGACTTGGATGCTTTTCTTTTTTTACAACGAGGCAATCTGCCCCTTGGCGATTGGGTTGGATTGCCTGATACCATCGGGCCTTGGCTCAACATTCCCATGCCTTTGGTTCTTTTATTTGTTCTGGCGATTGTTGCAACGGTTTTTTTGCATCAGAGTGTTTTTGGCAGATACCTTTATGCCTTGGGTTTTAATGAGCAGGCAGCCAAGTACGCAGGCATTCGAACTGATAGGTACAAAACCATTGCTTACATATTGTGTTCCACGCTGGCAGGCCTTGGTGGAATCCTTTTTCTTTTAAAGGTTCGTTCCGCATCTCCTTCCAATGCGGGAAGCTGGTTTGAACTATATGCGATTACCGGGGCGGTGCTTGGTGGATTTAGTTTGCGGGGGGGGGAAGGTATGGTGATTGGTATCCTTTTAGGAACAGCTATTCTTCCCTTGTTGCGAAGCTTTGTTATTTTTGCAGGTATTCCCAGCGACCTTGAATTTACCGTGATTGGACTGGCGCTTCTTCTTGGCACTGTTGCGGATGAGATTGTGAGAAGGCAGACGGGCAGCAGGCTATTTGAACGCATTGCTGGCTTGTTTATCAAACCCAAAAGCTCTGTAACCTGATTCGAGCTTTGGTTATTCGAATAGTTTACTTACGGATTCATTCAAATGGATTCTTCGAATGGCATCTGCCAGCAAAGGTGCTGCCGATAATATCTTAACATTCGGAAGCTGCTTATCAGGGGGCAGCGGAATCGTATCGGTTACAATTATTTCTTTTATCGGGGCACCGTTCAGCCTCTCGACTGCTGGCCCGCAGAATACTCCGTGTGTTGCGCAAACATAAACTTCTCTTGCACCATTTAGCTTGGCGACATGTGCTGCGCCAACCACCGTGCCAGCAGTGGAAATCATATCATCGAAAATCACGGCAACTTTTCCTTCCATGGAGCAGCCAATCAGATTTGCTTGATTGGTTTCAGTGGCGCTTGATCTTCGTTTATCAACGATAGCAATGCCACCACCCAGCTTTTTTTGATACATCAGGGCTTTTTTGATGCTGCCTTCATCAGGGCTAAGAATGACAAGCTCATCGGTCGGCACATTAAAACTTCGGACATAATCACAAATTACAGGGCTGGCATGAAGGTGATCAACGGGAACATTGAAAAAGCCCTGGATCTGGGCTGCATGCAAATCCAACGCAAGAACTCGGTTAGCCCCTGCAACAGTAATAATGTCTGCAACCATTTTGGCGGTGATGGGCACCCTGCCTACATCTTTGCGATCTTGTCTGGCATATCCGTAATAAGGGATGACCGCGGTGATACGGGCTGCACTCGCTCTTTTAAAGCAGTCGAGCATTACCAGCAGTTCCATTAAATTTTCATTTACCGGGGGGCATGTAGGCTGAACAAGGAAAATATCCCTGCCTCGAACATCTTCATCGATGCGAACATAATTTTCACCATCTGGAAAATCAGTCAGGGTTATCTTTCCCAGGGTATCGTTTAAATGAAAAGCAATTTTTTCAGCCAAGGCTATGTTGGCCCGACCGCTGAATACTTTAATATTGTTGTTTTTCATTGGAGATTCAGCCTGGAGATCTGCCATGTTTGATAATGTGTTCCCAGTATTCTGGGAAGCCCTAGAATATCTGTTATACAAATTTAAGAATGCTTCATAAAGATTGGTTCAAAATGAAGTTGTGAATATATCTTTTTCTAAGACATAAAGTCATTAATAGTTGTCACTTAAGTTGATTCAATGGATGGTGTAAGAGATTTGGAAAAGCCGTTGAGGAAATGATGGACGATATCGGTGCAAAGCTCTTTTTGTCGCGGTTTATTGCCAAATCTTATAATGGCCCGAAGGCCGCCTAAAAGCAGGAGGGAAGATTCTTTTGGGTTTTTAATGCTGAATTCTTTTTGATCTTCTGCCTGTTGAAATAATGATTCCACGAGTTGGATTACATTCCAGCGGGTTTGTTGCCAGGGAAATGCAGCCGAGGCTTTTTGGAATGCCTCCGCATGCAGAATAAGGTCAAACAAGTGGGGTTTGGCATCGAATAGGTTGATTGATGTCTGGAGGATAACGATCAGCTTGTTTTTGCAGGAAACCTCTGTTTCAATTGCATTTTCAATGAGTGTCATCAGTTCACTCGAAGCGTCCTTAAGAAGTGCTGCGTATAGTTCTTCTTTGTTTTTGAAATAGCGATAAATGGTGCCTTTCCCCACCCCTGCACTCATGGCGATATCTTCCATAAGAACTTCATGGAATCGTTTGGAGGCAAACATAATCTCAGCGGAGGCTAGTATTTTCTGTTGAGGGGTAGCAGATTTTATGCTCACTTCGTAAACCTTGAAGATAGATGATTGACTCGTGTTAAAAATCAATTTACAATAGAACTGACCAGTCAGTCAAAAGTTTAACACCTACCTCCTCGGCTTGCAATAGCCTTGCATTTCGGAGATTCTTTTTGATGTTTCTTTGTAAGCATTCCCTTTGTATTTTCTTTTTTCGTGCCCTTGGGGTTTTATCTCTGTTTACGCTTCTATTTCCCGGCTGTTCCAAACAAGGCTTGGAAGCTCCTAAAGGTGGGTCTGATGTTCGACCCTCCCAGATGAAGCTTAAACGCAAAATCGAACTCTATAAAATTCAAAAACAACCTTTTCAAGCCACCTTGGAAACCGTTGGCCATCTTGAAGCCGAAGGGCAGACTGATATTGCTGCAGGCGTCAGTGGCGTGGTTGATGATGTTTTGTTTCGTGAAGGCCAATGGGTCGATCGCGATTCTTTATTGGTGCGGATTGATCAGAAGAGGCATAAGGCCAATTATGATTCCGCTCTTGCATTGGAAAAAAAAGCTGAAACCGCATTTGCTTTAAGTCGTGATCTCGAAGGTTTGACTCGCCTTGCAGGAATTGGAAGTTCAGCGGAAGACAGGGTTCGAGCTGCCGGGAATTCCAAGCTCGCTGAAGCCGAGGCTTTGCAAGCCAAGGCCGCCAGACAACTCGCAGAAAACAATTTCAACCGGTCCCAGGTAAAGGCTCCTTATTCGGGCCAGATCAACCAGCGGAAGGTTACGGTTGGTAGTTATCTTGAAGATAAAACCGTTATTGCAACTATTGCCAATTTAAGTCGGATTCGCTTGGTGGGATACATTCCTGAGAAATCCGCTCCTGGCTTACGCAGCTTGCTTGATAAAGAAGAGTTTCTGAGATCGGCTTGTTTGATTTCAAATGCTTTTGTTTCACCCATGCATGCCCTTGTAATCTCAGCGGCAGATGCTTCGGCTTTATTACCTTTTGGTTATGAAATGCGATTTACTCTTCGTGCCTTGCCTCAGGAAAACCTCACCGCACGGTTGTTTTTCATCAGTTCGGTTGCAAGCCCCGACACCCATATGTTTGAATGCAAGGGGATGATAGATCAGTCTGCATTTTCTGCACAGTTAAGGCCGGGTTATACCGCAAAAATCATATGCGATCTTCCTGGAAAAAAAGATGCATTGGTCGTTCCTGAAGAGGCGGTTCGCGCCAGTGAGAAAGGATTCATAATTTTCCAGCCAACACCCAGGGTAACCCTTGATGGGTCTATCGAATGGATAGCAAAACCAAGGACATTACAACTAGGTTTAAGAAAGCCTGGAGTGGTGGAGATTTTGGAAGGTGCCAGGGAGGGCGATTGGATTGTTCGTAAAGGGGCCGATGCCCTTGAAGAGGGAACTCCCGTGGATGTTCCAAAAGAGATGGAAGAAGAACTTATGAAAAAGTTCAAACAGGATAAAAGCAAGTAATCAATACTAATTTGGTGGATAATGAGCCTTTCCGATTTAAGTATTAAAAATCCTGTTTTCGCAGTCATGATCAGTGCCGCGCTCGTGGTATTTGGGGCAATTGCCTATCGTGGATTGGGTATTAGTCAATTTCCCGAACTTGATTTTCCTGTTGTCAGCATCAACACCACCCGGGAATCTGCTTCACCTGAAACCATGGATTATGATGTTACGGATATTATTGAGGATGCTGTTTCAAGCGTTGAGGGCATCGATTACATCCAGTCTCAGAGTTTGCAGGGATCTGCCGTCACCACCGTTTTTTTTCGGCTTGAAAGAAACATTGATGCAGCAATGCAGGATGTGCAAAATGCTGTTTCATCTGCAATGAACAGGTTGCCCACAGATATAGATCCACCCGTTATTTCTAAAGTTAATTTCAATAAATTCCCCATTATTTGGCTTGGTATTCATGGGCAGAAGCCTCTTTCTGAAATCAATCGTTTTGTTAACGATATTCTTAAGCAGCAGATCCAGACAATTCCGGGCTGTGGTGGTGTGATGTATGGCGGCTTGCGCCCCAGGAACATGCGCATCTGGATCGATCAGGAAAAACTTGAGGCCTTTCATATCGATGCCCTGGACGTTTTTCGTGCACTTCAGGCCGAGCATGTTGAGAAACCCGCCGGCTATCTCAAATCAGATAAACGCGAAATCAATGTTAGGCTTATGGGTGAAGCGAAGACCCCGGGTGAATTTTCCAGACTTCCCGTTATTTCAAAACCGGATGGTTCAATTGTCACCTTGGGCGATGTCGCAATCATCGAAGATGGCATGACCGATCGCAGGTCTTTTGCCCGATATAACAAGGAAACAACCGTGGGCGTTGGCGTAATGCGGGCGACAGGGGCCAATGTTGTTCAGGTTTGCGAGGAGGTTAAAAGAAGGCTGCCCATGTTGCGGGCTCTTGCACCCGAGGGCGTCGAGATTGGCATTTCAACCGATTTTTCATTGTTTATTAAAGATGATATCGAGGAAGTCAAACATTCACTTGTCATGGGTGTAGTGCTTACTGCGTTGGTTGCGTTGATGTTTTTAGGTTCAATGAGTTCCACATTAAATGTTTGCATTTCGATTCCAGTTTCCATCATGGGAACTTTTGTCATCATGAAGTATTGTGGGTTCACTTTGAATTTTATGACTCTTCTTGGGCTTTCGCTTTCTGTTGGGGTGGTGGTGGATGATGCGATTTTGGTGCTCGAAAATATTTACAGGCGCATGGAGAATGGTGAAACCCGATTTCAGGCGGCGTACAACGGCTCTAATGAAATTTCTTTTGCTGCATTGGCTTCTACACTATCAATCGTGGCAATTTTTATTCCTGTTGCATTTATGCAGGGCGTAGTCGGACAGTTTTTCTTCCAGTTTGGTATTACGGTTACGGTTGCAGTTTTAATTTCTCTGGTTGTTTCCCTTACAATCACGCCCATGCTTTCATCCTTGTTTTTAAACCTTCATGAAGATGTCATGGTGAAACCGCCAACCTTGCGGGGTGCTATTTCTCTTCCCCTTAATTTCTACAGGTTGATCTGGTGGGGGGCCGATAAATTTGTTGTTTACCCTCTTTTAGTTTTTCCCACCCATTGCGTGATGAGTTTTATGGAGATCATTTACAAAAAGGTTCTTCGTTTTGCAGTTGATTACCCACTTGTAATCCTTCCCCTTGCGTTTGGTTTCGCCTGCTCACTTGGTTTCTTGGTCACGGGATTGAAAATTCCACTCCCTCTATGGCTTGGCGAGAAGATTGGAACCAAGGTTGTTGCAATCAAGCCAATTGGTACGGAACTTGTTCCAAGTGAGGATCAGAATCGTTTTGTTATCAGCTTGATCTGCCCAGTTGGGGTTAGTATTGATTATGTTGAAGAAATGATAGGTAAATGTGAAAATGTCCTAGTTAATTTGAAGGATCCAGTCAAAAAATCTGAGATTATTGCTGCGATGTTTTCGTCCATATCGATTCGGCCTGGCATGCTTATTTCCGAAGGAGTTGTGTTTATTCGATTGGTTCCATCTTCCGATCGAACCTTGACTCAAACTCAAATCATTCAAGAGGTGCGGAAAAGATTGTCGGGCCTTGCGGGTGTAAGGCCGATCGTTTTGGATCTCTCCACCCAGGGATTTACACCTACAAGGGGTTTCCCCATCGATTTTGCAATTCAAGGCCCCGATTGGAAAACCGTTGTTGATTACGCAGAAAAAGTTCGAATCCGAATGATTGAAAGTGGCATGGTTGCCGATGTTAATTCGGATTACAGACCTGGAATGCCCGAAGAGCAGCTTTTTCCTGATCGTGATAAAGCCTCGGAAATGAATGTGCCTATCAAGAAACTGGCATTTCTTTTGAATGTTGCATTCGGTGGTATGCGAAACGGGCGTTTTACTGATGAGGATAAACGATATGATGTCCGGATGAGGCTTTTGGAAAACCAGCGTGATACCCCCGACCTTTTGAACCATTTGCACATCAGGCAGGAAATTCCTATGTCCGCAGGGGTTAATCCCCCCACTATTCCAATCAATGATCTTAGTCAGCACAGGACTATTTCAACCCTGCCTTTGATCAATCGTTATAACCATCTTCGCAAAATAGAAATTACCGCAAATATGAGTCCGGGGGTTTCCCAAGGGGAATCCATTGCTCGATGCAAACAGATCGCTGAAGATGTTCGCGAAGAAATGGAACTCCCGCCAAGTTATCGTTCGGTTCAATTGGGCAATGCCAAGGCGATGGCTCAAACCATTGATAGCATGTGGCGTTCTCTTGTTTTTGGTTTTTTAGTTGCTTACATGATTTTGGGAATTCAGTTCAATTCTTTTGTGCACCCCATGACGGTTTTGTGGGCGGTGCCTTTTGGTGTCACAGGCGGGCTTCTTGTACTTTGGGTTTGTGGGGACACTCTAAACCTAATGAGTATGATTGGCTTGGTTCTTCTTGCAGGTCTTGTTAAAAAAAATTCAATCATTCTTGTAGATTGTGCGAATCATTTTCGCGAAGCAGGCAAAAACGCCAGAGAATCGATGTTGGAAGCAGGGTTTGTAAGGTTGCGGCCCATTATGATGACTTCCCTTGCTACCATAGCCGGGGTGGTACCGCTTGCATTTGGCTTTGGTGCGGGTGCTGAAAATAGGGGCCCACTTGCGCGAAGTGTCATCGGTGGAATTTTTCTTTCCACCTTGATTACCCTCATCGTTGTGCCTTCGTTTTATGTCCTTCTCGAAAAAATAAATCATTGGCTTAATTCTTTCTCCAAGGGTACCAATCCTTCGCCAATTCTTCCGCCCCCTTCCGATAACAAAAAATCTAATAAAGCTGCAATGCAGCCCATCGAGGTTTGAACATAACATGAGCTTGCCTGCCTTAAGTATTCGAAACCCTGTGTTTGCAGTCATGGTTTCTGCCGCAATGATAATTTTCGGATGGCTCGGCTATCAAGGTTTGGGCGTTAGTCAGTTTCCTGAAATTGATTTTCCCGTTGTTAGCATTGCTGTCACCAGGGAAGCTGCTTCGCCGGACATCATGGATGGAGATATTACTGACGTCGTGGAAGATGCGGTAGCCAGCGTTGAAGGTGTTGATTATATCATGTCCCGCAGCATGGAAGGCATAAGCCTTGTTACTGTTTATTTCAGGCTTGAACGTAACATTGATGTTGCAATGCAGGATGTTCAGAATGCAGTAAGTGCGGCTAGGCGTAGGCTGCCTGTGGATATTGATCCGCCAGTGATAACCAAGGTTAATCCCAACAATCTTCCTGTGATGTGGCTCACCCTATCGGGTAGCGCCCCACTTCATCGGATCAGCGATTTTGCCGAGAAGGAACTCAAGCAGGAGATCGCGGCTATTGCCGAAGTGGGCGGCGTGCAATTTGCCGGATTGCAGGCCCGATCGATTCGTATCTGGGTGGATCGAGATAAACTGACCAGTTTTAATCTTGCAGCGGATGATGTCAGGCAGGCAATTCAGAAACAACACGCAGAAATGCCAGCAGGTTATATTCAAAGTAAAATGGTTGAGTTTAATCTTCGAACCATGGGTGAAGCCTATTCCGTGAATGAGTTCAGAAAACTTTTGGTTGCGCAAAGGGATGGGCAGCATATTCTTCTTGAAGACCTTGCTGTGGTTGAAGATGGAATGGAAGACCGAAGAAGCCTGGCCAGATTTAATCGTATGCCTGCGATTGCTGTAGGGATTCGAAAAGCAATTGGCGGGAATCTAGTCGGGTTGTGTGAGAATGTAAAGAAGGAGTTACCCCGGTTGAGAAAAATGCTACCACCCGGTGTGGAGCTAAATATACCTGTTGATTCTTCAGTTTTTGTAAGGGAAAACATTGATGAATTAAAACTAACCCTGATGCTTGGCGTGCTTTTTACCGGGGTTGTTTGTTATTTATTTCTTGGCTCTATTGGCACAACCGTAAATATATGTCTTTCAATCCCCACCTCATTGATTGGTACATTCTTCTTCATCAATTACGGTGTCAAGTTTTTTGGTTGGCCTCCATTTACCATCAACTTGATGACTCTCCTTGGCCTTTCTCTTTCAGTCGGTGTTGTGGTTGACGATGCAATCTTGGTGCTTGAAAATATTTACAGGCTTCGGGAAAAGGGATTATCGATGCTTGATGCGGCCTTGCAGGGTGCAGGGGAAATCAGCTTTGCAGCCATGGCTTCCACCTTTTCGATTGCTGCTATTTTTCTTCCAGTCGCTTTCATGTCGGGAACCATAGGCAGATTTTTCTTTCAGTTTGGCGTTACCGTCAGCGTTGCAGTTATTCTTTCGCTCGTTTGTGCTTTAACCCTTACGCCCATGTTGAGTGCTTTTTTTCTGAAGCTTTCGCATGAAGAAGAAAAGGCACCACGCTCAATTCATATCATTCTTGTTTTACTTGTTGGTTTTCTGATTCAAATTCCTTTGTCGATTTTGAAACTTTTTGCAACTTCTGGTTCATTACTCGAATATTCTTGCTGGCCTGCCAGATCTTTTTTTAAATACCTCTCGGGTTCTTTTTCCATGTTTATTGACCCTTTTGCGTTTCTCATTGGGAAGCAACCTTGGATGACTTTTGTCCTTGAGTTGTCGCTCGAGCTATTTGCAATTATCGTGCTCGTCCGTTATTTCAAATTGGGGCTTTGGGCTGTTCAGTTTTACATCTTAAAACCATTGTTTCTTAAGCCTACGGATTGGATCTTGAATCATACAACATCTGCTTATTCAAAGCTTTTGGTTTATTCACTTAAACATACCAACCTTGTGCTCATGTTGGGGCTTTTTATCGCATTGGCTACAGGTGTTTTTATAGGTGCTGGGATTTTAGGGCAGGAACTTGTTCCAAGCGAAGATCAAAGCAGATTGTTGGTTCATGTGGTGTGCCCGGTGGGGGCTAGCATTGATGAAATCGGGAATTTGCTTGGGCGTTGCGAAACTATCCTTGCAGACCGGCATGAAGTCGCTGGTATTATGACTGCAGTCGCAACTGAATCTGGGCTTTTAATGAATGAAGCTGATATTTTTGTTCAGCTTGTTCCACGGGCGGATCGCTTGCTGACCCAGCAACAGCTTGTACCTTTAATCAGAAAAGAACTTTTACAAGTTGAAGATGTACGGGTTGTGGTTCGCGATCAATCAACCGAAGGTTTTACTCCGCAACGTGGCGACCCGATTGATTTCTCCATCCAGGGTGATTGGAAAATTCTACCCGATATAGGTCGCAAAATTGTTGATTCGATGAATTACTCACTGACCAAAAATAATCTTCCCATGCTTACCGATGTAGATATGGATTATAGGCCGGGCATGCCAGAAGTTCAGGTTACTCCCGATAGGGAAAAGCTCGCATTGTTGGGTATGCCGGTTTCCAGGCTTGCCGAAAGTATAAGCCTTCTTGTTGGTGGCGAACGCGTGGGAAGATTTACCGACAAGGGCAGGCGTTACGATGTTCGTGTTCGTTTCCAAGAACAGGAACGAACCTCGCCTGATAATCTTCTTCTTATGACTCTTAGAGCAGGCGACAACAAGCTTGTTTCTGTTGAGGATGTCGTGCAGGAACTTAAAACCGTTTCAACTCTCCCTGTCATTAATCGTTATAATCACCAACGCAAAATTGAGATAACTGCAAACACCTCGGAAGGCATTTCCCAAGGCGAGGCCATCGCAAAATGCAAAGAGCTTGCCCTTGGTATGCTCCCCGAAAATGTAACTCTTGTTGAATTGGGCAATGCAAGTGCCCTTAAAGAAACCATGACCAGTCTTTTGTTTGCCTTGATGTTGGGGATTGTAATCGCTTATATGATTTTGGGAATCCAGTTTAATTCATTTATCCATCCTTTTACCGTTATTCTTGCCATGCCTTTTGCTGTCACTGGCGCCTTGATAACACTTTGGTTTACAGGTGATACATTAAATATGATGAGTATGATTGGTTTTATTTTGCTTATGGGCCTGGTGAAAAAGAATTCGATCATTCTTGTCGATTACACCAACCAATTACGAGAGCAGGGGATGGCTGTTGAAGAAGCGTTGGTTAAAGCGTGCCCTGTGCGATTAAGGCCCATTCTTATGACATCGATTGCAACTATTGCGGGTGCAATACCTGCTGCTTTTGGCGTAGGACCGGGCGCCGAAACAAGGGCACCCATGGCGCGTGCCATCATTGGTGGTATTCTGGTTTCTACCGCTGTAACATTGTTTCTTGTTCCGGCTTTTTATCTGTTTGCAGAACGATGGCGTAGTTTCGCCAGTTTTCTTGCAAGGGTTGAGGATGCCCCAAAGCCCAAATAATTCTTACGAGCATTCTTTTCATGGATGAATCAAACTTGGTAACGCTGACATTTCATGAAGGAACTCTTGTGGTCAATGGGTTGTCCCAAGACTTGGTTCAAAGCCTGCCTTTTCTTTTGAATGACCCTAGAACCAATAATTTTCGTTGTGAGGCCATCCATTACAGGTCTCTCATCCAGGGATTGGTTTTACTTAAAATAAGTTTTAAGGACTCTGTTAAGCAGTATCAAAATCAGGCATGGGTGACTAAAGATATCCGTCAGCCTTTTCCCTACCAATTAGAGGCATTAGAAGCTTGGTGGACAAAAAAATCCAGAGGTGTTGTTGTTTTGCCCACGGGCACGGGTAAAACCTTCCTTGCAATTTTGGCAATCATTCGCATGCAGCGCCCCACTTTGGTTGTGACTCCAACAATTGATTTAATGAATCAATGGCATACCGTTCTTTCATCTTCTTTAGGTGTACCCGTGGGCATGATGGGGGGCGGAACCCACGAAGTTCATGATATCACCGTTACCACTTATGATTCCGCCCATATTCATTTGGCGAAATGGGGCAACAAATTCGGCTTTTTAGTTTTTGATGAATGCCATCATCTGCCTGGTTCGGTCTATTCGAATATTGCTATAGGCTCGATTGCGCCTTTCCGCCTGGGCCTTACCGCAACCCCCGAAAGAACAGATGGTAATGAAACGATGCTTGAGCATCTGATTGGCCCCTTTGTTTTTCGTAAAGAAATAGGGGAGCTTGCAGGTAGCTATTTAGCAAGTTATGAATCGGAAATAATCCATGTGGATCTTTCGGCTGATGAAAAAATCGATTATGAAAATGCCAGGAAGGTTTATCGGGATTACCTTATCAAAAGGGGGATCAACCTTAGAGATCCTGGTGGTTGGCAGCGTTTTCTTGCCGAAAGTTCCCGATTTCAAGAGGCTAAAAAAGCCTATGATGCTTTCAGGTTGCAAAAGAAAATAGCCCTGCATTCCAAGGCGAAAATTGATGTGCTGGAGAATCTTCTTCTTAAACATTCAAATGATCCCTGCATAATTTTTGCAGGTGATAATTCCATGGTTTATTCGATTTCCAGAAGATTCCTTATCCCTGCCGTAACTCATGAAACCAAGGCCAAGGAGCGAAAGCAAACCTTGGATAAATTCAAATCGGGTGAGTTTCTTGCCGTCGTCACCAACAAGGTTCTCAACGAAGGTGTTGATGTTCCCAGTGCGGGCGTTGGTATTGTTCTTTCGGGTTCTGGTACCGTGCGCGAGCATGTTCAGCGACTGGGCCGAATATTAAGAAAGTATAAGGACAAACGTGCCATTCTTTACGAAGTTATTAGTAGAAATACCAGTGAAGAACTAACAAGCCAAAGGCGTAGGGAGCACGATGCTTACAGGAAATAAATTAATTGCTAAAAACTACAGAGGCCGACTTCTGGTGAGTTACCTCGACCCTTCCGATTCCAGGTGGGGTGCCGTTGTTGAGTGGATTTTATCCAAGGGGAAAGCCCTTCTGGGGCAATCAAGAAGTTCCTTTGAAGAGGAAATAAATGAATATCCTGGATCGCTCCCCGATGCATTGGTGTTTGCAGGGTTGGTGAAGGTTTTTACTGACAATTGTAGTTTTGAACAAACAACAGAATTTGATGCTGTAAAAACCAGGGAGCTTGTTTTTTCGCTAGCTTCAAAATTCAAGCAGGATGGGAAATTATCCTCCAATGTTGAAGTCCGTAAAAGTATTTTTGAACTTGTAGGAAAACAGATTGAAGTTGACCCAAATCTTATCGATGCCTTGTTGTATTCCGATCTTGAGTCGGAAAATAAACTCCTGGCGATACCGCTGGTCAACGCGCAAAATTTAATTCATCGTTATAATCTTTCGCTTGCCCAAGGGGCTTTGCTTAATTCGCTTAATATTGTTGTCAAACTGCCCTCATCAACGCCCCCCGCTAGATTAAGGCAGTTAACAAGATGGCTTAAATTCCAGCGTTTATTGTGCGCAGTGGATAAAAATAAAACGACAGGTTTAACCCTGCAAATTGACGGGCCATTAAGTCTTTTCAGGACAACCCAGAAGTATGGGTTTCAAATAGCTTTGTTTCTTCCCGCCCTTTTATTGTGCCCGGAATTTGAGCTGGAAGCAGAATTGCTATGGGGTAAAACAAAGAAATCATGCAAGTTTCAAATCACCAGCAATGATGGTTTGGTTACCCATTATTCAGATTCCGGCATGTACCGCCCCCCTGAAAACGAGATGTTTCTTCTCTTGTTCAAAAAAAGAATAGATGAGTGGGAAATTTCCGATACTATTTCCGACCTGGATTATTCTGATGATCTACTAATCCCAGACTTTGTTCTTAAAAGGAAAACAGATCAAAAAATTGTTGGCTTGGAAATTCTTTGGAACTGGAACACGTCCATGCTTGAACGAAGAATTAAAGACATGGAGAAACTCAAGCTTCAGAAGTATGTTCTTGCTGTTGCGGATAAAGGAAACTTGGGAAAGGAAAAACTGGGGCAAATACCAAAATCGGTATGTTTGTTTAAATCAACGCCCCTGCCTCAGGAAATTGAGAAAATAATCAACTCAATTTGATTGTTAAAGTTGTTTCTCCGCAATCTCTAAAGCTCTTAGCAGGCCTTTAGCCTTGTTTAGTGTTTCTTCATATTCCTTTGCTGGTTCGCTGTCTGCAACCACTCCTGCCCCGGCTTGAAGGTAAGCTTTTTGGCCCACTAAAACCATGGTTCTAAGCGCTATGCAAGTATCCATGTTTCCTGAAAAATCTATATAACCCACCGCGCCTCCATAAGGGCCCCTTTTGTGCGGTTCCAATTCGTCAATGATTTCCATAGCACGAACTTTAGGCGCACCGCTTAGGGTTCCAGCAGGTAGACATGATTTTAATGCATCTAATGCGGTCATCTCTTTTTTCAGCGTGCCTTCCACCGTGCTGCATAAATGCATCACATGGCTGTATTTTTCAACAGTCATCACATCAGAAATTTGAACTGTGCCGAACTCTGCGATTCTGCCTACATCGTTTCTTCCCAGATCCACAAGCATGATATGTTCCGCCCTTTCTTTGGGGTCAGAAACAAGGTCTTGCGCAAGAATTTTATCCTCCTCCTCGTTTTTACCCCTGGGTCTTGTTCCTGCAAGTGGTCGAATGGTTACATGGCGTTCTTCAACGCGCACCATGATTTCTGGTGAGCTGCCTATGAGACAGAGGTCATCAAATCGAAGAAAGAAAAGGAAAGGGCTGGGATTAACAACCCGAAGGGTGCGGTAAATGTCAAAGGGTTTCGCTTTAGTTTCTGTTTCGAGCCGCTGGCTTAATACGATCTGGAAAATATCGCCCGCATTAATGTATTCCTGGCATTTAATTACAGCTTTTTCAAAAGATTCCTGTGTGAAATTGGATTTGTATGGTTGGGATACCTTCCCATCTGGTTGTATGTCTGTGATTTTTAACGTGCATTGGTTATTTTGAAGTTGATGAACGATAGCATCGATTTTGTTGCATGCAATTTTGTATGAATCTTTGTGATCATTTTCTGTAATGTGGGCGTGTACCACTACTGCGATGGTTTTATTTATATGATCAAAAATCACCATATGATCATAAAAACCAAAACATAAATCAGGAAGATTTCTGTCATCCTTGGGAATATTAGGCAGGTCTTCCACATATCGGACTGTGTCATAACCAGTAAAACCAACCGCACCTCCGCAAAATCGAGGTAAGTTTGCAATATGTGGTGAACGGTATTTGTCAATGTATTCCTGTAAAAGCGCGATAGGGTCATCGTGCTCGATAATGCTTTTGACAAAAGTTCCTGATTGACCGGGATTTCTTGTTTCAATGGTGACGGTTTTCTTTTTTACACTGAATCTTAAAAAGGGATCTGTTCCCAGAAAGCTATAGCGACCAACTTTTTCGCCACCTACAACGCTTTCAAACAGAAAAGACCATTTATCCTGGGATAATTTGCAATAAGCGCTTACAGGGGTGAGGGTATCTCCTGTTAATTGTCTGAATACGGGGACCATGCTGTTATTTTTCGCATGTTCCAAGAATGATTCGATGTTTGGCCGGTGTCCCATGGGATTTATTCTTTGCTAGGTTAAAACCAGAATTTACACTTGTAAGCCGTACTCCATGCCACTAATTTTAAAAATATTAAGCCATGAAATCATTCTTGATCCTTGACCTACTGATATTAGCTTGCATATTTATATATTAATCTATGAGATTATGGGTGTATTTGGAATTCCGATGCATTGTTATGGTTGTAATACTTCAGTCACTAAAGATCAAGAACGCTGCGGTTCCTGTGGGTTTCCGTTGAAAATTGTATCGGGTAATTGTGAAAATTTCACAGATGTTGGAGTTGAATACCAAAACGAATGGCTCAAATATCAGGAAGATATTACAGCTAACGCCTCAAATATGAGCTTATTGCCTTTAATTGGCGTATATTTTGGAATTAGGTGCATATTTTTAGGTAACGAGGGTTGCAGAAAAGCCCGCTTGGTAAAAAAGAATGATTTAGCCAATCGCTTTGTTCATATTCGTAGGTTGGGTATTTTCGGGCTGATTACAAATCTTATTGCCTTAATTTTTATTGTTATTGGCATAATCACTCTTATTCGCTCTTCCTGATTATTTTTTGAAAAGCCAGGGTTTTTATTTTTAAATGTTATTTAACACATTTAATGCTTTTTTATAGATCATTGCTTTTTTTACACAAATCTTAAAAACTTTGGAATTTTAAGGTTCATCTGGTGTTTTTATTCAAAAAAACTTACCATTGACATACGTATTATTTTGAAACGCTGGCAATAAATTCCAAAGGTGATTCATGAGTTCGGAACCAAATCCAGAACCTAATAAAGAGCCCGAAACAATTACACAGGAAGTTAAATACTCCCAAGTAAGCGCAAGGGTTACCGAAAAAGTTTCCAGTGGTGTTTTTTCATCCGGAGCTTTGTTGTTGAATGGGCAAAATGAATTTATTTTGGATTTTTTGCAACGAATGGTTCAGCCTCAAAGAGTCGTTGCCAGGGTTGTAATGAGTCCGCCTTCGCTATTAAGTTTTTGCAATGCCCTTGAAGAAAATCTTTCGATGTACCAGGCTAAATTTGGTACCCCGCTTCAATTACCGCCACCCCCTCCAGGTTCGGTTCCTTTGCCAATTGAAGAGTTATATGCCCAATTGAAAATCGCTGATGAGATGTTGGAAGGTTCGTACAGTAATGCTGTAATGATAAGTCATACTCCAAGTGATTTTGTGTTTGATTTTATAGCAACTTTTTATCCGAGAAGCGTGGTATCGGCTCGGGTTTTTATGTCTGCAGTACAAATTCCGCCTTTCCTTAATACCTTGAAAAAAGGATTTCAGCAATTTAAGGATAAAATAAGCCCTCCCCCGACTGCTGGTCAAAACCCATCGTTACCAACCTAGCATGATTGCAACCAACAAAATAATTTTTGGTGTTTAATCATGAATGAACTGGATTCTTTGCCAGTTGCATTGGTAATGCCTGAGTTGGTTAAAGTTTTAAATAATGGATGCGCAGCAGTTCTTCATGCTCCCCCTGGGGCAGGTAAAACGACTCTTGTCCCCATCGGGTTGATAAAAGCCGGATATGAAGGCGTTGTCTTGATAGAACCCCGAAGGCTTGCTGCCAAGGCCTCTGCGTTACGCATTGCATATTTGCTTGGCTCAAATGTTGGTGATTTAGTTGGATACCAAGTTCGATTTGACTCGAACTATAGCAGTAAAACGAAATGCTTGGTTGTTACGACTGGAATTATTTTAAATTGGTTATCATCCGATCCTTATCTTTCAGATTGTAATATCCTGGTCTTCGATGAATTTCATGAAAGAAGCTTGGAGAGTGATCTTTTGTTGGGCATGGCCAGGCTGTTGCAAAAAACCGTAAGGCAGGATTTAAAAATTCTTGTGATGAGCGCAACCCTAGACAGTCTTAAAGTTTCTGCATATCTGGATGATTGCCCGGTGGTATCCAGCATGGGGAAAATGTATCCCGTCGAGATTAGTTATAATTTATCCAAAAATGATTTCAGGTTGGAAGAAGCTGTCGCTGCGGAAATAATAAATATTAAACACAAAACAAACGGCGATATTCTGGTTTTTTTAGCTGGGATGTACGAGATACTATCTACCAAAGCGTATCTTGAAAAACAGTTTCCTGGATTGGATATACATATTCTTCATGGCGATTTACCAATCGAAATTCAAGAAAAATCCTTGAAAAAGGGTCCGCGAGACAGGGTCATATTGTCCACCAATGTTGCAGAAACTTCAGTAACAGTTAATGGGGTCAAAGGGGTGATTGATTCAGGGGCGGCAAAAAAAAGTTTCTTTGATGGTAGGTTGGGCCTTAATAGTTTGGAAACAATTCGGATTTCCAAAGCCTCCGCGGATCAGCGAGCTGGTAGGGCTGGGCGGGAAGCCCCAGGCTTTTGTGCCAGACTTTGGTCTGAGAAAGACCAGATTATGCGTGAGGATTTTGATAAGCCTGAAATCCAACGGGTGGATTTATCAGCAGCTTTATTACGCCTTTTTGCTCTTGGAGAAAATAATTGGGAAGAATTTCCCTGGTATGAAAAACCAAATCACATTGCGGTTAACAATGGAATCAAGCTTTTGCAGAATCTGAAAGCGATTGATCACGGGAAAATTACTCCTCTTGGCATCAAGATGAATGAGATTCCACTCCATCCCAGGCTTTCTGCAATTTTACTCAAGGGTGCAGATAATGCCCTTCATCAGGTTTCCCTGGGAATAGCCATTCTTTCAGAGCGATCCGTGTTTAATCAATCTTTTGATAGTTCAAATTTCAAGCGTAATCATGGTTCATCCAGTTCCGATATTCTTGATGTGGTTGAAATTCTTGAGCATTATCAGTCATTTAAAAAATCTGCGCAAAGTAGTAATCTGATTCCTGAAAGGGCGGCAAATGTGTTTCGGGTGCGTGACCAGTTGATTGCTTCCCTTGGTGGAAATAAAGCTCTTGTAAACAAAGGAAGTGAGGAGGATTTTCTTCGTGCAATACTGGCAGGGTTTCCAGATAGGGTTGCCAAAAGGCGTGATAAAAACAGCTTGAAAGCCGTCATGGTTGGGAATCGGGGCGTTGTGCAATCGAAAAAAAGCATGGTGAAGGATCATGGTTTTTTTGTTTGTGTCGATATTCAATCTGGTGATGAGGAATCCGTGGCGAAAATGGTTTCGGGTATCAATGCAGATTGGTTAGACCCTGTTTTTAAAAGAACCCAACGCGAGGTTTATTACGACTCCAGTTTGAAAAAACTTATTGCAGTACAGAAATCGTATTACATGGATTTGGTCTTGGACGAAAAAGATTCGCATTTGTCGACCGACGATTTGGGTGGCGAAATATTACTTCAAGGCTTGCTCGGCCATTTGAAAGAGGTTCTACCAGATATAGATTCGCCTGCAGGGCAATTATTGGAGCGGATAAACATTTATGGGCAATTATTTCAGAATAAGAATTTCCCGGCGGTTGATTCGGGTTCCTTGATGGAACCGTTGTCATGGATGTGCAAGGGTAAAAAAACACTTGCAGAAGTTCGGGATGGTGATTGGTTTAATGCGATAAGAACTATTCTTTCACACGATCAGTATGCTGTTTTACAAAAAGAACTGCCTGATAAGCTGACGCTACCTTCGGGGAAAATTGTTCCCTTGAAATATCAGATTGGAAAATCGCCATTGCTTGAGGCTAGAATTCAGGAACTATTTGGCTGGAAGGAGACTCCGAAACTTTGCGGTGGTAAGCTTCCCCTTTTAATTTCTTTGCTTGCACCCAATTACCGATCACAGCAATTAACCATGGATCTAGCTGGATTTTGGAAAAACACTTACCCGCAAGTTCGAAAAGATTTGCGGGGCAGGTATCCAAAACATGCCTGGCCTGAAGACCCATTTAAAAACGAAAAGGAACCTTGATAGCAAGGTTCCTTTTTGAAAACGGGCTCAAAATCTACGCGTTATAAGTGGAGCTTGAAACATCTCCACCACGGCCTGTCCAGTTGGTATGGAAGAATTCACCCCTGGGTTTATCAGTTCTTTCGTAGGTATGTGCGCCAAAATAATCACGTTGGGCCTGCAGCAGGTTTGCTGGTAATCGTTCGGTTCGATAAGAATCAAAGAATGACAAAGCCGTGCTCATTGCTGGTACTGGAATACCTTTTTTAATTGCCAGGGCAACGATATTTCTCCAGCCTTTTTGTGAACGTTTCATTTCCTTTTTAAAGTAACTATCTAGCAAAAGATTGCTGAGGTTTTTCTTACGGTCAAAGGCTTCTTTGATTTTTCCGAGGAATCTGCTGCGAATAATGCAACCACCCCTCCACATCAGGGCTATGCCGCCATAATTTAATTTCCAACCATATTCCTTGGCGGCAGCTTGCATCAACATATAACCCTGTGCATAACTTACAAGTTTGGATGCATAAAGCGCATCATGAATGTTTTGGATGAGCTTGTCTTTCTTGCCTGAAATGTTGGGCTTCGGGCCTTTGATAGCTTTTGCTGCTGTTACTCTTTCGTCCTTTAAAGCGGAAACACATCGCGCGTAAACAGCTTCAGAAATCAGTGTTACGGGCATCGCAAGTTCTTGGGAATTTATAACGGTCCATTTACCCGTACCCTTTTGGCCTGCTGCGTCCAAGATTTTTTCCACCATTGGTTGGCCATCAGTATCTTTGAAGTTAAGAATGTCCCTGGTGATTTCGATTAGGTAGGAATCAAGTTCGCCTTTGTTCCATTCCTCAAAAACCTTATGCATCTCATCATAAGAAAGCCCCAAGCCTTTATGCAAAATGTCGTAGGCTTCGCAGATCAATTGCATATCACCATATTCGATGCCGTTGTGGACCATCTTTACATAATGGCCTGCACCACCTTCACCCACCCAGTCGCAACATGGTGTGCCATCTTCAACCTTGGCTGAAATATCTTGGAAGATAGATTTGACATGGATCCAAGCATCAGGGCTACCGCCCGGCATAATGCTGGGGCCACGACGTGCACCCTCTTCGCCACCAGAAACCCCGGTGCCGATAAATAAAATTCCCTTGGATTCCAAATATTTGGTCCGCCTTACCGTATCACCAAAAAGTGAGTTTCCACCATCAATGATGATGTCGCCTTTTTCGAGGTGGGGAAGAATTTGTTCGATAAAGTCGTCAACAGCTTGGCCTGCTTTTACAAGCATCATTACGCGTCTAGGTTTTTTGAGAAGTTTGCACATTTCTTCAATACTATGAGCGCCAATTACCTTGGTTCCCTTGGCTTCTTTTGCGAGAAAATCATCGACCTTTGAAGTGGTTCTGTTGTAAGCAACCACGGTGTAACCATGATCATTCATGTTAAGGATTAAATTTTGGCCCATTACAGCCAATCCAATTAATGCGATATCGCCTTTAGGTTCAGAATTGCTCATAGTTATTTCCATTAGAAAAGAGGCCAAATAAATGTCATTTAATTTTTGAGGAAATGCCAAGCATTGCCAACTCTCAATGACTTATACAAGATAATCTAGGCATAATTTGCTCATTTGGCTAGCAAAACATAAGAATTGTAAAGAAGAAGTTTTTACTGGTTGACCGTGGGCATGATAGAATTATCGATTGACCAAATGATTAGTGTTTTAAAAAGGTGCAAAAATGGCAGCAAGTATTTTCCCTATGTCATGTCCTAAATTTGATCCAGCCCCCGTATTTGAATTATTCCGGGGGAATTATGCAACCGAATTGCTTGTAGCGTCTGTTGTACATTTCAATCTTTTTGAGGAAATTGCATTAAATCAAGTGAGATCTGAGTCATTGAGAGTCAAGATGGGTTTGGAGAGACGTGCTTGGATTGTGCTTGTTACCGCTCTAAAGGCTTCAGGGTTGTTGTTGGAAAATAACGGGAATCTTGCACTTTCCGATATTGCAAAATCAACGCTATTAAAAGATTCACGCCATAGCATCGCTTCTTATATTGGTTTATCCGCCCAAGCCCCTGGCGTTCTAGAGATGGTCAACCGCCTTCGAGTTTCTACACCCGTTCATGCAGATAAACCCGATGTGGGAGCCGCCTTTATATTTCGTGAAGGCCTAGATTCCGCCATGGATAAAACAGAAAGCGCAGTCAATCTGACTTTGTCTCTTTCTGGAAGAGCCATGAATGTTGCGCCAGTTTTGGCAGAAAAACTTTCACTTACCGGCAATAAAACAATTCTTGATGTTGGAGCGGGGAGCGGGCTTTATTCGATTGCATTGCTTGAAAAAAACCAGGATTTAAATGCCATCCTCTGGGATGGTGCCGAGGTTTTAAAAGTTGCCGGAAAGTTTGTTGATCAAGCAGGATTGGCCTCAAGGGTAAAAAGTCTTCCTGGCGATATGTTTGCAGACGATGTACCCGCTGGGGTGGATGTTATTTTACTTTCCAATATTTTGCATGATTGGGATGAGCCCGAATGTATATGCCTGGTTAATAAACTTGTTAAAGCTCTTCCCAAAGGGGGTTTACTTCTCGTTCATGATGTTTTTTTAAATGATGAGCTTGATGGCCCATTGGAAATCGCGTTGTATTCTGCTGCCCTTTTCTCCCTGACCGAGGGTAGGGCGTATAGCAAAAAAGAATATCAAGGATGGCTAAATGAAGCAGGGATGACCTTGGTTAAAGTCATCCCTACGTTGGCTCATTGTGGTGTAATGGTGTTTTCTAAATAAACAATTAAGTTATTAAACGCCCATTACGTTATAGCCACAATCAACATATAAAACCTGCCCGGTGATTGCAGAAGCCAAGGGGCTGCATAAAAATGCGGTGGCATTACCCACTTCATCAGCTTCGATAGGGCGGGGCAAAGGCGATCTGCTGGTGGCATGATCGATCATTTGGCCGATATCACCAATGGCTTTGGCTGCGCGGGATGCATAAGGCCCAGCGGAAATAATATTAACCCTGATACCTTTTGGTCCGAGATTGCTAGCCAATTGCTTGGCATCAATTTGCAGTGCTGATTTTGCAGTGGACATGCCACCGCCATAATGTGGAACAACTCTTTCGCCACCAATGTAGGAAAGACCCACCACACTTGTTCCGCCAGGTCTGTTTTCCATTAGAGGCAAAGCGGCCCTACTAAGGGCGGTAAGGGAATAAGCACTAACACTCAGGGCTGTAAGATACGCCGCCCTAGAAGTATTTATTGCAGGATTCTTAATTTCTGGGCTGAATGCGACAGCATGAATAAGAATATCGACACCTTTGACTTGTTGTGAAAGCACATCGATCATGCCTTTGATTGAAAAATCGCCATGCTTCGCAAAGCGTTTGTCATTCTTGGTTTTTTCGTCCACATCGTCCATCGTGTCAAAGCCGACATCGCAAGGAAGGATCTTTTCGATTTTCATACTACCCTGCGCATAGGGAAGAATTCGACTTTCTGCGTCGGTTTCGCGCTCCATAATACTTTCAACAATACCAACCAGTCTTGGGTGGACTGCAAAATAAAGCGAGGCTCCTGCGGCTTGCAAGGTTTTTGCAATATGCCATGCAAACCCAACATTATCACCCACACCCGTAATCAGTGCCACTTTACCTTTTAAATCAATAGGAATCATGAAAGCTCCTGCAAACTCGAAACATGCAAAAGTAAAGGAAAGTAACCCGGAAAATTACCTTTTGAAGGTTGAACCAGTTTGGCGAATCCTGTTACCAGATTCACTTGACCCAGAAGTAAGCTGAATCATCGCCTGATCGGCTTCCATTCGAACTCTTGGGTCCAAGTCCGTTTTCTTTTCATTGATTACTTCCAACACTTCTATAGTATTGATTTTCATGCGTGTAAGCGAGCGTATACAAGCCGCCCTTACCAAAGGGGCGGGATCTTCCTTGACTGCGGTTGCCAAGGCGTGGGCAGCCTGGGGCATCGATACCCCTCGAATTTTAGAAAGTTGATCCGCTGCATATTCTCTTTGGGAGGGTTGGTTTGCGGTTTTCAGCATCTGAATGTTTTCCATTAGAACAGTATCTTCAGGCATTGCCGTTTGTTGTGGTTGAATGTAAGCCATCATGTTTGCTGGCATTTGGCCTGAAGCCATTCCTTGGATCATCATGTTATTTGGATTAATTCCAGGAGGGGTAAATCCTTGGGGTGGCATATTGCCATCTTTTGGAATTAGTGGATTAAAAGCATTCTGCATCACAATGGTCGATTCAACATCCGAGGGAATAGGCCTTTGGTTTGGAACAGGGGTAAAAGCGTTTGCCATACCTTGGGTGGGGTAACTCGTGCCGGTCATGCCCCTGGTCGGGTTGCTTGGGTAGAGTTGTGGCGCTTGGGGTGGCATGAACATATGTGCCGTAGGGGGGGCGCCAACAGGTTGGCCATTGGGCATATAAGGAATCACTTGAACAGGTGGGGCACCCGCAGCTAATACCGATCCATTGCCTGGAGGCACCTTTTCTTCATTCGATGTAACAGCAGCAGGTTTTGCCCAAAAACCATAAATTCTTCCCATGGTACGGTCTAGAAAATCTGGTGTTTTAGGTTCGGTAGGCTCTTTCTTTTTATTAAGAACTACACGGGGTTGCCTGGGTTCTTTGATGATCATGATTGGCAGTGGAGTCGTTTTTTCTACAGATTCTGCAATAATTTTTGGGCTGCTCTTAACTTTGCCAACAGCTACAGGACTGGTGTTTTGCTTCGGGGTGACTTTTAAAGTTTCAGTAGACGGTTCCTTTGGTGCAACTTTCGGAGTTACTTTCGGTGCAACTTTGGGTGGTGTATTCTCTGCAAGTTCAGCGTTTGTTTTTGGCGCAGCACCACCAGAAACAATCGCTTCCACTTCTTTGTTTGCGCTTTCTTTTCCCACAGCTTTCACAGCTTTCCTGGCTATTTTTTCTTCCAGTTTTGGATGCAAAAAGTCAACACTTTTAAGAGGATCAGGCTTGGTCTTATCTGCATGAGGAAGTTCAGTATCAACAGGTTGGGTTTTTGTGATATTGGTTTTTTCCAAAGATGAATCCATCCGGCCCCAAGACTTTCGCCAATCTTGAGCTTTAGATTGTTCAAACTCAGGTTTTTTAGCTTCGTTTGGAATAGAGGTGTTTGTGTCGGTAATTTTATTTACCACCTTTGGTGCGGTGGTGGTGGATTCTGTAATCGGAGACACACTTTTATTACCTGCGGGATTGCCAACAGCGGGAGTAGCGATTTGTTTGTCTGTGTTAGAAGAATTGGCTCCTATGGGTTCAGGTGCTTTTTTTGGCATTTCTGTGATGGATATAATTTTTTCTGGCCCATTGCTGGTGGCGACCAGTTTTTTTTCTTCTTTAAGAATAACAACTTTGTCGTTGTTGGTTTGTGTTGTTTTGGTGGCAAATAATTTCTTGTTTTTTTCTGGTACCACAACGATTTTATCTGAACCCGGTGCTGGAATAGTTATAAATTCTGTGGGTAAGGGTTTTCCTACCGGAGTATCCACTTCTTTTTTAATGGTTGCGGTTTCAATTTTTAAAGGCTTGTTGTCCTTTTGGATGGCTGTTTGCATCGGAACGATGGTTGAATTATTAACCGCAGTTTTTGCCTCAACTTTTGGCTCTATTTTTGCCGGTTCATTATGTAAAGTAGCAGTTTTTACGGTGTTATATTCAGGTGGGATTGGTGAACTCGCTGGTGGAGTGTTGGCGTTGACCCAGTGGTAATTTGTGGTCGAATTTTTTTCTTTTGATGTTGGTGCGTTTTGAACGATGGTGATTTTCGCGCCCGTTTCAATTGCCTCCACCAAATAGCATTGCTGGCCCATTTTATTAGTCCAAGCCAAGATTAGCTTGCACTTTATTGGAGCTTTGCCTTTTTCATTTACAGTTAAAAACCGGTCTTTGGGTTTTTGTATCTCATTATTAACCGGGGTTTCAGAATAAGCCAACCCAATGGTTGTTCCAGTAAGCGCTAATAGTAGGGAGCTTAGCCATAATTTGCGTAACATGATCGAATCCCCCGGCATAATATTAATTCTATGCCAATAAATGTTAGGTATACTGTTCTATTTATCGGTAATGCAGGGGATGAGCTTGAAAGGGAATTTGACGAAAAATCCTAATATTCAGGCAGCTAGGTAAAATAGTAAGGGTCTGTTGGAAAACCAACAGACCCTTGGTGATTTAGGCTAAAGAGGGGGGTTACTTAGCCCCACCCATCTCGCGGCGGTATAAAGGC
Source organism: uncultured Candidatus Kuenenia sp. (assembly GCA_964646215.1). Lineage (GTDB taxonomy): Bacteria > Planctomycetota > Planctomycetia > Gemmatales > Gemmataceae > UBA969. The sequence goes on along the minus strand of CAZYAY010000002.1, from coordinate 74,425 downwards.
AAATGCCTATAATAAACTTCCATGGTAAGAAGAGCCATGGAGGTAGCCATAAGCCTGCCACCAGCATCAGAGTGGGCACCAAGAGCATCCCAACTTCCAGCAAGCATAATTTTTTTAGGATCTGCTCCCTGAACCTGCTTGGCAATCAAAATATCACGAACCCCATTTTTACGAACCCCACCGACTTCAGGGCCTAGGTTCCAGAAATCCCAAGCTTCCCCACCCATATGGTGCATAACCTGAGTTGCGTAGTAAATTTGGTACATGTTGTAATTGGCAGGGCTAACTCCAGGGTGGATTTTTTTCATGATTTCCACGCCTTTTAAAAGGCCGGGATTTCTTGGGTTAACACCCATGTATTGTCTGCAAAGCATACCGATAGCGGTCATTGCGGGAGCAGCGCCAGGATCTGTGTAGCCATAACCACCAGATTTCGGATCATGCACTCCATCAAGATATTTTTCAACCATTTTGTATCGTTCGGTGGGAACCTTAAGGCCAGCCATTTGACCGCTCTTCAGTGCCATAGTGCACCACCCGGTTACCGATGTATCCCCCGGTTGTTTGGGGCCGTAACGCCAGCCACCACCGTCATGCTGTGCATAAATTAAATAATCTAAGGCTTTTTGGGCAGAGATTTTGATCAATGGGTCGCTTGTCATGCCATAAGCTTCACACATGGCAATAGTGGCTAAGGGGTGGGAATAAAGTCCACCACCATAATTGCCGTCTTTGCCTTGCTTTTTGATAAGGAAGTTAACCCCACCCATTACGGTTTTACTGTAGTCTTCCTGTGATTTTTTGCCCGAGGGTTTGTGGGTGATACCAGCGGCAAGAAACGGTAATAAACCAAAGCCTGTTCCTGCGATATCGTTGTTTTGGGCTTTATCACCAGTGTTGTGCTTGATGATTTTTGAGGCAGGATTGCCAATGGGTGCAGTTCGATAATGATCACCATATTTGTCGAGTGACCAATGGCCATCATCAGCTTGGTGCAAAGCAAAAAACTTAAGGCCACGAGCAACTGCCGCTTCGGAAAGAGCGTTACCGCCACCTTCGGTCAGAAGTTTTTCGCGGGTGGCGCCGCTTCGGCCTGCAATACCACCTGGGGCGTAAACCCCACCCATACCACCAATTGAACCAACATTGCTTCCAAGGCCGGAAACATCCAAAGAGGGTGCAGCCCCGGTGCCACCACCAAAACCTGGAGGGGGAGGAACATTAGAGGCAACGGTTTCGGGGGAGTTGGGGATGCCCACGGATTGCGAAGGATCTTCAGGGCCAGGAACACTCATTTCATCTTTGCGATCCACATTATATTGGGTGGGAACTTCAATATCGTTTCCAATATCAGTTACCGTTAAATCTGGTTCTGGTTCGGATTCTTCAATTTTTGTAGGTTCATCAAGCTTGGCTGCTTGAACTGGTGCACTTTCGAAGGGAACAAGCATGATCAAAAGAATCAACAAACCATGCATAGCGGCACTAACAACGCCAGCACCCAAGGCCCAAACAATATTTGCGTAACCACTGTTATCTTGTAATGTTTCGGAAAGTTCAACCCGACCAGCTTCGTGGCCCATTCCTGCAAAAACCGCCAAGCCCATGGCGGGTTTGGTGGCACCAATAACAGGCGAAGCACCTTCGAGAAGTACGGAAGTAACTTCGATACCCCTATCTCGGGCGATCATCTCAGCGTTTTTTTCGTTTTGGGCAACAATCTTAGATTCAATGGGCTTGCCTGTCCCCTTGACTGTGCCTTTTACAATGTAGTTTTGCGACATGAATAACTCTCCTGAAATTTATTTATAATTTATTATTGCATGATTGCTTTTGTAAATCAATCAAATCCTGTAATTGGGAAAGTTTGAATTACCAGAATCTTTATCTGGTAATTTAGACGCAGAAATCTCAATTTGGTTCCCAATAACTGTTGAATAATCTTTGAAAATAGGGTCAACTTCGACCTTCCGGTTTCTTAACCGGTTTGACGTTTTCTGATCGCCACGCAAAAACCAAATAATTATTCCAATAATTACTGAAAGGACAACTAACGAGGATGCCGTAAATAAAGGCAGCAACCCTTTTGCCCAAGTTGAACCTTCTTCAGAAGATTCGATCGACCCCCTTTTGACTGTCAATGTTTTTCCAATCACTAATGGGGTATCTTTCCAAGGGTTTTCGCTACCAGTATTTGCAGTTTTGTAGCGATACTTTTTGAAAAAGTAGCCTTGAAATTCAATCAGAAAGTCATCCTTTTCAAAGGGTTGGATGTTGTCAGGCAATTGAGTGAATAGGATACACACAGGGTTAGGCCCATACATTTCCTGAAAAACCCAGCCTTCGTAAAGTTCGGAAACGCCAACGCTGAGTAATGCCATAGGTGGTGCTATTTTTCGAAGGCGCCTCAGCCTCCCCTTAATTTCAACAACCTCGCCTCGATTTGTTTTGGGTTTGGTCATGAGGTCTGAAAAAGTAAGTTCTTTACGAGCCGATTGTGTGAAGGCCAGGGCGGAAGTTTGATAAGCCATCAGCACAAATTCGCAATAAGCAGATGCTTCCAGATCATCAATTGCAGGGCCTAAAATAGGCTTCTCATCTTTTACCCGTTCTAAAAATTCATCTGGAATCGGTCGAACAACATCTGAATTAATTAAAGTCCAAAAATCTTCCTCGTCCCCAATTTTTAACAATCCTATTGTTTCGATCCCAGACATTGCAGAATTCGCGGGCAAAAAAATTAACCCGCATGTTGCAAGAAGGGTTTTGTCTCGTCTGGAAGAAAGAGGTGCACTAAAAGACCATAAATTAAAACCAGAATCGTCACCGCTAACCAAGGCAGATAAGGAATTTAATAGTCCAATCCCCGGGGTGGTTCCCGAACCAATGCAAAGGGTTGCCAAATAGCTTTGTTCTGGTTGAAATAACTGAAACAAAGGAACCGTGTCTATATCCTGTGGAGTCGCTTTTTGAGTTGGTAATACGCAAGCTATAAGTAAAAAAATAAAGGTGATAGATTTACAAATTGTGTAATGTTTAGCCATCTTTCGAGTCCGGAACAATTAATTAACAACGCTGATATTGAATCCTGGAGGTTCAACAAAACTGACATTTTTAAAACCTGCTTTACGACAAGTGTCTGCAACCATGATCACATTAGACCATTTTAATTTGCTCGCAGGCTGAATTTTAACAACCTCTTTTTCGGTAGCAGTCTCATTTGCCAATTTAAGCTTATCAAAAAGCTCTTTGAGATCGCCCACGATAATCGAACCGGAATTTTGCTTAATGTGTATTTTGGCAATTTCACCCCGGTTGATATCGTCTGTAACTGCCTCAACAACAATTGTAACATCCGCTTCGATTTTAGGTGGGGCATCAGGATCTGGTGGAGGAGGTGGTTGTTTGGTTTCCTTGGCTGCAGCTTCATTTTCGGAAGGCAGGCTTAGGTCAAATTGCCCCTCCAACCCCGAAGGATTGTAAGTGAAAATGAAAAATGTCAATAACTGAAAAGCCATGTCAAGCATGGGAGTGATGGGCAATATGACTTCTGGTGATGGTTCTTCGTTTTTATGCTTGCTCATATTGGTTGTGCCACGCTCTTTGTTACAGCCCGGAGTTTTATTTGCCTGAATCCCTCAATTTTGCACATTTGTAACACACGGTAAACCTGATCATAGTCAGTAAGCTTGTGGGCTCGCATGACAATGGTAGTTTTAACTTTACCATCTTTACTTGTTCTTTTAAGAGTGTTGAATTGGTTTCGAAGCCAGAACTTAAATTCGCTGAATTTCATTGGCTCTTCGCCAAGAATAATAATAAAGGGGTCTCCTTCCTTAAACTTATCTGTAAGTTTTTGAAGGGCAGTGGCCCCTTTGGATTCATAATCCTTTAAAATAAAAGGACGAACATTTACGAATAAAACATCGGTTTCATTTTTGTCCATCGGTACGGCTGACATTGATTCTGGCAGTACGATTTCTTCAGATACCTGGTTGGTTACAAAATTAACGCACATCATGAAAAACATTAGAAGCTGCAACACCACATCCAAAAGTGGAGTGAGGTTCGGTTCCATGTTCCCTTCGCCGGATGCACCATGACTCATGCTAATTTAACCCCTCATTGACTTTCATTTCAGTCTTTAACTGCCCTTTTTTAACAACCGCGGTAATGATCTCTCTGTATATAGAAAGATCATCAGCGATTAAATCTGGGGTACTGATTTTGTTGGGACATTTGGAGCCGCGGCAGGGGCACCTGTTTGACCTGCTGCTTTTTTAGTGCTGTGATACATCTGGGTTAAAAGATCGTCTGCAATCAAACTTGTATCCATCGAAATGTTAATTAATCGATTGCGATAAAAAGCATGAAAGAAAACAGCTGGAACTGAGAGCCCAATACCAAGCAGAGTAACTACAAGTGCATGTGAAATACCATCAGCAAGTTTATCTGGCCTAGGTGTTGAACCGGGTCTGCCAAGTTCCATAAAGCTAAGGATCATACCAAATACGGTTCCAACCAAACCAATAAGGGGCCCAAGTGTTCCGATAGTTGAAAGATAAGTGATTGCTACTTCCTTGCTGGCTTTGATGCTATCAACCATGTTGTAAGCTGATTCTCTAGCGTCTTCGATTCCGTATTGAAGCCTGGACATGCCCTGGCTCATGACTCGACCAAGAAAAGATCCATCTTCTTTGGCTATATCGAATGCCTGTTTGAACTGCTTCTTATTGACCAAGTCGGTGAATTCTTCGACAAAATTCGGGGGAATGGATGTGGCCATTCGCAGTTCCATTGCTAAAAGGCAAACAAGTGCAATAAGGGCAATGGAAATGGCGAGGATCATTGGGCCGAACACCCAACCCGCAGATTTAAGAATGTGCATGAAAAGACTAGGACTTCCAGCAGCAGGTTTATCGCCTTCATCTTTCTTTTCTGCAGCAGGAGGTGCTGCATCCTGGAAGGCATAGGAACTGTTCGTGCTGAATAAAAATCCACCAAGAACAAGTAAAATAAGCGCAAGCCTTGACAAAGTCCCTGACATGAAATTCCCCTTAATTAGCGTTAGCATCTTGTCGATCCTTTTGAAAACAGCAAAGTCTTTATAGCGTTAAAGCCTGATTGGAAACATAACAAATTCAAATCTAATCAAACTTTCATTTCATTTATGTTTTGACACAACTTAGCAAACAATAGTTCCATTAAAATCAAAATCATTAAAATAAAATGAACTTCCCTTATAACAACGATGAAACCATGACTTGTCAAGGAATTATCGTCCTACTTTTCTTTGATTTTTTCTTGGAAGTGTTTCAGGGTTTTTGTAAGACCGACCGTTCTTTGAATTTTTGGCTCCCACCCTAAAAGCTTTTTTGCCCTGGATATATCAGGCTTTCTCACCTTTGGGTCATCTTGTGGAAGGGGATGGAATATGATTTGGCTTTTGCTTCCAGAAAGTTCAAGTATCTCTTTTGCAAATTCTAAAATGGTTACTTCGCTGGGGTTCCCCAAATTTACTGGTTCATGGAAATCCTTGAACAACAGTTTTGTGATGCCTTCCACTAAATCATCCACATGGCAAAAACTCCTCGTTTGGGAACCATCCCCGTACACGGTTAATGGTTCGCCCCGAAGCGCCTGCCCCATGAAGTTGGGTAACACCCGGCCATCGTCCAGTCGCATGCGATTACCGTAGGTGTTGAATATCCGGATGATGTGTGTGTTGATGTTATGGCAGCGATGGTAGGCCATTACCATGGCTTCTGAAAAACGCTTGGCTTCATCGTAAACACCGCGAATTCCGATGGGGTTGACATTTCCCCAATAATCTTCGCTCTGTGGGTGCCTTTCGGGGTCGCCATAAACTTCACTGGTGCTTGCCAAAAGATAAGACGAATTTTTTGCCTTTGCCAAACCCAATGTATTGTGGGTTCCCAATGATCCAACCTTAAGAGTTGGGATGGGGTGCCTTAGGTAATCAACCGGACTGGCGGGCGAAGCGAAGTGCAGGATGTTGTCGATCGGGCCATCGATATCCAGATGATGGCTGATATCGTGACGGATAAAACTGAATTGTGGATTGTTTCTTAAATGTTCCACATTTCCGAGGCTTCCGGTTATCAAGTTGTCTACGCAGATAACTTCATGACCCAAGCTTAAAAAAGTTTCACATAGATGAGACCCAACGAATCCAGCACCGCCTGTAACGAGTGTTCGCACTATAGAATCCTTTCAAGCGTTCTTATCAAGGAAGCCTTCTTTTTGAAATTACAGCAAGTCTCAATTTAAAAGCTTCATAATCACAAGAATTATTTCTATTATTTATGTAGTCTTGTAAACTGGTTATATGTTATCTAATATTCGTTGAAAGAATAATATTTGTTTTATTTATTCGACAGTTGTTAATTATTTATGGTTTGGCAAATAGTTTAGGTTGTACTTTTTTAGTCCCCAATGTTTATTTAAAAAAGAGGCGATGATGACTTCAAATCCGACGCGTTTTTACACCGTAGTTCCAAGCCTTCCAGTGCGATTGAATGCGCTTCATAAGCTCGCTTTAAATCTTTGGTGGTGCTGGAATCATCAAGCGGTTGAACTCTTTCGAAGAATCAATCCAGATCAATTCGAGTTGGTTGATCATAGCCCTGTCAGGCTTTTGAATCAGCTTTCTCAAAAGCAGACAGCAGAACTGCTTTCGGATGAAGGCTTTCTTAACCATATGGATCGCGTTGAACAGGATTTCGATCGTTACATGTCTGCAACGACTTGGTTTCAAGAAAATTATTCCAAAGAAAAGAACCTTTGCAGAGTTGCTTATTTTAGTGCTGAATTTGGTATTCACGAAAGTATTCCTGTTTATTCAGGCGGACTTGGTGTTCTTGCTGGCGATCATTTAAAAGCTGCAAGCGATATCGGTATTCCCTTATATGGCGTCGGCTTGATGTATCGCGAGGGCTATTTCAGGCAATATTTAAACGCAGATGGCTGGCAGCAAGAGCGTTACCCTGAAAATGATTTCTTTGGTTTGCCAGCTGTGCAGGTACTCGATAAGTCTGGTCATTCACTGGTTGTTAAAGTGCATTTTCCTGGCAGAGATGTACTTGTAAAGGTTTGGCAAATTAATGTCGGCAGGGTTCCTTTGCTTTTGCTTGACACTAATATCCCTGAAAATCAACCCGAAGATCGGGCTATTACCGCAAGGCTATACGGAGGCGATACCGAAAATCGTATTCGTCAGGAAGTAGTTCTTGGAATGGCGGGGGCCAAGGTTTTGCATGCTTTGGGAATTGACCCCACGGTATTCCACATGAATGAGGGCCATAGCGCTTTTTCTTGCTTGGAAAGAATTCGCTGCCTCATGGCTGAAAAGAAGATTGATTTTCATAAAGCCAGGGAGGCTGTTGCTGCCGGTACCGTATTTACCACGCACACGCCTGTTCCTGCAGGCAATGACCGTTTCTCGCCTGCCCAAATTGAACATTACTTCAGTGGATTAATGTCTTCGTTTGGTATGAGCAAAGATGATTTTCTCGGACTTGGCCGCGAAAACCCTTCTGATTCAAATGAAACTTTCTGTATGACTGTTCTTGCTGTTCGGCTTTCGAATGTCAGCAATGGTGTAAGCAAGTTGCATGGCGAAGTTAGCAGGGGCATGTGGAAAAATATTTGGCATGGGTTGTTGGACAAAGAGGTTCCTATAACCTCGGTTACCAATGGGGTTCATACCAGCACCTGGGTTTCCCCCGATATGGTACAACTTTACGATCGATATTTGGGAGCAGGTTGGGGATTGAAGCCCAATGATGAATCCTTGTGGAAACGCATCGATTCCATTCCGGATGCTGAACTTTGGAGAACCCACGAAAGACGCAGGGAGAGGTTGGTTTCCTTTGCCCGCAGAAGGCTGAAAATGCAGCTGAAAAATCGTGCTGCTACTTCCTCCGAAATATCCCGTGCCGATGAGATTCTCGACCCTGAAGCTTTGACCATCGGGTTTGCTCGAAGGTTTGCCACCTATAAACGTGGCGCACTTATCTTTAAGCATCTCGACAGGCTTGCAGCGCTGGTTAACAACAAAGATCGGCCCGTGCAGATTCTTTTTGCAGGCAAAGCCCATCCGCAAGATAATGGCGGAAAAGAATTGATTGCTGAAATTATTCACATGACCAAGCGTGCTGAATTCAAACACCGCGTTGTTTTTCTTGAAGATTATGAGATGAACGTGGCTCGATACATGATCCAGGGGGTTGATGTTTGGCTCAACAACCCTCGTAGGCCGCTCGAGGCATCTGGCACCAGTGGTATGAAGGTGGCTGTAAATGGTGGATTAAACCTTAGTATTTTGGATGGTTGGTGGTGCGAAGGGTTTAATGGCCAGAATGGTTGGGCTATCGGTGCGGGGGAAGAATATTCTGATCTTGAATATCAGGATGAAGTTGAAAGTAGGGCGATTTACGATCTGCTTGAACAGGAAATCGTACCCCTCTTTTACAATCGCAGCACGGATGGTCTGCCCAGGGGCTGGATCAAGATGATGAAGAATGCCATTACTACTTTGGCCCCGGTCTTTAGCACCTCCAGAATGGTTGCGGAGTATACCAAAGTCTGTTATTGGCCTAGTTCAGAACGATATAACAAGCTGTCTTCGAATAATTTTCACGGGGCTAATAATCTGGCCCAATGGCGTCATCGCCTTCATGAACAATGGCGTCATCTTGGTGTTCATGAGATTTCAAATGCTCAGCATGATCCCCACAAAGTAGGGAGCAAGTTTCATGTGAAAGCAAAAGTTCATCTGGGGCAGTTGACTCCTGCCGATGTAGATGTGCAGATTTATTATGGCCCCATGGATTCAAACTGGGAGATACAAGAAATCCATCTTTCATCGATGAAACCTGATAAGCAGGAACATCACGATTGGATATTTTCTGGTGAGATTCCCTGTAATTCCAGTGGTCAGCATGGTTATAGAATCAGGGTGTTGCCCAAGCATCCCGACCTTGCAAACCAGTTGGAGCCGGGTTTGATTCTCTGGAGTTGATTAAATATCGCGCCGCGCAAACCAAAGCATTCCGAAGCTTGAGATGCCCAGCGATATTCCCAACGTCCATACAAGCAATCTTCCCAATGCTTGTATGTCATATTCCCCTTTAACCATGTGGGGTAAAGCCTGCATGGTTACTTCGGGGGAGAGGTGAACACTAGGGAAATAGCTTAATCCGAGTGTAACGCCGTACAAAAGAACCCATACGGTGATAATTCCCAAAACCGTGCTGTTTAATATCGCACTTACCGTGACGCAGCATGTGACAATCGTAAATAAGAGTGCACAAATCGCAACAAGCGCAATAAGGCATCCCTTAAACGATAGGTCTTCGTGAAGGAAGAAAATGCACCCCAGGATGGTGATAGAACCCAAAAGTAGGAAGGTTCCTATGACGGTTACAAGCCGGGCGTGCCATTTTCCTAAAAAATATTGATACCTGCTAATGCCTCTACTTAGAACAGAATCAGCGAGGGTTCCCCTCTCGGAAGAGATACACCCAGTGGTAAGAACTACAACAAGAGTCATGCTTCCAAGGATGGTCCAGCGCAGTGACTGCAGGAAAAAAAGTGAGCCATGCTGAATAATACCGGTTTCTTTATAGACACCGAAACGATATGTGAAGAACCCTGCAAGAACTAGGATGGAAGCGAGCAACCACAGCCTGTAAATCCAGGTGTGGACAGTTTGTTGCATGTCAGTTTGGAAAACAGCCCAGTAGGGCAGCCATTTTCTATATTGTTCAGTTTTTACCGTTCCTGTGCTCATGGGTCATGTTCTCTTTCGAACTTCCATTCAAAATGGAATCAGGCAGCTTCCTGCTTGTATATTCTTGCAAATCCGCGGGATTCTTCCTGTTCCACAAGGTCAAGGAATGCTTCTTCAGTCTGCTGGCCAATGCTCTTGATGCTTAGTAAATTTATTTTGCTATCAGTCAAGGTCATAAAAAGATTCGCTAATGCCGTGGATGCAACCACATCATCATTAAGATATATCTCCAGCTTTTTTTGCTTAAGTGTGACACTCTTGAATTCATTAAGGGTTTTGATTGTCTGGACGGCTTTGGTGATGGATTTTTGATCTCCCTCAAGATCGAGTTCGTAATGGTTTTTGCGCATCCGTCCTTTAAGGTCTTGTAGCGAGCCGTAAAAAATAAGTTGTCCATGACTTAATACTGCAGCATGGTCGCAAACCTCATCTATGTCGCTGAGATTATGCGAGGAAACAATCAATGTTTTTTCTTTACTTAGCGACTTGATCAACTCCAGCATACTTCGACGGGCTTCTGGGTCGAGGCCGTGGGTTGGCTCATCCCAGATCAGCAGATCTGGTTCATTGATCAAACTTGCAGCTACCGCAAGCCTTGCGGTCATCCCGTTTGAAAAACCGGATATTGGGTTGCCTGATGCACCAAGTAAATCAACTGCCCTAATTAATGAAGCAAGCCTGGGTTTACGAACATCTTCAGGCAGGCCGAACAATCTTGCCATGTAATCAAGGTAAGTTATTGGAGTCATGCCTTTGGGGAACTGAGGGTTGGTTGGGATGTAGCCAATTTTTCTGCGAAGTTGCGCAGAGTTTGGCGTCATGTTCTTGTCAAAAACATTTACCCAGCCGGCGGTGGGCCTGTGCAAGCCAATGATTAGCCTGAGCAAGGTGGTTTTACCTGCGCCGTTGGAACCAAGCAAACCAAGTACGGTGCCTCGTTCGATACGAAGACACACATCGTTGAGTGCTATCTGTTTATTTTGATAGATCTTGGTCAACTTGTAGGTTTCTACGACCAGATCTGTGGACTGGTCTGCCGCCACGAGGCTCCCTCCTCAGGAACTTAAAACCGACCCTAAAGCGGGCGGAGTATAAGTAACCGGTTAAAATGTTCATAGTCCAATACCAATAATGTTATCGGCATATTTGATCTTTATAACGCTTTAAACAAACATGCCAGTTTGTCTAGTTTGTTAAAATGTGCCGATTGTAATGGTTTTGACAACCTTATTTGCCATCCTTGGGGTTTCCAAAAATGAAAGGAGTGGTTATAGGCGCCATCTTAATGGGAATTGGTTTTTAGAAAGTGGAGTTAAAAATGCGCAAAATAGCGATATTGAACCAAAAGGGTGGAGTGGGAAAAACCACCACTGCTGTAAATTTAGCCTCAGCTTTAGCAGGCATGGGTAAAAAGGTTTGTCTTATCGATCTGGATCCCCAAGCTCATGCGAGTGCTCATCTGGGGGTTACGCTTGGGGTAACTTCGATTTACGATGTTTTGGTTCAATCCAAGCCTATTGAAAAGGCGCGTATTCAAATCGATAAAAATCTTTATCTTGTTCCCTCTGATATCAATCTCGCAGCAGCAGAGGTTGAGCTTGCAGGTGTTGTTGGTCGGGAACTCCTTTTGCGGGATGCCCTTGATAACGATAATGAAAATTTTGATTATGTTGTGATTGATTGTGCTCCTTCGTTGGGGATTTTAAGCCTCAACGCCCTTGCTTGTGTTCATGAAATATTGATTCCCCTGCAACCGCATTACTTTGCTTTGCATGGCTTGGGCAAATTATTTGAAACCACGGGTTTGGTGGCTCGCAGGTTGAATTCATCAGTAAAAGTTTTGGGTGTGATTATCACCATGTATGAAGCAAATACCAAGTTGGGCCAGGAGGTCGTGACAGATTTGCATGAGTTTCTTGAAAAAAGCCAGGGGCAGAATGTTCCCTGGGCTAATGCCAAGATTTTTCAAACCAAGATCAGGCGTAATATCAAACTTGCTGAGTGCCCAAGTTATGGCAAATCGATTTTTTCATACGCGCCAAGCTGCAACGGCGCCGAGGATTATCTAAAGCTGGCGGAAGAAATTGAAATGAGGCAGTTTCCTCTTTATTCTGCAACAGGCCATGTTAACGAAAGAACGGGTGAATTTTCGTTGGGGCTCGAGGTGGAAAAATCCTTGGTATGATTAAAAAGAACTAATACATCACATTATTCAATGGGAAAATCATGCTGGAGATTGTTGTCGCCAGGCAGGTGAAAATATCTGTTTTCACAAACAAAAAAATTGTTGCGGTAGGTAAAGATGTTCTTTCGAAAGAAGGAATTAAAAATGCCAGCATCAGCGTTGCTTTGCTGGATGACAAGGATATGCACGCTGCCAACAAGAAATTTTTGGATCACGATGAACCTACAGATGTGATTACTTTTCCCTTGGATGAAGAAAAAAATATGTTGACGGGGGAGATTCTCATAGGGGTGGGCGTTGCGCGAAGGCATGCAAAAAGCGCCCGGCATCTTCTTGAGCAGGAGCTTACACTTTATTTGATTCATGGTTTGCTTCATTTGTGCGGGTTCGATGATATGGATCCGGTATCAAGAAAAAAAATGCGTAAGCGGGAAAGGTTCTACCTTTCCAGGTTGGGTCTGCCTGATATTGCCCCATTACAATAATTGGTGAGGTCTTTTTGTCTCTCGAAAAGACGGAATCTTTGGTTTTACGAACAGTCGATTGGAGTGAAACCAGTCGCATTTCGACGTTGTGGACAAAAAATTTTGGAAAAGTAAGGGCTTTGGCAAAAGGAGGCAGAAGGCTTAAGTCTTCCTTTGAGAATGCTCTAGACTTGCTTACCCATTGCAATATCGTTCTCCTTCGCAAAACTTCTGGTTCATTAGATCTCCTAACCGAGGCGCAAGTTTTGCATGGGTTTTCAGGATTAAGAAAAGATTTGAATGCCTTGCACGCTTCTTATTATCTTGCTGAATTGTTATCTGACTGGACTGAGGATTATGATCCCAACCCGGTGATTTTTGACCAGGCCCTGCTTGCCTTGACTACTTGGAGCGAGTTGGGGGACGGCAAAGTTTATGCAGAACAGGATGAGAGGCAAGGGAGAATAGCTGCGGTACTTTTTCGCTTCGAATTTATTTTGCTTTTAGAATTGGGCTTCCGTCCCGAGCTAAAAATGTGTACGGGCTGTTCTGGAGCGATTAATGAAGTCCAATATGTTTTTAGTCCTGCTGGAGGCGGCGTGAAATGTCGAACTTGTTCTCTTGCAGACAGGACTTCTTTCAAAATCTCAAGCGAAAGCTTGCAGGTTCTTATTTCTTTGGAAGGTGTTTCGATGGAAAATCTGAAAATCATTCCCTTGCATATCAGAAAAGAACTCAGGAAGATTTTCGGCCGCTACATCACTTATTTAATGGGCAGACGGCCGAAGCTGCTAACCTATCTGGAGGCAGGATGTATTTAAATTTAATTCGGAAAACTGAACCTTCTAAGAGCATGATTGTTTCCAAGCTGGCTGGATTACTCTTTCCAGGTTTCTTTTTGCTTGCCTCCACCGGTTGCGTGACGGATGGGATTCCATTGATAGGATTACCCGGCGCACCCCCACCCCCGAAAGAAAGTTTTGTACTTGGTGCCGATGGCGGGGTTTTAGATAAACCCGTTGATCCAGCCAGCCCTGAGGGTAAGCTTGCAGGGGCCAAGGAACTTTTCAGAAACAAGGAATACAGCAAGGCTGAAAAAATATTTCACAGGCTTGCAGATGATAAAAAAAATCCGCTCACTGCTGAAGAAGGTACTTACTATGAAGCCGAATGTTTGCGACTTCAGGGCTATTATCCCAAGGCTGCTGATACCTATGTTAAGTTGTTGAAAAACTTTGAACGAACTGCATTCAGGGAGCAGGCTGTCCAGCATATGTATGATATTGCAAATTATTGGCTCGATGATACCCGCGAACAAATGCGTGAAACAAAAGAATATCGCGATGGAAAGCGTTGGTTTGTCACTCCAAGGTTCGTAAGCTTTGACAAGACCAAGCCTTTGATCGATCGGGAAGGTCGTGCAATCGAAAAATTAGAGCAGGTTCGATGGAACGATATTAGTGGCCCCCTTGCTGATAAGGCACTTTTCCTTGCAGGTAGCGTCAAATTCTTTAACGAGGATTATCGCGAAGCTGATCATTATTTTACACAACTTGTTGAAAGGCATTCAAATAGCGAGCTTGCACCCCAAGCTGTTGAACTTGCGATTATTTCGAAACATATGAGCACCGGTGGTTCAGATTACGATGGCCGTAAAGTTGCTGAAGCCCGGCAAATGGTACATTCAGCGTTGCAGAACTTCCCAGTGCTGGCAGAGAAGAAAAAAGATTTTCTGTCGAGGCAGTTAGTTGGTATCACTTTCCAGCAAGCTGAAAAAGATTTTAAGATGGCGGAGTTTTACAAGCGCACGGGGCATCCTGGTTCTGCATATTTTTATTATGAGTTGGTTCGTCGTAGATACCCGAACACCAAGTTTGCTGAAGAATCAGATAAACGGATGGCGGAGTTGAAAACCAAGGCGGAGAAAGAGCATGGCTATCTTCCTGGTGGGCCAGATCAGCCAATAGTTCAGCCATCATTGGTTCCTGAAATTGCTCCTGCACCAAAGCCAATTGATAAATCTGTCGAGGAGGGCCCAGCGCCTGTGCAAACTCAGCAAGGGCTTCCACCTCATCCTGATGCAAAGCCTGGTGCGGACCCCAAGTCGGCTCCCATGCCTAAACCTCTGAATTAATGGTGGTACCAATGAATAAGCCAAATTCAGTTTGTGAATCAAAATCTGTGCTTATGGTGTTATTTGCCAGTTTGATTGGATTTGTTTGCCCTGCTTGCATGCAGGATGGGCATTTGAAAATCTTCAGGTACACCACCAAGACTAATTTTGATTCCAATATCCGCACCGTTCGAGTTCCTTTGTTCAAGAATAGCACGTTCACACCTGGCGGTGGTGCTGGGCAGAGCCTTGAAAATGAGCTTACGCTTGCAGTCATACGGGAAATCGAATCCAAAACTCCTTACAAGGTGGTTAATGGTAATGTCCCTGCAGATACGGAATTGACGGGAAGCATTGTCAATTTTTCGAAGAACATCATCAACCGCAATCAGCTTAATGAAATTCGAGAAGCTGAAACCAATCTTGCGGTCCAAATTGTTTGGAAAGACCTGCGTACGGGGGAAATTCTTTCCCGACCAAAGGCGGATGTAAACAAGGGTACTCCGGTTGCACTTGGTGGCGATCCCCATGTTCAGCCTGATACGACTCCTGTATTAGTGACTTCCTTGACAAGCTTTATTCCGGAACTGGGCCAGTCTATTACCTCGGCAAGAAAAACGAATGTTGATGTTCTCGCTACTCAAATTGTCGCTATGATGGAGATTCCTTGGTGATGGAGTCTTCGAATGTTTTGGAAAGTTAAAGACAAATTATTAGATCTTGCAGACCACCCATTAGTAATGGGTATTTTAAATGTCACTCCAGATAGCTTTTCTGATGGTGGGTCGCATTTTTCCATTGCCTCTGCCGTTGATCACGCTTTAAGGATGGAAGATCAAGGCGCAGATATAATCGACATAGGTGGAGAATCCACTAGACCGGGGGCCGTACCTGTTTCTCTGGAAGATGAAAAAGCAAGAGTTCTGCCCGTGGTTGAAAAGTTGGCAGGCAGGCTTAATGCATTAATTTCGATTGATACGACCAAAAGTCAGGTGGCAGAAGCTTCAATAAATCTTGGCGCCCATATCATCAATGATATTAGTGCCCTTACTTTTGACCCTGCAATGTTAGAGTTGGCTGCGAGAAAAACTTGTGGCTGGGTTATAATGCACATTAAGGGAACTCCTGCAAACATGCAGCAAAATCCCTGTTATGATAATGTTGTTTCCGAAGTTTCAAGCTTCTTGAGCGGGCGGTATCAGGTAATGGTTAATGCAGGGGTTGATCCTTTGTCGGTTTGCCTTGATCCTGGTATAGGCTTTGGGAAAACCTATGATCATAATCTTGAACTAATTACTGGTTTTACTTCATTAAAAAAAATAGGATTGCCTGTTTGTCTTGGAGTTTCCCGGAAGAAATTCCTGCAGACTTTGTTGGGAAGAAAAATGGAAGAAAGGCTTGCGGGCACACTTGCGGTATTGTCTTATTCCTTATTGTATGATTCAGCACAAATTTTCAGAGTTCATGACGTTATTCAAGCTAGAGACGTTGTTACAACCATCAAAGCCTTGCAATCTTTTACCAAGAAGCAAAATCCCTTACTTTAATCGTTAAGCCTCGGAGAACCTTTACTTTGTATGAAAGAATCCTTCACACTTGGGAAATGCTGGATGCAAGGGCCATTGTTCAAATCGCAATCCTTGCAGTTGCCATTTTCTTTTTGCTCCAGTTTCTGGGGCGAAGTCGAGGCATGGGGGTGGTGCGCGCTTTTGGCTTGGTTGTGGTTGGCATCTTTCTTTCTGCCCAAATTCTTGTCAGTATCTTCAACCTGACTGTTGTAGGTAGAATTCTTGATTATCTCCTGGCGACCATGCTCCTTGCCTTGCTTGTTATTTTTCAACCTGAATTGAGAAGGGGGTTGATGTGGTTGGGTAAATATGGGGTTTTATATGCCATCACATCTTCCAGCAAGCGCCCTATTGTTGATAAACTTTCCGATGCTGCAGAAGTTCTTGCGGGCCAATTTGTAGGCGCATTGATTGCAATCGAAAGAGAGATACCGCTCACCGTTTATGTTGAAACAGGCACTCGTGTTGATGCTGAGGTTTCTCCCCTTTTGATCCGGGCGATTTTTCAAAAACAAAGCCCGCTTCATGATGGTGCAATGATTGTAAGTCATGGCAGGATCGTAGCTGCTGGATGCCAGTTGCCTTTGTCTCCGATCGAGGTGAGTTCTAAGAATTTGCATGGAATGCGACATAGGGCGGCATTGGGTACCAGTGAAGAAACAGATGCCATTTTGCTGGTTGTAAGTGAAGAAACAGGAAGAATCACACTGGCTATAGCGGGGCAATTGGAAGTCGTCCCAAGAGAAAATCTTTCTCGAAGGCTGGCCGAGCTTCTTGAATCTAATTCTTCCCATGTTCGTGCAACCAAGGAAAAAGCATCTAAAAACAATGAAGCAGACCGGGTTGCTTGATTAGTCTTGAGGTACATTAAAGTGGACTATAAATTTCTCTCTAATTGGCTGAAGTTTAAATGGGTCGATCGATTTAGCTCCCTTGCGGTGGCGTTTGCACTGGCACTGATGGCATGGCTTTACGGTAGCAATCGTGATCAGGAAATTATCGAAAATGTTACCATTCCCGTTGTTGTTACCTTGAACTCATTGCAGCAGGATTCTTTCGCGCTTGATGTTGTATCCAATATGAAAGTACATGTTTCTTTTTCAGGCTCGCCATTAAAAATTAGGGAATTAAGAAGGTCGCTTGAACACGATGAATGTATTTCCAAAATTGAATACAGTGTCACTGAAGAGCGGTTGGGTGAACATAAGTTTGGCGATAATGTTGTGATATCTGAAAGTGATATTCCTGTTCCCCAGGGTGTGAGAGCCAGGTTGGTGGATGGTAAAAACAAAATCCCTGTTACTGTTTACCGGTTGGGAGAGAAGTTGATTCCAGTCCGTTTAGAGAGCGGGATGGAAGGTTCAGCCTTAAGCCAGATTTTAATCGAGCCCTCATCTGTGTTGGTCAAGGGTCCCATTGAAATATTGGAACGCACAAAAAGCATGCCCACGCATTTTACTTCAATTCCTTTCAGCCCAATGGCTTTTCAAAACAATGTCTTACAGTCGGTTAGGGTTGCGGTTGTGGAAGAGTTGGAAGGGAAACCAGTCCGGGTTCTGCCTGCAAAAGTTTTGATAAGATCCATTCCTGAACCGAAAAAGATCTACGAGCTTTCTGATGTGTCGATTCGTTTTCTTTGCCCCTCTAATTTTACATTCAAGCCAAGATTTACTGATGAAAGGTCTGCGAAATTAGATATTAAAATACAAGGACCGGTTTTAAGCGATCTCCCCAAGATTCTTGCTTATATCGATCTTACAGCCAGGCCGGGGACTCCCGGACTGAATGTGGAGTCGGTTAAATTGCAACTTCCTCGAGAATTTTTATTGCTGGAAGAGTTTGCACGCGAAAGAACCATAGAATTAATACCATTGGAGGCTGCGAAGAAAACAACCGGCCCCTTGGGGGTTGCCCCATAATGGAAACTTTAAATGGAATTGTTTGATGGAAATTAAAAGTTACGCCCAGGATATAGCCCTCAAAGCTAGAAATGTTGTTGCTCAACTTGCCACTTTAAGTACCCAGCGCAAAAATGATTGGCTTTTGGCGGCATCTGCCCGATTGCTTAATGCTTCCAACAGCATCATGGATGCTAACAGGCTTGATCTTTCCAATTCCAAGGCTTTTTCCCTTAGTCCCGCCCAAATCGACCGACTCACTATCACGCAAAAACGTTTGGCAAATATGGCCGGTTCTATGGTCGAAATCGCCAATCTTAAAGATCCCATAGGCAGGATTCTAGAGGGGGGAATGCGCCCTAATGGTTTGCAGGTGCTTAAAGTCGGCGTTCCTTTGGGGGTGTTGTTTTTTATTTATGAGTCTAGGCCTAATGTTACCACCGATGCTGCCGCCCTTAGTTTTAAAAGTGGGAATGCGATTATCCTGCGCGGGGGCAAAGAGGCATTAAATACCAATAAGATTCTTGTTGAAATTCTTCAAGCAGAACTTTTAAACTCTGGCCTTCCAGTTGATGCCGTTCAGCTTGTTCAGGTTCCAGATCGTGAAGTTGTAGGTGAGTTGCTGCTAAAATCAGAACTAATCGATCTTGTTATTCCCCGGGGTGGAAAAGAGCTTATAAAACGGGTTTCCCTTGAAGCAACCATGCCCGTTATGAAACACTTTGATGGTAACTGCCATGTTTATGTTGAAGCGAGTGCCGATTTGGAGATGGCGGCAAAAATTCTTGTGAATTCGAAATGCCAACGGCCAGGCGTTTGCAATGCTGCTGAAAGCCTTCTGATCGACAAAAAAATCGCGCATCTTGCTTTACCGGTTCTTCATAAGGCTTTGATAACTCAAGGGGTGGAAGTTCGTGGCTGCCCTTTAAGTTGTTCCATAGTGACAGAGTTAAAAAAAGCTTCTGAACAAGATTTTTCAGAGGAATTTCTTGATCTGATCATTTCTGTGAAAATTGTCGCAGATATCGATGATGCAATCAGGCATATCAACCAGTACGGTTCCAAGCATACCGATGTGATTGTTACTTCAAATTTGGCCGCTTCCCAGCAATTTATAAGGGAAATCGACTCTGCCGCAGTGATTGTTAACGCTAGTTCAAGGTTTAATGATGGTGGCCAAATCGGCTTGGGTGCTGAAATCGGCATTAGCACCGATAAGTACCATGCACGGGGTCCTTGCGGATTAAATGAACTAACATCATACAAATATGTTATCATGGGAAATGGTGATGTAAGGCAGGATTAATTTTTACCTCGGAACCCTTAAACCTTAGGCAGGAGAGATCATGGATCCAATGTTAATCATGATATCCTTGTTTATGGTTGTTGCGGTGTTGTTTTTTGTGGTATTAAACTTTCGTAATGACGGTGAAAATCAGAAAGCCACGGGCCTTTCTCCTGTTTCCAGGCAACATCTTGAGATTTATCAGGGCCAGGAACTGCCTCTTTGGCTCATGGAAAAAACTAAAAACAAGATTAATAATTACCTCGAAAATGGCATGGTCATGCGGGTGGAAGCCATGCTTAGGCCAGGTTTGGATTACGTTGTTGTTGTGCGCTCGCTTTTGGAGTTGGGTACGAATCAATCTTTTGAAATACTCCAAAAATCATTTGGGAAAACCCACTCCAAAGACCCGCTCGAAGATTTATGGTACGCAATTGATATTACCAACGCCCTTAGGCAGGTGAATCGGGATAAGATCCTTCCCCAGATTGTTGCTTATCTTTCCCAACGCAGGGAATTGGCGATTGCACCTTTGTTTGCTGCAGAGATCGTAAGTTTTGATTCTTTTCCTGAGTTGCTTAAATCTCCAATACCGGAAGAAAGAAATCTTGCGGTAGGGGTTTTATCCATGGCAATGGATGGGTTGCAATCTGGGATTTCGCTCGAGGTTTTTGCGGAAGCTAAAATTGGTAGCCTTTACGAGCTCGTATGGGAAAACCGAATCCAGTATAACTGTGCCGCGCTTGTGGTGCTTTTTCAAAATGGAATCAGGTTTTTAAGGCGATATCACGGGATGAACGAGATTCTAGAGCGGGAATTACAAAACCCTGAAGATTTTCGGTGGCAGATTTCACGCTTGGATTCTCTTGAATTGTCTGTGAAATCATACTTGTCCAACGCTCAAATATCACTGGTTCACCAACTCGAGAAATCTTCGTGGGGTGAACACCTCGAAGTTTTGCGGGCGCTTTATTCGTTAAAGTGCGCCCCTCCTGTTTCCGCATGGGAATGGCTCGCAGACCCAGGCTACCCCTACAAATCTTTTGTCTGGGAACTGTTTGCATTTGAAAAAACAAACAAAGGTCATGCTCTTGTGACCACTTATAGATCTGCGTTTCGCTTCAAAAATTTCAGTTGGCTTTACAATAATGCCAAGTCCAAGAAAATGGAGAAAATCGCGCTTGCCAAGTGCCTTCGTCATCATCCAGGAATTGAGGCTGAAAATTGCCTGCTTGAACTTGCCAACTGTGGGGATTCTTCTGTTGTTCAAGAAGCTTTGACTAGTTTGGGTTGGTGGGAACCAGTGAATCGGTCTGAGGTTCTTAAAACCCTTCATAGAATGCGTAACGAAGCAAAGTTGGAAATCAGTTTCGCTGCAACATCCGCACTTGCCAGATTGGGTGAGCGGAAGTCTCTGCAATCGCTTGCCAAAAATCTCCTTAGCGATGATCCATTAACCATACATCAGACCATTCATACTATTTCCACCCAAGGGATATCTTTGCTTTGGCCGGAATTAGACCAGTTGGCGGATTCTGCAGATGCCGATGTTGCAATCCATGCCAGAGAAGCGTTGGCGCATTTAAGCGAAGATTTATAAGCATCTGATCAAAGTGGTTTTCAAGCGGAATTGTTTTCCGTCAAAATCGTTATATTCATTGTACTTGCTTTTAAACAGCCAAAAACATTGCAAAAATTTGATGATTTACTTAAGGGACGGCTCTCCAGCCTGATTCTTGTTGTAGATTTATTTGTGAAGTTTTACCGCATGGTAGTTCGATTGCGAGGTTGTTATGAAAATCTACATGAGAATGATTTTGCCTGCGTTTGCTGCTGCTACGATCGCATTATTTATTTTAGGTTGTAAAGGGACTGGAGTTACCACCAGCGCACCAAAGGATCCTGGAATGTCGGATCCTTTGTTGGTTTCACAAAAAGTGGGTAACTCGCCTTTTTCAAATCCCGCCTCGAATGATAACAAGTAAAGTGGTTGTTTTTTACTTGATGGGCGTGATTAATAGAAAACTTGAGTCATGCCCTGTAATCAAAAATTTCTCGTCTGGTGAAAAAGCCACGCAATAGGCTCCGAATAATTTAAGCTTCTTATTGAAACTCGCTTTTCCATCCGCCAGATTCCATATTGCTACATTTCCACCATATCCGCTTGTAGCCAAGCTTTTAATATCCTTGGAGAGAGCCAATCCGTAAAGATCATCCGGGGTGGGCCCCATTTTTTTTGTTTCAGTACCAGCTTGGGCATTCCAAATCCTTACGAATCGATCCTGTCCGATTGATACCAGGGAATTGTTATCAGTAAACGCGATACCTGTAATTGCAGCGGTGGGCCCTTTCAGCGATTTGGTTTCTTTTTGTGATGCGATATCCCAAATTTTTATGGTCATGTCTGCACTTGCTGATGCCAAGGTTTTTCCATCAGGGGAAAATGCGACACTGTAAACCGAATTGGCATGTGACCCAAGGGTTTTTAATTCTTTACCATCTGCAAGATTCCAAAGCTTGACTGATTTATCGGAACTGCCCGATGCCAAAGTTTTGCCATCTGGGCTGATTGCAAAACCATCAACAATTCCGGTATGGCCCTTGAGTTCCTGGGTCATTTTGCCATCTGCAACATTCCATGCCTTGATGGTTGTATCAAGACTTGAGGAGTAGATGGTTTTTCCATCTTTGCTGAAGCTGACTGCGTAAACAGGGCCTGTATGACCTGAAATAGTTCGAATTTCTTTACCGGTTACAAAGTCCCACAGCTTAACGCTGTTGTCAAATCCTGCAGTTGCAAGAGTTTTTCCGTCAGGGCTGAACGCAACCGAATAAACCAAAGCATTATGAGCTTTGACTTCTTCAGGTGGGTAGGCTGCTGCAATGCTTATGCCGATAAAAAGCACGAAAGATAAAGCAAAAGAATTTCGAATCATCATGGTGTTACCTAATTGCCAGGGGTCTAGGAAATATCAAGGTCAAAGCCTCGGGTGGGCACTCCAGGAGCAAAACCTCGTCGGAGTGTATTCTCTGTAATAGTCCTTGGAAGGACAAATTGCAATAAATAATCGGTGCCACCTGCCTTGGAGCCTAATCCACTTAACTTGTAACCACCAAAGGGCTGCCTGTGAACCATCGCACCGGTTATCTTTCTATTAATATAAAGATTTCCAGCTTCAATGTATCTCGAAATCAGGCTGATTGATTCTGGATTTCTTGAATAAATGCCCGCAGTAAGTGCGTATGGCGTATCATTGGCGATAGTAATGGCTTGCTGAAGAGTGTCATAGGGTATGAGTGCAATGACAGGGCCAAAAATTTCTTGCTGACATAGGTCGGATTTTGGGTCTGCATCTGCGAAAATTGCCGGGCCAACAAAAAAGCCTTCATCAGAAAGATTGCTAACATCCGCCCTGTAAATCAACTTTGCGGATTGTTTGGAGTCCTCGATTCTTTTTTCAATCCTTGCGCGGGATTCTTCATCTATCACTGGGCCGATTTGATTTGCAGGGTCTTCGGCTGGCCCTATTGATTTCGATGCGACTGCCTCTGATAACCTTTTGCTAAAAGCATCATGCATCTCCTTGGGAATAAGTACCCTGCTGCAGGCGGAGCATTTTTGTCCTTGAAAATCGATCGCACTGCTGACCACTCCGGTTAAGGCTTCATCCATATCTGCATCTTTGTCTATGATGATGCAGTTTTTTCCACCCATTTCAGCAATGATCTTTTTGACAAATTTGGCCCCGGTTTCATTTTTAGATGCTAGTTGATTAATTTCTAATCCAACTTTTCTTGAACCAGTGAATGCGATTATTGCAGTAAGGGGGTGGGAAACCAAATGAGGGCCTATTTCTTCACCAATTCCAGGCAGGAAATGCACCACCGATTCTGGGAAACCACATTCCAGAAGGATTTTCATCCAATGATATGCCACCACGCTTGATTGTTCCGCAGGTTTCATGATCAGGGTATTCCCTGTAGCCAATGCCGCAGCAGACATCCCAGCAAGAATGGCCAATGGAAAATTCCAGGGGGAAATCACCACCGCAACTCCCCGGGGTTGATAAAACGTTTGGTTTGTTTCTCCAGCAAGCTGGGTGATTTTTGGGATTGCCATTATTTCCGCGAGGCTTGCATAGTATTCGCAAAAATCAATGGCCTCGCAAACATCAGCATCTGCCTCGCGCCATCCTTTGCCACACTCAATAACTTGCCATGATGCCATTTCTAATTTTCGATCCCTTAGCTTTTGGGCAACTTTTCGCAATAGATCGGCGCGAACAGATGCTTTTTCTTCTTTCCAAGAATCAAACGCCTTAGATGCGGAATTGATTGCAATATCAACATCCGCTATTGATGCGCAACCGATTTTCCCTACAGAATGGCGTTTGTGAGAGGGATTAATGCTGTCAACAAATGTTTTGGTTTCGGTTTCTTTCCCGTTGATAATCGGGAGATAAGTTTTAGATGGCAGGGAGGAAACTACTTTTATTAGTTGGGCCATCTCTAAACGATTCTTGGCAATTGTAAAATCTGAAAGTGGTTCATTATGAAAAGTGTGCTTTGAGTTTTTGGATGTTATTTCCATTGGATTGGCAGTGGGCTGGGTTGTATCGGGTTTCATAAGTAAAAAATCCTCATCTTGGCTGTTCAACATGCTGGCTTTAAGGAAAGAATCGTTGGCCGTATTTTCGAGAAGCCTGCGGACAAAATAAGCCATGCCCGGAATTAATTCGCCAAAGGGGGTGTAAACTCTTACGCGATAACCAAGCCCTGCTAATGCTTTGCCCATGGAGTCACCCATGCCATAAAGAACTTGGAATTCAAGGTTGGAATCTGGGATGTTAAGAATTTGGGCCTTGGCAATTGCATAGGCAACGCTGCGGGCATTGTGGGAGCCAAAGGCAGGGCGTAAGTGATTGCTATTGCAAAGAAGGAAGCTGGTTAAAAATTCGTAGTTTAAATCTGTTTGTGCCTTGGTTTGCCAAACAGGTTGCTCCCACCCGTTTAAATTCGCGGTTACGGTTTCATAATCCCAATATGCACCTTTGACCAGCCTGATCCAAATAGGAGTTCCCCTTTTAATAGTCCATTCGCGCAATGCAAGCAGGTCTGAATGACTTTGCCTCAGGTATGCCTGGATGGCTATTCCAACATTGGGCCAATTTTTAAATTCAGGTTCTGAAAGGATCGATTTGAAGGTGTGCAGGATTATTTCTTTGAGGCTGGTTTGTTCCATGTCAAAATAAATGAACAGATTATTTTTTATTGCAAGCCTGAGGATTGAAACTATCTTTGGCCTTAGCCTTTGAAAACTTTTTTCAACGCAAATTGAATCCAATTGCGAATCAAGAGCGGAAACTTTTATTGAGATGTTTTCTCTAGGAAGTATTGAGCCATAACAGTAATCGGGTTCAGTCAACTTGTTTTTAACTTTAAATCGTTCAGCAAGGTTTAAGGCGAGGATTTTGTATTCTTGAAGCATATCATCTGCTTCTTGGTTGGTGATGGTAGATTCCCCAAGAATATCAACAGTATAACCCAGTCCAGATTTTTGCATGAGTAAAAGGGATTTTTCAATTTGTTCAAAATTGCTACCAGCAATAAATTTTTTCGCCATTCTTCCCGCAGCGAATTTCGCAGCGAATCCGAATAGTTGCCCTGCTATGCCTTTTGAAGGAAGAAATTTGGTGAGAAATGTTATCCACCAGGGTATGTCTGCACCAGGTTGCCCCAGATAAGCTTTGAGGTGATCTGTGATTTCTTTGGGGGTGCTAAGAGATGGAAAAGCATCGATAAATCTGAACAGGTTGATTTTTACATTGTCGTTGTAAACTGAAAATTCCATCAACCGATCTTCGAACCAATCCATTCCGAAGGGAATAGCTTGATTTTTTTGCATTCGATCAAAAATAACCCTTCCGATTTTAATGATAGTTTCTTGTGAAGGTTCGTCATTAATAAGTTTCATTGCCTGCGCCTTTTGTCTGTGTTGCAAGCTTTTTTTTATCGTTACTCGGCTAATTACTATCATCA
The DNA here is from genome assembly GCA_964646215.1 of uncultured Candidatus Kuenenia sp. Taxonomy (GTDB): domain Bacteria; phylum Planctomycetota; class Planctomycetia; order Gemmatales; family Gemmataceae; genus UBA969. The sequence continues at coordinate 49,059 of CAZYAY010000002.1, read as the reverse complement.
GTTTCTAATTTAAGGATATAGGTATTTCGCAATAAAAAGAAGTTCAGATGTTGAGTAGAGTCTTAAAGCCAGTAATATGTAAGAAATAATTTGTGTCTGAAGGGGATGAACGATGAAGATAGATAAGTTTTCGATTGTTGGCCCGTTGGGGAATGGCGCACAGAGTGCGATCCTACAAATCCGCATGAATAAATCTGCGGAAAATTTCGCTCTTAAGGTAGTGCCCCTTGAGTCTCCAGAAGACATGAAATTCAAGGATCAGGCAGAGCATGAATACAGGGTTGCGCAATTGTTTGATCACCCAAACCTTATTAAAATTCATGCGTTGGAACCCGTGAAAGATTGGATGTTCCGCCTTAAAAAAATGCACATGCTTATCGAATTTGTAGATGGCAAAACCATTGATGAAGCCCCCAGGCTTTCTCCACTGCGCATCATGCAGGTTTTTGAGCAGGTTGCTTCAGCACTTGTTCACATGCATAAAAAAGGCGTCTTTCATGCAGATATCAAGCCAAATAACATCATGCTAAGTAAAGATGGCACGGTTAAGGTCATCGATTTCGGCCTTTCATGGATTCGTGATGAACCTAAAGACCGCATCCAGGGAACCCCTGAATATATGGCACCAGAGCAAGCCAAACATAAAATGGTCAACGAGCGGACTGATATTTATTCTCTGGGCGCCGCCATGTACAAAATGATTACTGGTAAATTACCCCCACCGTCTTTGAATGAAGAAAATAAACCCATTGAGTTAAAATCCTGGCAAAAGCAGTTTAAACCTGTCGAAGTTCTTATGCCTCCGATCAATAAAACCCTTGCCGATCTTGTGAACAGGTGTCTTTCATTCCAATCTACAGCCAGGCCCGAAAGAATGAGCGAAGTTCAGGGGGCATTGGATAAGCTGGTGGAAGAGTTGCTTAAAAACCCCAATGATGGGCTTGCAGGCTTGGAATGGTAGGCATTTCATTTGTTTTCGGACAAGTGGGGGAGTTTTGATTAATGGCCAATCATCGCCATCTTGAACATTCGATACTTGTCAGGAAAGGTGATCTGGTTAAGCTTATCCTTGATGATTGTGGCTTTGATAATCCGGAAAAAAAGAGTCTAGTGCTTCTGCTTGAGACTTTATCCTCGCTATTATTCATGGAGTTTGCGGAGCCTCTTGAGGCGATGAAGTCGGAGTATTATTTTTTCGACCCAGATTCAAATTATTTGCCATTGCTAACAAAATCCAACCCTTCAGAACTTTCTGTTCCAGAATCCTTTCCTTCACTTGATACTTTGGAAGCAAAATTTGTCAAACTACTTGAGCATGCTAATTTTAAAAGAGTGACCTGGGAAAATGTGCACAAGTGGGGGCAGGAATCTTCAAGGTATTGGGGGCTTAATGTTGAAATTAGGCAGGAAGAATTCGACCGGTTATTGATGTACTATCGGGGCGAAACTTTCCTTTTAAGACGATCCGCAAAGTGGTGGATACCTTGGAAGCAAGAGAAAGTGCCTACACCGGGTTTTTCGCGCTTTGCTATTTTTGTGAAAATGAAAAAAAAACACCCAGGTGACACCTCGACTGTGACTGATCATGTTTTTCTTAAATTATTCAAAGATCTCCCTAAAAACGAAATCCCCATGGTTCTTCCCGGCGCAAAGGCCCGACTAAATCGTCTTGACCAGAGTATGATTGGTTACCCCCTCGTTACAGGTCTTGGCTTGGTTCTTTACAACATCATCATTGGTTTATTGAAAGTTGGAATTGTTGCACTGGTAGGCATTACCATCTGGCCTTTGGCCCTGGCTTTTGGTGGTTATGGCTATCGTAGTTACTATAACTATGTGACTAAAAGGCAAAACTATGATCTGCGAATGACAAAAAACCTGTATTTTCAATTGCTTGATAGCAATGCAGGCGTGGTTTCAAGGTTGATAGACGAAGCTGAAGAGCAACAAAGCAGGGAAGCAATGCTAGGGTATTATTGTTTGCTCAAGTATGCCCCGGAAAAAGGTTGGAGCAGTCAGCAGTTGGATGATTTTGTTGAGCTATTCTTTGTCCAGCACTTCGTGAAAAAAATAGATTACGATGTTGTAGATGGTATTAAAAAGCTTAAATCCCTTGGCTTGGTTGAAGAATCAGGGAGCCTGCTCAAGGCGGTTCCAGTTAAAGATGCGCTGCAAAAATTACAGGCCAAATGGGCCATTCAGCTATCTGAACAGCAGTTGGTTTCCAAGTATTCAAAATGACTTTTGCTTATGAAAGGCATGGCAATGACGAATCAAGACAAAGTGGTGGATGATTGGATTTCAGAACGGATGTCCCACATTGAGTCATCAGGTATTAGAAAGGTATTTGAACTGGCCAAGTCGATCAAAGATCCGATAAATTTAAGCATCGGCCAGCCGGATTTTGATGTACCTGAACCTGTTAAAAAGGCGGCCAAAGATGCCATCGATGCTGGCAGGAATTCTTATACGCTTACCCAGGGTATACCTGAACTTAGGCAGCAATTACTGCTTGCGGTTCAAGCGAAATTTCCGGGTGCTAACCGGGATTTGATTGTCACCAGTGGAACTAGTGGTGCATTGGTTCTCGCACTTTGCTGCGTTGTTGATCCGGGCGATGAAGTTATTATTTTTGATCCGTATTTTGTAATGTACCCCCATCTTGTTTCACTTGCGGGCGGCAAATCTGTTTTTATTGATACCTACCCCGATTTTGAAATTGACATAGCCAAGGTTGAAAAGGCCATCACTAAAAAAACCAAGGTGATCTTATTTAACAACCCTGCAAATCCGACAGGGAAAACGTATTCACGGGAAACCGTAAAAGAACTTGCTGATCTTGCCAGCAGGCATGGTGTCTTATTGATATCCGATGAGATCTATAGTGCTTTTCATTACGATGGATTATTGCAGACGCCCGCCGAATTTAATCGCAATGTGCTTGTTTTGGACGGGTTTAGCAAGTCTTATGGGATGACGGGTTGGCGGATGGGTTATGCCCATGGCCCTGTTAAATTGATCCAAGAAATGATCAAGTTGCAGCAATTCACTTTTGTTTGTGCCCCGAGTATGGTGCAGTATGCGGGCATTACCGCTCTTAACCAGGATATGTCTGGTTTCATGCAGGAGTACAAACTTAAACGTGATTTCCTTTTAAATGGGATCAAGGATTATTATGAAATTCCCAATGCGGGGGGGGCTTTTTATCTCTTTCCCAAAGCCCCTGGTGGGAATAGTTCTGTTTTTGTTGAAAAAGCCATTCAAAACGACTTATTAATAATACCGGGTAAAACATTTAGTTCGGTCGACACCAATTTTAGAGTAAGTTTTGCTGCTAAACAGCAAACTTTGGAACGGGGTGTTGAAGTTTTGCAAAAGCTTGCAAAATCTTTCAATTAACAAATTTGTTATTGTTTCAATAGAAGGGTTGACTTATTGTGAGTAAACCCGCCAAAATGGTATGTAAGGTTGTGTGAATTCCTGAACTATGAAACAACTTGCACGGAACTCGAAAGGAATTTGGATTATGTCAAGGTTGCTCTTTAAACTCATGCTGGTTGCTTTATTTTTTACACTCCCAACAGCTTTTATTTCCGCTGCAGATGGAAAACAAAATGTTTACACTGTTATCGTTGGTGTTAGTAAATACAAAGATGCGCAAATAAAAGAAAAACCAAAAGCCGAAGCTGATGCAATCGCTCTTTTTAAATTACTTTCGGATAAAAATATTCTGGGATTAACCAAGGATAATGGGAAATTACTGCTGGGTGAACCAGGGAAGGCGAAAGATCTATCCGATTTTACTTCCGAAGCAACCCGTGATAATGTTATCGAAGCTTTGAAATGGGTTGCATCTAAAGCAACCCCTGATGATTTGGTTATTTTTGGCTTTTTTGGTCAGGGTGGTCCCTTGGGGGATAGCGGTGATCGTCGATGTTATTTTACAAGTGACTCCACATTTCTAGGTCGCGACAAAAATGCGATCGCAAGTAGTGATCTAGCTGATACTCTTAAAACCCTCAAATCAGGCAAATTTTGTTCCTTTATCGACATTAACTTCAAGGGATTCCAAGCTGCTCAAGGCAAAGCAGTTGCTGAAGCATCCTTGGGGGCCAATCCTTACCAAGAATTCTTGGGCGAGGATTCCTCTGAAGATCACCTGCCACTTCCTGGCAGAGTTGTTTTTCTAGCTAATAATGGTTTATACCCATCGATCGAGGCTGATGATAACGGCGTTTTTGCCAAGGCCGTAATCGAGGGGTTGAAGGGTGATGCGGATAAGGAAGGATATGAGGCGGATGGTGTTGTTACCGTTGATGAGTTGGCGGAATTTCTTGATAAGAAAATGACGGATTTGAACAAGCAGTACGGTAAAACCAAAGAAGAGAAAAACCAGCTACATTGGGTGTTGGGTGGTCGTACAAACCATTATATTTTGACTCATAATCCAAAAGAATTCGCCAAGGCAAATGAACGGTTGGACAAATTTGAAAAGCTGATTGCTTCTAAAAAAGTGCCCGAAGATCTTGATTTCGAAGGTAAGATGTTACTTCTTAAAATGCCAAGGCTGGAGGCTCAAAGAAGCCTGAGGAAAGAATATCAATCATTGGTTGATGGCAAGATTGATCCTGCGGTTTTTGAAAAGAAAAGAAATGAAATTCTTGAACAGACTAAATTAGGCAAAGATAAAGCTGATGCTTTTGCCAAGAAGGTGCAGCAGGCAATTGAAGTTATTCGGAAAGGCTATGTCAAAGAGGTTAACCCGGGGGAAATGACTGCTTGGGCAATCAAGGGCTTGTATCGTCGAATTGAAGAGAAAATACCTGATGCTCTTTTGGCAAAAATTAAGAATCCCAAGGATTTGCGTGAGCCTGATATTCTTAAAGTTCTCTCTGATGCTCGTATAAATCTTGGCAAAAGAGAAGATCTTGATAACGGCAAGGACGTTGATATCACTCTTCAGCGCATGCTTAATAATTTAGATCCCTACACTACCTATATTGATGGCGAAACCAAGGCTAATTTTGACAGGGATGTTCAAGGGAACTTTACCGGCATCGGCGTGCAAATTCGTAAAGATGCGGTTTCTGAAATGTTGTTGGTTGTTACTCCCATTAAAAATAGTCCAGCTTACAAGGCTGGGGTAATGGCTGGGGATATTATCTCCACCGTGATTCGTGAAGTTGACAGCGATGGCAAAGCCCTTCCCAAACCCGAAGTTATTTCGACAAAGGGAATGCAGCTTTCAGATGCGGTTAAAAAGATACTTGGTAAACCGAATACCAAGGTGAAGATCGTTGTTCAGCGCGAGGGGGTCGAAAAACCTATCGAGTTTGAGATCAGTCGTGGTCGGGTCGAAGTTGAAACCGTTTTGGGTTTCAAGCGTAAAGATAATGATGATTGGGATTTTATGATCGATCCTACTTCTAAAATTGGCTATGCGCGGGTTACTAGTTTCTCTAGAAATACGGCCCGGGACCTTCTTAAGGTCATGCGCGAGCTTGTTTCCAGCGGCGTCAAAGGTTTTATTCTTGACCTTAGATTTAATCCCGGTGGCCTACTTGATAGCGCAGTGGATATTTCTGATTTATTCATCGGAGATGGCTTGATCGTTAGCATCAGGCCTCGTCAGGGGCGTGAGCAAAAACATACTGGGGTTCTTGATGGTAGTTTGCTTGATTTTCCCATGGCCTGCCTTGTTAACGGTGGCAGTGCAAGTGGTAGCGAAATTGTTTCCGCTGCCGTTCAGGACCACCATCGTGCGATTATCATTGGCGAACGAAGTTATGGAAAAGGAAGCGTTCAAAATATTCAAGCTTTTGGCGACGGCGAATTAAAGCTTACTATCGCTTCTTTCTGGCGCCCGAGCGGCAAGAACCTTAACAAATCCAGTACAGGTGGCAAGGATGAAGACGAGTGGGGCGTTAAACCTGATCTTGAAATCAAGCTTTCACGCAAAGAGCGTGATGATCTCATGGATCACCAGCGTGATATCGAGGTGATCCAAAGAAAAGATAAGCCCACTTCAACTCCTGTATCCAAAGACTTCAAAGACCGTCAACTTGATGAAGCCATGAAGTACATCAAGGGCTTGCTTTCCACCGTAAGCACGGAGCCTTCCAAGAAAAAAGCCAGCTAAGTAAACTTTAGCGTTTAGTCTATCTTTAACGAGAAAGCGCGATGATCCTTTAAAGGATTATCGCGTTTTCCTTTTATTTTTATCTGCGATTTGCCGACACACCTTTTCTGTTGCATTATCCTATTGTTGTGAGTGGGTTTCATAAGAACTTTAATGTTTTTAGCAAATTTTTTAAGCAGGGCATAATTATGAAGACGAAAATTATGGGTTTAACGGTTTTAATTGCCTCCATCCTTGGTTTGGGGGGGTGTACCTGGGGTGATGGTAATGGCGGGTTTTTAAGAGGCGGTCAGGCCAAAAAGACCGAAAATGCTTTTCCAGAAACTTTGAACAGTGGCGAGGTTATTGTTCAGCAAGGGGCACCCATTATTGAAGAAAGTGGCGCCTATGTAATTGGCCAACCTTCTATTCCAGTATCTCCTCCTGGGGTATCCACACAAACTGCTCCCCCACCAGTAAGCCCGCAAAATACTTTGCCCTTGAGCCCAACGCCTACTAACCCTACTCCAAAATTGGTGCCACAAGCCCAACCAACTCCTGCAAATCCAACATCCAGAATATCCAATTAAGGGTGGATTTGATCCTTGCTGGTTTTGACCTGAAATGAATGTCCAAAATAAAACCCAAGCCTTATGGTTTGGGTTTTATTATTTAAACTTTGAATATCTAATTTCAAATATTCGGTGTTGGGGTTATTTCGAAAGTAATTCGTTGAAGGCGTTGGCTATAAAAAAGGCTGTATCTGGCCCTAGGCTGTTTATTTCCCCGTAAGGGGCAGATTTACTTCCGTAGGCGAAAGGCGGTTTTTCATCCCATTGTTTTTTTGGCAGAATGTACCCAATTTCATCATTAGCAAGTCCGATTACAGTTTTGTAGGGCATTTTCCATTTTTGAAACCAATCGGCTTCGGTCGCAGCATCTTGGTAATCTGCTTCTTTTTCAAGTTTTTCTGCAACTTTTCCTAAAAGTAATTCGGGATATATTTCCCCTGGGATGCACCCTATCCCAAGTTCTCCCAGGGTTATGATGCTTACCTCGGATTTTGCAGCAGGATGTTTTTCTTCACGTTTGATCAAGCCTTCGTGCCTATTGAGTTGTAAATCCCAATCAAATATTTCTCTTTTAAAAACCCCTAGTTGTTTAGCCAATCGGTATATCGGATTATCAACGGGTAGCATGATTTCTTTTTTGCGAACAACTATCGGGGTCAGACTGATTGCTTTCCCATTCTTTAATGAATTGAGACTGGCATTTGCTAATAATTTTCCATACCGCTCTGTTTTTTCATAGGTTCCGTCATTCAAGTTCTGGTCTTGTTCGTTTTTAATCGGCACTTTTAAGGACGTCATCAATCCCCCTACTGCACCGGTAAAAACCATAGCTTCCGCCTGGGTCTGTTTCATTATTTCTTTAACTGTATATCCAACAAAATCCGAGCTTATTTTTTTATTACCACTTCCTAATGTTTCGGGATGGCAATGCCAGAAAAGGACAACCCCCAATGCTGTTTTTGTGTTTACCCTGTTAAATTTCAAAGTTAATAACTCATCCATTTTTACTATTGGTGGCCTTCCGTCATGGAGAAGTTCAGGGATTGAAACAGCAGCAATTTCAGCATCGCAGGGGATAAGATTTTTAGCTGCTTCTCGAATCGTGCTTACCGCTGTTTTTTGTAAAAAAAGCATATATTCTGGGTCTGTTCCAGATTGAAGGGGTGATGGACCCCAAAGGCCCAAAGTGTCGGGGCCTTCATGGGAATGGGTGCAGGAAAACATCACATTCTCGAAATCTTTTAATTCGCTACGGATTTCATCAACTTGATCTTTAAATAATCCAATCAAATCGGCAATTACAAATGCGTATTTTTTCCCCTCTGCTTGAAGCACCATCGCTCTAATAAAAATTGGATCGCTAATTCCCTCTGCTTTTCGATTGTGTCCAAAACCAGCAATATAAACAGGCTTACTCCCAATTTTGGGCGTTGCATCACTTTTTGAAAAACCTACCTCTAATCTTGCTTTGATGGGTTCTTTTGTAATGGAATTTCCAGGCAATACGAAAAGGATTATCAGGCCCGCCACTAGCGGGAAAAATAAATATTTGTTCATAATTGGAATGCATCTCCTTGATTATTGCCAATTATACGAATTTATCTGGTAGCTGTTTATTTCATAGTTTTGTGTATTTTGCAAAGGATTACCTTGTTTACTCTTGTCGCTTCGGGCAAACAAAGAATAGGATTAAGTATCGAATGTTTTTATTTATTGCCCAATAAGGGCAGGGCGGGGATTGCAGATGTCTTACAAATTACGACTTTTCCAGATTTTTATTTTTTGCTTTCTGCTGGGGTCAGTGCATGCGTTTCAGGATTCAAAACAAGCCCAGATAAAAAAATGGATCGATGAGTTGGGTGATTCGGATTTTACTACCCGCGAAAACGCTCATAAAAGTTTGTGGAAGGCGGGTAGCGATGCCGAGGACCAACTTAAAATCGCATTGAAAGGTGATGATGCGGAGATCCGTAAGCGATCATTGGAACTGCTGGAAAAATTCAAGTGGGGTATATATCACGACTCGCCCATTGCAATTATTGACCTGATTCAAGCGTATCAGTCTGGGAATTTACAAGATAAAGAAAAGTCAGTGGCAAAATTAATTGAGATGGGCGGACCGGGTGTTAAATCTGTAATTAAAATCATCAACGCTGAAGAGCAGGAAGATGTTAGAAATTCGGTTCTTTCTTATGCTTCCAAGGCTGTAAGTAAAGTGATTCCTTATCTGGTTGAGAAAAATGATTTTAAGTTCTTGGAGCAGATTCTTCAAATAATGCTTGAAAACAGAGCTGAAGGTGTATTCTCGAATTATGCGGCTTACGCCCACCTTTCATCATCGACGGATAAAATCATCAAGGAATTATCCAAAAACAAATCCCCAAAGATCAGTGATGAAATAAATAATGAGATTCTTGCGTATCTATATCGAAGCAAAGGCGAAAGTATCGAAGCCTTAAAATTTGCGAAGGAATCTAAAAACCCTGAGCTTTACACCCAGTTGGCTCTCGAAGCTTCCAAATGGAAGGTGGTTTTGGAGACAGATCATTTTCCTGATGATTTACTCCTCGGGAAATTAGGCTATAAAATGGCCATGTACCGCTTGGCTAACGATCAGGCGGAGTTTGATAAATCCAGTAAAACCCTTGTAGAGATAGCTGAAGAACTTTCTGGCAAGGACAAGAACGAGGTCGAATCTACGGAGCAATTGTCCCAGGCTGCGAAAATCGCATTGCTAAATTACATGGAGCCTGATGGTGTTAAATATCTGCTGAAAAACAAAAAACGCATGATGGTTGCAGAGATTTACGCAAGTCGGTTTGAGTTTGAAAAAATCAAATCCCTGATTGAAGAAGCGAAAAATGAAAATGCAAAAGATGTTCCTGCACTTGAAATTCATTGGGCGAAAATTCTTTACGGCTTGGGCGAAAAGGAAAAGGCGTTAAAAACACTTGATTATTACAGCAGTCTGATTGCTGATAAATCCGAAGGTGATTGGCCCTTGAAGTTGGTTCATGCCTGGATCCTTATCAAGAAGAAGGATCGTGCTTTGGATGATGCCGCAAAATATCTCCAAAAAATGGAACATCGCGAAGCTTCGGGAAGAATGTTGAACAAGATGTTCGGGGATGATTCTGAATATTACGACCCACTGTTCCGATTCTTATTTAAGAAGAAAAATACTGAAACTGCACAATCTGTTGTTGGCCAGATTAATGATTTACATGATAAAAAAACTGATACCAAGGCCGTTGAAAAACTTGTTGACGAAATTTTGGAATACGCTTCAACGGTTACCTCGGAAGAAAGCATAAGTTTAAAAAATGCTGCAAGCGCAATTCTTAATAAGTATGGCTTGCAGGAGAAACTGAAAGAGTTGGCTGAGAAGTTTGGCAGCGAAACTATTTCTCTCTCCCTTGCAGATTTGTATGCGGAAAAAAAAGATTGGGTTAAAGCCCGGGAATCCTACAAGGCCGCATGGGATAAAGATAAATCCAAATCGATCATTGCTTTTATGGTTGGAAAAATGGAGGAAAATATTGGCGATAAAACACAGGCCACCAAGTGGAAGGATTTAGCCACTTGGACTCCTCTTGGAAATGAACAGTTGAGACTTGATTTTGCCTACGCATTGGGCAAACGAAATCATGTGGAAGACGCCCTTGTTCAATTTGATTTGGTCTCTAAAACCGGTGAACCTGGTTCTTACAGCGTTGGTGCTTCTTCTCGTGCCTTGGCAAGCAGGCTTATTGAAAAAAAGAGTTTCGAAAAAGCAGCAGATGGGTATGAACTTGCAATGCTACGCTGTATGACCCCGTTTGTGTCTTTTACGCAAAGTCAGGCTTATGTGAATGTTCCTTCTCTCATTGCAAGATTGCGATGTCGTTCTGCTATTGAGAGCGGGGATTTTGTTAAAGCCGAAATTTTTGCTTCCAAGGCTTATGATTTACAGCCTGGAGAAGTTGAGTTGCCTATTCTGGTTTACCAACCTTTGGTTGCCAAAGGCCGGAAGGATCTTGCAGACAAGATATTTGCAACCGCCAAAAAAACAATTCAAAAAGTTGGAGATGATTATCCTAATTGTGCCTGGGCACATAATTCTGCAGCATGGCTTTCAGCTTGTTGTAAGTCCGATTTGATTTGGGGTCTTGGACAGGCAGAGGCTGCAGTTAAGCTTGATGGCAAGAGCGCTGCTCATCTTGATACCCTTGCTGAAGTTTTGTTTCAGTTGAATCGTCAAAAAGAGGCAATTGAGGCCCAGACTAAGGCTGTTGCTCTCGAACCTACAAAGATTTATTACAAAAAACAATTGAAGCGTATTCAGAATGGTGACACGAGTGTTGATCGGCCTGAAGAAAATGATGATTAATTAAATTATTTATGAATACCCAATCCACCTTTTCTTGTGCCATCACTGTTCCTTCCCTTGAGAAGTTTCAGGAATTTGGTGTTTCAATAGGGCGGTTGATTCCGCCTTCCTTGGTTATTGCCTTAAATGGTGAATTAGGCAGCGGTAAAACAACTCTGGTTCGATCCATATGTCAGGGACTAGGGTGTTCTTCCTTGGAGTTTGTCACAAGTCCAACCTTTGTTCTTATGCAAGAGTATCAGGGCCGTTGCACGGTTAATCATCTTGATGTTTACCGTTTGGATGATGAATCGCAATTTCTTGATTTTGGTGGTGATGAGCTGTTGCAAAATGGGAATGTAGTGTTGATTGAATGGGCGGAAAAGATCAGAAATTGCCTGCCTAATTCGAGGATTGATGTTTTTTTAGAGATTGTAAGCCAAGACGAACGAAGAATAAGTGTTTCTTTGATTGGTGATTTGGTTTGTCCCCAAGTTTTAGCTTTTCTGTCTGGTTTTGATGCTTCGGCTTAACTTTTTTATAGTAGCTTATTTATTTGAATTAATCATTGCGTTGTGGTACAATTTTTAATGGTTTTTTGTTTGCTCATGCCTTAAAAAACAACTTTTTGCCCTGCTTTGGTGTTTTCAGCTTTTAGACTTGGAGCAAAAACGAAATGATTATCCACCGAATTTATTCAATAAAGAGTTCGGAGTATCTAAGATGGTTTTACATTTTTTTTTGGATATCAAGTTTTTTACTTCACCCTAGTGCTTTGGTTGCATCTGAACCAATAATAAGTTTCGTTAATGATGTGATTCCTGTACTCACCCGGGCTGGGTGTAATATGGGGTCCTGCCATGCTAAAGCTGGTGGTGGCCAAAATGGTTTTCAGTTGTCATTGTTAGGCTTTGAGCCATTGGAAGACTTGGAAAGCATTGTGATGGGAAGCCGGGGTCGAAGGCTTTTGGTCACTAACCCAGAGGCCAGCTTGTTGCTGATGAAAGCTTCCGGTCAGATGCCCCACCGAGGAGGTGTAAGGCTGCCCAAGAATTCCCAAGGTTATGAAATAATCAAGACTTGGATTACTCAGGGCGCCTCCATGGATTCTGCTGTAGGTGTTAAGTTTGTCGCAATGGAGTTGATCCCTAAAAAAGGTACGCTTCAACGAGGTCAGGAGCAGCAGCTTAAAGCAATGGCGCATTATTCGGATGGCACTGTTCAAGATGTTACAGCCCGTGCGCTTTTTGAATCCAATGATAAGGCCATGGCGGAAGTTACAGAAAATGGTTTGGTTAAAGTGTTGGATATACCTGGAAAAGTTTCGGTGATGGTTCGATATCAGGGTAATGTTGCGGTTTACAATGCTGCGATTCCCCTTGGTGCCCCTGTGGAAAACCTGCCTCCCGAAAAAAACTTTATTGATAGGGCGGTCTTTTTGAATTTGAAAGAACTTGGTATTCCCCCCTCTCAGATTTGTGATGATGCGACATTTTTGCGCAGGGTTACATTGGATATTGGTGGTCGATTGCCTTCAGAAGATGAGGCTAAAATTTTTCTTGCGAACACAAGTGCAAATAAGCGTGACCAGGTAATCGAAGACTTGCTTAAAAGTCCGGACTATGCGGATTATTTTTCAAGCAAGTGGACGGCAGTCTTAAAGAATAGGCGAGACGATGCCAGCGATATTGTCTCGAACTTTGCATTTAACGCATGGGTTCGCGACAGTTTGCTCGCAAATAAGCCATACGATCAATTTGTTCGAGAATTACTTGGTGCAACGGGCAAGGTGATTGGTAATCCTCCTGTCGCATGGTACAAGCGCGTTAAAGAGCCAAAAGAACAAATTGAAGATGTTGCACAATTGTTTTTAGGGGTGCGCATGCAATGTGCCCAATGCCATCATCATCCTTTTGAACGATGGAGCCAGGATGACTATTATTCCCTCGCAGCTTTTTTTGCCCAAGTGGGTAGAAAACCATCCGGCACTCGAGGAGAAGATTTGATTTTTCATAAGAGGGGCGTGGCGGTTGCTACGAATATTAAATCGGGAGTGGCCCTTAAACCCATGGCATTGGGTGACCAAGTTGCAGCAATTGAGGCCGATCAAGATCCCAGATTACGACTGGCAGATTGGATGAGGTCTCCGCAAAATCCGTTTTTTTCCAAGGTGCTTGTCAATCGTTACTGGAAGCATTTTTTTCAGCGTGGGTTGATTGAGCCAGAAGATGATATTCGTGATTCAAATCCGCCATCCAACCCGGAGCTGCTAGCAGCATTGGAAAAGCATTTTATTCAAAGTGGTTTTGATTTGAAAGATTTGGTGCGAGTAATAACCAGGTCGAATACTTACCAACTTGTATCTACGCCCAACAAATACAATTCAGGAGACAGGCAGAATTATTCCAGGTATTATCCTCGTAGGCTTTCTGCCGAAGTCCTGTTGGATTCGATAGATCAAATTTCAGGCACTCATACTGATTTTGCCAATCTGCCAGCCGGTACCAGGGCTGTTGCTCTTCCGGATAATAGTTACAACAGATCTTCGCCTTTTTTGCGGGTGTTTGGGCGCCCTGAAGGCGAAAGCGTATGTGAATGCGAGAGGGTGCAATCATCTAGCCTGGCACAAAGCCTGCATCTTATAAATGCCGCGGATATCCGGTCTAAACTTTCTCATCCGGAAGGCCGTGCGGAAAAACTTGCAAAAGAAAAACGTCCGCTAGAAGAAAAGGTTGGTGCTGTTTATCTTGCTGCGTTTTCTCGCCTACCTACTTCTGCCGAATTAAAAGTCGCACTTGATTATCTAAATGCGCCCGTTGTTAATTCTGCAGGCCAGAGCGTAGATGCCCAGAAGGCTGCACGCGAAAATCTTCAGGATTTGGTATGGGCCTTGATCAATACCAAGGAATTTCTCTTTAATCATTAAAAGGAATGACATGTTGGCTATTTTAATGCGCTTGTTCACTCTTTTGCTTTCTTTCGCTCTATTATTTGGTGCGGTGCCCCTAGCGCTTGCACAATCTGTCGGTTTGCCTTCCCCACGGCTTTTAACAACTACCCCCATGGGAGGTAAGGCTGGTACGCAGTTTGAAGTTGTTATTACCGGAGAGCATCTTGATGATGCCGAAGAACTTATTTTTTCTGATAAACGCATTACTGCAAGTCGCAAGGTCGATGCTTCGGGTGTTTTAATACCTGAACATTATATGGTTACTATTGCGCCGGATTGCCCTGTAGGGCTTTATGAATCCCGCATAATGACCAGGCTTGGTGTATCGTCTTCTCGAATTTTCACGGTGGGCCAATTCCCTGAGTTCGTTCAATCTAAATCAAACAAGACTTTGGAATCAGCAGTTGAGTTGCCAGTTGGTTCAATATTTAACGGCACAATCAGTGACAGGTCGGTGGATTATTTCAAGTTCATTGGTAAGAAAGGGCAAAGGCTGGTTGTAGACTGTGCTTCGAATGGGATTGATTCGAAACTTAATGCAACGGTGATCATTGCAGATGCTGCGGGGCGTGATCTTCTTGTCGAGCGATTAGGAGGCGTGCTGGATTATTCCGTACCCAAAGATGGCACATATGTTATCAAAATTCATGAGCTTACATTCAAGGGTGGGCCGGCATTTTACTATCGATTGGGATTATGGGAGCAAGCGGTTGGTACACCAATTATTCGCCAGCCATCCACAAAAACTGTCAATTCATATTCATGGCCTTCAATTGGGCTTTCCGAACATGCTGCATCCAAGGAAATAGAGCCTAATAACGATGCAAAGCGAGCACAGAAAATCAACGTACCTTGTGACATCGGTGGCAGTTTTTATCCTGCATCAGATGTTGACTTCTTTGAATTTGAAGCCAGAAAAGGTGAACAATGGTGGATTGAGGTTGTTTCGGAGCGTCTTGGTTTGCAAACTGATCCTGCAATTTTAATTCAACATGTGGTTCGGGATCCAAAAGGTGGTGCGGATAAAATTACAGATGTTTTAGAATTAACTGATATTATCAGCCCCGTGAAAGTTTCGAGCAATGGTTATGCATATGATGGTCCGCCATATAACCCAGGGTCTTCAGATATTCTTGGAAAACTGGTGATCAAAGAGGATGGAACCCATCGTCTTCAAATCACTGATTTATTCGGTGGTACGCGAAACGATCCCAGTAATATTTATCGTTTGATAATTCGTCGTGCCGCGCCTGATTTCGCACTGGTTTCCTGGGCCATGCATATGGAGCTTAGAAATGGTGATCGAAATGCCTTATCCAAACCAATCTCTCTAAGGGGTGGAGCGACTATGGCGCTTGAGGTGGTTGCCTTTCGCCGTGATGGTTTTGATGGCGAAATTGAAATTACCATGGAGGGACTTCCCAGGGGGGTAAAAGCACATGGCCTGAAAATCCCTGTAGGCCAATCGCATGGAATGATGTTGATAACAGCGGATCAAGATGCCCCCCGGGGATATACAAATGCAAAATTCTTTGGCCAATCGAAGATTGATGGAAAAGCTGTGGTACGACCATGCAGGCTTGCATCTGTGGCATGGCCGATCCCAGATTCATGGGGTGAAATTCCAAGCACCAGACTGCTTGCAGATGTGCCAGTAGCTGTTAGCGGAATCGATTTTGCACCGATAACCATTACAGCCAAGGCTCCAATTTATGAGGTAAATGCTGGTGAGAAACTGGTGATTCCCTTGATGCACAAGCGCCGTAGTGAGTTTTCAGGAGATAAAATTCAGATGAAAGTAATAGGTGCTGGTTTTGAAAATGCCCCTCGATTCGATCTTCCCATCAAGGCTGATAACTCACAATTAACTCTTGATCTTGCAGTTTTGAAAACTCCCCCAGGCGAATACATCATTTCGTTTCTCGGTGGTGCGGTAGTAAAGTATAGCCATAAGCCTGATGCGGTTGCATTGGTCGAAGCTAAGACCAAGAAAATGATGCTTGAAGTTAAAGACTTGGAGGCGGAAGCAAAAAAAATTGCAAATGAGGCACAAGTTGCACCTGCAGACAAAAAAGACCAAATGGTTAAGGCTGTTGCTATGGTGACTGCCAAAATGAAAGCTGCAACTGATGCATTAAATGTAACCAAGGGGCAGCTTGAGAAAGCCGCAGAGACTGCGAAGCCGAAAGATATTGCTGATATTATTGTTTCTGAACCAATTACGATTCGTGTAAAACCTGGGACAAAAAAATGAAGAATACCAATCCGATATTTCCCATGCGAAGTTGCCGGGGGCCTATACCCACAGGGCATGGTGGTAGAAGGGCATTCCTTCAAGCCGGTTTAGCTGGTTTCTCCACTTTAAGTTTACCCGGTATATTGAAACTTCAAAATCAAAGTATGGCCCAGGCTGCCGGGGCTTTAAATCCTTCGACCGATAAAAAAGCGGTAATCATGGTTTGGCAACCCGGTGGTATGTCTCACCTAGATTCCTACGATCCCAAGCCTGATTCAGGTAGTGAGTATCGTGGGCCTTTTAATTTGATAGAAACAAAAGTCCCCGGGCTTCAATTTACCGAACTTATGCCAATGCAGGCGGCAATAGCGGATAAAATGGTGGTGCTCCGTTCCATGCGCCAATCTGCGGGAGGCCACCCTGCTGGTTCAATGCAGTTGCTTTCAGGCGACCCAGATACCCGGGACAAACCAAAACCAAAATACCCTGATTGGATGACGGTATCAAATTACTTGCTCGCGCAGAAAAGCGTCAGGCAGTCTCCGCTTCCTGCCTATGTAGGCATCAATCCGCCTCTCGAATATAACGGCCCAGCTTATCTTGGCGATACCTATTCCCCCTTTGTAGTTTCAGGAAACCCCGATTCTCCAACTTTTTCCGTGCCTAATATCGGTCTGACTAATGTTGATGATGTTCGTAGGATTGGTCGCCGTTTAACGCTTAGGCAAAACCTTGACACCCTTGAAAGATCTTTTGATCAGGCCCGGGAATTAGCTGCCCTTGATGAATTTGAATCTCAAGCAATGACCCTGCTTACCAACCCGCAGACAAAAATTGCATTCGACCTTTCTCGGGAGCATCCCCGCGTCCGTGACCGTTACGGAAGAAATTCCTGGGGCCAGCAGTTGCTTTTGGCCAGAAGGCTTATTGAGGCTGGAGTGGATGTATTGACCACCAGTCTTAGTGGCCCACTTTGCGGAAGAGTTGGTAATTGGGATGATCATGCTGTAAATCAGCATGTTTTTGATGCCATGAAATTCCGGTCCAGGGTTTATGATCAAGCGGTCTCGGCTTTGATCGAAGATATTTACGAGCGTGGGCTTGATAAGCGCGTCCTTGTTGTCGTTACCGGAGAATTTGGCCGTACACCTAAGATCAGTTATGCTGCAAGTACCGGTGCAGGCGACGCGAGTGCTCCAGCAGGAACATCACAACCCGGGCGTGATCACTGGCCTCGAGCTTTTTCTAACATCTGGGCAGGGGGTGGAATCCAAACCGGGCGGTTCGTTGGCTCTACCGATAAGCGTGGTGAAGATGCTAATAATCGTATATGCGGACCCGGCGATTTTCTCTCCACAATTTATCATCACCTTGGGATTGATTCAGCTAAAACATTCATCAAGGATTTTAATGGTCGACCAACACCCATTGTTGATCATGGCAAACCTATACCTGAACTTACTGCATAAAAAGTGGGCAGTTCCGTTAAGTGATCCGGTTTGTAAACCGGCACAAGCACGCTTTTAAAGTTTTGAGATGCCAACCTTTTGTCCCCTTGATTTTTTCCGATATTCGAAAGAATCGTTCCTTGGGCCCTACATTTAAGCAAGAAATGTTGCAGAATTTAAGCTGTCGTTTTAATCCAAAGGCCTTTTATTGACAAAATCCATGATTTAAAGATACACTTCGTTAATCGATAGATCCGTTCTATATTTGCGGATTACTCGAAAAGGAGTTCTTTACCTCATGCATTTTCTTGACGCTGATATTTTTTCTGAAGTTGTAAAATTATCGACTCCAACATTAATCGCGATTTTATTGTGTGGATTATTGCTTTGGGGCGCCGGATATCTGACCCATAAATTTTGGGTCGTATTTTTGGCAACAGCAGGTGCTGGAATCCTAGGGTTTGATAAAGGCCCCGACTTTGGAATCCAAGGCGTTTTTGCTGCACTTTTATTTGGTATCTCAGCTGGCATTTTAGCCCTTTCTATTATTCGTGTCGTGGTTTTTATTTTCGGTGGCTGTACCGGGCTTATTATTGGTAATGTTTTGATGCCTAATGGAGATGCTTGGTTGGCTTGCCTTCTTGTTGGTGGGATTGCAGCTCTTTTGCTTTACCCTTTCTGGTTTACAGCTTTTTCGAGCTTACTTGGCACCCTGGCTTCGGCTTATGGTATTATTGCAATGCTTGACAGGTTTAAAGCTGTGGATGCTTCTTTAATTGTTGAAAAACAAGCGGGCTTTATTGATGTGATTTGTATTGGATTTGTTGTATTTGGTACCATTATCCAGTACTTTTTAACAAAGTATTTCCGCAAGAGAAAATGGCGGCTGATGCAGGAAGAAGAAAGGTTTCGATCCCAAAATGAAAATATGGCTTATTCAAATCCTGAAACTTGGTTCAAAAACCCTTGGCGCCATGCTAGTTAATCCTTCAAAAAGATTTCGCTTGGTTCTTGGTGTGTTTTTACTTTCATTCTTTTTGTTTTGTACAAGTTCAATTTATGCACAGGTTCCAAATTCCTCCAATTCTTCACAATTGGAACCCGGTGATAAAACGTATACTCGTAATTTGTTTTCAGGTGTGTTTGCCTTTGTTTCTTCTGTTGGTATTTTAGTTCTTATTTGCATGCCTAGTCGTAAAATTTCGTAAGATGATTTTGTTGGGTTTATGACTTTAATATTTTCGCTTTGAGGGATTTATATATGTTGCAGCATTCTTCAATTGATTTTCTTGCTATTGCGAATCGGATCATTTCTGGTGGGGATATCACAAGGGATGAAGCCAAGCAACTTCTCCTCGTAAAGGGTGGAGAACTTTATGATTTGTTTTATGCTGCAAATAAGGTTCGTAGACATTTTCATGGTAATAAAGTCACCTTTTGCAGTATTCTTCCAACCAAATTTGGGAACTGTAGTGAGGATTGTAAATTTTGTGCCCAAAGTGCTCATTATGATGCTGATGTCAATGCCTATCCAATGATGGATGGTGCTGATGTTGAAAAAGCATGTACGAGTGCTCGAGATAACGGTGCCAGCGCTTTCGGAATTGTGAATAGTGGTAGGGGGCCTAACAAAAAAGAATGGCCAAAAATCATGGAAGCCATTGAGTCCATGAAAAAAGTTGATGGTATCACCCATTGCGCCACGCTTGGCACCTTGAATGAAACTCAAGCCAGAGATTTAAAAGCTGCTGGTATTCGCAGAATTAATCATAATCTTGAAACTTCAAAAGAGTTTTATCCCAAGATTGTCACAACTCATTCTTGGCAAGATCGTGTTGATACGGTCAAGCTTGCCCAGAAGGTCGGCCTTGAGGCCTGCTGTGGTTGTATTTTTGGGATGGGCGAAAGTGTTGATGATCGCGTCAGCCTTGGGTTTAGTTTGAAAGAGCTTAATCCTCATGTTGTTCCGCTTAATTTTCTTCATCCCATCGCCGGCACTCCTTTGGAAAATGAGCCTAAGCTTAAACCAATGGAAATATTAAAGATTATTGCCGTAATGCGCTTGATCCTTCCCAAGCAAGATTTAAAAGTTGCAGGTGGTAGGGAGAAAAACCTTCGTGATCTTCAAAGTTGGATTTTTTATGTCGGGGGTACCAGTGGTCTTATTGGTAATTATCTTTCTACTTACGGCCGGGCTAACCAGGAAGATTTGCAAATGATTAGCGATCTTGAACTTGAATGGCAGGATGACCGTGTTGGGGATTTGGATGAATCGATTCCCGCATCTGAAAACATCCCTCATTCCAGTGGCTCGCTCCTACAACTTCCGGTGCTGAACTTTTAACCTTGGGCTTGCAAGACATTGGAAATAACTAATTCTCAGCCCATGGGGCATTTAGACTGGGTTCAGCATGAGCTGGATCTTATCTCAGATGCCGGGTTAAAACGATTCCGAAGGGCGCTTGTTTTCAGCCCGGATGGATCGATTATATATCGTAAAAAAAAACTGGTGAATTTTGCTTCCAGTGATTATCTGGCCTTTTCAAAACATCCTGCTGTGATTCGATCTGCCACTAAGGCGCTTAAATCTTATGGCGCTGGTGCTGGTGCTTCCCCCTTGGTCTCTGGGTATACCAAGCTCCATCGTTCTCTTGAACGAGAGGTTGCAGATTGGGAGGGATTTGATGATGCGCTTGTTTTCTCCAGTGGATTTGGTTCCAATCTTGGTACCATCTCGGCTTTGATCCAACCTAAGGACTTGATTCTTTCTGATTCTTTGAACCATGCCAGTATAATTGACGGTTGCAGGCTTTCTCGTGCAACCTTAAGATTTTACAAGCATAAAGATTGCGATCATCTTCAAAAGTTATTGTTGCGGGATAAGGGCAAGTTTAGAAAATTGTGGATTGTCTCTGATACACTTTTCAGCATGGATGGCGACTTTGCTCCAATTGAACAACTTTATAAAATTGCCTTAGAAAATAACGCCATGTTGATTCTTGACGAGGCCCATGCCACTGGGGTCACGGGCCACGCTGCTCGAGGCTTGACCGATGCTTTCCCCCTTGATTTGGATTGGAAGGGTAGGGTTGTAAAATTAGGAACATTAAGTAAAGCCTTGGCATCGCAGGGTGGTTTTGTCTGTGCCAACAAGAAGATCATTTCGCTTATTAAAAACAAAGCTCGGTCTTACATTTTTTCCACGGCTCTTTCTCCAGTTTGTGTAGCTGCTGCCAGGACTGCGATTAAGTTGATTAATAAAAATGATAGCAACAAGGCTTTGGTTCATTCCCTTTCTGTTTATTTGCGGAATAAGCTTGTTGATATGGGCCTTGATATTGGCCAATCAGAAAGTCATATCATTCCTGTTATTTTTGGAGATGCCGAAAAAACAATGCGCATCTCCAAGAACCTATTGGAGCATGGGTATTTGGTTCCACCAATACGCCCTCCTTCTGTTCCCGAAAATTCCTCAAGGCTTCGCATTTCCATCACGGCTTTTCATAGCCTTGATTTGATCAATGATTTTCTTTTAAAGTTGAAAGTGGCTTTAGGGCAGTATTAGTTATTTGTTGGGTAATAGTCAGGTAAATCGTTGGTGTGAACGATTTCATTGCTCTTCATTTTGACCGAATCATCTTTTTTCTCATCGACTTCTTCTTCCTGATTACTTATTTGAATTGTCCCTTCAAAGTTAGGCTTTTTATCAACTGCATCTTCGTTGGTTATTTGTACTCGAAATGGAAGGTTGGCTATGTTTAGACAATCATTGTTTTTAAGAGTTGCCCTTCGTATTTTTTTTCCATTCACCATGGTTCCGTTTGTGCTGCCAAGGTCTCTAAGTAATAGGGTATTTTCCATTTTCACTATTACACAATGGAACTTTGATATGGATTTATGATCCAAGCGTAAATCACAATCTTCTTTGCGGCCTACGACCGTAAGATCTCGTGTTAATTCGATAGCATTACCGCCTTCAAGAGGCACTAATCGAAATCGCATGGTTCTAAGTTACCTGGTCAAAAGAGGAAAGAATGATCTACTTTAATTCTACAATGATAGGATTACCACACCTATAGGCGTTTTAGAAAAATAAACTGCATGAAATCGAAAGTTATAACCGTTAATTTCGTTAGAAGTGTATTTTAATGAAATGTGCAAAAGCGTTTTGGATTCATTTGCATTTGAAATGTTATATCTTGTTACATGCTATCAGGAACCCATGGGCAAAAAACTTTTTACCAAGCCCCGGAGATTTACATGTTTCCCAGGATTGATTCCCCAGCGGAAGTATCTCGATCATTTTAAAGTGCGTTTTTCTTAATAAAGATTCAATTTCCTTCCAAGTAAACAAGTGCAATGTCAAGCCGATGATTCCCTGGTGTGTAGGAAGCAACTTGTTGCCAAATTCAACGGACTGGCCCAATCTACGGAATAAATCAAAGGTCATCCATTTATAACCATTTAAACCTTGGGCGGCAGACCACAAATTATGCACATGGAGAATGAATTTACCTCCCGGTTTCAACACACGAAAGATTTCGTTTAGCATTGCAACCCGGTGTTCTTCATTTAAAAGCATTCCAAAACTGCTGAATAGACATGAGGAATAATCAATTGAGTTGGAACAAATGGGGGAAAGATCGAGCATGTTTGCCCGCAGAAATAAATGTGACCCTTTGATCTTTTTATTACAGGCTTGCAATAGCATCGGTGCTGAAAGGTCGATTCCTAAAACCTTGTAGTTTTTTGAAGAGAAAAAGTCTGCCACTCTTCCTGTTCCACACCCGAGATCAAGAATAATCCCTGCTTTTGTGAAATGCTTTTCTAGAAAACTTAGATCCTGATGAAAAACCGGATTGTCTTTTAGCGAGGAATCATAGTTTGCCGCAATATATTGATTTGAAATATATTCCCATTGGGTTTTGCTGACACCCTCAGGCATGAGCCAATCTGGCGGTGAAGACGATTTGAAACTCATGCCTGCAATGCCTAACTAAGAGAACTGACTAAAAGGGATTTAATTACCAATATTTTTCAAGGCAGCAGAAGCCGCATCCTTGAAAGATTTATCCCGCAGTTTTTTGTCTTCTACAATTAGTTTTAAAGATTCTTTTGCTTGCCTGGCTTCGGAACCAATTTTTCCAAGTGCAACTGCTGAAGCAAAACGAAGTTCCTCATCCTTCAGGGTTTCCATTAAATCAGGAACGGCAGATTTACCATCCTTGCCAAGGGTTCCAATTGCTTCAATAGCTTTTTCGCGAATGTTGGTAGGTTTGGATTTGTCAATAAAAGCAGAGTGAAGGACAGAAAAACTTGAAGATCCAATCTTGCCGAGAGAAATTGCAGCTGCGCTTTGGTTCTCTTTTTTCTCTTCTGCGCTGTTCAATAATGCTGCAAGTGCGGGGATCGCATCTTTGTTTTGAGTTTTTAAATTTCCGAGGGATTGTGCGGAAAACCTTCTGACAAAAGTATCCTTGTCTTGTAGGCCAAGTATCAAAGCCCCAACAACTTTTGCATCATCTTCGCCATTCTCTCCCAGTGCTTTTGCCGCCACTCTTCGGATTTCAGGATCCTTGTTTTTTAATTGCAGAATAAGTTTATTCGTGTCTTCTGCGCTTATAAAAGTGCAAATGCATGCGCCTAGAAAAGTTGCTGAAAAAAAAAGTCTCATTTGCGTTCTCCTTGGATGGTGTTAGTGACTCTTTTATATTATCTCCTTGGTTGTCGGGACTCAACTTAATGTTTTTTTTGTTTGCAGAATTGATTGTTGGTGTTGACAAGCGATGTTCAAATTGTGACTAATATGGTTGTGGAGTGATTTGTTTGGAAAGGAAACTCTTGTAATTTAAGAAGTTATCGTTATGATCGCTCCATGTTGTGCCTAACTTTTGCAGCTGAAAAATGACAGGTGTTATATTTCTTGGGCAATAAGTAGACAGGCGAGATTTCAGAGTTCTTTTGGAGGTTATAAGGTTTATGAGTGAATCCGATGTGCGAGCCGAGGTGGCACCCGTTCCATTCGCCGATCAATTCGGGGGTGGCGATAGCGAAGAACCTCCCGGTAAGCCGAAGCGTCATCCAATTTGGCGCGATGTTCCGGATCACCAATGGAACGACTGGCGTTGGCAATCTCAAAATGCCATTCGCTCTGTTAGGCAGCTCAAAGGTTTAATAACCTTTAGCCCTCAAGAAATGGAAGCCATAGGGTCGTTGGAAACTGAGTACAAGACTGCTATTCCACCTTATTACTTCTCACTTATTAATCCTGAAGATGCTGATGATCCTATCAGGCTTCAGTCGATACCGTCCCCATTAGAACGAACCAATCCTTCCGGGTATGAATTGTCCGATCCTTTGGAAGAAGACAAGGATTCACCTGTTCCAGGGTTGACACATAGATATCCTGATCGAGCCTTGCTTGTTACAACCCATGTTTGCTCGATGTACTGCAGGTTTTGTACTCGAAAACGGGCTACTATGGTTCGTGGTGGCTGGGATTCTGTCAGTCGCGATGATGAGCGTATGGTTGAGTATGTACGGGATCATTCTGAGATTCGTGATGTTATTGTTTCAGGTGGGGATCCTTTGACCCTTCCAGTCACAAAGCTCAAGTTTTTCCTGGAAAATCTCGCTGCCATTCCTCATGTTGATGTGATCCGTATCGGTACTCGTGTTCCTGTTACTTTACCCCAGCGATTATTTGATCAGTCTTTGATTGATCTTTTATCTTCGGTTGGTAAAGTATGGATCCAAACTCACTTCAACCATCCCAATGAGATTTCTGCAGAGTCCGCAAGGGTTTGCATGTCTTTGCTAAAAGCAGGCATTCCTGTCAACAATCACACGGTACTCCTTAAGGGAGTTAACGATTCTCTTGACACGATGCGTAAGTTGATGCGGGGACTGCTTCGTATCAAAGTGCGACCCTACTATATTTTTCATTGCGATCCTGTTATTGGTGCTGGTCATTTCCGCACCTCTATCTGGAAGGGCATGGAAATTATGGAAGGCCTTCGTGGTCACATGTCAGGTCTGGGTATTCCCACTTATGTTGTGGATAGCCCTCACGGTGGTGGTAAAGTTCCTGTGATGCCAAATTATGTGGTATCAGCTTCTGATGATGCTGTTGTACTGCGCAACTATGAAGGTATGCTTGTTCGTTATCAGGCAGAGGATAAGCCTTTGCAGAGTAATGATCAGGGCAGGACTCGAGGCGTAAGTTCACTTCTTCAGGGCAGTAAATCTGCTTTAATTCCAGAAAATTCTGAACGTATGATTCGTCGTCAAATGAACCTTGCTACTGTTTCTGCTGAAGAAGCTTCCTCTGGCTGCTCTTCAAATGACGGTAATTCGGCTGAAAATGATGCTGTGCCTGATTCCTTGATAGAATTGGGAATTAAAAAGAAGGTTGCCCCCGTAAGGAAGGCTCGATAGGGGTATTCAAGTTTAATTCAAAGCCGCCAGGTTGTTTACTTGGCGGCTTTTTTGTTGTTGGAGCTAAACATGAAAATTGGGATTATTTGTAACCTGAAGTCTGGAGAAGTCAAACATACGCATTCCGATGATTTCGAGGAGGAGTTTGATTCCCCAGAAACCATGCATGCGATCGGTGCAGTTTTAGCTCAAAAAAACCATCAAATCTTATATTTTGCTGAGTCCCCGGATTTACCAGCGGCCCTGATCAAAGATCGCCCTGATTTTGTGTTTAATTTTGCCGAGGGTCGTGGCACTAGCAGGGCCAGGGAAGCAAGGGTTCCAGCATTATTAGAAATACTTGGTATTCCTTATTCCGGTTCTGACCCGTTCACGCTTTGTGTTGGGTTGGATAAGGATGTAGCAAAAAAAATTGTTTCTGATGCTGGAGTAAAAGTTCCAAAGGGCGCGGTTTTTACCTCCGTAAACTCTGACCTTGATTCAAATCCCATCGATTTCGATTTTCCTGTTGTTGTTAAACCGGCTTGGGAAGGTTCGAGCAAAGGAATACGCGATTCTGCTGTTGCTAAATCTCACCAGCAACTTCGTGCTTTGTTAAACGAAGCTCTTAAGGGGTATGATCAACCTGTAATTGTGGAAGAATATTTGCCAGGAACTGAAATTACAGTTGGTTTAATCGGTAATGGTGATGATTTAAATGTTGTTGGAGCTATGGAGATAGTTCCGAAATTAAAAGACGAATTTTTCATTTATAGCTTGGAGGTAAAAAGGAATTATCTAACCCGAGTTGATTACAATGTGCCCCCAAACATTTCAAAAGAAGTTCTTGAGGCATTATATGCTAGCGCTATAAACGCATATAAAGCTTTGGGTTGCAAAGATTTTGCCAGGATTGATTTTCGTCTTAACGCTGGTAATCAGCCTGTTTTTATTGAGGCAAATCCTCTTCCCGGCTTAAATCCTGTTACCAGCGATTTTGGTTTGATTGCCAAAGGTATGGGGTGGACTTACGAGAATTTGATCCTTTCTATTTTTGAAGCAGCAACGAAAAGGCTGGATCTCTAGGTTTATACACTGCTTTTTTCTTTTACATCCTCTTTCAAACTTATACACTTTCTCTATGAATGAAAATCTTCCTGATAATGTTGCTGTTCCTCAATCACCATTTAAAGTGATGATACTTCATAACATTCCGGTTTTGCCATTGGATCATCCTGATGCTGATTCTGAACATGAAGTAATCGAAACCGTTGAGATTATTGAAAATGCACTTGCTGAGCAGGGGGTTCGTTTTGAAAGATTTGGCCTTGCCAGGGATTTGGCGCCGCTAATTCAAAGGTTGAACTCCGATCCACCGGATGTCGTTTTCAACATGTTTGAAGGTTTTGCTGATTTTACTGAAACGGAAGTTCACCTTGCAGGCCTTCTTGAGTGGATGAAAATTCCTTTTACTGGGTCCAAATCACAAGCTCTCGCAGTTGGTAGAAACAAAGCCCTAGCCAAGGCCGTCCTGCAATCTTTTGGCGTTTCCACTCCTGGTTTCTTTTGGGTTAACAATTCGGATGTTCCTGAAAATAACCTTGGTTGGCCGGTTATTGTTAAGCCTGCCACCCAAGACGCCAGCATCGGGGTTGATCAGGGTAGCGTGGTTACATCTCAAATTGATCTGGTAGAGCGGGTTAAGTTATTGCTGAAGAATTATGGCCCACCTGTTTTGGTCGAGCAGTTTATTGATGGCAGGGAACTTACTGCTGCTGTTATTGAAGACCCCGAAATTATAGTTCTTGCTCCATCAGAAATTCATTTTACCATTCGGAATAAAGGTCTTTGGCCAATTATTTCTTATGATGCCAAATGGAAGCCGGAGTCCCTCGAATTCGAGGGCACTCCGTATGAATACCCAGCCAAGCTTTCTCCTGAGTTGCTAGATAAAGTTAAAGACACGGTAAAAAGGGCATACATAGCGCTTGGTATTCGTGATTACGGACGAATTGACATGCGTGTTTCATCTGATGATACAATCTATGTCATCGAAGTTAATCCTAACCCCGACCTCCATATTGTTACAGGATTAGCTATTAGTCTTGATTCTGCCAATCAAACCTATGGTGTTTTTCTTGAAAATCTTGTGACCCGTGCATGGAAGCGCGGTCCTTGAGTTTCTTTTCCTTTACTGTTTACGAATCAAACTGTGTTGATTACAACTTGACTCCCATTCGTAAAATAATCATTTCAGTTTTGTGTTCACCATTTTTCTTGGTTATTAAGCTGCATATTACCTTTCACTATTATTCTTTGATTATGATTCGATGTGCGGTTTGATAAATAACCCCTAAGTTAATGTTTTTCATTCTGATTATTTAAAACCAAGTTTTGCTTAAGCGTAAGAAGTTGGGTCGTTCATGGAAGCTTGGCTGAAACCATTCATTCTTTCAGCGCATTTATTGCATTTTCCACAATGAAGGCCATTGGTTGGGTAAATGCAGGAGAAAGTATGCTCCAAGGGTGCCTTCCTACCTAATTTTAAAACGTCTGTTTTATGCATGCCTGAATAAGGCCTTAGTAATTTAACATTTCCGGAAACAGATTCATTGATTGCTTTTTCCAAGGAGAGAAAAAAGCTATCCGTTGCATCAGGAAAAGGGTTGGATCCCAAAACCGCCAGGGATAAGCTGTTAATCTTGTTAAGATTGCACCACAAAAGCGCCTTTGCTGTCAAAAGAACATTTCTTCCGGGCAAAAAAACAGCCTCATCGGGGGATTCTAAATCGGGAACATTAATTCCAGTCAGGCTCCAGTGACTTTTATACAAATCGCTAACGGGAACATCGAGTATTATTAGTTCTCCTAAGTTTGGAGCTTTAATAGCAGTGAGAAATCTCTTTAGGTATTCTAATTCGATTTTTTCCCAATAAAGTCCGCATCGAATAAATATGGGCCATACCATCGGGGAATTTTGGTCAACCATATCTGCAAGTAATATTGCACTATCCAACCCACCGCTTACTAAAACAGCACTTGGATAATTAATAAGTTCTTTGATCGTGCTGGAATTCATAAAATAACCTCATGGGATTTGGAAGCTATAATTTGCTTGGACTTTGTTTTTTTTAATTTACTGGGTGCTTCAGTTCCCTATGTACTATGGTATGTTAGTATTGATTGCGATATTCTACTTTTAAATTTTTTTTGGTAAATAGACGATGGGGACAGACATGAAATGTTTAAGTGAATTTGAGCCGATTTTGAAAAAGTCTTCATCGTTATCTCCCCATACATTTTCGGGATTAGCAGGGGTTTGCGAGTATCTTGCAGAACCCCGTAGCAAAGAAGAATTAGCTGCACTATTTAAAGTTTGCCAGGCTAATAAAATCCCGTTCAGAATACTGGGTAATGGATGCAACCTTATTGTTCGAAGTGCCGTGGTTCCAGGGGTTGTTGTTAAATTGACGAGTCCCGCTTTTTGTGGATTTGAAAATCTTGGGAATACGGTTCGAATGGGAGCAGGGGCCTCTATTTTTTCCGCTATAACTTTTTGTTCTCAAAATAACATGGCTGGTTTTGAAACACTAATCGGGATACCGGGCACCATCGGTGGCGCTTTACTTTCAAACACCAGTGATAAATCTGGTCCCATATCGAGATTTGTCAGGAAAATTGAGGTCTTGGATTCACTTGGGAATCTTCAAGTTCGAGACAAGGAAGAAATTTCGTTTAGTGATAAAGGCAATGATCTCAGAGATCCTGTAATTTTAAGTGTTGAATTTGCATTTGAGCACGATAAAACCGAATCGATTGTTAAAAGATTGCGGAAAGCTTGGATAAGTCGAAAAATTCAATTGCCACTTGGGGTACCTTATGCCGGAAAAATATTTAAAAACCCAAGGGGTCTTACCGCTTCATCTTTAATGGAGCAGGGTGGATTTCAAAAAGCCAGGGTTGGCGGTGCTGAAATCTGTGATCGTGATTCAAATTACATTGTTATTCATCCCAATGCAGTTGTTGAAGATGTTTTAAGATTAATCGAGCAGGTTAAACAGGGTATTCGCGAAAGATTCAACGTGGATCTGGAACTCGAAATCACCATTTGGTAACCAGTTTGTATTCGGGATTATATTGTGAAAAAAATCATCTTCTCTTGGGTGAGCTTTTGTTTTGTTATCATCTTTTCGTTTGCCTCATGTGGATTATTGATTCATTTTTTAGCCAAGGCCGATTACTCTTTTAATCGTTTGATTGTTTCCCGCCATACATCTTTAATGCCTTTTGCAAATATTAACTGTCCTTCCCCTGTGGCTTTGTCTAAATCAGAATTTCTTGATGAAGTTCGTTATCTTGGGAATTTGAAAGAAGAATTGGATTTACTCGAAGACGGCATCTTAGGTCGGGTTTTTTTGGCATTTCAGCTTCATCCCTGGGTTTTAAAAGTGGTTGATGTTCAAAGGGATGGACCGAAAAATTTAAAGGTGATCCTAGATTTTCGAAATCCTGCGTTGGTGGTTCCCATATCCCCGATTAAAGATCAAATCGAAACCCCGGATAAATTTAGAGTTGTTGATGTAAATGCTGTTATATTGCCAAAAAACGCTATCCAAGTTGGATTGCCCGTTCTCATTAATCCTTTGCCTTTTCCAATGGATAAAGCGGGATTCCAGTGGAAAAATGATCGGGTTGTTTCTTGTGCTAAAGTATTGGGGTATTTATCCGAAGTGAAATTTCCCAAGGATTGTTTTGTTGATTTAAAAGATGGTGTTGTATTGATATATTCTGAAAATAACATTTTTAAAATAATGTGGAGCCCATTATCCCAGGACGAAAAATTAGCCACCCAAGAGATTGATGAAAGAAAAAGTATCATTAAAAACAAATATTCTTCCTGGGTTGAAACTGGTATGAAAGACGGTTTTATTTTGGATTTTTCAGCTATTATTCCAAAATAGTTTTACGATTCAAGATATGGCAACAGAAGGCGGGACCAAGTTTCATAGCTTTCTTCTGCTTCCTTAATCTCCACCATCTTTGAGAATTTACAGTCATTCAAATTATGCTCTTGCGATTCTAGGTCTGAAGTTTCCATCTGATATAAGTGGACGATTCCGAGATGCACTTTACCCACCTCGTTGGTGTCGTCATTAATAAAACCTAAAAGTTTAATGTTTTCCGAAGGTGCAACTCCCACTTCTTCATCAAGTTCCCGCCAAAGCCCTTTCAAATAACAGTTTTGACCTATATCACCATCTTCTTTTTCAATGTGTCCGCCTACCCCAAGAGAGCGGAGTAATCTAAGTCTGGTTTCGGAACTGGCTTTTCCCCGTTGATAGTTGAAAAAACCTTTTGGGCTTTGGAAAACGACATAAGGAATCAACTGTTTATAGTTCGGGTCATTTTCAGCCAAATCCCTTTCCATAAACAATAACTGTGGGTTTTCTAGCATGGCTTTTACCATGCTTTCAGATGCAGGATTAAAACCATGCTTTAAAAGTGCATCTGGTATGTGTTTTCTTGCTATCACTAGAATGCTTGCATTGCTCATGGTGTTTTTATCCTGATATTTAAAAGAAAGCTTTGGTTTATGTTATTTAATAATTTGGGATAGTCAGGTCATTATAATTCGTGGGGAAATTTGTTTTGTTATTTTTCGTAAATTAATTGTAAGTACTTGGGGAAAGTTTATCCTTAAGCTTGTTTTGTATATCTGGGTTTTATGTGCGGTTAAGACATGAATCTTTTAAAATGGAATTTGTGTACCCAACCAAGCCCGCCTCAAAAAAGAGAAGCTCGGGCTTTTGTTAAAATCATAACTATTGAAAAGTTTTTTTTTTATTCCATTCTTTTGGCCATAACTTTGATGCCAATACTTAATCATGGTTGTCATTCCAGCCCACATACAGATGAAGAACTTTGTTTGGATGTATTTGATTTTGATAATAATAGCCCGGGTGGAAATAAAAAAAGCCCGACTAAATAAGTCAGGCTTTTTCATGAATAAGTAATTCCTAAAGCTTTGGAATATCCATTGGTAACGGATTGGTATAAAGATCAAGCGCTGAGATTTTGAGCGTGGTAATTGCCTTTTGAACTCTTGCAATATTTGGGTCTTCCCGTGAATCAAACCCTCCCACGGTTACAATACTGCTAGTTCGTGTATGCAAAACATAGGCGTCAAATTCCAGCTTTCTTAAAACCCGGGCTGTCTCATGGGCCTGCAATGCCGCTGCACTCAACATATCCCCTTGCCTGCTTCCAAATAATTTATCCATGAACGATGTGGTTACTGCTTTGGTTGATTGAAGAACTGCAGAACCATTATATTCCTTAACTACCAGGGTAACGGATTTTGAATTCTTCAAAAGACTGTATTTTTCGTCTGCGTTGAGTGTTTTAAGAACTGGGTCGGGTTTATTATTAGCAATATTTGTGTTTGGTATGAGTGGGTTTCGCACGACAAAAGCTCGTGATAAGGGGTTTACTCTTTCTCTTCGGATTTCAGCACCTTTTTTGTCTGCCGTTGGGACATAAATATTAATCACATCAGCAGTTTCTTTACCATTTTCCAACTTTAAATCTGGAGCTGGAAGTTTTTTTATCTTCTCGAGATTTTTACGGGCATCTTCAATATCTTTGTGACCACCCAGTAACACGGCGCATTGTTCAGAAACTCGGGTGAATTTCATCGGTTGCCTTAATTCTGGACTCATTTTTTGGCGTCTTTCGAAGTCTGCGATTTGTTTTTTCTTTTCTTCTTCACCATAATTAAAAATGTAGGGGGTAAGGTTGTCTCTCGACCTGAGGATTTCTGATAGTTGTTTTGACAAATCGGGGGCATCAACCCCTGAATAACTTGCACAGCATATAAGCCAAGTTCCTGCTTCAACCGTTAATGGGTAGGGGTTTTTTGAATTCGTAGTGTTGGCAATGCTGGAAACTACAAAGATACATGTGCTTAAAATTACGGATGCAAAAAGACGCATCTTGACCTCCATTTAATCAACCAAAACCTTGTGCCCGGCTTTTCCGAACGACAACTTTAGTCATTAGATGAAAGTCTGATAACAAATAAAAATAAATTAGTCTAGAGGCCAATTGCTTCCCAGGGCCTTCATTTGCTCTAATTTTATTTCCCCAATACCCTGTTTTCCCAATTTTAACATACTGTCGAGTTGTTTTTGGTCGAATACCGATTCTTCGCCGCTTCCTTGCACTTCAATAAACATCCCGCTTCCTGTCATTACAAGATTACTGTCAACTTCAGCCCCTGAGTCTTCTTCGTAGCATAAGTCTAGTAGTACCTTACTATCAACAATGCCAATGCTAATGGCGGCAATACTGTCCTTTAAAATCTCATTAATGGGGGCGAGTGGTTTTTCGGAGGGTTTCTTTTCAAGTGAACGTAACGCATCAACCAGGGCAACAAACGCGCCATTAATGCTCGCTGTTCTTGTGCCACCATCTGCATCTAAAACATCACAATCAATCCAAAGTGTTCGTTCACCTAGTTTCTCTAAATTTACAATAGCCCGAAGGCTTCTGCCGATGAGTCTTTGGATTTCTACGCTCCGCCCATCAATTTTCCCTGATCGATCTCTGGGCTTACGTCGTCCAGTGCTTCCAGGAAGCATGGAATATTCTGCAGATAGCCAGCCTTTTCCTTTTCCTGTTAAAAAAGGCGGAACAGATTCGTCAATGGTGCAAGTGCAAAGGACGGTTGTTTTACCACTAGAAACCAAAACACTTCCCGGGGCTTGCTTGGTGAAGTTTCGTTTGAAACGCAATGGCCTAAGTTCATTTGCTTTTCTTCCATCAATACGCATTTTGGTAATCCTAGTCTTTGTAAATTATTTTTTTGAATCAAGAATCATATCAAGCAAAATTGCTTTTTGCGCATGCATCCTGTTTCCCGCTTGTTCAAATACGACGCTTGCTTTGCCATCGATTACAGAACCCGTTACTTCTTCGCCTCTGTGTGCAGGCAGACAATGCATGAACTTGCAGTGTTTTGGGGCTTTGCTAATCAACCGATCGTTGATTTGGAAGTCCTTGAATTTTTTGATACGTTTTTCATTTTCACTTTCCTGGCCCATGCTAGTCCATACATCTGTGTAAAGTATATCTGCGTTTTTGACACTGTCATTCGCATCGGTTGATTGAATCAAGACGGCTTTGGGAAATCGTTTTGAAAATAAACGTATGAAATCGCTGTCGAAATGATAAGGTTTGGGGCCCGAAAGAATAAAGTTGTAACCTACAAGGGCGCAAGCAATAGCAAGTGACCGTGAAACATTATTGCCATCGCCAACAAAAACAACTGTTTTGCCGGGTTTTGGCCCAAAAGCCTCGCGAATTGTCAGAATATCTGAAATTGCCTGGCAGGGGTGAAACTGGTCACTAAGACCGTTGATTACGGGGATGGAGGAGTTTTTAGCAAATTCTACAACAGTATCGTGGGAAAAAGTTCGAAGCACCACTGCGTCAACATAATGACAAATTGTTCGGGCAAAATCTGCAACAGATTCGCGGACACCAATCTGGCCATCTGAAGTGCCAAGAAAAATTGAATTACCCCCCATCTGCATCATTGCAGCTTCAAAACTTACTCTGGTTCGAAGTGAAGGTTTTTCAAAGATAAGCCCAAGAACTTTTCTAGGTAGTAGGTCGGGCCTTTTTCCTTTGATCCAGTCCGCTTTGATCTTTTCTGCTAATTCAAGAACTTTAACGAATTCCGATTCGTTGTATTCAAGTAGTGAAAGTAAATGCTTCATTTGCGTTACCATTTATAACTTAAGTTGCCTGTTATGATTGGGCAGCAACAAAATGTTATCCAAGAATGATTTTCTCAAGTATGTCGCACCCTTCATCAATCTCAGCATCAGTAATGTTGAGGGCCGGTAACAAACGAATTACCGTGTTGTGGGTGCAATTTATAAGTAATTTTTGGTCCAAACATTT
Source organism: uncultured Candidatus Kuenenia sp. (assembly GCA_964646215.1). Classification (GTDB taxonomy): domain Bacteria; phylum Planctomycetota; class Planctomycetia; order Gemmatales; family Gemmataceae; genus UBA969. Next base: position 15,004 of record CAZYAY010000002.1, on the reverse strand, counting down.
TTGAACGATGTGCGAGGCATCTTCTGATAACTCAAGCCCAATCATTGCCCCTGAAATCCTGATGTCGGTAATCATGGAACATTTTGCTTTCCAGGATTCGAATTTAGATTTGAAGCGATCACCAATTAAAACAGCTCTTTCAAGAAGGTTTTCTTTTTCAATCGTTTCTATGGTTGCAAGTGCTGCTACGCATGCTATTGGATTACCTCCGAATGTCGCAGCATGAGTGCCTGGTTTAAGCTTTGCTGCAAATTCTTCCCTAGCTATCAAACCACCACAGGCAACGCCTCCCGCCAAGGCTTTGGCAAGCGAAACACAATCCGGTATAACGTTCCAGTTTTGATGAGAAAACCACTTTCCTGTTCGCCCTGTTCCCGTTTGTACTTCGTCAAATATCAGCATTAATTTATGTTCATCACAAATCTTGCGCAATCCTTCAAGATAACCTTCAGGCGGGAGGTTGATTCCACCTTCACCCTGAATTGGTTCAACCATGATGGCGCAAGTTTCTGCATCAATTGCCTGCCGGGTTGCTTCTAAATCGCCGAATGGGACATAATTAAACCCAGGCAGCATAGGTTCCAGGCCTTGATGGTATTTCGGTTGACCGGTTGCGCTTAGTGCGGCAAAAGTTCTTCCGTGAAAACTGTTCAAAGCAGTGATGATTTTGTATTTTCCCGGGCCACCGTTCAGCCTTGCTATTTTAATGGCAGCTTCATTGGCTTCCGTGCCACTATTGCAGAAAAAGCACTGGCCACCCCATCCCGTTCTGGTGGCGAGTGCTTCCGCAAGCATGCCTTGGGGTTCTGTGTACCATGAATTTGGTACATGAATGAGTTTGCCAACTTGGTTTTTTACTGCTTCAACGATCAGAGGCGGGCAATGCCCAAGCAATCCGCATCCCCAACCCGGAAACAAATCCAGGTAAACATTTCCTTCGTCGTCCCATACTCTGGAGCCTTCACCCCGGACCAAACAAACAGGGAACTTTTTGTAATTTGCAATTACATACTTGTTGTAACTGTTCAACAAGTTGAAATTCATGGTAGTCCTTTTCTTTGAATGTTATTCAAACACTAATTAAGTGTAATCTCAGTTCCGGTACCTTGTTTGGTAAATATCTCAAGAAGTAAAGAATGTTTCTGCCTGCCATCAATCATGTGGGTTTTACCGACCCCTTTTTGCAAGCTATCCAGGCATGCTTCAACCTTCGGAATCATGCCAGAATCAATAATCCCTTTATCAATTAAATCTTTGCAATCTTTTTGATTAAGACTGGTTATCAAAGATTCAGGGTCTTTGCGATCCCTGAGTATCCCGGGAGTATCAGAAAGAAAAACAAGCTTTTCAGCTTTTAAACTCATTGCAACAGCACAAGCCGCAGTATCTGCATTAATATTTAGCCATGCGTTATTTTCATCAATAGCCAGTGAAGGTATAACCGGTATCACTCCAGCACTTATAAAATCCGAAATAAGATTACTGTCAACTTTGTCGACAATTCCAACATGCCCAAGGTCAGTATAACCGTTTTCAGTAGGCAATAACCATTTCTTGCCCCAAAGCACCTGCATAGCGCCGGTATGAAGGGGGATGGCTCTGCCACCAAGGTTTCTGATTCGCCTGACGATATCAGCATTGGTTTCGTTGGTTAGCACATCCTTGACAATAGCAAGGGTGTCATCGTCAGTAATTCTACGACCAGCAATTTTTTTTGGTTGTAGCCCATTCTTGGCCATTGCCTGGTCGATTGCTTTGCCGCCACCATGTACTAAAACAGGCAACATACCGGCAGTTTCCATAAGAACTAAGTCTGCCAAGGTGCAGTTTAGGCAATCAGAATCATCCATGATGCTTCCGCCTAATTTAACAACTATAATTTTTTTTCTAAAGGCCCTGAAATAATCAAGTGCCTCGATCAATGCCTCAGCTTTATGTAGAGCATTCATTTTTATTAAACCTAGGTAATAAATGGTAATAATATGGCCGATTTCTAAGATGTCAACAGTTCTAGGGGTTAATTATCATTTGTTTGAAACTTTGATATGGAATATAAATATTAAATGGTATATTTAACAACTGTTCCCTATTTTCTTATGGAGAAAGTTATGAAAAATCTTGTTCTTGCTGCTTTTGCTTTGATGTTGTCTGTTGGTATGGTTTCTGCCGCAGATAAACCCGCCAAGGAAGTCACCCTTAAAGGTGAAATTAATTGCTCTAAATGCGCCTTAAATGAAACCGCTGATTGTGGTCATGCAATAAAGGTTTCAGAAAACGGCAAAGTAGTGATTTATTATCTTAAGGATAATGGTAAAGCCGAATCTTATCATGATGTTGTTTGCAATGGGCCTGCCAAAGGTTCGGTAAAAGGTGTTGTGGTTGAAAAAGATGGAAAGAAATGGATCGTTCCTGTCAAGGATGGCGTTAAGTACGATTGATCTATTGTTAATTCACTTTATTTTGCCGCGATTGGGTTTCCTGTCGCGGCTTTTTCTTTGGTTGCCCTGCTACAATACTTTGGTACTATGTCCTGGTAAATACAGGGAGGAGAGATAAACGAATGAAAGTGATTCTTGCAAATCCACGCGGTTTCTGTGCCGGCGTTAACATGGCTATCGAAAGCTTGGAAAAAGCTTTGGCAAAATTTGGCTCGCCTCTTTATGTTTATCATGAGATTGTTCATAACCGGCCCGTCGTTGAACGCTTCAGCAAAAAAGGCGTTGTCTTTGTTGATAAAATTGAGGATATCCCCGAAGGTTCAACTGTTTTATACAGTGCCCATGGTGTGTCCCCCACCATCAGGCAAGATTCTCAAAAACGGAATTTACTTGCCATAGACGCTACTTGTCCATTGGTGACCAAAGTTCATAAAGAAGCTGTGAAATTTGCCAGTGAGGGATACACGATTATTTTGATCGGTCATGAAGGCCATGACGAAGTATTAGGCACGATGGGGGAAGCCCCGGGAAGTATCGTGCTTGTGCAGGATGTTCAAAGTGCAAATAATTTGGTTCTTCCTGAAGATGCCAAGGTTGCGTTTCTAACCCAGACAACTTTAAGTGTTGATGAAGCCCAGGATATTATCAAGGTGTTGAAGAAAAAATTTCCGACTATCATCGGCCCCTCCAAGGATGATATTTGTTATGCGACCCAGAATAGGCAGGAAGCAGTCAAGGAACTTGTTCCTGAAGTTGATCTTGTGATTGTTCTTGGTAGTCAAAACAGCTCTAACAGCATGCGCCTTTCCGAGCTTGCAATAACATTGGGGAAGCCTGCTTATTTGATTGATTCTGTAAAAGAAATTAAAAATGAATGGCTGGTTGATGCTGAAATAGTTTTAATTACTGCGGGCGCAAGTGCCCCGGAAGATGTTGTTGAAGAGTGCGTAGACTGGCTGAGGGTTAATTATAATGCCCAAGTCGAAAATAGAATCATCCGGGAAGAACATGTCCAGTTTCCGTTACCGAGGGAATTAAGAGTCATATCCAATTCTGTTTCATGATCGATAGGAACATTTGTGGACAATTTTATAAGGTATCTTGTAGATTCCAGGCTACCCGTTCTCCCCTCTAAAAATGATTTTAAGATTGGGTGCATAGGGGCCGGTTTCATCATGAAGGATTGTCAGGTTCCTGCCTATAAAAAAGCGGGATTTAAGGTTACTTGCATTGCTTCAAGATCGGTAGATAAAGCTCGAGAAGTTGCACTAACTCATGATATCCCCACCGTATTTGATTCGATCGACGAGATGCTTGAGCAGGGCGATTTTGATATTCTCGATATTGCGGTCCCTCCTGAAGTTCAACCAGAAATAATAATTAAAGCCGTTGAGCGGTCTAAAAAATTGCGCGGTATTCTTGCTCAAAAACCTCTGGCAATGGATCTTCATACTGCAAAAAACTTGGTCGATATTTGTCAGCAAAACTCGATTACTCTAGCCGTCAATCAAAATATGCGTTTTGATCAGTCGGTAAGGGTTGCGAAATCTCTTCTAAATTCAGGAAAGCTTGGGGATATCGTTCTTGCCACCATAGAAATGCGGGCGATTCCGCATTGGATGCCATGGGCACAAGGGTTAAAGTCGCTTTCAACTTTTATCATGAGTATTCATCATTTAGACACATTTCGTTACTGGTTGGGCAACCCAGACCGGGTTTTTGCCAGCACTACCAAAGACCCTAGAACTAAGTTTTCACATACCGATGGGATTAATTTGTACATTCTTGAGTACGATTCAGGAACCCGGGCTTCTTCCTGGGATGATGTTTGGACGGGACCTGCCAAGGAAGGTGCTGGCGACGATATTTATATTCGTTGGCGCATTGAAGGTACTCTTGGTGTTGCAAAAGGTACCATTGGCTGGCCCAAATACCCTGAAAAAACACCCAGTACACTGGAATTTTCTACAGTTAATAATAATGGTAAATGGCATTCCCCTGCATGGACTGAAGTTTGGTTCCCAGATGCTTTTGTTGGCACCATGGCTCAGTTGTTGCATGCGGTTGAATTAGGCACAGAACCGGAAATCAGTGGCAGGGATAATCTTCAAACCATTGCTTTGTGCGAGGCGGTTATGGTGTCATCATCTACGCATCAGGCAATAAATCTTGGTACTATCGTTGGAACAATTTAACGGAATCTGGATGAGAACGAATCGCTTTTATAATGCCTGAAGCCTTGTTTAAAGTTTCAAGGTATTCGTCTTCAGGTTTTGAATCAGCAACAATTCCCCCGCCTGCTCCAAATTGCAGCCATTTTCCTGACGAAAATATGCTTCTTATCAGGATGTTGGTGTCCATGGATCCGTCGAAACCAAGATATCCTGCGCTGCCGCAATAAATTCCACGGGGCGATGTTTCTAACTCGGATATGATTTCCATAGATCGTATTTTTGGGGCCCCTGTTACAGATCCTCCAGGAAAACACGAAAGTAATAAATCTAATGCGTCATATTCCGGTTTTAAACGGCCTGTAACTTTGGAAACTAAATGATGCACGTTAGAGTAGGTTTCAAGTTTGCAAAGTTCTTCCACTTGAATGCTTCCAAAAGAACAAACTCTTCCCAGATCGTTTCTTAGCAAATCCACGATCATGACATTTTCAGCCCGATCTTTTGGGCTATTTAAAAGCGATGCGGCGAGTTGAGAATCTTCTTTTTCTGTTTTACCTCTGGGGCGTGTTCCCTTAATTGGGCTTGTTATTACTTTGTTATCGCGCAAAGTAAGAAATCTTTCAGGAGACGCGCTTAAAATATTCCCCATTGATGTGGGTAGATAACATGAAAAAGGTGCCGGAGATGTGTTTGAAAGTATTTCGTAAAGTAAGCGGTCATCACAAAATTTCGGATGCCAGAACCGTTGCGATAAGTTGATCTGAAAGGAATCCCCAGCGTTGATATACTCAATACTTTTCTCGACACTTTTTATGTAGTCATTTGCAGAGTTATCACAAAAAAAGTGTTCATCTTCAAACAGTCTGAATAAATTGTCAGGAGCATCATAACTTATTTCTTTTTGAGTGAATTTTATCAGATCATCTTTAGCGGGGGTTTTAAGAAGATTGAGAACCATTTCTGCTCGGTTCTTAGCTTTTAGTGTTCGTAGATGTTCCGTAGTTTCAGGAAAACCTGTTGATACCAACCAGACTTGTTTGTTTTTTAAATCAAACGATAAAACCCAATCATAAAAACCAATTGACAAATCAGGCGAGGATATGAAAGTGCTGCGGTCTAATGGTAATTTTTCAAGCTGTTTTGAGAGTCCGTATCCAAATAGCCCTGCGATTCCACCTTGAAAAGGCGGAACTTCCTGACAGGGTTTGATTTTCCAGCGCCGGTATTCGTTTTTAAGGGTTTTTAAAATATCCCCTTGCTGTTGCTGGCTTGCACTAGCTTGGTATTCCAAAACCTCGAATGGGTCTGCAGTTATAAAAGCAAAATCGCTTGTGTTTGAGTTTCCCTCAAGGAACAATAATCCAGAAAGATGTTGTAATCTTAAAAAAGCCTCTCTTGGGCTTATGGGTAAACTTATTTTCTCGATGTATGGTGTTATCACTTTTCAATCTTTTCTTGGATCACATGGAACTTATTCAATTTTTTTGTCAATCATTGGATTGCGATGAATGGTTTCTTCCCTTGTTAAGAACCCCCATTGTAATTCCTGGTCTTGAGTATAGTTTTTACCCAGAGTAATTGCTGTCATGGCTTTACAAAGCTCAAATCCCAAATAAAAAGCATGGGATTCATCGACCTCTTCAGTTGTTTTTACTTCCTCGATTAATTTATAGGGGTCTTGGCCTTTTAAATGAATATTTTTATTCATTATGTGGATCAAACCCTCTTCTGCAAATATTCTGAAATTCTTGTCTTTTATCTCAGACTTAAATCGATTTAATGTTTCTATTCCATGTTTTCGATAAGTTGGATCTCTTAATAAAATTAATGCAGGTTCTAATCTTTTAGGAATCACTTGCTTTGTAATGGCGTGATACATTAATTTTCTGGCTAGATCAATTTCTTTGACTGAAGTCTGGCACCAGTTTATTACAGATGTGGTTAAAACACTTTGAATGTTAAGTTCCTGGCAAATTGCAATCAATATTGCATTGATACCTGCTGAATCTGAATCTGTTAATTCAGTTACGTTTCCCGTTCCCATCATCACTGGAATGTTGGGGTAAAGTTCGCGGGCTTTATAATAACCAAGCAATGATTTCGCAAAACCATGGCCTATTGGTTCTAGAATTGGATCGATTCTGAATTTTCGGTTCCAACCCTGTAATTTTTCAATACATTTCTGCAAGGTTTCTGGTTTGCCAGGTTCTTTTGGTATAAGCACAAATTCACATTCCAAATTTTTAGCAATATCAAGATTATCTTCGTTGATACTTAAAACTAAATCTGCTCCCGCATTCACCGCGATTGAAACCTCTTCGGTGTTGAAACTGTCGATTGACACCTTGAAATTTTGTTTTTTAAGTCTTCTAACACACTCGCCAATTTGCATCCAAGGAACACCAGGATTCATGCCAAGATCGATGATATCCGCTCCTTGTGAGGTTAGATGAAAAGCTGTTTTTTCAATTTCCTCCAACGATAAATCTGGAGCGTGATTAATTTCCGCAATTATCTCGATGTTGTATTTGCCATAATCAGAGTTTTGAGGATTCAAATCTCGAATCTTAAAAAAGTCTGGTAAATCCCGAAGATCTTTCGGGCCTTTAATGCAGGGTACACCTGTTTGATTCTCTAAAATTTTTGCTTCGCCTCTGCATAGGCCGGGGATAATTATTTTGTCCGGCTTCGTTGTTATTTTCAAATGTGAACTAATCCACTCGGTTGTTGCCAAAGCGGCGACATTTATTGGTAATGTGCTTATCTCCCAATCAAATGGCAGTAAACCCGTCATTCTGGAAAGTAAATCCTTGAGCGAATGGCTGGCAAGTTTGCCGGTTACAAATAGTAACTTTTCCTTGGACATTTGATGTTTGCCTGAAGAATCCTTGATCTATTGTTATTTTACTGAAAAAAGCATGTGATTCTTGATTTATTTCATTTATGGCGGTATTTGGATTAATCCAATTATCAAGTAATCAAGGGTTTTCACTAATATAGGTTTTCCAAAGTTGGATTATTTTTGACTTTTCAGGATCTTGTACAAGATTTGGGTTACCAAAGTCTTTCCCGGTTAGTGATTTAAGGCATAAAAAAGCTGAAGTGCGCACCCATTCTGAATTATCATCCAAGAATGCCACAATTTTTATCAACCCAATTTTTTGGTTTCGTAGGGCAATTGCAGTTATCGTGGCAGCTCGAATTTCGGAATTATCATCATTAAGATATTCGAGTAAAGTTTCCATATTAAATCTTGCAAGTCTTTCAGCAAGTGTTTTTCTTGCTTCAAATTGTTGAGGCCCTGTAAGCTTGGGAATTGCAGAAGTCAAAGATTGAGTATAGCTGGCGCCTTTTCCTAATTTATATTCTTCAAGAGTTGCGCGAAAATTTTCAGGCTTTGTGTTGATTAAATATTCTACGGACGATTTTTCTTCAATTTTTGGAACTGACTTTTCATTGGTGATTTTTGATTTTTCAGTGTTTGTGTTGTTGTAAGTGATTTTTCCCTGGGTCGCGCCTTTTCCGTCACCGGTAATTGCCACTTTAATTCCGCCTTGTTTGGAAAGATTTGCAATTGCTTCACCTCCAACCCCACCACTTTTTAATTCAACCAGGCCGAGGTTATTTGTTTTTCCCCGAAGAAGTGTGGTCAGGTCTTCTGCGAAGTTCGATTTTGTGAGGAACAAAATTGCAAAGCAGGTGTCAGCGTAGTAACTTGCGTAATCACCTTTCCATGAGCCATTGGGAAGCTGGTTGACAAGCAGGATTTCGGTTCCCCAAGAGTACCAGTTTTTTCTACCTATCGATTCCAAGCCTAATCCAGTTGCGGCTCTTTCTAGTGACCACAAAAAATAATAACTCTGCCCGCCTTGTTCGCCTAATCGTGGGATTAGACCTTCCCTGCCTTTGCCCGCAGGGGCACCGATGCAGCTTCCCAAGGCAAAAAGGCCTCTTCCCAAAAATACATCCTTACTGATATCAATTCTATCTGTTGGTTTAAGCTCGTTTCCGATTTCAACAAAAAAACCAGAAGCTAATCCAAGGCAAAGTAGTCCGGCCCCTGTCATGGTTGGAGAAGAAGGCTGGGAACCTCCGTTTCCGGAATATGCCCAACCTCCATCCTGAGATTGTGTTCCCCGGAATTTTAATAAGATGCGCGAAAACGCAAAATTTATTGGTATTCCATGTCGCCTGGATACCCACAATGCGAAGGTAGCGAATTGGGTGTTTGAATTATCTGAACCGCCTTCGTTGTTATTGCCGGTCGCTTTTTGCTGATATATTGCTTTTATTGCACTTGAGACCTCGGGGGATAAATCTTCAAATGTTTTTTTGTTGTTAAATTTGGGGAAAGTTTTTGTTGCTTTAAGTTCAACTAATTTTTTCTGACTTGCTGCCAGGCGTATTAATTCATCATTGTTAGGTCCAGGGCAATTATAACTCCAGCCTCCTGATTGCGTCTGCCCAGCTAATAAGCGCATTGCCAAAGATTCGATCAATGCAATATCTTCAATTTGACCAAGTCTATCAAAGAAAATAAGGCATAACGAAATTGAATATGTATGTGTCGTGGTCTGTGCGCTTTTTCTTAATGCGGCAATTGCTTTTGCTAAAGATGGATCATCTTGCGTCAAACCTGATTCCAATAATGCCAAACTGGCCAAGGCTGTAGGACCAATATCACTATCAGACCAAGTGCCATCAGCCTTTTGGTTGGTTTTTAAAAAATTAACACCACGAGTTATTGACGCATCTACATCTTGTTTAGTAAATGAACTTTGAGGATTGTTTTGGAAAACAAACAACTGGTTCAAAAAAAATATTAAGAACAAATTAAAAGGCATATTTAGTTACCAATAAAAGAAAGGCTTTATACCTATGATTATACTATCTTTCGAAACCATCTTTTCCTAATAATCCTTTGAAAATTCTGTAGATCCCCTTATGATTGCTTGTGCTGGTATTTTTTCGAAATTTTAATGGTATGTTGATGTTTAAAAATCTGATTCAACCGGAATTTCCTTCATTTTATTGGAAAGTGGACGCAAACCTCGGGTTGCTCTCATTCAATAAGGAATGGGAATACAAAATTTTAGATAAAAATGGGGATTCGTGGTTGGATCAGATTCATGAAGATGAAAAAGCTGATCTCATAGATGCAATTGGTTCGTCTAAACTTTTAAAAAAACATTTTTCAATGGAGTTTCGGCTCCTAAACTCAGACAAAAATTGGACTTGGGTACATGGTCGTTTCCAACCATTTTATGATGATGAGCAATGTGTTAAAGGGTTTGATGTTTTTGGTATTGAATTTGAATTGCAAAATCAATCAAGCAAATCTAATGTTTCGCGTTTACTTGCCGCAGAAGATGCAAGCCGCGTGAAAAGTGGGTTTCTTGCTAATATGAGCCACGAAATTCGTGCTCCGATTCAAGCAATTGTTGGTTATGCTCATATGCTTGCCGATTTGGAACTTTCAGTTGATGAAAGAAAAAAAATGTCCCGGGCTATGGCTCGTAGTGGAGATTTTTTACTCCAGTTAGTTAAAGACATATTAGATTTTTCGAAAATTGAAGCAGGCAGAATGGACATAGATATTCAGCCTGTTTCCCCGTGGTACACAATTTCAGAAGTATTTGAAACCCTTGGTTTACAGGCGAATAAAAAGGGTATCAAATTGGTTGCCTTTACCGAGGGCGCAATTCCTGTTCTTTTTCATACAGATCCAACGCGTTTAAGGCAGATCCTTTTGAATCTTATCGGTAATGCGATTAAGTACACTTTGAAGGGGGAGATAAAAGTTAGGATTAAAATTGATCATATCGAAGATATCACTGGGGATTGCCTGGTGTTTTCTGTTGAAGATCAGGGGCCGGGCATGGACGATAAACAAATTGCCGCCTTGTTTAATCCGTTTGTAAGGGCAGGTAAGGGGTTTTCATCCCGTATTGAGGGAACAGGCTTGGGTCTGACTATTGCCAACCGGCTTGCCAGATTATTGGGCGGATTTATTAAAGTTTCAACCAAGTTGAAAGCTGGATCTTGTTTTTCTTTGTACCTTCCCATTGACGAACAGGATTTACACAAAGTAATTGATTCTGCAAAACTTGGAACCTTGGATTCCCGCGATTTAAATGCCATTACAAGCACTTTGTCTCTTCCCTCTTCAGCATCTATTTTACTTGCTGAAGATAGTGAGGATATTCAAGTTTATTTGCGATACCTTCTGGAAAAAGAAGGATTGGATGTTACGACGGTTTCTTCTGGATCGAAGGTGTTGCACGAGTTGAGCCAGACTGATTTTGATTTGATATTAATGGATTTGCAGATGCCTGATGGCGGTGGTATGGATACGACAAAAATCATACGTAATTCGGGAAATAAAATTCCGATTTTTGCTTTAACCGCCAATGCTACAAAGCAAGATGAATTGGAATGTCTGGAAGCTGGATTTGATTTGTTTTTAACGAAGCCGATTGATCGCGAAAAATTGTTGGAAGCTTTGGCCTGTTTTTTGCCGATTGCTGAAAAAAATAAGGGTTCTGTTCTAGAGTTTGGTGAAAGTAATTCAGATTCGAGCCTTAATTTGCAACAGCATTTTTTTAATTCACTTGTGTTTAAAATTAATAATATCATTGATTTTAATAGATCCAAATCGTTTGATGCACTCGAAAAAGAACTTCATCAGTTAAAAGGTGCATGCGGATTTTATGGGTACCCTATGTTGGGTCAAATTGCTGAAAAAATCGAATGTGCACTTAAATTAGAATCGAATGATAAAGAAATCGAAGATTTGATTAAAGTTCTTTCCCTCGAAATTAATAAAATTATTGCTTAGCAAATCTCGCTTTTATTTGGTTTTTATTTGATATCTGAAGTTAGAACCCGTTTCGTTTGCCTAGCCTTCATGATTGTCACCCGATTAAGCTAGAAAACTTCTTGTTTGTAATTAGCTCCTCAAGTGGATTTTCGCATGATCCGATTGCATGAATAGTGTTTTATTTTCCTTATGGAGGTTTTTATGAATCCGCACCTTTTAGCCAACATTGCGTGCGGTGAAGATAACCAAAAAGAGTTTTCTGAACCTTCATTTATTACACTACAGTTGGATTTACCTGTTTCGACAAATAGCATTGAGATTCTTCCAAAAAATGGGGTTCTAAATTCAAGGTCTTTTCCTCTATTGAACAATTTGCCATGGGTTAAAGTATTGCCCGATCTCGAACCCAAAGTTAATACTGAATGCTGGAAATTTCCAACGCCTCAAGATGGTGGCCCGAATTATGCAACTCCGAAAGCACCGGGCGATCTAAATTCCGAAACTAAAGGCATCGAATCAGAAATTTTGGATCCCATTGAACTTGTTCTTGAAAAAAATCTCACGAGAGTAAAACCATTAAAGGACATGTTTCAATTTAAAGAAAGATTGATGTACCTGTTGCAACCACCGATTGAAGAGGTGTTTACAGGTAAAGAAGTTAGCCTTCCCTTTAAACCTTTTCCTTATCAGATTAAGGGGATTGCATTTTTAATGCCCAGAAAATGTGCTTTGATTGCGGATGAAATGGGTTTGGGAAAAACAATACAGGTAATAATTTCGATTCGATTGTTATTTCGTTCCGGTTTGTTGAAAAATGTTTTGATCGCCTGCCCTAAGCCATTGGTTATAAACTGGACCCGCGAATTAAAACTTTGGGCTTCCGATTTGCCAGTGGAAGTGATCTGCGGTAATACTGAGGAACGTAGGATATCTTGGAATACTTCTAATACCCCTGTAAAATTAGTGAATTATGAATTACTTACCCGGGATGTTCTTGAAGGAGTTGCTGGTAATAATTTTTACGATTTAATGGTGATAGATGAAGCCCAAAGGATTAAAACAAAAGAATCCAAAACTGCGCAGGCTGTTTGTTCTATCCAGCGAGACCGAAGTTGGGCCATGAGCGGGACGCCCATTGAAAATCGGCATGACGATTTGATTCATATTTTTGAATTTGTAGATCCGGGCAGGATTCCCAAGGATACTCCTCCGAAAATGTTGGCAAGCTTGACTTCTGAAAGTATTATTCGAAGGACCAAGGAAGAAGCTGCCCCTGATATGCCCGCTAAAATAATCCAGGATGTTTTTCTAGACCTTACTCCAGCTCAAAGGCAGGCTTATGACCTTGCTGAAAATGAAGGCGTCATTCATTTAAATAAATTAGGCGAAACTGCGACAGTCCAGCATGTTTTTGAATTAGTCATGCGATTAAAACAGATTTGTAATTTTGATCCGCGGACAGGTGCAAGTTCTAAAGCCGAGCAATTGTTGGCTGATATGGAAGAAGTTCAAGCTACGAACAGTAAAGCGATAGTTTTTTCGCAATGGGTTAAACCGCTGGAAGAACTTGCGGCCCAATTAAAAGATTATAATCCATTAATGTATCATGGGAAGATTCCATCTCAGCAAAGGCAGGGCGTTCTTGACCAGTTTAAAAAAGATCCAAATGCACATGTTATATTAATGAGTTACGGAACAGGTAGTGTTGGTCTCAACTTACAGTTTACCAACTATGTTTTTCTTTTTGATCGCTGGTGGAATCCTGCAATTGAAGACCAGGCAATTAATAGAGCTCATCGGCTTGGGCAAAAATCAACGGTGTTTGTAAAACGATTTATTTCCCAAAAAACAATTGAAGAAAGAATTGCAGAAGTGCTGGATGCAAAACGGAAATTATTTTCAGATATTATTGATCATAGTGGGTTACCATCTTCCTTGGGGTTGAATGAAGAAGAAATCTTTAATTTGTTTAGTTGTACACCCCGACCAAAAAAGATTGCTGCTTAACGGTTTATTTGATTATTCCGGTGCTTTCCTTGTATTTTCTGGGTACAGCCCGTAGTCAAAACCTGACAGTAATTCTAAATTAACTATGTAGTTGGTTGTTCGTTTTACCGGTTTTCTTTTTTTAAAATTGCTCTGGGAAATACTTATGGAACCTGCAAAATCTTCTGGAAAACTTGGTATTGTTGTTGGCGGCGGTCCTGCCCCTGGGATTAATGGTGTTATAAGTGCTGTTACTATCGAAGCTATTGTTAATGGCATGGAAGTTTACGGTTTTATTGATGGGTTTAAGCATTTGGTTAAGGGGAGCGTTAGTAATATCAAGAAACTTTCAATTGAGGACGTTAAAGGAATTCATCTTAAAGGTGGATCAATATTAGGGACGTCCAGAACTAATCCTGCAAAAAATGATGCAGATATGAAACAAGTTCTTGAATCCCTTAAAACCCTTGGAATTACCAAATTAGTAACGATTGGTGGTGATGACACCGCATTTTCTGCAAGCCAGGTATATTTGCGGGCAGGTGGTGCCATTCATGTTGCTCATGTTCCAAAAACTATTGATAACGATCTGCCTTTGCCTCCATCGACTCCAACTTTTGGTTTCGAAACTGCCAGGCATTATGGCGTCAAGATTGTTCGAAGCCTTTCAGAAGATGCGAAAACAACTTCTCGTTGGTATTTGGTAATAAGTATGGGCCGGGCCGCAGGGCATTTGGCCCTTGGTATTGGTAAAGCTGCTGCAGCTACTTTAACTATCATCCCTGAAGAATTTCACGATCGTGATGTGTCGATGGATGAAGTGGTAGATATTTTACTTGGGTCTATATTAAAAAGGCGGAAGAACGGTTCTAATTACGGTGTTGCTGTGCTTGCAGAGGGCCTATTGGAAAAGATTGGTGAAAAGGGATTATCTAATTTAGATTCAACTGAATTAGGTCGTTATGGGAAAGTTGAGCGCGATCCACATGGCCATTTACGCTTGGGAGAAATCGAGTTTGGTAGAATGGTTAAAGATCATCTTGCTGCAAAACTTGAAGAATTAGGAATAAGCCTTACTGTCATAGATAAAGATTTAGGCTATGAACTGCGCTGTGCAGATCCTATTCCTTTTGATGCCGAATATACTCGTGATCTTGGTTATGGCGCAGTAAAATTCCTGCAATCTACTGAGTGCTCAAAATATGGGGCAGTTATTTCGTTTATAGGTGGCAGGCTGCAACCCATACCATTTGAAAATATAATCAACCCTGCAACTCGAAGAATGCAAACCCGAATAGTTGATGTTAAAGGTGAAGGTTTTGAATGCGCAAGGCGCTATATGATAAGGCTTGATAAATCAGATATCGAAGACCCAGTAAAACTTGGGGCTCTTGCTAAAAGTTTAAATTGGACTCCAGAACAATTTAAAAAGCGGTTTAGTTACCTGGTTGGTCTCTAAACATTTATTGGCCCCGTGATGCAGTCCCTTTTTTAACAGACATTGCTATAGGCGCATCAAAATTAAGGGGCCTACCTGCCACCACAATGTTTTTTTCGTGCAGTAAATCACGCATTCTCCGATAGAT
>CAZYAY010000001.1:175045-249711 GCA_964646215.1 uncultured Candidatus Kuenenia sp. | reverse complement strand
GTGGAAGTATTTATACAGTATTCTCTTCTACAGCAAAATATCATACAAGAAATTCTATGGTTTTTGAATATTTCTGGTAAATATTTGGAATAACTTAAAGGAATACCAATGAACCTGCTAACCACAATTTCTAATTCATTAATGGAAGGTTTTTTTCCAAAAGGTTGGGATTTAGCCAAAATCGATGGTCTTGCGGGGATTTCCGGCGAGGAATTACTAACCAAAAAGAGTTGGTGGAGTCCCGATTTTTATCCTGTTTCATGCCAAAACCTTGCTGATTTCGATGTTTTTATGGGCCATGAAATCGCCCTGGAAATATCAAATGCACGAAAAATTGGCCGTGATATTGCCATGATTCTGCCAGTTGGCCCCATGGGTATGTATCGCTGGGCTGTTTATTTTTTAAGCCAATGGCAGGTAAATTGCTCCCATGTACACGGGTTTAATATGGATGAATGGTCAGATTCTGAAGGAAACACTTTGCCTTCTGATAATTCCGGGGCGTTTCAATTTGCAATGGAAAAAGCATTTTATGGTCCTTTAGGGCAACTTACAGTCCCCATAAAACAGCGAAACTTTGCCTTGAAAGATAATCTCCCATCCTATGCCGAAAAAATAAAGGCTCTAAAATCCAAAGGAGCCAAACTTGTCACCGTGTTTGGCATCGGCAGGGTTTGTCATATTGCGTTTTGGGAACCGCACTTCGCAAATGAATTTGATTCGATTGAAAAGTGGAAGTTGCAAACTCACCGACTAGGTGCCAAACTTCACCCATTAACAATTGAACAGAATGCCTTGACAAGTTTTAGAAGTAGAACGACATTAGTTCCAGCATTCGCAAATACAATTGGGCCGGGTTTGTTCTTGCAGTCTGATAGTATAATTGGTGGTTGTGATGGAACTTTTGGAAGGGGAATGCAATGGCAGGGGCTTTCATTGAGAATGAGTCTGCTGCACGAACCAACTCCATGGATACCAAGTTCGTTTATGCCCACTTTACCCGGAAAATTGTTTTTCTTGGGTGAACTAGCCGAGCCATTGATTGCTGATTGTAATTAAATTGGTTTAAGGGCGTTAAGAATCACTTGAACCGTAATGTCGATTTCTTCAATTTTAAGGGTTCGTAAATCCAAAATTATTTTGTTTTCTTTTATCCGGGTAAAAAGAGAAGGTTCAGAAGTTCGTAATTGGTACGATAATGATTGTGTGTCGACATGGGGGGATGAGAACTCAACAACCCATGTAGGCATTTGTTGATCTGGTAAAGTGCCACCTCCAGCAAAACCTTCGCTTATTTTAGCCTGAATGTTATCGCACAAACCGATTTCTTTTAATTTGGCTTCTAAATGAATAGCCTTTTGGTGCAGTTCATCCATTGAAATTGAGAGCATTTTTAAAGTTGGAATTTTCTGGCTTACGGTGTTGGAATTAAGATGAAGCAGCAAGGTTTGTTCAAGAGCAGCAAGGTTCATTTTGTCCAGTCTGAAAGCTCGCATCAATGGGTCGCTTTCGATCTTTGCAATCCATTCTTTTTTACCTGCGATAATTCCAGCTTGTGGGCCGCCCAAAAGCTTATCACCGCTGAACAGAGTCAAGTCTGCCCCCATTGAAATGCTGGTTATCGGGTTTGGCTCTTCATCGAAACCTTTGCAGTTGAGAGGTATGACCGCCCCACTACCTGCATCGTCGATAACGGGTATGTTGTACTTTTTTCCCAGCGCAATTAGTTCTTCAATTGATACGGATTCTGTAAAGCCATTGATTTTGTAATTGCTGGTATGAACTCTAATCAAAGCGCCTGTGTTTGGTCCGATGGCAGATTCATAGTCTTTGATCCGGGTGATATTGGTGGAACCGACCTCCCGCATAATTGCGTTGCTTACTTTCATGATTTCCGGGAGCCGAAAACTGCCGCCAATTTCAATTAACTGGCCCCGGGAAATGATAACTTCTTTATTTTCAGCAATGGATTTTAAAACAATGATTGTTGCAGCTGCACAATTATTAACTACCGTGGCGGATTCGCATTTAAGCAGCTTGCAAATCCATTCTCTTACACAATCCTGCCTCGAAGACCGCTTGCCTGATTCGATATCCACTTCAAGGTTGATATAGCCTGCAGCAGCCATATATGCGGCGTTGGCGGCTTCTTCTGCCATTGGCGACCTTCCAAGATTGGTGTGTAAAACAATGCCGGTGGCATTGATCACTTTTCTCAATTTCGGTTTGAAGTGTGCAGCCAATCGGAAACAAACAGCCTGGCCAATTGATTCCGGTGAGGTTTCTAGACTTTGATTGAAATCTTTACTTAAAAGGGTTCGAAGTTCATCAAGATAAAGTCTGATTTCTGAAACAACATTTTCCTGGCCAAGAGAAAGAATTAGTTCCTGAATGGCGGTTGTTTTAAGGACAACATGAACTGCAGGCAGGTTTCGGAAATTTTTATTGGTCATGGTCTAGGGTTTCTTGGTGGCTTTTTGCCTGCTTTAATGGGAGGTACCTTAGGTCGCCTTCTCTTCTTGTTGTTCCGATCTTATCGAGATGTTCGCAAAAAGGCACTGCATATTTTCGTGAAGTCTTTAATAAATCTCTGATTTCAGCTACGGTCAAACCTTTGCCAGTCTCTAGCGCACTGGAAACCATGCAACGCATCTCATGTTCGACATCATATTCTAGATATAAGTCGTCTTGCAAGAAGACTAACCTGCCTTCAAGCACACAAAGGTTGAAAAGTTCCTGCAACTGTATTTTCTGTCCTCCAAGGTGATTGATGAAATCTTCCATGGGCGGTGGCGCAAACTTTGCCTCGCGATAAGCTGCATGGATTTTCTCAAGAAGTTTTCTTTGGTTGTTTGATAATTTTGGTTTGAAAGCTGCCAGGCCAATCCGTCTTTTGTTTCCAGTCAGGATTTTTTGCCCTATCATTTGATCGATCAATTCCTGGACAAGCAAATCATTGCCAACATAATCTAATTCCATGGTGACACGCTGGCGTTCATGCGTGGATATCAATGGGTTTTCTAAATGTAAAGCCTCAAGGATGGTGATTGTTTTTGTTTTTAAATCTGTGATAAGTTGATTGTCTATCAGTTTCTTTTTGCCTGTGGATGTGTTGATTTCAAATAGCGTCCCGTCTTCCATTCCCTGCTTTAATTGTTCCTTGATTAAACTTGGATCAATTCCTGTGAAAAGGTGCAATGATTCTTCATTGATTCCTTTAAAACCGGCAAACCATGCAGCCGCTTTTAGTTTTGAAATATCTTGGCCTGAAGCAAGATCGTTTAACATTTGAATGGAGTGAGAGTGTCGCCTGCGGATTTTTCCCGCAAGGGGCTGGATGATATTTCCGCCACCAAGGGTAGCCGTAGCTGAACTGTTGCGGATTACAAAGGGTTGGCCCCAAGAAGCAGTAACTGGTTCTTTTAGAAACAATTGTGCAAGGCCTGGCTTTCCAGGTGCGATTGAATCCTCTTCCAATATAGACAAGGTTCCAAGGATTTCAGAAGTGCCCAGATGAAGCCTTACAGGCAATCGATGTTTTAGAGGTTTTTTTCTTTCCTTGGCGCAGTGTAGCAAGACGGAAATAACTTTAGCAGGGAATAAATATCCGGGGGTGGCGAGTTCCTGGCCTCGCACCACCTCATGGTGATCGATTCCTGCCAAATTGATTGCACAACGCTGCCCTTCTGAGGATTGTTTGACATTTTTAGCATGAGACTGCAGGGAGCGAACCCGTACAGTTTTTTTTTCAGGGAAAAGTTCTAGCTCGTCACCCTCATTTACCAGACCCGAATATACCGTGCCGGTTACAACCGCTCCATATCCGTGAATTGCAAAGGATCGATCGATTGGCAAACGGAAAAAGTGCTGCTCCTTTTTAGTTTCAATGCCAGAGCAAATTTCAGCAATTTTGGATTTAAGCTCTGCGATTCCTCTGCCAGTGGTTGCTGAGGTTTGAATTATTGGAGCATTTTCAAATGCTGACCCCTCGAGTAGTTCGCGGATTTCCATCTCCACGACCTCAAGTGTATCCGAATCACCAAGATCACATTTTGTCAGAGCTACAATCCCATGCCTGATCTTAAGAAATTTAAGTATTTCCAAATGTTCGCGTGTTTGAGGCATTACCGAATCGTCGGCAGCAACGATTATCAGGGCGATATCAAAGCCCGTGGCTCCCGCCAGCATGTTCTTGATGAATTTTTCATGCCCCGGAACATCCACAATTCCAATTCGGAAACCCGGTAACTCAAGATTTGCAAATCCCAGATCAATCGTAATGCCCCGGGCTTTTTCTTCGGGTAGTCGATCACAATCAACCCCTGTAAGAGCTTTTACAAGGCTGGTTTTACCGTGATCAATATGGCCAGCCGTGCCAAGAATTAAATCTCTTTTTAGCATCCTTTTCCTTATACCTACTATTTTAGACTAGCCAGATACTCGACTAAATCCCTGAGTTCTTGCCGGCTTAATTGTTTGTAAAGATCAGCAGGCATTCCAGACTTCCCTGTTTTCTTTTCTTCGATGTCATCTTTTTTTACTGTGATTAATTTGCCTTCGAAATCCATCAAGACAATTTCTTTTGGATTGTCCTGTTTTAAAATACCAGTCACAGTTTTGCCATTCGAGAGCACCATGATCAAAGATTCAAAACCTTTGGCGATGTTTTTTTCAGGCAAGATTAGAGATTCAAGCAGGTAGTCTCGCTTTTGTTTGCTGCCTATTCCGTTGAGTTCCGGCCCCACATCCCCGCCCTGCCCTTCAATTTTATGGCATCGAAGGCAGGCTACTGCAATTTTCTGAAAGAAAATGGTTTTCCCAGCTTCTTTGTCTCCCCCTTCAAGTGCAAAAGCCATTGCATTAGGTTTGGCAATATCTTCTTGGAGTAAAGATTTAGATTCTCTTATCCCTGCTTTTAAGCCTGCCTCAGCAATTTCAAGCATGATACTAGGTGGGGTTTTTCCAGATATTGCTTCTTGCACCAACTCATTAAGCTTATTATTTGATAATGGGCTTTTGGTTTCTCCAAGGATTCCAATAAGTGACTGTTGTTCTTTTAAAGAACCTTTTCTTAGTATCGTATCAGCCGTTTTTTCTGCATAGCTAGATTCTAGTTTGGAGTAAACACGAATAGCTTCAGCCCTTACTAGATCTGAGGAATCTGTCAAAGCGTTCTCTGCAAGAGATTTTAGATCTGGGGCTTTCAATGAATTAAGGGCCTTAAGTGAATCTGCCCTAAACTTTCCTTCAAGAGAATTGTTTTTTAATGAAGTGGTTAATTCTGGAATAATCTCGTTTATTTTAAGAGATGCTGCCACGCGGATTGTTTCTTTGCTGATTTTTGCTTCTGCACCAAGAAGCGCAGGAAGGTTGGCTTTTAACGCATTGATCGCGTCTGTTTTATTTGCAGCTTGGGTCGGTCGAGCCAAACCCGTTACAAAATCTCTTTTACCATCCTCACCCCATTTTTCAAGATATTCCAATGCTTCAATTCTGATTTCAGCGGGTGTTTGCGACTTTGCAGCCAGCTTTGCAATCTCCATCGCATTTTGGTTTGTTCCAACCCTTCGATTTGCTGCTAGAACTCTTCGCAGATTATGCGAGGTTTTTGTATTACCAACGGTAATTGTTTGCGCCAAATCCGTCAACGATTTTGCAATCGGAATATCATAGATTGCACGCGCGGCTTCATCCGCTATTTCTTGGTCTGCATCAGAAAGAAAGTTACTTATTTCTTCGCTTTCTAGCTGCCTTAATGCCAGAGTCGCTCCCATTCTAATTCCTACTGAACTGCTTTTTGAATAAGCAGATAAGGCTTTGGCATCGTTGATTGCTGCAAGTGCAACCACGCAGCCATGGCGTAAGTAAACATCTTTATTCTGGTTTTTATCAAGCAGTTCTATAAGGCCCGGTAGATTTTCAATTGAAGGTAATTTTGCCAATGACTGTGATGCAAAAAACTGCACTCGTGGTTCCGAATCATTAAGTTTGGCAAGCAAAGGTTTACGGGCTTCTTTTGCTCCAAGTTCGCCAAGCACTTTTGCGGATTGAGCCCGAATTTCAGGGTCTTTATCTTCAAGCAAAGGTAATAAAACGGGTATCACGGAACCCACATCTTTCCGGCCAATTTGACCAAGTCCCCAAATGGCATGCATTCTCGAAAATAGTGAGGTTTCCCCTTTTGCTACCGAAGCAAATTTTGGTACGGAACTCGAACCCTTCGCTGCAAGTGCAAATTGCGATTCTCTACGAACCCGCAAGTCTACATGCTCGAGTAACTTCACCAATTCAATATCGGAGCGGTTTTCAAAGCCCTCCCCTAAAAGTAATTTGACTTCTTTGGTCATGGTGCTGGAAGATTCTTTTTCATCTGAAAGTCTGTAAATTCGGCCTTTGCCTGGTTTGTTCCAGCCATTTACCCAGTCTGATACATACATGTTGCCATCGGGACCAAAATCAACATCAGTAGCTAGGATCGACCAGAGAAATTGTTTTGGGTTCTGCATGGAAAACCCAGCACCATCTTTTTTAAATGAAAACGACCAGATTCCACTGTTGGCGGGTGCGCCTCTAAAGTCACAAAGGAAAAAGTGGTTGTCGTATTCTTTCGAAAACCCTGTGCCGGGGTAATAAACCAGGCCTGAGGGGCCTGAACTCATGTTGATCATTGGCGGTATGATGTAATTGGGTTGACCTGCAAAGCGGGGTTTCCAAAGGCCTTCAGCGTTCCAAGGACCTCGGGCATTGGGTTTTTCGATGAATTGGTAGCCAAACCTCCACCCACTATCTCCACCCTGAACTAGATAAATAGCGCGGGCTTGATCACCCCCATCAGAATTATTGTCAACTGTAAATAAATTTCCATATGCGTCAAAGGCTAGTTCCTGAGGATTGCGAAGCCCTTTATAAAATACTTCGAGGTTTGAACCATCTTGGTCGCAACGAAAAACAGCGCCCATATTGGGCAGGTTTATTTTGGTTTTATCATTGGAGATGTTGGTCCCCCGATCGCCAATGCTAAAGTAAATTTTCCCATCCATCCCCATGGTTAAACCGTGCAAATCGTGACCTATGAAAGCAATATGAACGCCGAACCCGTTGTGTAAGGAAGTTCTTGTGTCGGCTTTGCCCTGATTTTTTGTGTCTTGCAATAACCAAAGGTCTGGTATGCAGGTAAACCAGGTTTTATTTCCACGAACAAGTATTCCTGCAGCGATTCCGGCTGGAATACTATTGAAACCATCCGCATAAACTTCTGAAAAGTCAGCTTTGCCATCGCCATCGCGGTCGATGACAATCTTGATGCGGTCATGATCTTTTTGAAAGTCATGGGGTTTTTCAGCAGCTATATTCTGAAGAAGTTTAGTGCGATCCTCGACGGATTTTAATCCAAGGTCGTCATCCAGCCATTTCATGTAACTGCGTATATCCAGCGCCCCTGTATGTAGGCGAAAAGTTTCAACGACGAAAAAGCGATTTTTATTATCAATGGTAAATGCAACGGGGTTGGCAAGATGAGGCTCTGCAGCAAATAGCCCAAGATTGAATCCTTTAGGAACTTTAAACCCACCAAGGGCTTTTTGCGCCTCATCAGATTCTTTGGAAATAGTGGGAGAATACGGTGGTTTAGAGTCTTGATGGACAGCCATATGGGAAAGGGAGAAAATCAAGATCATACTAGAAATCATGGTTTTTCCTGCAAAAGGAGATTAAATATTGGAAGTCCAAGTTCGGTAAATCTAGCGAAAATCGATAGATGAGTCTCGCAAATGTCAAAAGCGGGCAAAGTATTTCCAAGGGTTGATATTGCCCAAACCTCTTCTTTGGAGTTACCTTAACCTATCTTACCAGTTTTATCGTTAACAAGGAGAGTCATTTGGGCATGGAAGCTAAGGAAAGTGTGCCAGTTTTAGAACCCAAGTTGTGGTTTGGTTTAAGTGCCAAGTCTTGGTTTTTAATATTTCTTACCCTGTTTTTTGTCGGCCAAAGTATCAAGTATTCCATGAAGGTATCTGAAAAAAGATCAGCGATCCAGCGCTGGCAGCCACAAATACTTGGCCTTGATACTGGGGAAGATCTTTCCCAGAAGTACCAGTATCCAAACCCCCCAATCATGGCACTGCTGCTTTATCCTTTGGCCAAAATGCCACCGATGGTGATGGCCTTGCTTTGGTATTACATGAAAGTAGCAATGCTTATCCTATGTTTTCATTGGATATTTAATCTTATAGAGAAGAATGGAATGCTCTTTCCCTTGTGGGCGAAAGCATTGACAGTGTTATTGGTTTTAAGACCGATTACCGGGGATTTGCAGCATGGAAATGTGAATATTTTTATTCTCTTTACCGTGATTGCCGGCCTGCATCTTTACACCCTTCGCTGGGATGTTGCCGGAGGCGTATGCATTGGTTTGGCGATCGCCTGTAAAGTGACACCTGCGCTTTTCATCCCCTATTTTTTTTGGAAAAGATCATGGAACATGGTTTTGGGAATTGGTTTGGGGTTGATGTTGTTCCTTTGGCCTGGCGTTTTCCCAAGTTTGGTCCTTGGATTTGGGGAGAACCAAAAGCAGCTTTATTCTTGGTATACCGAGATGGTTTATCCTTTTGTGGTCGAGGGGAAAGTCTGGAGCGAACACAATAATCAGTCTTTACCAGGACTTATGTATCGGATTTTTACGCATAGCCCCTCATTTTCTGATTATGTCGAAGGGGTTTATACTCCCTTGGAATATCACAATGTGCTCGATATTCCTGTTCCGATTATCCGATTGATTTTAAAAGCATCGCTTGGCTTTTTTGCTTTAAGTGTGCTTCTTTGTTGTAGAACTCCATCAAACGACCGTGGTGGTTGGGCCTTGTCAGCAGAATTTGCAATTGTTTTATTAGGAATGCTTTTGTTCAGTGAGCGAACTTGGAAGCATCATTGTGTCACATTGATTCTACCTTTTGCTGTTCTTAGCTATTTTCTTGCAACATGCTTGAAATCCAAAACAAACTATATTCTTCCTGCTTTTACAATTGTTGTCGCCACTTTGCTGATGACTTTGACAAGTACAGGCCTTCTGGAAGATGATTTTGCCAAGGAAGCCCAAGTATATGGTTGTTATGTGTGGGCCTTTATTTTAATGATGGCGTGCCTCTTTATCGTGCTTTACAGGAACAACAATAGAACCTTGGTCACCACGAATTCGATTAACTAAGTAGTTGTAAAAAGCAAAAGGCGGCATGCTTGTTCTTAAGCATGCCGCCTTTTAATTTGATCAGCAGGGATTAAGGATTCACATTTGGTGGAGCTTTGTAGCCCGTTTGGTAGAACTCTTCTTCTTCCTGAATGATAATTCTAGGTGTAACCATGATCAGTAAGCTTTCAGCTTCCCTACCATAGGAATTATTTCTGAAGAGCCTGTTCAGATAAGGAATCTTGCTAAGAATCGGAGGGCCGTATTCATTCCTGGATTCAGACAAGCGTTTGATACCACCCATAAGAACCGTGCCACCATCTGGAACCGATACTGTGGTTTGTACCGCAATCGTGTTGATAACAGGTTGTTGGATGTATTGGGTGAAGGTGATTGGATCACCGGGGTTGGTCGATAGTGCGCTGCTACTGGGGAAAATAGGTACCACTACAGGGAAAAGAGACACTGGCCCAGGAACAAGGTTGGTCAAGGTTACAGGAATATTAAGCCTTACTGTTCTGCGGTCTGCAGAGATAAGGGGTTGCACATTCATGTACACACCAAAGGGGAAAGCCTGAACTTGGGGGGCAAAGGTGATGTTGCCGTTAATAAGAGTCGACACATTCACACCGGTAACAAAGAATTGGTTTTCTGCGACAATAATGTTCGCATTCTGGCCATTAAACATGGTTAACTTTGGAGCTTGCATAACATTGGTTCTGCGATCACCTTGAACTGCTTCCATGAAAAGGAAGACTTGGATATCGCTAAGAAACGCCAAACCCATTGCAAGTCCACCGGCGCCTGGCAATCCAGGGTAACCACCAAAAGAGGGCATTGCGAGTGGATAAGATGTTTGTTTGATTGGGATATCCAAATCGCTGGTGAAATTACCAGAGGGCGTGATACCAGCAATCATACGATCAAAGTTTGGATCATTGATATAGCCTGATGGTTTGTACTGCCCGGATTGAATCTGTGGTTCAAACCGTTGAGTGTTTCTGTCGGTCTTAATGTTGAGATTAAAGTCTACACCAATGCGTTCGTAAAAGTCCTCAGCGATACTGATGAAGCGTATTTCAACCGCAACTTCCTGATCTTGCAACCTTCGAAGTGCTGTAAGAAGGTCTGAAACTTGTTCCTGAATATCAGGCGATTGATTGATAACAAGGGACATGGTCAGCGGGAAGTACTCAATGGTTCCCGGGCCACCCATGTTGTTCCATGCCTGGGGGGAAATCGTGCTGGTTAATAATTTAATCAGCATTTCTTCCATGGTCTGGCTGCTTTTCTTCGTCGTTGAAACATTACCATTGGTTGCAGTGCCAGATGGCGTACCAGTTGGAGTGCCGCCTGTCATGCTATTTGGGCTCATCAATGGCGTGGTGGCACTGCTGTTTGATGGTTGCTGATTGGCAGAAATTCCAAGGATAGGCGACAGGGAATTTGTAAGCAATGGATTGACATAATTTTCAACAGGGACAACCAGGTCTGCAACTTGATAAGTTACAGTCTGAAGTTTGCCTCTTGCATGGGATTCCGTGGTAATCTGAAGTACTTCATCTTTAATTACGTAGGTCAGATGAACACTGTGCAGCAGAAGATTCAAGGCACTCTTGAGCGATACCTGTTCCAGTTTCAGGCTAACAGGTCTGTCGAGGCTGATGCCTTCTTGTTCCAACGCAGGCATATCGGGAACAATGTTTATACCGTAAAAACTTCGGAGGTCTTCAATAGCATCCTTTAGAAGGATGTTGTTGAAGTTTAAGTTAACGGGCATGCTAAGCTTGCTGTCAATTTCTTTTTCCTTGTCACTCTTCCTTGTTGTGCTTGTGATGGAAGTGAGATTTTTCCGTTTGTTACGGCGTTCTGCCATTTCTGGATTGGTATCAAGTGGTTTGTCCATTTCCAAGGCAGGGCCTACTTTGTCAGTGGCATTTAGCCCATCCAGGAAGAATGTTTCTTTTTCAGATTTAAGTTTCTTGGCAACATTGATGTTTCTTTGGGTCTTAGCCATGCTCATGCCTGCTGCAGCCATGGCATTATCTGGGTCCAGTTCATGGGCTCTCATGGCATAGCTTTCAGCTTCAAGGTATTTACCTTCCTTGAAATTCTGATTGAATTGCTTCATCAGGTCTGCAACTTTCTTTTGCTTATTATCATCTGCAAGCTGCTTCTGCCCGATTGCATTAATCTTATCTTTCTGGCCACCATCCTTGGCAAGCATCTCTTTCTGAGCTTTCATAAGCTTGAAATGTTGGAGACGGGATTCAACCGGCCTTCGAAGAAAAGCCATCTTGCCTGGATCAAGATCATTGCTGTTCAGTTCGTTTAGGTATTCGTTCAGCATTTCAATTCCAACATCGGTTTGACCAGCTTGGAATTTTTCCATGGCTTCACGCTGGAGATCCAACCCTTGCTGCCTCATTTGACCAAACTTAACTTCGCGTAATTGATTGGTAGCTTCAAGAAGATCAATCTCACCTTCCTCTTTTGGCTTTGCAGGGGTGTTCGGGGTGTTTTCTGGAGTGGGTTTTGTGCGAATTTCTGATGTTCCCTTAACCAGGGAGAGTGCGCTCTTTTCTTTGGGTTGCATTTCTGCAGTCATCAATATTTCTTTCAGCTTCTGCTGACGTTCCTTATCAAGATTCTTTTCTGTCAATGTTGCAATCATTGTCTTTGATTGTTCGTAATCTTTTCGATTGTATGCTGACAAGGCTGCATCAAAGGCACGCCTTGTTTCAAGCATTTTTTGATTCACATCTTCAATATCGATACTTCGAAGCACAGAGGCTGCTTCTTCCTTGACACCGTAAGAACCCTGGTACGCTTCAACTGCGAGTTTTCTTGCTGCAACTAATTGGCCGCTTCGAAGTTCCAAGCGGGATTTTTCCAGCATCATCTTCCCTTGGTTCGATTCTGACATCGATTCGCTTGCAATTGTTGCACTTCCAGGAACTGATGTTTTTGCCAATCCAAGTTGAAGTTTTTTAGCCTCAATGCTTGCAGTGTCCTGTCCAAAGGATTTTGAAAGATTGATTGCGTTTTCAAGGGCTTGGATTGCCATTTCTGCTTTTTTATCATTACTTTCGTTACTGTTCATGCTTCGTGTTGCTTGGGTGACAAGATCATCAATCTGATTTCTTGCACTCGAGCCCAGTTGTAATAAAAGTTGTTCTGGGCTGTCTTCATTTGGTTGAAAAATGATTCCTTGCTTTTGAGCTTCGATTGCTTTCATGCGGGCAGCCACAAGGTTGCCTGCTAATTGCAGTTGGCGGGCTTCCATCAACATAGCTACCGTTTTTGCCTTGTCATTTCCTGGTATGGGTGGCGCAGGGGGAATCATCGGGGCAGTAACTACTGTTGGAGTAATAACTGGAATAGATGCGTTTTCCAGTGATGGTGTTTTGTTTTCTACAGGAGTATTTTTGTCTGCTACCGTCTTAACCCGGTTTTTTTCAATGTCCTTCAACAATGCTTCGGGGGTATCGCCACCCAAGCTTTCAGATTTTACCTTCATTCCCTTGACCATGAAGGCGAGGCCCGCTGCTTTCTCTGGGTTACCGGATTCAAGCGCTGCTCTTGCTTCCTTTAAGCAGGCTTGTGCTTTGGCTATCATAGCTGGGTCATTGGCGTTTGTTTCGTCCTTGGGAGTATCTTTCTTAGCAGTAATACCGTTCTTCTTCGATTTAAGTTTTGATGTCTCGATTTCAGCAATTAATCGTTGTGGACGATCGGAAGTGTCCCAAACATTATAGGGGCCGTGTAACTGCTGAGCCCTGTATGCAGCTTTGGTGGCGGCTTCAAAATCATCCTGCTCAAATAATTTTCTAGCTTCTGATAATACTTTGATTGATTCTTCCTTGTCTTTCTTTGCTTGAAGTTTTTCAATTTCAGCGCGAAGTTTATCTGGTGAATCTTCGAATAAGCCCCACTTGGCCCCTGGAGCAGCTTTGGCACGAAGCATCAACCTTGTTGCCTCATCTGTCTTGTTTTCTGCCAACATTTTGCGACCTCTTCGCAATAGTTGCCTTGGATCTTCAGTTTCTTTTGGCACATCCTTGCCCGCTTGTTCTGTCAAAGACTTTCCTTCTGAACGGAGGATATCGCTTTGAACTCTTTCTGGATTGTCTTCCCACCAATTCAAGGTTGGTTTCATCGCCTTGGCTTGTTCGTTTAGCTTCTTGGCTTTTTCTGCATTCCCATCCGTCAATGCTTTTCTAGCATCGCGAATCAGATTTCTGGCAGCTTCGGTGCTTCCTGCGGTAACTTCTGTTTTCAAGGGCTGTGCACTGGCCTTGGAATCTTCAGTGGTTAATGCCGTTGAAGTTTTGGGGGTGATTGTTGGTTCTGGTTTGACAGTGTTTTCTTTAGCCAAAGATTTGGAGTCCAAAATTGTTGCATCAGCTTTAAACTTGGCCCCTTGAATCTCTTTTAAAAGTTTCGATGGAGAATCACTTGAAAGTGCAAATGTCCATGTATATGCCGACTTTTCTGCTGCTTTTGCAAGAAGTTCTGCACGATCAAATTCCTTGTTCGTAAACTTTTTGCGTGCCAGGCCCAGTAATGCCTTGGGGTCCTGCTTTATTTTTTGAAGCTCTACTTTTAATTTAGCTTGGGTGTCTTGCTCGGGAACTCCACTAGTAGCTACTTCAGCTATTAATCCCTCTGCTTTTTCAAGGTCGCCCATTGCTATCGCAGCACGTACTTGATCTGCGGTTATTGTTGATGAATTGGTTTCCGTAACCTTGATTGATGGTGTAGATTTCGTTTCAGAAAGTTTAAGTTCTTTTGGTTCAATTTGAACTTCAGTTTTAGATGCTATATTTTTATTCTTGATGCTTTCTTGTAGATTCTTGAACCGAAGCTTATCTGATTCACGAAGGTATTGTTCATCAAAGGCAATCTTTTTGGTAAGATCATTGGCGGCGGAAAATTGTTTCTTCCCAACAAGATCTTCTGCAATATCCAATGTGGAAGTTGATTCCACTCGCGCTTTTAATGCTTTTTTATTTGCCTCATATAGTTTCTTGAAATCATCTGCTTCTGCAGGAAGTAAATCCTTCTGTCGGGACTCAACTTCTTTAAAGGCTTTGTCTGCTTCTTCGTAATCGCCTCTGCGATGTGTTTCGATCGCTTGGTTTAATGCAATGCTTGCTTTATTTGGAATTCCAGGAGTAAACCAAGTTATTGCTGGAAGAAGGCTCGTGCCTACCGCAGCTTCAGCAATTGTAGGGATGCCGAGTATTGCCAAGCTTAACGATGAAGCGAAGCCAAGGCGTGTAAACCAAGATGAGTTAGAAATGGTTTTCTCCCTGCAAGATAAGATCATGATTTTACCTAGATTATCTTTTGGATAAGACGAGATATTTGAATTGGAAATAACATTGTTATCTGAGCAATTTGATTCATTAATGTTCATAAGTCGTTTCCTAATTCAATTTACATGTCTATCTGTTTCATTCTTGCTTGATTGTTTTTACCATCCAACCAATGCGCAAAAATATTAACTAGTCTGCGGGACGATACCGATCCCTTTTTTAAGAATCAAGGTCAGGTGATCTTTAATTAAAATAAATTTTTTTTCGAAATAGTAAAATGGGAAGGAACGTTGCAAAATGGGGGCTATGGTGAGGTTGAGACCTAAAAAGGTTGATTTACGCCAAACCAAAATTGGGTTCCTGTACCTTGGTGGATGGCTTGTGCCGCATCAAAACGCAGTAACATCTTTTCTACAAAACTCATGAACGAAACATCACATCGAAGTCCCACCCCTACTCCCTGAGCCGTGGAGCCGAGTGATTGCCCGTTCACATATGTGTTGCCTACATCGTAAAAAAGCGCCAAATATGTGTTTTTTAGTGAAAAAAGATGGTCAACAGCGTCTACAGAAGTGTTTCGAGAAACTGGAAAACGAAGTTCCGCGCTGCCCACCCAGGCTGTATTTCCTTGTCTTTGTGCCAGATCAAATGCTCGAAACATTTCACTGCCACCCATTGTGAAAAATTGTCCGTAGGAAGGGACAGAAGTTCCCCCAAATGCCCTTACTGCTAATCTCGTGTCCGCAATCCAGTTGGCAGTTTTATTTAAAAGGGGTTTATCACCTGGAAGATAATCAAGTAAACCAGACAGGTTGGGCAGGTAATGAACAGTTGAAGCTTGTGCCCATACTTTTTGAACGGTTGCATACTCATTCAAAAGAGCTTGTCCTGCTTCATAAACTGCATCGAATTGGTAACCACCTTCCGGATCCCAGTAGGGAGTCAGATAATTAATGCGATAATGAATTCCAGCCGTGGTCATGTGCTGAAAGCGCTGAGCACCCGGGGCAGTTTGGACTGGATCTGGAAGGAAGTTATCATGGAAGGCACCGAATATATCGATAAATTTTGAAGGGAGAAGATATAAGCTGGGATGTTCCATAAATACATACCTCCCAAATACCGAAGCACGCGTAGCTTCGTTATTCCCCTCGTAGAAAGTATAAAAACGCCTTTCAGCATTAAAACCAAATTGGAATGGGGAATCGGGCCAGTGGGTGAAAAGCCCGTCGACACCAGCGATAAAATCACGGTAATCGGTTCGATACGCTGTATAAAGTCCCCCCGAAAATTCCTGCGATCGGTATGCACCTGCACGCAAGCCCACCATTGTTGCCCTGCTGTACCAGACATCGTCGTAACTTTTCATGTAAAGCCAGGGGCCGAAATTAAAATTCCAGCGATCGTAAGAGTTGGTAAGGGAAGTTTCATCAACAAAAGTGTACAAAGGCGTAAATCGAAATCTAGGGTTGTGGTGCCAGTAGTTATTGGATGGGTTTTTGTCGACTATCACAGAATCCGGGTCGATTGCAATTTGGGTTGGTATTTCGGGTAATTCCACAACAACTTTGATCGTGTCTGGGGCGAGATTTTCAACGGTAGCGGGTGGATCATCAATTCCATAATTTCCACCTGCGGGTAAGATTGGTATTCGAATGGAATATTCCGCAGACTTTCCCATTGCAAACCCAAGATAGGTTTGTTCACTATATTCAGCGTTTTGCTTTATGATAATTGTAACGGTCGTTTTTTGGTTTTTTTGATTTGAAGAAGAACCAAGAGAGAGTGGCAGTATTTTTCGAGCCAATGGTGCATCATTAATTTTGACAGAATCGAGATTCCAGTCTGTCAGACCTGCACCCTTCAGCCATTTTTCAAAGAAATCATCCCACGATTTTCCTGTTTGTGCTTCCAATTCTTTTTGGAAATCACTTACATGCATCACCTTGTATTCGTATTTTTTGCGAACACCCCGCATGACGTCCAAAAATGCTTGTTCGCCAATGCGGGATTCAATCATTTCAACAATTTTTGCACCTTTGTCATAACACATGCTAAAAAGAGTCACCACATGCCCAAATTTGTCCATTGGTTGAAGAATTGAGGTGTTATCCCCCCTGCCAACCGAACCATAAAAACCGTTCATTCTATAATCTTCACGCTTTATATTGGGCATCCATTTTAATGAGTCCGGGTATTCAAGCAGTTCATTGTTTTTTCCACGGGTTTGATTCAAAAACCGATGGCTGAAGTAGGTTGCGAGGGCTTCATCCATCCAAGTTTCCCGGAATCCATCCGTACCTACAAGGTTGTACCACCATTGGTGACAAACTTCGTGGCTTATCAGATATTCTGCGTAACGCCTTGCAAAATGAGGCATGGAAAAAATGCGTTCATCTATCATAACCAGCGAACCGCACTCGTTTCCGTTCCAGCCAAAATAAGATTCTACAATCGTAAATTCAGGGTATGGGTATGGTCCAAACCAATGGCTGTAGGTAACCATGCATTCACAGACAATTCTCAGGAATTCTTTTGCGTAAAACTCATGTTCCTCGAATGCTTGGATTTTTACTTTAAGGGGTGTTTCCCTGCCTGGGAGTTTTATTTCAGTTTCTAGAATCTTGAACCTTGTTGAGCAAAGAAATGCAAAATCTCTTGTACCTTTTGCTTCAAGTCGTACTTTTTTTCTGCCATCGGCGAGTTTTTCCTCCCCCACGATCACCCCGGTACTGGCGATTTGCTGATCGCTATCCAGCGTTGCAGTAACATCATAAATTCCCGCTTCATTATAAAAAGGTTGGTGCCATGGAACAAAAGGCGTTGGTTTCCATCCTTGTTCATTATCACCGGGTTTTTCAGCATTCCAATCGTGCTTTTGATAAGCAAAAATAGGAAGCCAGTTGGTCAGGAAAGTGACGTTTTTCCAATGGCCCCAGCGGCCCTGCTTTTCAGGTAAACGCATTCTGAATTCGAGGTTAAAGGTGACTTTTTCACCTTTCGCCAAGGGGTGATCTAATTCAAATTCCAAGGTTGTTTTCGTAGGACCGGAAAATTGATGTTTTAGTTTTCGGGTGTTCCCATCCTTATCTAAAACTTCTACAGTTTTTATTTCCAGACTGGGCGTTTTTGAACCCAGTGAATCGCCCGGATTTAATCTTAATAGCTCAAGGGTTTTCGCCATCAAGGCTATATCACTATCGGGCACGATATAGTTCGAATGTGTTACAAATACGATCTTGCTTACAGGGCCATCCGAGCGGTTGGTCCAAGTTGCTTTTTGGTGTACATCGACAATGTGCTTCGCCGTATCAACATTCATTTGAATTTGATAATTAGGCAAACCCTCAGGCAGCTCGCATTTTCCAATGCAAGGAAATGCCAGAAGATAGCACAATCCGATTATCAGGCAGATCAATTTTCTCAAAGCTATGACAACCCTAACTATAGAATCCTCTAGTTTTCATACTTCGGGCCAAACTAAAACTGACCACATAGCCATAAGAATGATTTTGTGCTATCTCAATCAGAAAAAAATTGCAAAAGATGGGGTGATTAGGGTAAAAAAAGGCTCGCTTCAAAATTGAAGCGAGCCTTTTAAATTGGTTGATGTTATTACTGGTTGAACATGAATTCCTTCGTGTTCAGAAGAGCCCAGATAATATTTTCGTAAGCAAGTTTCTTGTTCATCGTGTGTTTCGTTAGATGAGCAAGAGCAGATTCCTTTTGTTGAGGGGTAGGCTTTCTAGAGAAAGCCCAAAGGAAAATGTCATCAATTTTCTCTGCATCAGGGCGAGGATCTTTGGCTATTGCATCGGCGCGTCCATTTGGTCTAGCTAGCTTATTTTGAATTTCATCGGAATTTAGCAAATGCAAAGCTTGGGCAAGGTTTGCTTCGCTAACCCTTTCGCATTCACAAGCGCTGATGCGTTGGGGCCTTCCAAATACATCCAAGAAGTAGGACGTATAGCCTTCATCCGGTAGCATGATGGCGCGTTTAGGGGCCAGTTGATCAGTAGGTAACCCTCCAAAACCAGCTGGGCTATCTGTGATCAAACAAACAGCATCAAAAAGAACTTCTGCACTCAGCCTTTTAGGGTAGTAGCGTGCATAATTTTGCTTATCTTGTTTGTTGTAATCATTTGGAACTGCGCTCAACTGGTAAGTCCTTGAGTTCACAATGGAGCGGATCAATTGCTTTAAACTAAATCCACTTTTCACCAAATCGCTAGCAAGTGCATCAAGCAATTCTGGGTTACTTGGTGGATTGGTTACACGCATATCATCCAAGGGGTCGACGATACCTCTGGAGAAGAAATGGGCCCAATAACGATTGGCGATAGCCTTGGGGAAAAACTGATTTTTTCCATCGACCATCCAATCAACTAGTTTTACCCGTGGATCATCATCTTCATCCATAACCATGGGCTTTTCACCCAAGGCTTTGTAGTCTGCAACCTTACCTGACCGTTTGTTGGTAACAGAACCGTTCTTTGTCGTGTAAACAACAAGTTTCTGATTGGCATTATTATTAGAGGCTTGTCCAGGAATAGACAGCTTTTTTCGGCCTATTTTGCCGAAGAACGATGCCATTCCCCAATAATCATCCTGGCTCCATTTTTCGTATGGATGATGATGGCATTGTGCGCAAGCCATTCTGAGGCCCAGAAATACCTGCGATGTATCATCTACATATTGCTCGGGATTCGTTAGGCTTTTGTACCAAACGGTTGGGGGTGTTTCAGATTCGTCCCCGGTTGCCGTAAGAATTTCGCGTGCGAACTGATCATAAGGCATGTCTGACTTGATGGCATCACGAATCCAGCCATGAAAAGCAAAGGTTCCTTTCATATTTTCAGCCTGCCCACCACGTTTAACGCGAAGAATATCGGCCCATTTGGCTGCAAAATAATAAGAGTATTCCGAAGAATTAAGCATTTTCTCAACTAAATCTTTGCGTTTGTTGGGGTTGGTGCTATCAACAAATGCCTTGACTTGGACTGGGGTAGGAATGGTTCCTGTAAGGTCTAAAGATAATCTCCGAATAAACTGTTCATCAGAACACAATTCGGAAGGGGCCAAACCAAGTTGTTTCCACTTCGCACTCGTAAATTTATCAACAAAAGTATTGGCTTCGAAAGCAAAGTCACGTGGCTTTTCAGAAAGTGGTACCGTTGCCCTGAATATATTTACAAATTCCTGGTATCGAACCATGATTGCGGCTTCTCCAGCCATCGAATTGGTTCGTACAAGTGCGTTATTATCAACCGTTGCAATATCCTGTTCGTTTGATTCGTATTGCGCCCTTCTTGTGACATCTTCGGTAGTGCCATCAGAATAATGAGCTGTTACTATAAATTGTTGCTTCGCATTCCTAGGCATTATCCTGTTTTCTGGATATATGGTGATTTTGGTGACCACAGCATCTGTGGGATTGCCGTATGGCACGCCGGCTGCGACCCAACGGCGAACGAGACGATATTCGTCAGATCCGACTTCCATTTTTTTTCCACCGCCGTGGGGCACGATCCCTACTGATTTTGTTAAAAGAAGGCTATTATCAGGTGATGCAGGAAATACCCTTCGGCCCCTGCTTTCTTGCACCAAAGATACAAAATCCAAATCAGGATCGAAACCTAACAATGATAACTTGAAGTTATTTTGGCCACTGGCTTTACCATGGCATCCGCCCGAGTTACAACTCAGCTTGGTGAAAATGGGCACAATTTGATTGGCAAAGTTAATCGGTAGGTTGATGTCACAATCCGATGTCTTTGCAGTGACTTGCAACTTTTTGTTGCCAAATGATACATTTATAAGGGAATTTCCGTTGGAAAGAGGAACAACCCTACCTGAAGGAGTTACTCGCAATACTTTAGTGTCTGCCGCCTCGTATTGGCTTACGGAGGTAAGATCTAACAGCATGCCAGATTTGGTTGTCCCGGTGATAACCATTTGTATGGCATCGTCCAAACCACGCAATTTTACTTCGGAAGGGAAAACTTCAATTTTTGTAAATTCAGTTTCTGCAGGCAGGACAAATTCTTCGGCAGGCTTAGTGCTTACCTTATCGTTGGCATGCGAATAATTCGTGCATGCAAAAACTACGGCAAGAAAACTAAAAGTCTTTAAATTTAAAGACATGGATCGATCTCCTGATAATCCATGGAGGGGTCAAACACTACGCAGTGAATATATTGTGAACGATTTTTTTGAAATAAGCAATAAATTTATCGATAAAAAAAGAGAAACCCGTGTAAACGGGTCTCTCTGATTGCCTCAAACTTCTTGAATTCTTATTTTCCTGGGGTTGCTGTTGGGTTTTTTACCCTTTTACGGGGATCAAGTTCAATCACACCAAATGCTTCTTCGTGTTTTTGAAGAGTCATGCCCAAGGTTGTAAATAATCTTTTTGCGGTATAGAAATTCATAATTAGGCGCTGATCAATGCTTATTTCTTGTTTCCCAGTTGCAAATGGGTTGGAATTAAGTGCTAAATCAACAATTACTTCTTCTGGTGTGGCTGTAACGCGTGCAAAATTTGCATAAGCTGCATGGATATTGCGTTCAGAAAAAGTCACTTCAGTTTGCTGTCCAGCGATTTGTTCTTCGGGAACCACTGGCTTTTTGGGATCTGCCATCTTACGAATCTCCTGAATTTAATAAAAAGTAACACCTCAGATGGGATTCTTAAGTTATTTTGTTGGAAAAGGGAAGTTCAATTTGAAAATTATCACAATTGCATGATAATAGATTATTATGCGCCCGTAGCTCAATTGGATAGAGCAACGGTCTTCGGAACCGTAGGTTATAGGTTCGACTCCTATCGGGCGCATTATCTTGTTCTTTACGCTTTTTGCTGTTTGAAATGTTTAAAAGCGGTTTTAGCCTGGATGTAAAGGTATCAAATCCTACCTATTTTTGTTTCTAAAAAAGCACACAAGTTTGCAGCGTCATTTGTTCCTATCCGTAATACTTCATTTTTGCAATAAACCACAACGCAATCTCGGCCCCAGATGTTCCAAACCCACCCTCCACGAATACTGTAATGAATGCCCCAGCCATCCAGAAAAAGAGTTCGACCTGATTCAACTTTATTGATGTTTTTATAAATCAGGGTCCGGTTGCAAAAAGGTAAAGGTAATCGTCCAAAACGAATAGCAAGAAAATCACCCTGGTCGAGAACATGGAGGTGTTGAAATCCAAAGGCTAAACTGACCACAAGTATCCCCGAAAAAAAAAGATGAGCACGGGCAAAATTGAGCTTGTTGCTGCAAAGAATGAAATTGCAAAAATAAGCTGGCATGTTCCCAGCGCAGAAATGATTAAATACAGAGGGGATTTCTGGATGTGATCGTATTGGTGTTCCATGATTAATGCTGTTTTTTTGTGTAGGCTAACCATTGTTTTACTTGAAGAATAGCGATGTAACATACGACTATTCCACTGACAAATCCAACCAGCAGGTATTTCAAGTCCCCTGAAAACAAGGTGGGTCGTAACACGGTAGCGCCTTCGTTTTCAGGTTTGATTTCATCCTGTTTTTTGGAGGGTTGTTCATTGATTTCGCTTGCCTGTCTACGAAGGATTCTGGAATGTTCGAATAAAACAGGATTGCTGCTCATTTGCCTGGCATTTACAAGTTCGTCTAGAACTTTAGCAGCAGAACTAGGCTCTCCCATTACATTCAGAATTTCCCCGTATAACCAAAAAAGATTATTGTCTTGGGGAAAACATGAAAGTAATTTGACGGCGAAATCAATGGCATCAGGGTTTAGAGAATCAAGGAAGGCTTGAGACGCAGTGCCCGGTGTGTATTTGTTTTTTTTCCATTCTGACTCAAAATCCCCAAAGATGCTCGAAATTGAGAATTGCGACCCTGATCTACGGTCTCGGTTAAGTTGCTTTTCTTGCAGGAATTTAAGAAATAATAGTTCGGAACGGCGGTTGAATTGCCAATTGGTAAAGGTTGTATCAATAGGTTTTGCGAAATATTGCAAACCTTGTTTTTGATAGTCGATCGCACGTTCCAGCAAAAGATCATCGCTGGTATATGCCATTGCAAGATTGAAATAAAGTTGATGTTGGAGATTAGAATCTGGAGTTAGTTCTTTGCGGGCAGACTCAAGGCATGGGATTGCTTTTGCATGTTGGTTTAATCGTAAAAAACAACCCCCAAGGCGAATTTTGTCTTCAGAAGTTGCGTTGCCAGCGTTTAGCTTGGTTTCAAGTTCTTTGTTTAATTGGATGTAAATTGGTCTTAGTGAAGCTTCGGTTGGTTGTTGCGCCGCATCAGCAGGAATTCCCAGTGCCCTTAGTTCGCTTAGTATCAGTCTTACTTGTGCGAAGCTTGGATTTTTTGGGATCGCTAACGGTTCGCCCTGCAAGTAAATACCCGCCAACAACGATGTCTGACAACTTAAAGTCGTCAGACTCATAAGAATTAAAAATGGAAGTGAGTGCTTCATTTCTGTTGATGGCTGAATGGATAAGTGCAAGTTATATTGGTGCTAATACCACCTCTGGGAGTGAATGCGCCCGTGAGTTTGCAGCGGATGGGTTTTGAGACCGCGACAAAATCTTCAAGAATGCGATTGGTGACGGCTTCGTAAAATGAACCCACATTTCTAAATCTTTGAAGATAAAGTTTTAAGGATTTCAATTCAACACATACATCAGAGGGCGTGTAGGTGAAGGTCATAACGCCAAAATCCGGGTGTCCTGTTTTTGGGCAAAGTGATGTAAATTCAGGGCAGATGATTTCAATGATGTAATCTCTTCCAGGCGATGGATTTGGGAATGTTTCCAATTGATTGCGGTTCGGTTCATCAAAGCTTACCATCTTAACTCCGTTGCGTATTTAAGGTTGTCGTTATAATAGAATAACATTTGTAGTTTGGAGTAGTCTAGTATTTCAACCAATTTCTGGCCTATTTTGTTTATCAGGAACTCCGTGCGAAATGAAATTACTTGTACTTTTTATGCAATTTGCCGTGCTTTTTCTGGCGGTTTTATGTTTTCCTTTGGCTGCTCAAGAATTATCAGCCCTAAAGTTTGTAGATTCCTTGGAAAATCCATCAGGCGGCTATTGGCCCAGTTCTGAAGCCAAGGGCAAGAGTTCAAGCCTAAGATCTACCGTGGCGGCCCTTCGTGTTTATAAATACGAAGGAAAGTCACTTCCCAACTTTGAAAAACACCGCGCATTTATGATTTCTTGCTGGCATGAAAAAGATTCAGGTTTTGCTGACTTTCCGGGAGGACCCACCGATGTTATTCTTACCGCAGTGGGCCTGATGGGAGCACGCGATGGCGCTTTTCTTACCGATGAAAAACGAACCTTGGGAAAAAAATATCTCGTTGAAAAGGCGAAATCTTTTGAGGAAATCCGAATGGCATCCGCATTTATTGCAGATGAGCCTCAAGATCCCAAGGTTGCAGCAGCTTGGCAGAAAACTATTCTGTCGCGGGCTAATAAAGATGGTACTTTTGGTTCTGGTTTTAGTAAACCCCGTGACACTGCTTCGGCTTGGGTAACCTTGCTCAGGTTGCAGTTCCCTTTAAAGTATGATGAGCAATTGGTTAAAGATTTTAGAATGAATGATGGTGGTTTTGGCAGCGAAAGTTCTGACCGATCGGACATGGAAACTGCTTACAGGGTTTCCAGATATTTCCATATGGTGAAGGATCAGAAAATGTTGCGCAACACGCTTGGATTTATTGAAGCTTGTAGAAATGAAGATGGTGGTTATGGCACCAAGCCTGGGGAAAAGTCTTCCCTTGGTTCTACATATCATGGAATTATCATTAAAAAATGGGCGGATTCCCAACTTCAGAAATAAGGCTTAACTGATGACTCATCTTGCATACTTGGGCTTTGGAAGTAATTTGGGTGATTCCCAAGCCTTGATTGCTCATGCACTCCGTTGCCTCGAACAAAATACTAATGGCAAAATACTTGCTGTTTCAAGTTTGTATAAAACTTTGCCAGTTGGGGGGCCTGCGGATCAATCGGATTACATTAATGGCGCCACTGCGATTGTGTGTGATCTTGGGCCGCAGCAATTATTGGAAAAAATGCGTGCAGTTGAAGAAGAGCTTGGCAGGATTCGCGAAGTTCTTAATGGGCCGCGAACTATCGATCTCGATCTGCTTTTGTTTGATGATCAATTGGTTTCAGGTGATTTACAGGTTCCACATCCGCGAATGCATTCGAGATCTTTTGTATTAAGGCCGCTATTTGAAATCGCCCCTTTTGCTATCCACCCGATTTTTAATCGTACAATTGCGCAGCTTCTTTTTGATCTGGAGGGGATCGTGCCCATTCATTCTTCCTCCAACCGTGAGTTGGATGGCAGGAAAATACTAGTAACTGGTTCTACTTCTGGGATTGGTCTGGCATGTGCGATTGAACTCGCCCTTGCTGGAGCCAAGGTTGTT
Organism: uncultured Candidatus Kuenenia sp.; assembly: GCA_964646215.1. Lineage (GTDB taxonomy): Bacteria > Planctomycetota > Planctomycetia > Gemmatales > Gemmataceae > UBA969. The sequence continues at coordinate 224,772 of CAZYAY010000001.1, read as the reverse complement.
TTTCATGGCAGAAAGCCCTTGGATAAAATAAACGCTTATCTAGACTTTGCTGCAAATTGTTCAGGTTTTTCTCGCTACATTCAGGCGGATTTGAAAACTGATGAGGGGAGATCCTCAATATTTAAACAGGCTTGGGATGATATTAACGGATTAGATGGTGTTTTGTTGAATGCAGGTGCTGATATTCTTACTGGTAATATTTCCCAAATGAATGTAGATCAGAAATTCAACGAATTGATTCAGGTTGATCTTCAATCCACATTTTTTCTCGCAAGGGAATTTGGGAAACGAATGAAGCTTTCGGGCAAAGGTGTTCTCGTCACAACTGGGTGGGATCAGGCTGTTACCGGGTTCAAGGGGGATAGTGGGGAAATGTTTGCTGCGATTAAAGGCGGGGTCATGAACTTTAGCCGAAGTCTTTCACTCTCTTTGGCGCCAGAGGTGCGAGTTAATTGTATGGCTCCTGGTTGGATTAAGACTTCGTGGGGTGAAACTGCTTCTGAATACTGGCAACAAAAAGCCACGGATGGTTGCCCATTGCAGCGCTGGGGTATGCCCCAAGACATAGCTTCCGCAGCCAGGTGGCTTTTCTCAGACAAATCTTCTTTTGTTAATGGCCAAACCTTGGCGATAAATGGTGGGGTCGTTTAAATAATTTATTTTGATCAGCTTTTGTTGATTTCTTCAAATCTGTGTGCAAGTCTACGGCTATTGATATCCAAGGCTTCGAGGATTTGAACGACGGGGTCCATCGTAATATTCCAATCCATGGCCCAATTGATGATATCTAGATTTTCTTGGCCAGATTTAAGCCTATCGAGGATGCGGTCAAGTAATACTGTATTTTCATGAAATTTGCGCTGTAATAATCCAAAATCACCGCGGTCAAGTTCTACCCAAAAACGTTTGCCTTGGAGGTGTTCTAGCCAACGGGCCCTTAAATAGCCCCACCAATGGCACTGAACCCATTTGCGGATCGCAACTTCACCTAAGTCGCAACCTGCTTTTTCGGATTCAATCCACTTAAAACGAAGGGCTTCTTCGTCTCCATCAACATAAACACTAGATTTTTCCATGATTTCTAGCATTATCCTATTGGGGCATAGAAGTAAAAATTTGAAACACAACAAAAACTAGCTCACTAAACTACCCAGATTAATTATATAGTAGTTTTCTTAGTGTGCAACTTTCAACAAGCAGATACCCATTAATATGATGGAAGGCAATAGGGATTATTCAAGATAAAACCTTTGTAAACGCTCAGGCCGTAGAGGTTTGATTAAAGCTATCTTGACCATATGTCATTCTAACCTTATTGCTAAATTTCTGGAAATTTTGTTTGTTGAGCGGGACAATAATTCTGATGGGTAGAAACGGGACTGTTTTTCTGATGCTTTTAATGTTGGCAGGCTGCCTACCTTCCACCGATTCTTTTGTTATTCAAGAGAAAAAGGTTGATAATACCTTGTTGAAAAATATCGATGAGAGTAACTCGATCAGGCTTGATGTTGCGATGGTCCAGCTTCCGCTTGTTGAAAAAAACATTCTCGAATCGATTTGGAGTTTAGCTGATAATAATTTGGTGGGCTTGGAAAAGAAGGCCGTGCTGGAACAAAATGGGTTTAGGATTACCAGCTTTGGCAAAACTCCTCCCCCAGAACTTCTAAGGCTTTTAGGCACCGAAAAATACACTCCGAATCCTCGTAGGTTTCATGTTAAAATCGGTGGAGGAAGTGTTATTCCCATCACTGGTGTTATGGATTCGCTTGATTCCATTCTTTCGGAAAACGATACCACGCAGGATATTAATCTTTTGGATGCACAAGGGTTTTTCAAAGTTTCCCCCCTTTCGGTTTCAGAAAATTTTTATCAACTCAAGCTTGAACCATTAATTAAATCAGGGAAAGAAAAGCTGTTGCCCAGAGCGGTTAAAACTGTTTCTGGTAGTCTTGAATGGGAGATGCATTCGTTTAAGTCAGAACGCGTTCTTTGTGAGCTTGCCTGTGAACTAAAGGTGGAAGCGGGGGATTTTCTGGTCATCGGGCCGAGTGAATCTCCGAAGGATGACTTGAAATTATTAGGTTCCAATTTCTTTTACATGAGATCCGGGCAGAACATTATTCCCCGGGTTCTTGTTTTGCGCTGTAGCAAAAAAAATGCCCCATTGAGTGAAACTATCGGCGGATTTGGCAAGTCTTTGCCTCTTGCAATTCAAGCTTCATGGAAAAACTTCGAAGACGAAAAATAAAGGCTGGAACGATCATGCAATTATTCCTTAACAGGTTTTTAATCGTGGTGATTTTTGCATTGATGGCTGATATCGCCTTTGCACAAAAAGAAAACCAGCGTTATGAGGTTGGTCGAAGGTTGATTGCATTCGAGATTGATTTTGATGGGATAAAAGATCCGAAGGTTCTGAAGAGTGTCTGCGAAAAGTTGAAGCCCATTACTTTTTTGTTTTTTTCAGGTCAATTAGATCAATGTGCCAAGGCTCTTGATCTTGCCCGATGGAGTTGCAAGAACCAAGGTGAGTCCCCCGGTATTCGTGCTTTTGCTGATTCTTTAACCTTTACTCCATCCCAGCGAATTATTGAAATTAAAGAGGAGTTGATCGAGTGCGAAATATCATCGGTTTACGCGGTCAAGGAAAAAGGGATGTTGAATGCGCGCTTTTTTTTGCGTCAGTTAGATGGTAGGGAAGTTCGAGACTTAGCCATGCTTTCGATTGAACAACTGCCCCGAAAAGTTTCAATAGATACCAAGGGTTTGAATGAGGGTGAATATCAGTTGGTGATGGAGTTGAACAGTGCTGGAAAGGTTGTGGGAAGTCATAAGGTTTTGATCAGTGTGATAAATGATAAATCGCAGTTGACAGCTTCGGTGGGTGGTGCGGGATTGAAAAAAGATACGCCATTGTGGAAAGCCAGTAAGCAGAACCTGACAAATCTCTTGGATGAATTGTTGAAGGGTAAAAAGTTTGAAGGGGATATTCCTGTGAATCGCATAACTGAAAGTTCGCGCTTTCTGGAAAAGGGACTGGATGCGGTTGATGATAAAAAAGGAAGTGAGTATCTGATAGCATTTCCGGGGAGATTGGCCCCCTTGCCCGCCCGCATTTTTATTCCCGCTTCAGCCAAAGTTTCAAAGGTTCCATTGGTTGTTGCCTTGCATGGCGCAGGGGGTACCGAAAATATGTTCTTTGAGGCGTATGGTTCGGGTCTGGTTAAAAATCTTTGCAGTGATCGGGGTTGGATGCTGCTTGCTCCCCGAAATGGTATTGCGATTGAAAATTTACAAATGTTGATCAATGAGCTTCCGGTCGAACCCGGGCGGGTGATTTTTATCGGGCACTCCATGGGTGCAGGGCAAGCCCTTGGTTTTGCTCTTAATCATCCGAAAGAAGTGATGGCATTAGGTTTGATGGGGGGCGCAGGGGCGATTGGGAAAAATCAATCATTGGGAAGTATGCCCGTATTTGTTGGAATCGGGTCTGAAGATTTTGCGCGTACATCGGTTATAAGTTTTACCCAGGAACCAATGAAACAGCCTAAAAACAACTTGATACTGAAGGAATACGAATCGATAGAACACAGCACTATTTGTCAGGTATGCATGCCCGAGATGTTTGATTTTTTTTCGAGGATCTTAAAAAAGTAGAGCGTAATCGGATTTTTCATCTTCTTTCCATAAATTAACAAAGTAAGAATTGTCCACTTATTACCCCGTGATTCATCAAGGGGAGAGGATATCATCTATATGGAACTTTTTGACAAGATTCAGGAAAGCGTCAAAGCTATCAAGGGGCGTTGGAATGGGAGCCCCAAGGTGGGTATTATTCTTGGCACAGGGCTTGGTGGTTTTGCGCAGGAAATCAAGCAGGAGGCCTCGATTCCGTATAAGGATATTCCTCATTTTCCTGAATCCACAGCTCCTACTCATACAGGCAGGATGATTTGCGGAAGAATTGCAGATAAGCAGGTCGTGGCGATGGAAGGCAGATTCCATTTTTACGAAGGTTACACCATGCAGCAGATCACCATGCCTGTAAGGGCCCTTAAGGCTTTAGGTTGTGATATTTTAATTGTAAGTAATGCTTGCGGTGGCATGAACCCTCAGTTTGAAAGAGGTGATATCATGTTCATTGAAGACCAGATTAATTTGATGGGTGGGAATCCTTTGATTGGAAAAAATGATGATCGCTTGGGCGTCCGTTTTCCGGATATGTGTTTTCCTTATGATCGAGATTTATTGAAGATTGCCCAGGATGTTGCTTTGGAAGAGAGAATCCGATGCCATAAGGGAGTGTTTGTTGCGGTTTCCGGACCGAATCTGGAAACTCGTGCTGAATACCGGTTTTTAAGGCAGGCAGGCGCTGACGTTGTTGGAATGTCCACGGTACCTGAGGTTATTGTTGCAGTGCATTCAGGTTTAAAAACATTGGGTATTTCAATAATTACCGATATGTGCCTTCCCGATGCGTTGGAGCCTGTTAAATTGGAAGAGATAGTAGCAACTGCAAATGAAGCCGAGAAAAAGTTGCGGGTTTTAGTCACAAATATTATCAGGAAAATTCCAGACTAATTTGAAAGAGTAACATTATGCCACGCCTTGAAGGCGGTAATCCCCTGCGTACAGATGGCTTCAATTCCTTTAATCGTTTCTTACGAGATAAATTTGGGGAGAAAGTTTATCGTGTAACCATTGATGGTGGGTTCACCTGTCCGAATGTTGATGGGACTGTAACAACGGGAGGCTGCGTTTATTGTGATAATCGTAGTTTTAGCCCCAACAGAAGGTTGCCTCGTGTAACCATTGCTGATCAGGTTCAAAAAGGAATCACTTTTCTTTCCAAGTATTTTGAGTGTTCAAAATTTATTGCGTATTTTCAAGCTGCGACAAATACACATGGCAAAATTGAAAAGCTTGAGAGGCTTTATAAAGAGGCTTTAAACCACCCGCAAGTGATCGGCTTGGCAATCGGCACCCGCCCTGATTCTGTTCCTGAGCCAGTTCTCGAATTGTTGCAGGATATTGCCAGGGATAGATTTGTCTGTCTTGAGCTTGGATTACAATCCGCGCATGATCGATCTTTGGTTTGGATGAATCGTGGGCACGATGTGGATAGTTTTACCGATGCAGTAAGGCGATCTAAAAATCGGAATTTGGATTTGTGTGCGCATGTTATTTTGGGCCTTCCCGGTGAATCCCATGAAGATATGCTTTACACCGCGGATTATCTTGCAGCCTTAAACATTGATGGAGTCAAAATTCATAACCTTCATGTCGTTCGAGATACTCCCATGGAGGCGATGTACCTCCGTGGCGAAGTTCCGATGATGACCCAGTCTGAATATGTAAACTTGGTTTGCGACTTTTTGGAAAGGCTCCCCGCAAGCTATACCATTCATCGTTTGACAGGGGATGCACCTGGTGAGTTTTTGTTAGCACCCGATTGGTGTGTCCGTAAGCACGAGATTCTTTCACAGATCAAACAGGAATTTAAAAAGCGTGGCACATGTCAGGGCAGTAATTGCGATCCCTCGCGATTGGCTGGAAGTGTATTGTTAAAAAGAAAAACCCTGCCTTTGCTGGGGTAGCATCGGCAAGGTTTAAATTAAGCAAAATGTTTAATTAACGAGCCGGATACACATAAGAATTCGATCCATAATAGTAGAAATAATTTGGATGATTTTGGGTGCCAAGTTGGCCATTGCCAAACTGATTTGCAGGAGGTTCTTGATAGTATGCACCTGGCCAATAGGGATAAGCCATTGGTGCAATTGGTTGATTAATCGCCTCGGATGGCCAATAGGTGTACCATGGTGCCAGCGGAGGGATGGGGGGATGCCTTTTGTTATAGTGAGCATGATGGTGGGGACTTTGGTACCAGCGGCTTAGTAGAACCCCCATCTGGCCTTGGGCAGTATAAAGCATTTCAGCCTTAACACTTGGAACCATGATAAGGGCCATTAAAATTCCTAGAACAATTCTTTTCATATTTCACCTTTTGATTAAAACACTTTTATTAAAACGATTGAATTTTTAATTCTTTATTATCTGCCGTACCAGTAACTGGGCATCATGGTATTGGGCATTGCAGGGTAATAATGATAGCCTGCAGTAGGTTGTTCAAATGATGTGCCCCCCTGCCCTGGGTTTTGTTGTTGCCAGAAATTAGGGTAGCCATAGTTTTGATTTGCGGGGGTGAAATAGGGTGCAGGAGTGTTGAATTGGTTCATCAGGGGGTAATAACGCCCTACATAACCATAATGCCTGCCGAAAATATTGGGATACTGTTTTTCCATCCCGCCAGAGTAATGATATCTACCGTCTGCTGAAGCAACCTGGGAAAACCCCAGAGTTAGAAATCCCAAGGCGAGAAGAAAAAAGAACTTTTTCATGATGATACCTGATGCAAGGTTGTAATAAGTTTTAGCCTATGTATCTAGTGTTCAACATGAATCATTAATCAAAATTTAAAAAAGGTCAAAGACTGTAAAAATGTGCTGTTTCAAATCCTACAATCAACAGGCGTGATAAAGTCGTAACGGTATTTTTAAGATGCCTGATTAGAAGTCGATTTTTAAAAGCATAAGGCCGTTAGATTCCGGATAAATGGTAACGCTGTCATCACGGATGATAAGATCGCCTTGATCGTTGTTTTGTAAATCGAGGAAGCAGGCTCGCTTGGGGGTTTTTACGCAACGGATATCGCAAGGGGTGGCAAACCCCTCGGTTTCCTCCAAAAGAAGGTAGGCTGATGATTCATCAGCCTTGAATGAGATCTGATGTAGTACAAGATTTGGGGCGTCAATGTGAAAAAACCATCCGGTCGGCCCGGTTGGTGGAGCGCCTCTGCTGACTTTTTGTATGTAAATGGGAGAGTCTAATGCCATTGCAAGTTGGAACGGGTGATCGCGATCCAAGCTCAGGCCCATGCTGAAGTGTGTTTGTTTTTCACCCTCGGTAACCAAAAGGGTATCAATCATTCTATCGCCTTGTTTTTCGAAATAGGACAGCCCGCGGGTAAAGAGAAAAGTTTTCCTGGCCCCCCACTTCCATTCAATAAAATCGCAACTTTCCATTCGAAGATTTTGTGTGGTTGATATTCTGCCTTCATGCCCACGATACATGAATAATTGATCCAAAGGCCATGCAAACCTTGATGCAATGTAATTGTGCCAACGATCCCCGCGTAAAGGCTCGGATGGGTGTACCTCGATGTTAATTTCCAGCATTGGTCTGCCAAGCCAGGCACGGATGGTTTGTTTAAACCTTGCGATCACTTCTTGATTAGTGCCTGTGATGGTTCCTTCTGATTGGATTTCGCCAAAGAGTGGGCCCGTGGAGGTGACACGGATGTTATCAGCAATCATTTTGCTGCCTACATTGGCAACAAGTTGTTGGTTAAGTCTGTTCGCCCTGGATTTTAAATCGCGAAAGGCCTTTAAACCTCCGGTGTTTCGGTCGATTTCGGCTTCAAAAAACTCGTTTCTCACAGAGTTTTCATCTGCAAGCTTAAACTTATTAGAGAATTTTGGCGGGTTTGCTGTATCGGCAACCGGGACCCAAGTATAGCCCAATCCCGGAACTTCAATAATTGATTCCGACTTGTCCATTGATTGGTTGGCTGCCAACACTCCCTTCGCAGCTTGTGGCCCTGAAGCGCTTTCAGTCTCCATACCGATTCTTCTAGTGAAGCTGCATGGGTTTACCAGAAGGATGCCATTTTGACCTTCCGTTCCTCGTTGAAGAATTCGCTCGGCAAGCAACCCCCCTGCCCTTTGGAATAGTTCTGTGGGCGTTTGATGAATTATCAGCGGGTTTTGTTCAATTTCGGCTTCTGTTTTTGTCCAATCATTTGCAAATTGGCGGACGGCTTCAGCTTGGTTGGAACCTAAAATATTGAGGATGGATCCAAGGTTGCTGGCGCAGTCAAGTGCCCTGCGATTTTTTAAGTGATTGATTTGACCTGAAATGGGCGAGGTGGAATGCAGTTGCAGAGTTTCAGTTTTGAAATCATCTTGAGAAATTGGCCCGGGATATTCTGATGGGTACACTTCATGAAGATAATTTGACATTGTAAGCCAATTTCCAAAAATTGGCGCGAGGCTGTTGGCTTTAAGCAAGTAAGAGTAAAAAATTGAAATATTTGACGCTGTTTTAAAGAATGCCAGGGTGGGAGAACTATCTTGTTGCAGGAGTTTCCCCAGATGATATGCCAGATGAAAAAACGTATGGTTTGTAGAAGAACTAAAAGGTTCCCTGCAAAAAGTTTCAATCTGCCTTCCGACACTTGATGACCAACTAAACACCGGTCCGCGAAAAGTGGGGACATTGTTGTCGCTATGTGGCATTAACAGCGCTTTGCTGAAGCCTGCAAGATGTAAGACCCTAGGAGTGTCTGAAGAAAGCCCCTGCGTAGTCTTGGCGAATACTTTGACTTCCTTACCCACAAGGTTAATAAGTGTTTCTCTTCCTTTTTTTAAATTCCAGATTCGTGAAGTAAGAGGCCCAACTGTCTCAGGTTGGTCATTGAATAAACCACCACAAATTTCCACCTGGTCCGAGTTAAACCAATCTTTGATTTGCTCTAATTCGTGCGATGGGAGTTCTGATAATTCTTTGGAACTGGCGATGATATTTACCGGATTACCTGTTTCCATATTTGGGATTAGCAAACCTGACAGGTTTTTAATTGGTGCGAAATCCAGTAGGTGGATGCTGGAGGAGTGCAATACTTCCCTGCCGCTTTGTATCAGTGCACAGGCACTTCTTAAATTTTCTTTGGCACCTTCCCAATCGTTTTGAATATACTTGTTGGAAGCTTGCACACATTCTTCCCAGATTGATTCATGGGAAAGAAGATTTTCGTGCTGCATGGCTTCAAAAAGGCTATTTACCATGAGGTAGGAGTAGCCCACTGCAAAAAAATAATCCAATTCAGGTGATTGAAATTCTATTGTTTCATTGTGAATAGCTTTTAATAGTTCGCCAAGTTTTTGAACTGTTTCATTTTTTTCTGGGCAAGCAGTGAAGGTATTTTTGTTCGTTATTCCATGCGATTCATTATTTGATAAATCTACCAGACACACGATCGATTGGTCATCGATTTCGTGTGTATCTTGGTAACTGATGACTTTTGGAGGCTTTATTGATTTTGCAATCGCATTAGGATGCCAAAGAGCAAGGTAGCCATTTAGAATCTGCGCCACCAATTCCTCATCAAGATAAAGATTATGGGTGGTTGGAATGGCATGTTGGGAAACAAGGTAGCATGAACTCATTGAATCAATATCCCAAAAAAGCAAACACCCGGGGCGAAAGATTCGCTCCAGGTTAATTTTAATATTCTACTAAGATTTTAAAGGGAAATGGGCGTAATATGTAAAGAATAGTTTCAATAAACTGAAAAATTACGAATTAATTACTGCCCGGTCCGCCCGCACCTGCACCCTTTAAGCCAGTTTTGTTAACATCCTTGTTCATGGCTTTTTTGATCGGTTCGTTATTCAAGGTGCCTTTTGGATACTGGATAGGCTGGCTGAATCTTTTATCTTCTACAGGCGGAACCTTGAACTCCTCAGGCTTTTTTGGCGGCTTGAGATTATCTGTGGTTGTGCACCCCAGAAAAAGGTAGACCACCAGTAAGGGAGCAGCACGCATTCCCGTGCCTATTATTTCCCTCATGAATTCAGGCTCCTAATTTGAAATTAACATTCAACTCTGGAAGCCATTTACCTTCAACTTGACAACCTTGCAATAGCAAAAGGGCCATTTCGGATAATTCTCCGAAGTGGCCCTTTCTGAATTTCAAAATCTATTTCAACTAGCTCTTGGCTTTGTCAAAACTGGCGCCTATTTCCTTCCAGTTTGCAACATTCCACCATGCGTCAACATAATCAGCTCGTTTATTCTGGTAGCGCAGGTAGTATGCGTGTTCCCAGACGTCTACACCAAACAATGGTGTTTTACCTTGCATAATTGGACTGTCCTGATTGCCAGTATGCGTGATTTCCAGCTTTCCGTTGCTCATAACAAGCCATGACCACCCAGATCCAAACCTTGCAAGTGCGGCTTCTTTAATTTTGGTTTTTAAAGTTGCAAAATCACCAAAAGTAGACTTGATAGCTTCAGCTAAAGCGCCCGTCGGTTCGCCTCCGCCATTTGGGCTCATGGTTGTCCAAAATAGAGTATGGTTGGCGTGGCCCCCACCATTATTAATGACTTTTTGGCGAATTGCTTCAGGGATAGTTTGGATTTCCCTAAGAAGTTGTTCGATTGTCTTCGCTTGCAACCCTGGTTGGTCTGCTAAAGCGGCATTTAAATTATCAACATACGCCTTATGATGCCTACCATGATGAATTTCCATGGTCATTTTATCGATTGCTTTTTCAAGAGAATCAACGGGATATGGTAGACTGGGTAGTTCAAACGCCATTTTAAAAAACTCCTGTATCTTAAGTTCACTCTTCTTTAATCTTCCGACAGAAAAAATCGCACCACAGGCGATTCTTTACGTTAGGTTAAGGTATCATTTTCCGGCCTTGCAGTAAAAAGAAAAGAACTCTTTATTTAAATCTTTAATGAGATTTGGAACCATCCGGGAATATTATTTTGGTAAATCAAATGATTATGACTTGGATATATAGATTAGATTTCCTTTTTAGACTCAATTGCTCCATCTGACATTTAAATAATTAAAATGGGGGATTTTTAAGGGTACAAAATAAAGATCGCTTTTTTCAAAATGGCGCTAGACAAACTCTCTCCTATTGTTATTTATGCGCTAAATTACAGCCTTAAAATTGAAAGCATGGTGATTGTGGATAGTTCTTGGAAAAGTGTGGTTGAAAACATTGAAAATACTTTGAATGATTGCCTTTTAAAAATTGGTGATACCGAGGGTGAATTGGAAGGCTTGGTAAAAGAAGAGGTGGGTCTATCGAAAAACCTTGCATTCCAGGAAACGGTACAAAATAACTTGGGCAAAATAGAAATTGCTTTGAATAATACCAACTCTCAATTTAATATTATTTCCATGGAGATGGAGTCTGCCGCTGATGCTCTTCGAATTTGGATTGGCAAAGCAAAAGAATGCCAAGATAAAGCAAACTCGATCAACTAGTTGAACAGTAAATTATGAAAGAGGAGAAGATGGCCAAGTTCGCTGTTATCCTGCCCGCTGCAGGAAAATCCACCAGGTTCAGGGATAAAGAAAAAAAACCTTTTGCCGCTTTGGATGGCAGGCCTGTTTGGCTTAGAACCGCAGAACTCTTTGTTTCTCGCGATGATGTCTGCCAATGTATACTTGTGATAGATCCTTCTGATGAGGAGATGGTAAGACGTAAGTATGGTGCGAATATGGCTTTTTTAAATATTTCCTTGGTTCATGGTGGATCAGAGCGCTTTGAATCTGTTGCCAATGCTTTAAAAACTTTGAAAAACGAAGTGGAATTCGTGGCTATCCATGATTCTGTGCGTCCTTGTGTAACAACCGAATTGATCGACAGGGTATTTCAGCAGGGCATAAAATCCGGAGCTGCAATTTTAGCTCTTGGTATGACCGATTCGCTTAAAAGAGGCAGCAGTATGGAACCCGTGGTGATTGAGCAATCTCTTCCCAGAGAGAGGCTTTGGTTGGCACAGACCCCTCAAGTTTTTAGCAAGGAGATTCTTGTTAAGGCTTTCCAAAATGTTCCTAAAGGGGCTACGGATGATAGCCAGGTTGTGGAGGCTATGGGAACTAAAGTTTCAATTGTCCCTGGCTCTTCTAGTAACATTAAAATCACAACTCGGGATGATTTATTTCTTGCAGATGCCATTTTAAAGTCCAGGCCCAAGCCGAAGGCTAATGCCTCTGCGCACCCTTTTGCGGATGATATGTTCCGCTAATTGAAATTCGTGAAAAGCATGGCTCCAATCCTTAAAGTTTTAAATAATCCAATTGTTTCCCATTGGTTGTGCATTCTCAGAAATAAAAACTCAAGCAATGTTGTTTTCAGGCAGGCAGTTGAATTGCTTTCGCAGGCGGTATTTTTAGAGGCAGCATTCAATTTTAATTTAAAAAAGTCATCTTTTGAAACACCTGTCGACCGTGCCCATGGCGATGTTTTAAATCAAGAAATTGCAATTGTTCCAATTCTTAGAGCCGGGATTGGAATGGTTGATCCTATTTTAAGATGGTTGGCAGATGCACGAGTTTATCATCTTGGTGCTTGTCGCAACCATGATACACTTCAGCCCGAATTTTATTACGACAAGCTTTCTGGGGATATGTCCAAGTTACATTGCCTGGTGCTCGACCCCATGCTTGCCACCGGGGGTTCTGCGTTGGAAACCATTCGGCGCTTGCGAAAAAGCGGCGTGCGGAAGATAAATTTTTTGGGGTTGATCGGCTCTAAAGACGGAGTGGAAAATCTTCATGCTGAATTTCCTGATGTTTCCGTCACGCTTGCAGCGTTGGATGACCAATTAAATCTCAGGGGTTACATAAGCCCTGGACTGGGGGATGCAGGTGATCGGTTTTTTAATACTTAATGGTTTGGAGCTTTTTTTTCAAAACTGGTAAGTGCATTGTCTTCCCATGAAGTAGGGTCTTCTATTGGTTCAGCGTGAATTTGTACCTGACAATCCTTGATCTGTGATTTAATAGCCTGTTCGATTTTTTCCATTATTTGATGCCCCACCTTGATGCTTAATATTCCGGGTAGTAATAAATGAAAATCCACAAACTTTTTTGCCCCTGCCTGACGCGACCGCAATGCGTGAAATGTCATTTCAGGTTCAAGATTAACGGTTATTATTTCTCTTATAACCGCCAACTCTTTCTCGGGGAGCGCATGATCCATCAATCCTTTAAACGACTTCCAGATTAATTGAAGACTTGTTGCCAAAATTATCATCGAAACGCCTATTGCCAATATCGGGTCTATCCATTCGATGCCGGCGACCTTGGCAAAAAACAAACCTATTAAGACACCACATGTCGTATAAACATCAGTTAAAAGGTGTTTGCCATCTGCTTCAAGAACAACCGATTGATATTTTTTTCCAACAATCAGCAAAATGATTGCAACTACTGCGTTGATAAGGGAAGCAATGAAAGAGATAATCATGCCGATTTCAAGTGTTTGAAGCGGTTGTGGCGAAATTAGGCGGTGTATACCCAGCATCCCAATACTGGCTGCCGCAAATAAAATCAACGCCCCTTCAAACCCACTCGAAAAGTATTCGATTTTTTCGTGACCATAGGTGTGCGTGTCATCTGCGGGCCGTTCGGATAGTCTGACCGCTATAAATGCAATTATTGCAGCAATCAAATTGATGACAGATTCCGCTGCATCAGAAAGAAGGCTCACAGAATCGGTGATCCAGTAAGCGTATGATTTAAGTACAAGCGTGGAGAGGCCAGCAAGGATGGATAGGTAAAGAACATTTCTTGGCGTAAACAGGCTCATCAAAATATCTCGGATGATATATATGAGTGATTATACGCCAGTTTTTAATTTTGCTAGTGGATAAAAAGGCTTTAGCGTTGCGCCCCAGACAGATCAGTTATTCTTTTTTGCGCTTCTGCAACTCGTTTTGGATCTAGTTCGCGGGTGGTGACTTCACGATAAAGTTCTATCGCTTTGTTGCGTTCTGTAAGATTTCGATCGTAAATTCTTGCAGCCCGAAGCCTGGCATCAAGTTGAGTTCGGGAGTTCCATTGAAAGCAGCGTTCAAAATAAAGAGCAGACCTTTGGTATTGTTTGTAGGGTTTTGATTCATATATTTCGCCCAACTGATACGCAGCATCACTTATTTTATCGCTGTTTGGGTAGGTACTTAATATTTGTTGCAATAAAATTTCAGCACGCTTTTGATTGTCAATATATTCTTGACCCCATCCTTTATCCTTATATTGCATGGCCCTGCGATAATATTCGTTGGCATCTGGAATATTTTCGTTTGCTTGAAGAGTTGGTGGAGGAACATCCAGTTCAAGCAGGTATGCTTGTTTTGAAATGCGATGGTAGTTTAGGAGTTCTTCTTCTGCCCATTTGGCTTTTTCAATTTCACCAACATTTATGTAATGGGCCCGGAGTGCTTCCAATGTTGTTTGATATTCTTTTCTTGCGTGAAGCACTTTTTCAACCAGATCAATATCGCGGGATCCACTAGGCGAAATTGGCCTTGTTGATGGCGTTTTAATCGATGTTGGAGTGTTAAGTGGCTGTGCTCCAGCAGGCGTCCCATTAGGCATTTGCGACATTGCCAACTGGGAAGTTAGTGCAGTAACAGTAAAAACCAGCATAAAAAACATACGGCTCATAATAAAACCCTCTTTAGACTCGAAAGGGGTTTACCTTGAAAAATATGTTTTGTCTAGACGAGCATTAAACAAAGTAGATTAATGTTGCCGCTTAAATGCCCCAGATTGTGCTTTCGGGGTTAAGTTGTCCGATCATCCACTTTTGCAAATATCATTCTACCTGAAGGTGTTTGCAAGGCGCTTGTTACTTGAACATTTATATCTTGCCCAATGTGTTGCCTGCCCTGGTCTACCACCACCATTGTTCCATCTTCTAGGTAACCAACGCCTTGGCCCATTTGATCGCCTTGTTTGGCGATTTTTATAAAGAAATGTTCCCCCGGTAGAACAATAGGCTTAAGGGCATTGGATACTTCATTAAGATTTACTACTTCCACACCTTGAAGTTGGGCAATTTTGTTTAAATTGAAATCGTTTGTTACTACTTTGCCGCCGATATTCTTTGCAAGAATGACTAATTTCTCGTCAACTTGGGTGATTCCTTTCATTTCAGTTGGTTCGCCTTCATGAACTTGAAGTTCAACCTTGCTGTTGGTTTGCAGGCTTTTAAGAATATCCAAACCACGCCTGCCTCTATTTCGTTTTAATTTATCTGCACTATCCGATAGGGCGTGAAGTTCTTTTAAAACAAAACGTGGGACTATGAGTCTGTTATCAAGGATTTTTGTTTCGCAAAGGTCTGCAATTCTGCCATCAATAATTGCTGAAGTATCCAGAATAAATGGTTTTGATCCCTTAACTTGTTTGGAAAATTCAATGTAAGGTATTATGAACCTGAATTCGTCCTTGGTTTGAAGAAGCGTTGAAATACAAATGTAAATACAAATGGCTGTGCTAAATGCACGGAGTAAATTTCGCTGAACGATAATTCGACTGGCAAAATCTGTGTCTTTTTGCGCACTTTCCCAATCAAACAGGAATGGGTCCATGATGGTGGAGAAAATACTTCCCAGTAAAAGGCCCATTAAAAGCCCGAAGTAAACTGCAGAAATTGTTGTAATTTGTTTGTTTCGTAACAACGTGTCAAAAAGGACAATTATTATGCCAATCGAAATAATGGTTAGAAATGCGGTGTAACCACTTTTTGTGGAGCCACCTTGGTCTGCGTTTCCAAAGTGTTGGTATGCAATCATCGCAAGTGCAATTATGCCTGCGCCAAAGAACGCACGTAAAAGTCCCAAGGGCAGAAGTCCGGAATTCCAAGCTTTAACGAACCAACTTTTGGTATTTAATGAATCCAAGTCCATTTTTTAAGCATCCGATCTTTTATGTTACGAATCAAGTAGGCACTATTAATTTAGCGGAATGAACAAACTTTTAAAAGTCTTTGTAATAACAATGATGATATTTGTAGCCCGGCTTATTTACACATCAAAATAGGGATTGAAAATTTTCATGTATTCATCTTGTGCGAATCTGTCAGTCATTCCAGCGATATAATCGCAAACAGTACGATGCAGGCCCTGACTTTTTATCCGGGCTTTATATCTTTCGGGAAGTTGCAATGGGTTCTCAAAGAATTCGGAAAATAATCTTTTTACAAACCGTGCACCTTTGCTTGCCATCCGTTGCACGCGGAAATTATTGTAAATTTTTTGCTTCAACACCGACCCAAGTTCATGTTTCAAATCTTCTATTTCCGGGCTATGGCACACAATCGAATTTTCCAAACCCCTGACTTGCTCAAGACTGGTTACCTTTGTCAAAGCAATGTTTTTTCGGGTGTTTTCTACTAAATCGCCGACATGGATATCAATAAGGATTCGGATCGCACCTAATTGTACCTGGGTTCTGGTTGCCTCTTTAGGCAAAACTTCTTGTGCTTTTGCAAACGCCGTGTTCCATATTCTCGATCCTTCAAGATCGGAAAATTCAATTATCCCCAGGCTGATTGCGTCATCAATATCGTGGGCATTATATGCAAGGCTGTCGCAAGTATCCGCCACCTGTGCTTCGAGGAAGGGTTGTTTGTGTTTAAGGTATTTTTTAACTTCTGGGCAGTCGGGAACCTTCGAGTGCAATGCCATTGCCTCGCGGACTTCCCATGTTAGGTTTAATCCTGGATAGTTTGCGTAGGGATACTCAAGTTCCTCGACAATCCTAAGCGCATGGCGGTTATGCTCGAACCCCCCATGATTGATCATGCAATCTCGCAAGGCATATTCGCCCGCATGGCCAAAAGGAGGGTGGCCAAGGTCATGGGAGAGAGCGATGGCCTCGGTTAAATCTTCATTTAGGAGTAATTGCCTGGCGACCGTTCTACTTATTTGTGCGACTTCGAGGGTATGGGTAAGCCGGGTTCGATGGTGGTCGCTCGTATGGGTAACAAGAACTTGGGTTTTGTGAGCCAGTCGACGAAAAGCAGTTGCATGAACAATCCGGTCTCGATCTCGTTGGTAGGAATTTCTGAAAGGATGATCTTTTTCAGGGTAGTCTCTGCCTTTGCTGAGGTCAGTTTTCATGGCTAGGGGCGAGAGCGATTCCATGTGGGCTCCAATATAAGGAAGGTTTAAGTCTAACACCCTTCGGGGAATGGGTGTTTTTCAATACTTTGAATAAGGAGGTCGAAAAGGCTATCCAGAGACTGGACAATTACCTTTGTACCGGAAAGAACTGGCATAAAATTGGTATCACCGTTCCAGCGGGGAACAATATGCCAGTGTAAGTGCCCGGGAACCCCAGCTCCAGCTGCGGCCCCATGGTTCATTCCGATGTTAAATCCATCCGGGTTGATCAACTCTTTAAGAATTTTTAAAAGATGTTGGGTTGTTAGGGCATTTGATAAAAGTTGCTTTTCGTCCAAATGGGCTAGGTCTCCCGTGTGATCAAGGGGGCAGATTAGGAGATGACCGTTGTTGTATGGGTATTTGTTCAAGAGAACCAAGCTGAACCTAAGTCGTTTCACAAGAAGGTTTTGCCTATCATCATTATTGCCAAATAGAGGGTTTTTAGCTGCACAGATAAAGCAAGAATCCTTTTTTTCGGGTTTAGTTGCAGCAATATAGGCATGCCGCCAAGGGGCCCAAAGATTATCCATAAGATTCTCCAAAAGTTAATAATTTATTAAAGTATACAGGTAAATACTTTTCGGTGAACGTCTAAAATCTCGAATATACATGGAGTTTTAATAAAGTAGTTTAGAAGTCTAAGCAAATGAGCACTAGACTAAATGATGGTTTATAAATACTTTAATTATGAGTAAATTTTTCGTTTAGGAAGGGATGTTTTAAACATGGCAGTACCAAAAAGAAGGGTTTCCCACGCCCGCCAAGGTAAAAGGCGAAGCCATTTGGGTGCAAAACCTATGCAAGTTGCATATTGTTCAAACTGTGGATTTCCTTTTAGGCCACATAGAGTTTGCTCTAACTGTGGCTTTTATCAAGGACGTGAATTCTTGAAAGTTGAACAGGAGAAGTAAAAAATGCGCATTGCTTTGGATGCAATGGGCGGAGATTTTGCTCCTGGACCTATCATTGCTGGGGCTTTACAGGCGGTTCAGTCTGACACCGAACTTTCCGTGGTTCTTGTGGGTGATAAGGATCAAATTGATCTTCACATCCATGGTCAACCCCATTCTGATCGTATTAAAGTATTTCACTGCACCCAAGCCATTGGGATGGAGGAATCTCCTGTTGATGGCTTGCGCAAAAAACCTGATAACTCCATTTCACGCTGCTGGCAACTATTATGTCAAAAAGAAGTCGATGGTATAGTCAGTGCCGGAAATACCGGAGCTATGGTTGCAGGTGGAATGTTCACCAGGCGATTCTTGAAAAATGTTAAGAGACCGGGCATTGCAGCTGTGATGCCAACTAAAAAAGGCTTCTGTGTTTTGATAGATGTTGGTGCCAATACCGAACCCAAGGCTGAGCATCTTTATCAATATGGTGTGATGGGAAGTTTGTTTGCCCGTAGAATACTAGGCCATGAAAATCCTAAAATCGGCCTGATGAATGTTGGTTCCGAAGAGGCCAAGGGTAATAGTTTGGCCAAGGAAACACTCGCACTTTTCAATAGTAGTCATTCGCAAAGTAGCTTCATTGGTAATATCGAAGGCAGGGATATTCATCAGGGAGTCGCTGAGGTTGTTGTTTGCGACGGATTTGTTGGAAATGTCGTACTTAAAGTTTGTGAAGGCCTTTACCAGTATTTGATGGAAGTCACCACCCAGGAAGTTCTGGGTTGTTTAAAACAAGAAAAAGATCTTGCTAAAAACGCTTTGAAACAACTTGCAATAAAGTACGATTACAGCGAGTTTGGCGGGGCTCCATTACTTGGAATTGATGGCGTTTGTATCATTTGCCACGGAAGTTCCAAAGATCGGGCCATCAAAAATGCTTTGCTGTTGGCTGCCAAGTATGCAAGGCTTAAGCTTAATGATTTAATCGTTAGTGAACTCGAATCAGCCCCTTCTGTGGTGGTCAGTTAGAAGGATTCTGATCATAATTGGTTCAGTTCAAGTCTTGGAAGGAATCTTTTATTAAATGGGCTCTACAGCATTTTTATTTCCTGGACAGGGAGCTCAATACTTGGGCATGGGCGTTGGCCTTTGCGAAAAGTTTCCCCCTGCTATGCAAAGGTTTCAACAGGCCTCTCAAATTCTTGGCTATGACCTTTTGGATATTTGTAAAAACGGTCCATTGGATAAGCTTAATTCCACGGTTTTCAGCCAGCCTGCTATTTATGTTTCTAGTTTAGCAGCCTTGGATTTATTGAATTCTGAAGATCCTAATGCAGCCCAAAACTGTAAAATTACCGCCGGCCTTAGCTTGGGCGAATATACCGCATTAACTTTTGCAGGCGCTATTAGCTTTACCGATGGTGTTGCTTTGGTTAAAGAGCGTGGTGAAGCGATGCAAGCAGCTTCTGAAAAAATCCCTAGTGGCATGCTTAGTGTAATAGGTGCAGAAAAAGAACAGATTGCCGAACTTTGTGAGGAAGCAGGAAAAGTTGGCCTCATTAAAATGGCTAATTTTCTTTGCCCAGGTAACATTGTGGTTTCGGGTGATGATCAAGCTTGTTTGATGTTTGAAAAAATTGCATCAGAAAAAGGTATTCGAACAATAAAACTTGCTGTTGCTGGGGCTTTCCACACCATCATTATGGAACCCGCCCTTGATAGACTGGCCAAGATCCTGAGTAATACTAGCATAGCTTCTACCAATGTTCCTGTACTTGCTAATGTGGATTCCATGGAGCACACGGATCCCATAAGCATTAAAAATAAACTTGCTCGTCAGGTTGTTGAACCAGTCCTTTGGGAAAATTGCATTCGGAAAATTCTGGACTCCGGGGTTGAAAAGCTTTATGAAGTAGGCCCGGGCAGAGTTCTTGCTGGTTTAACTAAAAGGATCAACAGGAAGATTGAGATTGTTAACATTCAGGCTTAATGTCCAACTTTGTTGTGGACTGATTTGGCAGGAATTATAAACAAGATAGATAAGATGGCTTGCCCGAGCTTCTTGGTTGTGGTAGATAGCCTTATAGTTGATTATTTTTATAAGTATTTTTATGGGCTTCATTGCCCTACGTTTTCTGGAGGTATAGTGCCGTGGCTTCTGTCGAAGAAAGAGTTATAGACATTGTTGTTGAATCCTTGGCTGTCGATAGAGGTCAAATCACTCGCGCTACTTCCTTTGTTGAAGATGTGGGCGCTGATTCCCTTGATGTCGTCGAATTAGTTATGGAACTCGAGGAAGAATTCGAAATTCAAATCCCTGATGAACAAGCTGCCAAAATTCGCACTGTGGGCGAAGCGATTGAGTATATCGAAAAGGAGCAAGCCAAGAAATGACACGGCGTGTTGTCATTACCGGGCTTGGTACTGTCAATTCACTTAGTAACGATATCCCAACTTTTTGGGATTATCTGTGTGCAGGACGCAGTGGCGTAAGCCTTATAGAGCAATTTGATACTTCCGCCTTCAAAGTTCGTTTTGGAGGGGAAGTAAAGAATTTCGTCCCCGAGAATTACCTTGAAGGAAAAGTTTCCAAAAGGCTCGATAGATTCTCGCAATTTGCTCTCGTTGCTGCTATCTCAGCTGTTAAAGATGCTGGTATTGATTTTTCCCAAGGTGATCCTTTCCGCTATGGCGTTATCATCGGTAGCGGCATTGGCGGCCTTAATGAATTCGAAGAACAACATTCCCGTTACACCCAGCAAGGGCCTGATAGAATCAGTCCTTTTGTCATTCCAAAAATGATCGCCAATTCCGCAGCTGGGAACGTATCAATCCATTTTAATCTTATGGGTCACAATACGGTTATTTCAACCGCATGTGCCTCTGCTGCCCATGCCTTGGGTGATGCCTTGCATTCCATTCGTGACGGATTTGCTGATGCAATTGTTGCGGGCGGTTCAGAAGCTGCTATTACTCCCATGGGGCTTGGTGGTTTTATTGCTGCAAGGGCTGTTTCTCATAGAAATAATGACCCTTCCACTGCTAGCAGGCCTTTTGATAAAGACCGTGATGGTTTTGTTTTAAGTGAAGGCGCTGGTATTGTTGTTTTGGAAGAATATGAGCATGCCCGCAAGCGCGGTGCTAATATTTATGCAGAGATCTTGGGCTGTGGCAATACTGCCGATGCTTATCACATTACCGCACCCCACCCCGAGGGAATTGGGGCCTCTAAGGCTGTTGGTTTTGCTTTAGCTGATGCTCGTCTTAACCCTGACCAAATCGATTATGTTAATGCTCATGGAACAAGCACCCAGCTTGGGGATGAAGCTGAAACCAAGGCCCTTAAGATCGTTTTTAAAGATCATGCCAAGAAACTTGTCGTTAGCAGCACTAAAAGCATGATTGGCCATACCCTTGGCGCAAGTGGTGGTATTGAACTTATCGCATGTGCACTTTCAATTAAGCATGGGATTGTTCACCCTACGATCAACTTAAATACCCCTGATCCTAAATGTGACCTTGATTATGTGCCAAATTCTGCCAGACAAATGAAGGTTCGTTATGTTGTTTCAAATAGTTTCGGGTTTGGTGGGCACAATTGCTGTTTGGCTTTAGGGCCTGTTTAGCTTTCAATTTTCTGGGTTTAACTAATTCCATAGCCTAGATTGTTATTGAAATGGAAACAAAAGAGCCTACTGATCGTTTTTTCTCTGATTTTGACAGAATTAAGCGTGAAAAGCATTTTCACGACGATCAGGCCTTCAAAAGGCTTCATGCTTTTTCTTCTCCTGAAAATTATATTTTTACCGATGAACAGTATTTAGCCCACGAGTCTTGGGTTCGAACTGCGGTATTTAAACTTGGAAGTCTTAAGGGAAAACGGGTTTTAGACTTAGGTTGTGGCCATGGCATGGCCTCCGTTCTTTTTGCAAGGAAAGGTGCCTTAGTCACTGCATTGGATGTTTCACCTGGCTATCTTTCAGAAACTAAAAACAGGGCATCTGCAAACGGCCTGCAATTAAATGTCTTGGCCGGCTGCGCAGAACTTCTTCCTTTTGCAGATAATTCCTTTGATCTTGTTTGGGGTAACGCCGTATTGCATCATTTAAACTTGGAATTTGCTCCCAGCGAAATTTTGAGGGTGCTTGCTCCCAATGGTAAAGCTATTTTCTGTGAACCCGTTTCCTTCTCTTTTTTTACTCGTTGGATTCGTGATTTTATGGCTTTGAGCGCCAGCGGTAAACATACTCGTGACGAAGAGTCGCTTACATGGGATACTCTTTTGCGTTTGAAACATTATTTTCCCAGTTTGGCTTGGGAAGGAAACCAATTCCTGGGCAGTATACCCAGGCTTTTGAAACTGTCATGGTTTTATGGGTTATTTGATAGCGCCGACCATTTTTTTTGCAGGAATATTTTTTTCTATAACCGACTTTGCAGGTATGCTATATTAGAATTTCAAAAGTCAAGTTAGTTACTTGTGAAGATTTACGATGACCATCCCTATACGTTCAACCGATCCTCTTTTTTTTAACTCAAAAAAAAATGTGTTCTCCACATACTCGGTTTTGGTTCAGGCTTGTTTGTTTTTGACTTTAATCACCCTTTCCTTTTTTACTTCTGCACGATATTTTTATTTCGACCATTTGTTTTCTTCGCAAAATTATTTGAATGCTGAGAAAATTGATTGCCTGAAACTTGACCTCAATGAATCTGCCCTTGGCGAATTGGCTCAGGTTCCAGGCATTGGCAAATCTATTGCAAATGAAATTATAAGTTATCGAAAAGCCAATGGCGGATTTAACAACCTTGACGAAATTGAAAAAATAAAAGGGATTGGTAAGAAAACCGCAGAGAAAATAAGGCCTCATTTGGTGGTTGGGATATTCGTTCCTAAAACAACTCAGGAAGCGCCCAGAATTTGGATCCCGCCGGGTTCTAACCCTAACGCTGGGAAAACGGGTTCCAATGGTAAGATTAATCATGTAATGGAAAAAATAGATCCGAATCTTGCAACTTTTGAAGAATTAAAAAAATTACCAGGAATTGGTGATACTCTAGCTAAAAGAATCGTGGATAAAAGGCAGGAAATGTTGTTTCGGGATGAAAATGATATGCAAAAAGTTTCGGGTATTGGAAAAAAAACAGCTTCAAAGATTACTCCCTTCTTGAAATTTCCTTTAATCAGTCAATAATGCAATATGTTCTTTATTTTTTTAAATGGAAAGTTTTTAGTCGATGGGCACCCTTTTTAAATTAGTCAGCCATTATGAACCAGCAGGCGATCAACCCAGGGCTATCCAAGCTTTGTTGCGAGGGTTTAACGAGGGCAAGGTTGCTCAAGTTTTGCTTGGAGCTACAGGCACTGGTAAAACATTTACAGCTAGTCATGTAATCGCCAATTTGAACAAGCCTACCCTTGTGCTGGCTCATAATAAAACACTTGCCGCTCAACTTTACCAAGAATTTAAAACATTCTTTCCTGAAAATGCAGTGAATTATTTCGTTAGTTACTACGATTATTATCAGCCCGAAGCTTATATCCCCCAGCGGGACATCTATATCGAAAAAGATGCCCAGATAAACGAAAATATTGACCGGCTTCGACTTGCCGCCACCAGTGCTCTGGTCAGTAGGCAGGATGTCATTATTGTTGCTAGTGTTTCCTGCATTTATGGTTTGGGTTCCCCCAGCGATTATAAGCGAATGGTTATCTCGTTAAAGCGGGGTGAAACGATTCGCAGGGAAGATCTTCTGCTTAAACTTGTTGATGTTCAATACAAACGCAATGACATTTCATTTACGCGTGGAACATTCAGGGTTCGAGGCGATGTAATAGAAATCTGGCCTGCTTCAGAGGAAATATCCCTGCGCGTTGAACTTTTTGGTGATGAGATTGACAACCTTAGCCTCACCAATCCTCTTACTGGCGAAGTTCTAAAAACAAATGATGAACTTTTTATTTACCCTGCCAAGCATTTTGTAACGCCAGAAAATAGAATGAAGGATGCTGTTGAGGGTATTAAAAAAGAATTGGATGACAGGCTTGATGTTTTTAAAAAAGAAGGCAAATTGCTCGAGGCTCAAAGGCTTGCTGCGAGAACTAAATTTGACATCGAAATGCTTTTGGAAACAGGGCATTGCCCTGGTGTTGAAAACTATGCGCGTTGGTTTAGTGGAAGAAATCCGGGAGAGCCACCTTACACATTAATGGATTTTTTCCCCGAGGATTTTCTTGTTGTTGTTGATGAATCCCATGTTACCGTTCCTCAGGTTCGGGGCATGTACGCCGGCGATCATAGTAGAAAAACAACACTTGTTGATCACGGGTTCAGGCTTCCTAGTGCCTTGGATAACAGGCCGTTCCGATTTGAAGAATGGGAAAACAAATCAAAACGAATCCTTTTCATGTCAGCAACTCCTTCAGAATATGAGTTGTCGCGGTGCAAGGGGGAAGTGGTTGAGCAGGTTATTCGACCTACTGGTTTGGTAGATCCCATTTTGCATGTTCGACCAGCCAAGGGCCAAGTTGCGGATCTTGTCAAGGAGATTAAAATCCGTGTCGATCGCAAAGAACGGGTTTTGGTGACCACTTTAACCAAACGAATGGCAGAAGATTTGACTCGTTTTTTTCAGGAAACTGGAATGCGTTGCAAATGGCTTCATTCAGAATTAGATGCAATCGAAAGGATTAAAGTTCTGAGAGAATTGCGGGAAGGTGCATTTGATGTGCTTGTGGGTATTAATCTTTTAAGGGAAGGTCTGGATTTACCCGAAGTTTCTCTTGTTGCAATTTTAGATGCTGATAAAGAAGGCTTCTTAAGAAGTGAAACTTCGCTGATTCAAACGATAGGTCGTGCTGCGAGAAATGTTAATGCAGAAGTTATTCTTTATGGTGACAGGGTGACCAATTCCATGAGTCGGGCCATTGATGAAACGAAACGTAGGAGAGATTTGCAAACACTTTATAATTTAGAAAATGGGATCACGCCACAATCCATAAAGAGTATGATCCCCGTATTTATTGAAGACGAAATTGCCGCTTATGATTTTGCCAACAAGGTTGTGGGTATTGAAAATGATGATCAGGTAGACAAGCATGAGATGATTGAAGAATTACAAATTCAAATGCTTAAAGCTGCCGAAGACTTGGAATTTGAAAAAGCTGCTCAAATTCGAGACAAAATAGCAACATTGAAAGGCGAAAAGGTAGCCACTCCCCAGACAAAGAAAAAGCGATTTAAAAAACGGTGACACTCTGGCTCCACTTTAAATGGATCTCGCCAAAATTGTCGTCTTGTTGGGCGAATATTGATTGTTTCTTTATTAGTTCCAGGATTGCAAGGAATAGGCCTATCAAACGCATTTTGTGAAATGGCGGGCTGAATAATTCCCTGAAAGGGATCGACTTTTCACGCATCAACTTCCCGGTTATTTCTTCCAAATATACTTCCATTGGTGTTTGATCTACAACGATATCCTGGGCTTGGATGGCAAGTGTTTCTTTCATTATTCGGCCAAATGCACTGACTAAATCCCAGAGTTCCACTTCCTGGATTGGTTTTTCTGAACTCACTCGTTCTTCGTGGAATTGGTCGGAAACAAGACGGGGGATTTTTTGGCCTGCAGCTTCTGCTTGTTCTTCGAGAATTTCCACTGCGTCTTTAAATTTTTTGTATTCTACAAGTTGTCTTACAATTTCATTTCTTGGGTCATCTTCCTTGTTGGTGTTTTGTACTTGTCTTGGTAGCAGAAGTTGACTTTTGATTTCCATTAGTTTTGTTGCCATTACCAGAAATTCGCCTGCTAATGTTAAATCTAAAAAAGTGATCACTTCCATGAATTCTTTAAACTGATCTGCTATTCTTACAATCGATATTTCAAGAATGTCCACTTCTTCTTTTTTAACGAGATGTAGCAACAGGTCGAGAGGGCCGTGGAATGCATCTTGAATAATTCGATATTCTAAATCAGACATATGGTAAATATCCTACAAGTTTTTGTTGGTGTTTTGCGGTTTTTTGTTCGATTCAATATCAGGGATTTTTTAATTGGCTCTGCCGTTGGATTTCAAAAAAATGATTCAAGACCAAAGATTTATTTGGATCATCAATATTTTCCTCGCAAACAAATGAAATAAAATCATCGTTCCCGGGTACAAGGTAAATACTTTGATTTTCCGGGCCAGTCATTTGGAGGCTATTCCATTCACCTAAAACACTTCGTGGAAATGAGATAATGGCTTGATTAGGGGCAGTATTTGAGTGAAGAAGATTGTTATGCTGTACTGAAGCCATATGACTTTTGATGAAATTTGTCTTAGAGCTTGAATCTTTCAACGATTCCAAAATGTTACCATTAATCAATTTACCAAGGTTTTTTAAATAAGTGGCAATTGATGAATGAATTACTTTTTCAAATTCGAGGAGCAAGTTGTCGCTTCCAATAAATATCCGTGTGAATGCTTCGAAGCCTTCAACTGTTTTTTCTTGAATCAGTTCATCAAGTAAACAAAGTTCCGTGTCGGTTAGAACCTTTTCGATAGGAAAAACCGGAAGTTCGATAAGCTTTTTATTGGTTGTTTCTTGATCTCCTGTAATTCGGGTGCCTATTTCAAAAATTTTTGCTTTGCAAATCGCTAGTTCCTTGGCGTGGTCATTTATTTGAAGATTGATGGAATTAAGGAAACTGAAAATGCAATCACATTGAAGAATTTCAACTTGTGTTCTAAATAATGATTTTAACTGTCCGATAATTTTTTGGATTGACTGGTTGTACCCGCTTTTAGTCTCAGAGGGTTTTTGGATTGAATTATTAAGCCGTAATAAGTCGACTTTTAAGTTTGAAATGAATTTTTCTTGATTTAAATTAATCTGGTTTTGAATTTCTTCCAACTTTTTCTTGATGGTTGTAAGTATCGTTTCTGCAGCAGCAAAACGAAAACCAGGTTTTTCGATCCACTGAACAACCCAGGAGTCAATTAGGGAACTAAAATCTTCTGTGAGTTGGCGGCTTTTTTGAAACATTGTTTGGAAAAAAGAGCCTTTGTCCATGGATTTTTCATCCGAGTACCAATTGTATCCTAGTTGCCGTTCCGAATTTTTTAAGATTTCCAAGGTTGTTTTGGAAATTGTTGAAGTTGTGATCTCCTTGGTTTTTGAATTATTTTCAAGTTTGAATAATGGGTCAAGTAGGTCTTTTAGTATGAATGAATCGACAGGTAGTCCTAGTTTGATTTCAAGAGCCTCACTCAAACTTGCAGTTATATTTTCAATTCGAATATTGTTTTTGGTGAATTCTTGGTTTAGCCAATTGTTGATTTCTTGGTCATAAACTGGTTTTTTATTTACCCAGGATCGTAACAATTCCAAACATGCATTGTTTGTTGATAGTTTCTGGTTCAAGTCGTCGGAAAGTATATCTAATTGTGCACCAGCAGTCTTAAATGATTTTTCCTGCAAGGTTTCTGGTTTGAAATTTTTATTAATTTCAGAGCCTTGGTTGTAAATCTTTAATTGGTTGACGTAAGCGATGATTCCTATGTCCTGCAATAATTTTAAATTTATATTTTTATCGTTGCTCGGAGTTTCTATCAGGATGATTTTTTCAGTTCGATTTGCAATATCTTTGTCTTCTAATTCCTGAATTAGCATGGCGGTATTTGTTGCCATTTGTATGTTGCAATTTTCTTTTGCTGGTAAAACCAAAACCAGATTTATTGTTGGTGGTTTTAATTCCAGTTGAACGCATGATTCAATAATTGTTTTGCAAACATCGGGTAGCGAACCTGCCGCTCCACCAGCCGCATGGGATAAAATCCAAATTTTAGGCGAGATTTTTCCGGGCATGGTATTTGAATATGCAATCTGATTAATTTGCTTGAGTAATTGTGTGATTTTTTCAAATAGTTTTTCAGGGGCATCAAGTAAAGCAAGTTTGCCCAGCATACGATTTCCTTCAGTACAGAGGCTTTTTGGAATTTGATATAACTTGCTAAGAGGAAGCCATTGCCCAAGTTTTTCAGATTTCTCCTTGTTTCCCAGATAATAATTTGGCCTGTTAAGATTAAAAATAATTGCGTCATCTGAAGTCAGTTTTAATTGGTTGTTATCTTTGTCTGTTGATATTCCCTGCCTATCCATATCGATTCCAAGTATTTTTACGGGTAAATTCACACCAGTGGAATGTACATGGTTTTCCAGTGTGGTACCGAAAAAAGACGTTGCACCTATTCCCGTTCTGCCAATTCCGATTATTAACGAGCCCGGACGATTTTCAGAATTTAAAATCGGTTCATTGCCTTTATTTGCCCTGCTAAATGAAAGGGGGGCATCGCCTGTTTTTTTAAATGATAAAGTTTTTGTAAGATCTTGATTTTCGATTTGTTGATCTTTGTTTTTTGTCTCGATGTTTATCGCAATATCAGGAAGAATGATATCTTGTTCTACCCATTGGGAAACTTTTGGAAAATGAATCGCTTTTAATGCATTTATAAAATCAGTGCATGTTTTATAACGTTCTTCCGGTTTTTTTAAGAGTGCTCTAGCTACAATCGGTCTTTCATTTTCGTCAAGCGATGAAAGGTCTGGTTCTTCATTTAAATGTGATTTAATTAGCTTCCTTAAGTTTTCCGATTCAAAGGGTTTTCTTCCTGTTGTCATTTCTTGATAAACGATTGCAAGGCTGTATTGGTCGCTGAATCTACTTGGTCTGCCTTCAATCAGTTCAGGTGCGGAATAAATGGGTGTGATTCCGCCTTGAAAGTCCTGGTCTGCAATTGTTAGATCGTGGACAAGTCCAAAATCTCCGATTTTCAGATGATTGTGTACCAAAAATAAATTTTGTGGCTTAATGTCTAAATGCTGTAATTGGTACTGGGAGTTTATCACATCAAGCGCTTCTGCTGATTCTGCCAGGTAATGTAATGCTTCGTTTTTTGGTATGCCAGGAAGTTTATTTTGCCTACATTCTTGGTACCTGTCCCAAAGGTTTTTATCCGCTAGTTCCATTACTATAACCACGCAATTTTCGATTATGTCAATTCTTTCCATGGTAAGAATGAAGGGGTGCCTGATAATCTTGATTCGATCAATAGCTCGCCATTCTTGTTCTGCCCTTATGTCTGATTTTTCGCCAAGTTTTCCCGATACAAATTTAATGGCTTTAAGTAGTCCCCCTGGCACGGAGCATTTCCAAACTTCACCAAATCCCCCACTGCCTATCTTTTCAAGGACCCGATATCCGGGAAGTGGTTCATAATTCTGGTATATTTTGATCATGTTTGACACGAAGTTTCGCTTCAATCAATCCCTGAAAGTAATTAATTCCTAATATTAGTTTAACATTATTCATTACTAAAATGATAAAAATATAGATCATCATAAAACGGAATGTGATAAGTGTGTTTTTCTTGGCGAATTTGTTCTTATTTACAAAAAGTCATATTTTTGAGGTGAACTTTGGCACGGGTGTTGATTAGTGTTCGAAATGTAGAAGAAGCAAAAATAGCCCTAAATGCAGGTGTGGATCTTATTGATTTGAAAGATCCTGAAAAAGCTGCAATGGGTATGATTGATTTATCTTTAGTTTCTCAAATTCAAAAAGCTTTGCCATCTGATTTAAACCTAAGCATGGCATGTGGTGAGTTGTGTGATATGCCAAGTCTTCCAGATTTTTTTCCAAAAGGAATATCTTTTTACAAATTCGGCTTGTCGCATTGCAAAAGTTCGAACAGGTGGGTTGAAAATTTGCTTTCGCTAAAAGAGCAGGTTCGACTTTTAAACAATTCGGCTTTTATTGTTCCTGTAATGTATGGGGATTATTTAAATGCCAATTCATTAAATCCATTCATGCTACTTGAACTTCTTTGTGATCACTCCTTTCATGCGATTATGATTGATACATGGTTGAAAGACGGTTCCTCGGTTCTAGATTGGGTTACCTTCGATGAACTTTTGAAAATTCAAAATAAGTGCAAGGCTAAAAATATTGAATTTGCGCTCGCTGGTTCATTGAATCTTTCAAGTACAACCCGACTTTTTCGAGAGGGAATTAATCCAGCTTGGTTTGGATATCGTGGCGCGGTGTGCAATGGGCAATCCCGAAATCAAGCAATTGATTTTGATTTGACTTCATGTCTTGTTGCCGGGGTTAAACGGTTGAGTCATTTGTGAAGTCCTTAGATTAATTGTAATTATGTCGGGATTAATTTTTTTACTATGGAAAAGTTTTGGAAAAAAGGGGTCGACATAATTTTGCCTGCCTGCTTCATCCCAGTTTTTTGATTCTGGAAAGTCGACTGATTTTAATAAATGTAACACCTCGAAATCGTGTTTTTGAGCAAATCGAAGTGCAACACTATCAGACCGTACTTCTCTGGTTTGTGGTAAAAAATACTCGCCATTTGATTTACGATCTTCCTTGCAAAACTTATGAGCATCTAAAAAGAATAGACCAATTTCCTTTATGATTGGTATGGTTCCTATTATTGCTCCTTTGAAATGTGATGTTAAAGCAATTGTATTTGCAGTCATTATGTGTAAGGCATCCCAGTGCTGAATTTCAGGAGAACCGTTTGCTGTTTGTTTTTCTAATTCCCTTACTTCTTTTCCTCCTCCAACAACAATTACTGTACAGGATGGTTCCAGCATTTTTACTAATTTGCCAAGTTTTTGGGGCAAGTCTTTTGTGTCTAGAAGGCTTCCACCAACTTTTATGAGATTACATTTCATGGCGATAGCCTAATAATTTCATTATGCTGTAAGCGCATGCTGCACTGGAATTTTCTTTTCCGAAGGTGCTTGAGAATGAATAAATAGCAGGCGTGGTTTTCCATTCAAGCGCATTGATTGCCATTCTTCCCAAGCATTCTCCTGACCCAGAAACACTTATCCATTTTGGCTCCTTGTTTTTTCTTCGGAGATGTTTTTTTAGCGCATTTGTAATCCATTGGATTTGCGTTTTGATTGCAACTTCGCTTGTTTTAACTATTTTCGATATTGGGAGTTCGCTTTGATCTGCACAAAGCATTTTTGCAATGCGTCTGGCCGAGTTTGTTTTTGTAAAGGATCTTCCATCTGCGGTATCCTTGTCTTCAGGGTTTTCTTCCAAGTTGTTTGTAAGCAGGTGGGCGTCAGCGATCGTTGCGAAATATTCTTGTGCGTATTTGCTTCCTAATAAGGATGCAAGTGGTGTTCGTTTCATTCCAGTGTAAATGAGTTCTCCGGATTCCAACCTTTGAGTGTCGGTGATTCCTAATGTGACTGGGTTTCCTTGGTCGATCGATGTTATGTCCGTGGTCGTTGACCCAATATCAATTGATATTCCAAAATCTTCTGGTTGTTGTTTTGCAATAAAACTGGCGAGGCCAAGCCAATTCGATGCCGCACAGATTTCTGGGTTATCGATTGCGTTGGCAAGAGGGATGAAGATTTTGTTTGTAGTCCAAACTAAAAGTGTGGATTTTTTTTTGTGGATTGAATTCAAGATATATCTGACTCCCTCGTTTTTTGTTTTAAAGCAGTCGCATAATTCTCCCGTCATGGTGATTGCAAGAGTTTGAATTTTTTTAGTTGATGTGATTTGTTCTAGAATCGCAGGCAATGCTTGTTTTTTTTTCCAGAGTGGGAAAATTGTGTTCAGCGTGTACCCATCGGATTGGCAGTATTTTATATTAGCCCCACCTATGTCGATTCCCGCTATGGTTGTTGTCGATTTGGACATTGTATTTTTTCGCCATATCTTTTTGTAAAAGTAAATTTATCCTATTGATTTTATTTGAAATTAGTTCTGATTTGAATGCTTCAAAATAAAACAAATAATGATTTATCTTTTGTTGGATTTGCAAACCCTACACCAGTTGTAATTTTATTTTGGAATAGGGATAATGATTTTTGTAATAAGTTATTAAAATTTGTAAGTTTCGCAAGATATTGGTGTTAAAGCACTTTGGCAATGTTTTGGCCTGATTGTTTGGGGTTTTTGTGTGAATTATTTTGTTTTTATCAATAAAAACAGTTGACCTATTCGCGATGTTGGGGTATTTTTCGATCACATACCTGTTTATAGCGTGGCTTCCTGCCTTCTTAACGGAGTCTTCTCATGCTTACTTTTCTTGGTGGTTCTAATCGGTTTTGTGATGGTATCAATCGCCGTAACTTTCTTAAGATTGGTGCCTTTGGTTCGTCACTATCACTTGCTGATATGCTCAGAGCCAAAGAAGCTGGTAAAGTTGGCACGGCTAAGGCCGCTATAATGATTTATCTGCCAGGTGGCCCATCCCACATGGATATGTATGATCTCAAACCCCAAGCCCCTTCTGAATTTAGGGGTGAATTTAAACCAATTTCAACCAACGTCCCGGGAATTCAGATTTCAGAGCATTTTCCTAATCAAGCTAGAATGTTTGATAAACTTGCTGTTGTGCGAAGCCTTGTTTCTGTTGATGAACACTCTGATTCTCAAGTGATGACTGGTTATAGTGAAAATATAAATCGGGTCGCTCATCACCCATCTTTTGGCTCAGTAATTTCCAAGCTTCAATCTAATCAGTCTGATATTCCTCCTTTTGTTAGCTTGAGAGGCATGTCAAAAGGTACCGAACCTGGTTACCTTGGTATCGCCCATCGCCCGTTTACGCCAGATGGCCCTGGTTTGCAAAACTTACGTCTTCCTAACGGCGTTGAAAATGACCGTTATGATGATCGAAAATCCCTTCTCAAAAACTTTGACAATGTTCGCCGTGAAATTGATGCCTCTGGCACAATGAAGGGCATGGACTCCTTTGCCACTCGTGCATTTGATATGGTTGCATCGGGAACGGTTCGTAAAGCTCTTGATCTTTCAAAAGAAGAACCTAAAGTTCGAGATCGTTATAAGGGAGTTGAGCAATTCCTTACAGCGAGAAGGCTTATCGAATCAGGTGTGGGTTGTGTAACCCTCTCTTATGGTGGTTGGGATACACACTCTGGAAACTTTAAAACTTTGAAAACCCAGCTTCCAATGTTGGACCGTGGTATTTCCAGTCTAATCCAAGACCTCCATGAGCGCGGGATGAGTGATGATGTTGTTACCGTAGTATGGGGTGAATTTGGTCGGACTCCAAAAATTAATATGCAAGATGGCGGTGGCCGTGATCATTGGTCAGCTGCAATGAGTGCTCTTGTTGCAGGTGGTGGCTTGAAAATGGGCCAGGCAATTGGCGCTACCAATGCCCGTGGTGAATATCCAATCGATCGCAAGTACAAGGTGCCTCAATTATTGAGCACTATTTACTCTGCAATGGGTATTGACCCTTCAGCTACTTTTCCAGATAACTTGGGTCGTCCCATGTACATCTTGGATGATCGAGAACCCGTTAGCGAATTGCTCTAAAGTTTAAAAAGGTGTTTAAAATTTTAAGCGCTTCAGGTCAAACTGAGGCGCTTTTTTTATGTAGTACCATGGTGAATTCTTGCGAAAATAGCTTTTAAATATCTTCCTTCACCTGCGTGTGCCATAAACGGGTGATCAGGGCCAGCTCCGGTTAACTTTAAAATTTGAGCCGTTTTCCCGGCTTGCCAGGCTGCTTTCCGGACAGAATCAAAAAAATCAAATTCAGAAACCAACCCGGTGCAAGAGCAGGTAAGCAAAATACCTCCGTCACTGACTACCTGCATTGCGAGTCGGTTCATATCCGTATATTTTCTGAGTGCCGTTTCTATTTCATCGCGATCACGGGTAAGTTTTGATGGGTCTAAAATGACAACATCAAATTTTTCCCCCTTGGCAATACAATCGCGCAACCAAGGAAAGATGTCTGACTGAATGCATTTAATTCTTACTTTGTTAAGACTGGCATTATGCCTAGCAAGTGCAAGAACTTCCTCGTCGAGATCTATCGCAGTAACATCCTCTGCTTTGCCCAAGGCTTTTGCGTAGACAGAAAAGCCTCCAGAATTACAGCAAAGGTCCAAGACTTTTTTGCCCGCGCAGAAGGAGCTAAGAAGAAGTCGGTTTTCGCGTTGATCAGCAAAAAAACCGGTTTTATGGCCTGTTCCCGGGGTTACTTTAAAGCTTAATCCATTTTCATTAATGACTTCGGGATTTATGGTATACCCTGGTTCTTTGCAGTTAAACGACTCTTGTTTTTGAACATGACTTTCAGCAAACCAAGTTATTTGATGTTCTGGATAATGTTTTAAAAGAATTGTTTGTATTATTTCTTTAAGACGATACATACCCGATGAAAAAAACTCGATAACAATTGTTTTTCCAAATTTATCAATAATAAGGCCGCTTAGGCCATCTCCTTCGCCATGGATCAGGCGGTAAGCATTGGTGGAAGCTTCTAAGTTTAAAGTTTCTTTTCGGAGGCCAACTGCCAAACCTATTTTTTTATCAAAAAAAGCTTCATCAATCGGTTCATTTTGATTCGTGGTTAAAATGCGGAGAGAAATTCTGGAATGTCCGTTAAAAATTCCTCGTCCAGCCCAGGCGCCTGCCCGGTCTTCGATATCAACTATGCAGCCATTGGGAATCTTTTGGTCTGGCTTTTCAATCATTTTCTGAAAAATCCAGGGATGATTGGAGTTCCTGACAATTTTAAGTTTGATAACAGGTAGTTTTGGATTTATGGTGTCCAAGTAACTAAATTCCTTTAAATAACTTGTGTTTTTGATCAATGCACATGAATATAGGATATTAGTTAGTTAAAGCACGGCTTGTAAAATCAAATTTTATCTCGAGGGGGGTTATAAAGCTACCAATGGCAATTCCATCGTTTAGCATTGAAAAAGCTGGAGACATAGCAATCGTCATACCTTCGCCAACTGCTGAAAAAATGGCTGAAGATCTTATGCTTACCGCAACAGAGTTGGTGTTGGATCCATTAGATAAAATGAAGCCAAGCGGGCTTATTTTTGATCTTTCTGAAGTTGATTATGTTGGTTCATTATTCTTGGGTTTTTTGCTTCGATGTCATAAAAGAGTAAAAAAACATGGATGCGAAGTTGTTATTGCCGGTGCATCTCCAAACGCTAGAGAATTATTGCATCTTACCGGTCTCGATACCCTCTGGCCCATCTACAATGATCGTAAAGAAGCAATTGCTGCTCTCGATAGCGATTGAGTTTTTGTGGATTTAAATCTAAATGAGAATTTAATGTGGGCGAGATCCCTGTAATTCAATGTCGAAATCTGACTAGAAAATTTGGGTCTAAAACCGTTCTGAATAATGTTTCTTTTGAAGTTTATCCTGGAATTATCGGTTTATTAGGTCCAAATGGAGCAGGGAAATCCACCTTAATCAAGCTTATTCTTGGTTTGGATATTCCTACTTCAGGGAACATATCGCTTTTTGGGAAAACCAAAGTTGATTTGTGCAAAATTGGCTTCATGCCTGAAGCGAAGGCTATCATTCCCTCGATGAAAGGGTTTGAGTTTGTTGCTTTTGCGGGCGAACTTGAAGGCTTGAAACGCAAAGACGCACTCAGGCGTTCTCATGAGATTCTAGATTGCCTTGGCATGGGTGAAGCGCGGTTTAGAAAACTTGGGGAATACTCTACCGGGATGATTCAGAAAGTTAAACTTGCCCAGGCATTGGTTCATGATCCGGAATTGCTGGTCCTTGATGAACCGACTGCAGGTTTAGATCCTCCGGCCCGAAATCAAATGCTTGATTATCTTAGTTATTTTGCCAGGCAACAGAGCAAATCAATAGTGCTTTCAACGCATTTGCTTGGAGATGTCCAATCTATTTGCGATCAGATTGTGGTATTGAATTTTGGATTATGTCTTGCGTCATGTTCCCTTGAAAAACTTGTTGGAAACAAAGCGGATAGATATTTGATTGAAGTTGGGGGTGACCAAATTGGTGTAATTGTTGCCTTGGGGGAGAGATGCGTGGGAACCCAGGATATGGGTGGTTTTACAAAAATATTTGTAAAGTGTGATTCATCTGACGAGGTTAACCAAATCGCCTCCAAGGTATTATCTGCGGGTGGGTTGATTAAGAAGTTCGTGCCTTTGGAAGGCAACTTGGATGATGCTTTTTTTGAGCTTTTAGATAGGCAAAGATTGGTGGAAAACTGATGGCGGAGACGTCGCTTAATTCATTTCTCGAATACAGGCCATGGCGTGGTTTGCGAAACCCGGCTTGGATGGGTGCGATTGCAATTACCCGCGAATCTTTGAAATTAATATTCACACGTAAAGTATTTTGGGTTGTATTTTCACTGGCGGTTTTAAATTTCCTGCTGTATTTTTTTGGCCAGTATCTTTTCTTCTGGGTTGCCGACCAGCAACCAGATGGATTGGTCCGAGTCGGTGGTTTTGGGCGTGCCAATCAAAATGACATGATGCAATTTCTTCGAAGTGTTTTAAAAATGGATGGTTCTCCTGAAACATTTCGTAATTTTATCAACCTGCAATCCAGGGGAATTATCGTACTTCTGGTCTTGGCAGGGGCTTCGTTGCTTGGAGAAGATCTTAATCAAGGTTCTTTGATATTCTACCAATCCAAATCTGGGGGTATGAACAATTATATTGGAGGTAAGTTCCTGGCTGCATCTTTCCTTGTGCATCTTTTTGCAACTATTCCCGCCCTTTGCCTTTTTCTTGAAATTTGTTTCGTCGATACATGGACCTATTTGATTTATCATCCAAGGTTATTGCTCGGGATTATCGGCTATGGTTTTGTCATCAATCTTGGACTTGTTTCTCTACTGTTTGCAACCGTCGGGGTTTTCAGGTCCACCATTGGTTTAATAATGTGTTGGGCTGGTGTTTTTTTTCTTCTCCCGTCTCTATGTGCCATCATGATCGATCGCTTGAGATTAAATCCTGCTTTCAGAATGCTTGATTTTTGGTACTGTGTGGAAAGGTTGGGTGAAAAATGTCTTGGAGCATCCCCTACCCTGCTACCGGGCCAAATTGATCATTCTTTAAATCCCTGGCTGGCTGTAGCATCTTTGGGTTTTGTTTTCGTGGTTAGTTCAATTCTTACCATCCGAATCTACTTTAAAAAAGGTGTGGAATCATGATTGGGGTTTCATCCGATGCCACCAAGTCTGATAGCGTGCCTTTATGGTGCAAGAAAGTGTCTAAATGGCATGGGAATTTTCTCGGATTGAATGATGTTAGTTTGGAACTCCGGCCTGGGATCACCGCATTATTGGGTTCCAATGGTTCTGGTAAAAGTACCTTGATGAACTTGATCGCTGGGCAACTTTATCCCGACACTGGTTCAATTCGTGTTTTTGGAATTGATCCTTGGATTTGGCAGGGAAAGCATCTCGTCGGTTATAGTCCTGATCTTGATTATTTTTATTCTTCCTGGAGTATCAAAGATTTTCTCTTACGGATGGCATGCCTTGCAGGGATCGAAAGTAAACGCATTCCAAGTTTGATAAATGAAGTTCTTTCGGTGGTGGGATTGTCGTCAGTGCAATTGACATTATTAAGCCGTTGTTCCCTGGGTATGAGGCAACGGGCAAAAATTGCCCACGCTATTTTAATGGATCCCCCTTTGCTTATTCTAGATGAGCCATTTCGTGGCATAGATCCTGTAGGAAGGCGTGATTTAGTCCATTTATTATTGCAGCTTGAATCCAGGGGGAAAACGATTTTAGTATCAAGTCATGAACTGGATGAAATAGAAAAACTTACGACTCAGGTAGTCATGTTAAGATCGGGTCGGGTTGTTTCGGCAGGTCCAATTTCACGGGCACGTGACAGATTAATAAATAAACCTGTTGAAATTATTTTGGAAATTCAATCCCCTGAAAAAATCAGATTACTTGCACAAACTGTTTTATGTCATTCAGAGGTTCTGGGTGTTCGGTTGCCCGAAGGTAAGGCCCACGTTTTAATGGTGTTAACTAAAACGCCAGATATTGTTTTTTCTTATTTGGTTGTGATTTCCCTCGAAAATAATATTCCCATACGCAGGTTGGAAGTGGTTGATGAAGCTCCTGCTGAAGTCATGGAGTCCTTGTTTGAAGGTTGATTTTGAAAGAGGCCAAGCTTGGAGTTTTTAAAAGCATTTGTAAAGGGCGTAAAGTCCATACTTTCAGTCCATCTATTCCGGGCCAGGGTCGGTCCTGGCTTGTTTTGGGTTTCTTCTGGTTTTTTAATCCTTGTTGCTGCGATCGTAATTTCGGTTAATTTGAAAAATCAATGGAACTATAAAACACTCAAACCACGTGGGCAGGTTGGATTTAATTTCAAAAATTCAATTGAAATGATTGAGGCAACCAGCATGGTTTTAGGCCATAACGATGGTGTTTCTGCGATTTGTTCTGCAGTTGCGGGTTCTAGTTCGGGATTATTGATCCAATCAGGTTTTCCAGTTTTTACCAAAAACGTCATATTTTCTGTTTTGCTGGGATTTCTACTCCCATTATGGTGTCTCACTTTTGCGGTGGAAGGGCTTGGGGCAGAAAGAGAGGCTAAAACTTTATTTTGGTTGTTTTCTAAGCCCGTTCCCCGGTCAAGTATTTATGTCGGAAAGTTTTTGGCGATTCTTCCCTGGATTTTAATCTGGAGTCTTGGAGGTTTTTTTATTCTTGCAATCTGTGCTGGGGATTGCGGTATATTTACTTTTCAACTGTTTTGGCAACCCATCGCATTAGCGAGTATTGCTTATGCCTCGGTTTTTTTCTTTATGGGTGCTTGTTTACCGAGGGCCTCTTTGATTGCATTGGCCTATGCTTTTGTTGTTGAAACTCTATTGGGAAGCATGCCTGGATCTCTTAAGCAATTAAGCGTAGCATTCTATGCCCGATGTATCATGTTTCATAAAAGTTCGGATTTGGGTGTAACTTTGGAGCAGGGAGGCGGATATGGGGATTTTTCCCAAACAATGGCTATATGCTTTTTGTTGGGTATTGCCTTACTGTTTCTGGTTGCAGGAATATTCTTTTTTGGGAAGATAGAGCTTAGAGGACAGAGATGATTTTTTTACCGGTGACAAATGCAAAAAAATGATAATAACCCCAGACCTGAATTATTTGTTGATTTCCCCAAGCATGGTTATAGGGGGGATTTATTTCCGGATACTCTGCCAAGTTCTTTTCCGGGGCATTGCCTTTGCATTTCCCGGCAGTTTGGTGCCCGTGGTGGATCGATTGCTGCGAAAGTTGCAAAAAAATTAGGCTGGCAGATCTATAGCCATGAAATTCTCCAGTACATGGCTTCCAATCCCGCCGCAAGGCAAGAATTATTTGATTTTGCCGGTTCTAAGATTGTTGACTGGGTCGAAGGCCAATGGTCGCAATTAGTTGATCAAAGGCGCATAACCAGAACAGAAGAAATTGAAGATTTAGCTCGCGTGATCCTGTTGCTTGGCTGTATAGGGAACACTGTTTTTGTTGGGTCTGGTGCTGGGTTTCTTGTTCCAGATGGAAATCGGGTGCATGCTCGAGTTATTGCACCTTTTGATGACCGGGCCTCTTATATTTCACAGTATGACCGCTTGACATTGGATGATTCAAAAGACAAGGTTCGGAATTCTGATGAAAGGCGGGTTGAATTTCTGCATAGCCATTTCAAGACTGTTATGGATGAGCCTTATTGTTATGATCTTATTTTAAATTCAAGTCGGTTGGGTGAAGAATGTACGATTCAAACTATTATTCAAGCCACGCGAATTAGATACGGATTTTGATTCTTAATCAGCGCGAGAGACTTGCTTGTTTGCAATCGGGATCTCAGGTCTGTTGCTGTCCATGTTTTTTCCTCTTAAAGTCAGAAACCCTTTTTCAATTTCTAATGCCTGTAAAAGCATTGTGGGGCGCGGCTGGTCTGCTTGAAATCGAACTACTGCCACGGGTTTTCCCTGATGTCGGTACCATGAAATCTCAATTCCGTTTTGCCTTGCCGTATCTGATATTTTG
Organism: uncultured Candidatus Kuenenia sp.; assembly: GCA_964646215.1. Classification (GTDB taxonomy): domain Bacteria; phylum Planctomycetota; class Planctomycetia; order Gemmatales; family Gemmataceae; genus UBA969. The sequence goes on along the minus strand of CAZYAY010000001.1, from coordinate 185,183 downwards.
TCGAACATCGATAATAGAGATATAGGTAATGCCCCAGCCTTTAAGGAATAAACTTGAATAGCAACTACATTCGGTTCGTCTTTGGCAAGCCAAAGTTTTAATTCCGCGGAAACGATGGTGCTAAGTTTTCCTTCGCCCCAACGAAATGCCAAACGCAAACGATCAGGTTCCAAGCAGATCCTAGGTGCCCGAATATAGTTTGGGAAAAACTTGTTTTTATTGCCGGTTTCGTCCAGTTCTTCGGAAAAAAAGCTATTGATCTGATCTTCCTTAAATTGGGCGTACCATTCTTTTTCGGTTCCAACAGCGCCAACGAACTCAAAACATTCAGATGTAAATTCTCTGGCCTTATCGCCTTTGCTCGGATCATTTGCCACTAACAAAGCGGTTTTATAAAAATTTGGTTCATGACGAATGATAGAGTAAAGGACAAATCCACCAATCGATAGCAAGCTAAGGAAAGTTGCCAGTGCTAAATATAATGATAATCTTGCCATTTTGGTGCAGGTCTCTTTGCCTGAAATAACTTCTCGCTAACCCAGATGCCTCTTCAATACCAAGGATTTAGCATAAAAGTCAACCCAGTGTGTGTTTTGAATAATCATCTACAAATTTGGACACTTGAAACTTTTTATTTTTTGCAGAATATGAATGCTCGAAAAGGGCTCCAATTTGAATATGGGATGTATGGGTTGTTTTGGCCGAAAGATCTTCCTTTTCTCATTTGGAAACCTTTAAGGATTTTTTCAAGCTTAAGCTTTATAGTGACGATTCCTTTAATAATGATTCTCAAGTTGTAGAAACCCCAGCATTTGTATGTTTGGGATGATTAGGTTGTTAAGGGGGAGCGGTAGTCATGAGAAAAGTCCTTTCAAGTATACTGGTTTCGGCCGCTTTTTGTTTTGAGGCTTCCTCATTACAAGCTCAAAATCTACCCTCCGGACAAGGACCACGCCCTCCTATAGCTGAGCCGATTCCTTTAGGGGGATCAAGTATTGGGAACCAAGGTTTTCCTTCTTCTGGGCCCATGGCAAATCCTCAGTCTTATGGCCCATCAGAGGATGCACCTTTAGATCTTAGTCTGTCTAGTTTGTCGCCTAGTGCGTTTATGGAAGAGCCACCACTCATTGAATTTGCATGGTACGGTAGTATTGGTGCAAGGGCATTAAAAAGGCAAAATCCTGGCAGTTTGGGGTCTGCTTATCTAGGTGACGGGGATGTGTTGGGTGCTGCAGATTTTGCTCGTTTAACCGAAGTTCAAAATTTTAATCAATTGACTCCGGCCATGGGCTGGGGGCCTACTGTGACCTTAGGTTTTCTTGAAAATAATCATATGCTTGAATTTTATGGTTTTTACATCCCCCAAAACTCCAAATCGATTTCTAATACAGACCAGGGAAGGTTATCCAGTCCGTTTGGTAGTTCGCCTCCCCCACCTTATGCCCCGCCAGGATTTCAGGGGATCAACGGCTTGTGGTTAAATGCAGATACCATGACAACAACCATGAATTCTGCCATCGGAAATGCTGAACTTAATTATCGCTATGCAAGCCCTGCGATTAAAGATGTCGAGTTTATGTTTGGGGTAAGGTATTTTGATATCCTTGAAAACATGGTTTATTCGACCAATGATAGCGGTGATGTAATGACATCAAACCCAAAATTGGAAGCCAACTATAATGCCAGGGCCCATAATCATATTCTGGGGCTGCAAGTGGGTTCTGAATATAATCTGAGAGTATTCAGGCATTTAGGCATAGGGATGATGACTAAAGGTTCCGCTGGTGTGAATTGGTGGAATTCTCAAGTTTCACTTGTCCGCGGTGATGGCTTGCAGGGCTTTAGTGGATCGCAAAATGGTGCAACATTTGCATCAATTTTAGAAATGGGATTCTATGCAGACTTGTTATTGCTTGAAAGGGCCCGACTTAGGGCCGGATACAATGTTTTATGGGCCATAGGGGTTGCAGAAGCTTCTTCCCAGTTTAATTATAATCTTAGGGAAACCAATGGATCGAGTGATATAGGTTCAATCTTTTATCAAGGGCCGACCATCGAGTTGCAATTCTTATTTTAGAATGAGGATGATTATTTATTTGCTATAAAGGCCCGCCTTTTATTGGTGGGCCTTATGCTTTTCCAAGCACGATGCAGCTATTACTACCACCAAAACCAAATGAATTTGATAACACGCGTGTAAGTTTTTTCTCGATTGTTGTATTTGCAACATGATTCAAATCGCAGTTCGGATCTATTGTTTCAAGGTTGATAGTAGGCGGAATCGCCTGTTTTTGTAACGCTATTAGGCAGGCTGCAGTTTCAATTGCACTGGAAGCCGCAAGGGCGTGGCCTGCCATGCTTTTGATGGAACTGACAGGGATGTTCCGGAATTGGTTTGAAAAAACAGTACGGATTGCATTCGCTTCACCTGCGTCACCCACCGGGGTGCTTGTGCCGTGGGCATTAATGTAATCGACTGAATCAAGATTTGTCTGGCTGTTGGTAAGAGCGTTTTGGATGGCAATTTCTATTTGCAAAGTATTGGGGTTTGGAATCACAGGGTGAAAGGCATCGCTGGAGAAGCCGCCACCCAGTATTTTTCCATGGCATGAAGCCCGCCTGTTTTTGGCATGAGAAGCTTTTTCGAGGATAAAAATTGCGCCACCTTCCCCAAGTACAAAGCCATCTCGGTCTTTGTCGAAGGGTCTGGAGGCCTGCTCGGGGGAATCATTTCTACGAGAAAGAGCCCTTAGATTTCCAAATGAAGCCAGAGTGATAGGCGTGACATTTATGGAGCAGGCGCCAACAATACAGATATCAACAATTCCCATTTTCAGCCAATTTGAACCAAAAACAAGGGAATGGTTTGCTGAAGCACAAGCAGTGGAAACTTGGAGAATCGGTCCTTCTATCTGGTATAAATCTTTTGCGTATTGAAAGTACGGAGCAATTTCGCGCCCGGGTAATTTATAGTTGTCGCCCCCCAAAAAGAAATTCTCTTCCCAGGATAAAAGCCAGTCCGAACCGGTTCCCAATATCAGTCCGGAATTTTTTCGCCCCAATTCTTTTTCAATGCCTGCATCTTCAATCGCCTGCCCCAGGCAATGAACGTAAAGTTGTTCGGCCTTCGATCTCGAACGAAATGTTTCAATGGAAAGTTTTTTTGATGATGGAACCTCATCGATGTATGCAGCGATTTGACTGGGGTGATTTGTGGTGTCAAAAAGCTCAACTTTTCTTACCGCGGACTTGCCTTCAAGAAGCGTCTTTGAAAACTCAGCAAGGCTAAACCCCATGGGGCAACCCACACCAACTCCAGTAATCCAAATCTCGTCATCCATTATTTGTAATAATCCTCATATGCTTGCAGGAATGAAATTTGCAAACACATTGATAGCGATTTGGAATGTCCAGTCAGTTTGGAAATTATCAGGGATTTTGAAAAGATTTTCAAGCGATAATGGGGCTACAAATGCTGGGCTATCCGAGTCTTTGTTCCATGAAACATTTAATTCTGGCTGGGTTCTTTTGTTTTTATTTGCACTCGTTTTTTTAGTGATCGCAATCGCATACCCTTCAATTGTTTGGTTGTTTTGACTTTCCAAATGATACAAGGAGAACTCTTCACGGTAACCCGTCCAAATTAGTACAAGCCCTTCAGCAAAGTTGTTTTCTAATGAAGTAAAGCCAGCAAGAAGTCCCTGCCCTTCCATTCCTGCAAATCCCCCGGCCCCAAGATTTATACCATTCATTTGATATGCGAGGCTTACTATTCCAGAGGGTGAATGCAAGGAATCATAGGGCACCAAGTGGGGTGAGATGCCCCATGCACTTTCGATTTTGAATTTTTCGAAGGCTCCGGATACTCTTTTTCTGCCTGGATGTTTTGGGCAAACAATTACGCCCCAATTTGCAAGACTTTTAATTTCCTTGGTTGCTTCGCGGGTGCATTGCAGGGCGATGACAGTTTGGTCATCCAGATATTTTAAAATTGAGGTGGATAAGGGGTTTGGCAAGCAAGTGTTAACATCAGTGCGGAGGTTTCCCAATTCACTTGTTAATGCGGTGAATTTACTGAAACCAAGTATCTGGTAACTTGCGTTTCCCGAACTAATTTCTTCTGAAACCAGCTTAAACAATGGATAACCCTTGTAATGTTCCAATAAACTATCGTAAGATCAAGTTTCTAAGCTAATTTGCCAATTGGATCAATCCAAAAGAAGAAATCTTGATGTCAATCAAAATTTGCGACGGTTAAAACAAGGATTATTCTTATAAAATAGTGATAGATTCATTTAACCATGATTAAAGTTCTCAGTTAAGGAAAAAAGGCAAATAATATCATGCCACGCGATCCATACGAAGTCTTGGGCGTAAATAAAAACGCAACCGAAGATGAGATTAAAAAGGCCTACAGGAAACTTGCCAGGGATTTTCATCCTGACCGCAATCCAGGAGATAAGCAGGCCGAAACCAAGTTCAAGGAAATCCAAGATGCCTTTGAGATTCTCCACGACAAAGAAAAGCGTGCCAAGTACGATCAATTTGGTTTTGTAGATCCTTCCGCAGGTTTTGGTGGTGGCCCTAGAGGCCCAGGTGGTGGTTTTCATGGTGGTTCAAGTTCCATTAACATGGATGACTTGGCAGGGATGTTCGGAGGTAATGCTGGGGGAGGGTTTGATTTTAGCTCGATGTTTGGGAAAAAAGCCAAAGGAAGAAGAAAGCCTTTTAATCAACCTCAGGATAGTCATTTTGATGTTGAGGTTCCCCTGGAGAAGGTGGCACTCGGGGGCAAAATTTCTCTTTCTGTAAATGGATCAAATCTTGATGTTAATATTCCAGCAGGGGTAAAAGAGGGTGGCAAAATCCGCCTTGCCGGCCAGGGGCAGGATGGCGGGAATTTGTATCTCACCATAAAATCCGCGCCTCATGCTTTTTTTAATAGGGAAGGCGATAATCTTATCGTTGAGGTTCCCATATCGGTTCCTGAGGCTATTCTAGGCACTAAAATCGATGTCCCTGTTATTGACGGTTCCAAATTGACAGTTAAGGTTCCTCCCGGCACCTCCAGTGGCGCAAGATTAAGAATCAAGGGTAAAGGCGTTGCTCTTGGTGATTTATTTATCCAAGTTAAAATTGTTGCTCCAACATCTGTTGATGAGTCTAGCAAGCAACTTGTTGAAGAGTTTGCAAAAATTAATCCTCAGGATCCACGTAAAAACATGCCTTGGAATCAATAAGCATAGGTGATTTGATGGTCGTATCGGAGTTCAGTTTTCCTCAAAAATATAAACTTAAATCATCGGATGATTTTCGCAAGGTTTTTGCTTTTAGATTAAAAGTCTCTAATTCTTATCTTGCGCTTTACGCCATGCCAAACGGTTTTTCTTTTAACAGGTTGGGCGTTGCAGTCGGGAAAACAAATGGTAATGCGGTTGTCCGTAATCAGATAAAAAGGTTGCTAAGGGAAGCTTTTAGGCTGACAAGAGAGCAACAGCAGGCGAAGGGGTTCGATCTTGTGGTGGTTCCTAAAAAAGGATGCGTGCTGGAAATATTGGGTCTTAAAGATTCGTTTTTGAATCTTACCCTTCAGGCGATAAAAATTCTGAATGACAAAAAGCAACGATGAAATCTCTAGTGTATTTTTTAAGTATGCTCTTGATTGGAATGGTGCGATGTTACCAAGTCTTACTAAGACCAATATTGCCCGCGGTTTGTAAATTTCACCCATCCTGCAGCGAATACTTTATTGAAGCAGTTGACAAGTACGGCCCTTTTACAGGAGTTTTAAAAGGGGTTAATAGGGTTTGCAGGTGTAATCCTTGGAACCCGGGTGGATACGATCCTCCTTAAGAGGATCATTGGGCTATTAATTGGTGATCTGGCCTGCTTCTTCTTTTAGATAAGGAAGAACAACCTTAATGCCAATTATTCCTGCAGAAATTGCTCCAACCACCAAAAGTAGAATGATAAATTTCCGTCCACCAATTTCGAACATATCCCACAGGCTAAGCAATATCTGGCTTAGAAGTCCCAATGCTACCAATCCTCCTAGAACTGGAATTGCAGATGCGAAAATTGGCCCCATTGGTGCGTCCATCCTGGCAAACCACCAGCATGAAATTTCTAATACTTGAATGATTAAGGCGGAAGGTGCGATTATCACCTTGAGGAAATTCGGGAAACCCGTCATAGCTAGGCAAAAACCAGTTATCCCATAAAGCATTGCAAAACCAAGCAGATGTACATGGGAAGATAGCGCAAGTTTTTCAAGTGATTTTGCAGAAGACTTTTCAGGCACACAATAGTCTACGAATTCTTCATAGGTGTTTAATGGGAAATTGGCTGCACTTCCTCCAGCATTGGAGTCATGGCATCGCATGCATCTTGACTCAATAATGCCTTCGATGTTTGCAAATCTTTTGGAGCCGTCTTCCGTAATGTGGACCATTGAAGATGAGATTTTTAACGATGCTAATTTTCCCTCCAGAGGGTAGCCTTGTAGTTGAGAGTTATCGTAATACTCCTTTTTGTAACCATTTTTGATCCAAGCCAGTAGCGCTATTCTTTCGCCATCAATATCCTGATAAACTAAATTCTCCACTTCAGGATCATTTGCAATCCGGAGCTTTTCTTTAGCTAGTTCTTTTGGATTGTCTTTGAGTTGCTCTTCTGCAAGTTCAGTCAGATAGATGCGCTTTTCTTTGATTGCTCGTTTAATCCCACCTGCCCGCTTGCTGGTAAAAGCGCTTTTCATGCTTCCGGTGCCATTGAATGGCTTTGTTTCATTTGAAATTAAAAGGCGTTCCATTTGGGAATACTGTTTTGAACCATGGAATTCAGAGACTGTCTCTTCAGGTCCAGGCAAGGGTTGCCCCGCATTCGCAGATTGAAAATGAAGGTTTACAATCGCCGAGGTAAATCCGATTCCAATGCTTAGCAGGAGGGTGGCAACCACGATTTTTCCGGCTGCAGGCAATTTTCTCAAGTATGATTCGTTCATGAAAGGTTCTCTCGGTTGCCAGATTTTGATTTAACAAGACCCTCACCTAGTATTAAGATTTTTTCGATTGCTTGGTTTATGGGAAGCAAGACGGTGGCCCCGGCAGCAAGCTTATGCCCGCCCCCGCCGAATTGTTGGGCAATTTGGCAGACATCCGCTCCTGTACGCGACCGGAAGTTTACACGGGTTGTTGTTTCATTTATTTCCAAAAAGAAAATTACAATATCTGCACATGATGTGCTTCGTAAATAAACGATTAGATCTTCAGCATCAGAGGTCCTTGCATTGGCATTACTAAAATCTGTTTGGGTTAACCAGGAGTATACCAACTTTCCACCCTGCCTGGTCTGGCATCTGGATAACATGGTTCCTGCCAGTTTTTGTTTGGCCAAACTATTGCTATCAAATAACGCATCATAAAGCATGGTAGGCATTGCCCCAAGCTTGATCAATTCTCCCGCTAGAGAAAAGCTTGAAGCTGTCGTGTTTGCGTGCCGGAACCAACCTGTATCTGTTGAGATTGCAATAAACATATGGTTGGCGGCGGCGGCGGAAGGAATAACGCCAAAATGATTAAAACATTCATAAACAAGCCTGCCGGTAGCTTCCGCTGAAATATCCAGTATTAAAGGGTTACCGATGTAATCTTGGGTTACATGGTGGTCGATTACACAAGTCGGAATGAACTGTTGTTTGATCCAGTTGCCCATTTCTGCAAGTTGGCTCCAGGTGCCTGTATCAAGAACAATTAAACCATCCCAATTCTTGTTGGGATCGGCATCTTGCCCATAGACACGGAGGATTTTATTCGGATCCATGAAGATATAGCGTTGTGCGAAGGGGGTAGGAAGATGAATTTCAACATTTTTTTCAAGCTTTTCCAGCAGTTCGAGCATTGCGAGGCATGAACCAATAGCATCTCCATCCGCCCTTGCATGGGTGGTTAGAAGAATGTTGGTTTTTCCCTGGAGAAAATCAGCTAACGGTTTCAAATTGGCAGGCATATTTTAACTCTGTGACATCTATACATTAATAATCTTATAGAAAAAGGTCTTTCAATTCATAGTGGCTTTTTACGCAACCGTAGAGAATTTATTAAAACCGAAATAGAACTTAAACTCATTGTTAACCCAGCAAGCAATGGTGACATAAATCCAAATGCCGCCAAAGGTAGGCTTAATACATTATAAATAAACGCCAAAGCAAGGTTTTGTCTGATGGCACTTATTGTAAACTTGCTTAAATTTCTAGCTTTAACAATAGCCATTAGGTCGCCCTTAAGCAAAATAATCCCAGAACTTTCTTGTGCTAAATCTGTGCCAGTGCCCATGGCAATGGAAACCTGAGCCAAAGCCAATGCGGGCGCATCATTGGTACCATCTCCAGCCATTCCTACTTTTTTATCTTGTAGAACAAGGTTTTTGATGAATTCTGCCTTCTCTGCAGGGGTATTGTTGCCGTGAAAATCTTTGATACCAAGTTGTTTTGCCACTTTGGAGGTTGCCTGCTCGTTGTCGCCACTAAGTAATATAATTTTTACACCATCTTTTTGGAGTTCCTTTATTGCCCTCGCGGAGGAAGGCTTGATCGGGTCTGACAATTCAATAAATCCAGCATTTATGCCATTAATGCCAACCCAAACTTTTGTTGATTCTTTATTTGCATGGTTATCTAATTCGCTGGTTGAAGTGTTTATGCCTTTTTCTTTTAGAAAAGCCAGTTTGCCTAGGTTGATTAAATGGCCTGAAACTGAGCCAGAAATGCCCTGCCCCGCCTCTTCATGAATTTTCGTAGGGGAACTTAGAGTAACCCCTTTTTTTAAAGCAAAATTAACAATCGATTTGGAAAGAGGATGGTTGCTTGTTTGTGCCAGGCTTGCCGCATATTCCAACAATTCGTCCGCATTTAAATTCGTAGAAGGGTGAATCGCAGAGATGGTTGGTTTTCCTTCGGTGAGTGTTCCCGTTTTATCAATTACGAGTACGTTTATATTCATCAGGTTTTCAAGATCTTGTCCTCTTCGAACCAAAATTCCAAGCATTGCACCCTTGGAAATTCCAACTCCGATAGCCATGGGCGTTGCCAAACCCAAAGCGCAGGGGCAGGCGATTACCAAAACTGCGATAGATTTTTGTAATGCATCAATCCAGCCCGTAGGGCTTTCATTTTTCATGATCCAGTAAATTAATGTTAACGATGCAATTATTAATACCAATGGAACCATGATTCTTGAAATAGAATCAACTGTAGCCTGGATGGGTAACTTAGTTCGTTTTGCATCCTCCACCATTTGGATTATTTTGGCTAGCATTGTTTCTCTGCCAGAACTTGTAGTGGTAAGCGTGAAAGACCCACTTATATTTATTGTTCCTGCGTAAACGAAATCATTGCTTTCTACATCCCTGGGCATGGGTTCACCAGTTATCATAGATTCGTCAATACTTGAATTACCTACTGCAATGATTCCATCAAGTGGGATTTTATCTCCTGGCCTAACCCTAACTAGATCGCCTGATTGAATAAGATCTATTGGGATATTGGTTTCAGCACCAGAGGGGCCGATTAATCTGGCTTCCTTGGGGATGCCCATGATCATTTCTGAAATTGCTTTGTTTGCTTGTTTATGAAGGCGATTTTCAAGATATTGCCCAATCAGCATTAATACTATAATTCCTGCTGAAGATTCAAAGTAACTATGATGCCCAAACATTTCGGGTTGGATCACTGCTAGTAAGCTTAAGGCGTGGCTTGCGAGAACCCCTAAGCCCACCAATGTAAACATGTTCCAGGGCCCTGGCCATAATGACCTTAAAAAGCTTTTAAGAATCGGCAAGCCAAAAACAAATACAACCAATGAAGAAAGCACTGCTTGTAATATCAGAAATGCATGTGAAGCAAAAACGGGCAGGTGGCTACCTAGAAGCGGTAACCACAACACAATAGCGATGTAAATTTTGATTAATTCCGGTTTCGAGGTTTTTGAATCCTCGTTTGCAGGTGACATTGCTTCCAGAGGCATACCGCATTTTGGGCAGTTCCCTGGAGAAAACTGGATGATTTCTGGGTCCATCGGGCAGGTGAAACGCAGGTTATCTCCGGATAAAACCATCGGCTTGGTGCTGATCACCTGGAGGT
>CAZYAY010000001.1:169087-174945 GCA_964646215.1 uncultured Candidatus Kuenenia sp. | reverse complement strand
GTTCTTCAAGTAGGAGTCAGGATTTATTTCAAACTTTTTAGCGCAAGAAGCATGGCAAAAATAATAGGTTTCGTCTTTGTAATTTTTTGAGGCGGCGGCATTCGAGGGATTGATCATCATACCGCAAACAACATCTTTTACCGATTTTATAGGCATGGGATTCTCCTTCTAAAGCTATTCTAGGAGGGATGGCTGTTTAAAACCTTGTGCAAGACTTTTTACCTACCCTATCAAGTTGATTACCCAAAGCTCCAAGGGTGCTCCTTCTTAAATAATTCTTTAAGAAATTGAAGTTTACTTGAAGATCTATCAAGAAAAATCCGATTTTTCATTAGAGGTGGACCAATTGAGCTTTTTTTCTGAAGTATTGGTCTTATTTTTCGGTAAGGGGAATTTGTTATGGTGATGAATTTACTGGGTGTTGCTTTACTAACCACCTGCTTTCAGCAAACACCTTCCGAGGAATGGCCATTAAACACGCCTAAATTTCAAATACCTATACGTGTGCATCAAGAACGAAAAGGCCAGATTAAAGAACTGGTGCTTTATGTTTCAAAAGATAAAGGGAAAACTTGGGAAGTTTCTACCCGTGCCAAACCCAATCAAGAAGCGTTTACCTACGTTGCAAAAGAGGATGGCCCGCATTGGTTTAGTATTGGCGTGGTCGACATAAAAGGTACCCAAGAACCTGCAGATATTGCAAAGGCTCAAGTTGGACAGAAAGTTTTAGTCGATACGCAAAAACCAGAGATAAAACTTAAAGCTGAAAAAATCGGGGAAGAGATTCAGGTGAAGTGGGAAGTTAAGGAGATCAACCCTGATATCAATTCCATGAAGCTTGAATGCAAGATAGAAGGTAATGACTCTAACGAATGGATTCCTATAAGTATCAAGCCTGTAATGGATGGTAGCGGTACTTTTAAAGTACAAGGCGCTGGAATGTTATCTGTTCGCTTGCAGATGAGTGATACAGCTTCCAATTATGCCAGTGTCATTGTTGATATTGGTAACCCAAAAACTGCTCTTCCATTGCCAAATTTAGCTGCGATTCCCAGCACCGTTACCACTCCTGCAATTTCAAACCCTACCACAGACCCCAATGTATTAAATTCCCAATCAGTTCAAATCGTGCCAGAAAAAACAGTAGATTCAAGTCCGGTGGTTTCAAGTAATGCTTCTCCCATGCCTTTAAGCACTGACAAAATTCCACCAATGTCCAATTTTAATACACCTACCAATGCAATTCCTTTGCCAGCAGGAAACCCCGTGCCTTCAGTAGATGAACTCCCTAAAAATAACCTCCCTTCCACGGTTCCGGTGTTTCCTGTTTCCAGGGGAGTAAAAGATATCGATCTTGGAAGTACTGTACAACCTGCCCAAACAATCCCAGGTTGGAGCGGTAATACAAATACGCCAAATGTTAACGGCGTGCTGGCTTCCTCTGCAAGCGGTGCAAATTCTAATCAAAATTCAAATACGGTTCAAAATCAGCCGCTTACCGGTTCTTCTAAAAGAATCTTGCCTCCCCTTCAGATCGTCAACAAAAAACAAGTTAGAATTGACTATGAAGTTGCAAAGTTTGGCCCCTCAGGATTAGGTTCTGTGGAAGTGTACAGTACGCTTGACGACGGTCAATCTTGGACACTCGCATTGACAGAAAACAGCTTGGTATCCGACCCAAGAAGCACGTTGCCGATAAAAGCTTCGATCGTGGTTCCCATCGCCCAGGAGGGGGTTCCAATAGGTTATTATGTAGTTGTGAAAAGTAAGGCAGGTTTGGGTAAAAGCCCACCGATAAAATCTGACATTCCCCATATCCGTGTCGAGGTTGATACGACTTTTCCCGAGGCCGTGCTTTATAGCCCCCAACCTGAACCAGGCATGAGGGATACTCTGGTTCTTACTTGGAAAGCTACTGACCGAAATCTTTCAGCAAACCCGGTAGTTATGGAATGGAGCGAAAAAAGAGATGGACCTTGGAACCCAATCGGTTCGGGCGAACTTCCGAATACGGGAAAATATACATGGGTAATGCAACCTAACATGCCGGCAAGTGTTTATTTGAAACTGATGGTTAAAGATTCTGCCGGAAATATTGCTGTTGCACAAACTCAGGAGCCCCTGCTTATAGACCTTAATATTCCTGAAGTAAATGTGCTTGGGATTTCGTTAAATTCGAAATAATTCAGATTGTTCGTGTTAAGCTTAAATTTGATGGCTTTCCCTGCTAAAATAAAAGATAGTATTAAATAATGAATACTTTAGATTAGCGGGGACGTGTGCCGGACAAACTTTCAGAAACACTTGTTTCACATCCAAGTAAGCAGATGCCTGCTTCTTCCAAAGATGCGTGTCTGGTGTTGATATATCCAACTGGGCCCGGTATGGGTCTTCGCTTTGCCCTTTCTGATCAGAATGTAATTATCGGTCGTTCCCCAAATTGCCAGATTCATATTGATAACGCTTCTGTTTCTCGGCAACACGCAAGGATAGACCGGGATGAGGCGGGGGTTTATTTTGCAACCGATTTGCAAAGCACCAATGGCACCTTTGTAAATGATGTGCCCGCCAACCAAACCATCATGAAGGATGGAGATTATTTAAAGGTTGGTAATTGCATCTATCGTTTTCTAGCAGGGGGAAACATCGAGGCGGATTACCATGAGGTTATTTATAATCTTACAATCATCGATGCTCTAACCAGTTGTCCTAACAAACGATTTTTCAACGAGTTTTTGGACCGTGAGATTGCGCGATCTAACAGGCATAAGCGACCCCTGTCCGTGCTTATGATCGATCTTGATAACTTTAAGGCAGTCAATGATTCCATGGGGCATCTTGCAGGTGATTCAGCCTTGAAAGCAATGGCCACGCTGATTCGTGAAATTATTCGAAGGGAACAGCTTTTTTCGAGAGTTGGCGGGGAGGAATTTGCGATTATTCTTCCTGAAACAAAAATGGAACAAGCTGTATTGCTTGCTGAAAAAATTCGAGCAATTGTGGAAGATAACACCTTCGATTTTGAATCTAAAAAATTTAAAATCACCGTTAGTATTGGTGTCGCTACAACTGAAGGCGATCCTCCTGCAACCATGGACCAATTAATCCAGCAGAGTGATGCCCGGTTATACATGGCTAAAAATAGTGGTAGAAACAAAGTGGTTTTTCAAAGCCAAACTTCTTGACGGTACTAATAGTCAGATAGAAATGTGCCAAGAAGTGTTTCTGTACCGATACGGTCAAAGTTGATTTGTCCCTGATATTTTCCGCCAAAAAGTTTGATAATAATAAATGACTCTGTATCCGCAATGATTTCGTAGCTTCCCTTATCGATTCTAACTACAAAGCCCCTGTCATTACTAATAGGGCCCTCATATTCGAGATATTTTAAGCGATGATCGTGGATTTTTTCTGCAAGGAAGGGGGCATTTCCGGGCAATAGGTTTAAACGCCAAGTTTCAAGAACCCCCTCTTTTTCAAGCATAAAATCAAAGTGTTGAAGGGGGTGATCGTGCGACAGGATTACATATCGATTGCAGGTTTTCATGAGTTCCCGGATTTATATGGCTAATCAATTGCAATTCAGCTGCTAAGATTATAATCTATGTAAGTACCAAGAGCGTCTATTAAATGGCTTTCGAGGTAGTAGCTGAGCAGTTGTTCGCGTCGAATAACTGTCTTGCGCTGGGAGCTACTATCTCGAATTTTATGATATTTTAAACCCATCCCATGACTAAAAATCAATTTAAACTTTTTGCAACTTGCGCAAAAGGGCTCGAAGATATTCTTGCATCTGAACTCCTGGCCCTGGGGAGCGCTGAAGTAAAAACAGGCGAAGGTGGGGTATCTTTTAAAGGCGATCTTGCCCTTGTCTACAAGGCTAACATCTGCCTAAGAACTGCGGTTCGTGTTCTTTTTTTTCTTGCGGAAGCTCCTGTTGATAGTGATGAGGCACTCTACGAATTTGCCTCGTCTATTGATTGGTCCAACTACATGACCCCAGACCATACGCTTATGGTTGATTCCAATGTTCGCGATTCCAATTTAACACACAGTCAATTTACCTCGCAAAAAATTAAAGATGCCATTTGTGACCAGTTTGTTGAAAAAGTCGGCAGAAGACCTTCCGTTGACAAGGAAAACCCGCTGGTTAAAATCAATTTTCATCTCAGTAATAATCATGGCGTTATCAGTCTGGATAGTTCGGGGGATTCGCTTCATAAGCGTGGGTATAGGCCGAAACAGTGGAAAGCACCTCTTAATGAGGCTTTAGCTGCGGGCCTGATCCAGTTGGCTGGTTGGAATGCTTCACTGACTTTTTGGGATCCCATGTGTGGTTCGGGAACCTTGCCCATCGAAGCTGCGACGCTTGCAACAGCAAGGGCTCCTGGTTTAACACGCAAGAAATTTGGTTTTCAAGGTTGGGTGGATTTTGAACAATCCCTTTTTATTGACATCCGAAACCAAATTCGAAACCAGGTCGAAATTATTCCAGATCTTAAAGTTATTGGCTCAGATTTAAGAGGCGATTCCCTGCGTGCCTGCAGAGATAACGCTGGCGCTGCCGGCGTTGGCCATTTGATTGATTTTCACAAGGAAGATTTTGAAAAAATAAACCCGATCCAGGGTGCGACTGGTATTTTGTTTTTGAATCCTCCCTATGGAATCCGTTTGGATCAGGAAGAAGGCGTTGCAGATGTTTATCGTTTGATTGCATCGGTTGCCAAAGCTCGTTTTTCAGGGTGGAAGTTGGCAGTTATGACAGGATATGTACATGCTTTAAATGAAATGAAAATGACCCCAAAAAAAACAATAAGGCTGTTTAACGGCGCAATCCCTTGCAAGCTTTACTTGTTTGATCTTTAAGGTTTAGTCATCGGTTTTACGATATGCATATTTTTCAGCAAGTTTTTCTACAGCATCTTCAAATAAGCGCTCTTCTGAATCATCAGAAAATAAAGACGGTAGTTGCGGGATTTTAAGGATTTTTGCCTGCACTGATGTGCGTTGAATAAACATCCGATGCGTTTCGATTACACCATCTTTGCGGATATGGCTTGGGAAAATTTTTAATTTTGCCAATGCTGGGGTAATCATTAACGCGCGATGGCAGGTTATCGGGTCTTCCTCCCCGCACATTAATGCTGCATTTTCTTCCTTTGCGAATGTAATGAACTTCGCAAGTGCCTCCAGAAATGATTTACTTTCTCGTACTGCGAGATAGTTTACGATCCCGTTTTCATGATAAAGAGATTCATCAAATGGCCTGCCACCTAGAGTATCTCCCATGAAATAATATTTGAATTCAGCATTTATGAGTGATTGGTTGAGTTCTGTGCGGTTGAATTGTGGGTTTCGCGGGCTGAATGGAACGCTGCGCACATCCACAATTGTTTTGATTTTATGCATGCGAAGTAAGTTGAAGAAATCTTCAAGGCTTAATACAGAATGTCCAACAGTAAATGCGGCCATGGTTTTCTTTTAATGACAATCAAATGTAATTGAACTGATGATATTTGAAATTAGGCTGCTTGTAAAATAGGAATTGACTGTGAGAGTGGTTTAAAACCTTTAAATACAAGATGTTTACCAACAAGTCGCTCTATGAGTGGAATGGGGATCCATCGGAATAGTGGCGGTAAATCATTTCTTTGCAGGTGCCTTTTGTGGACTCTGGGTTCTTGGCAGAAGGCAAAAATATTCTTGAGTTCTGAAGCCGTGTAAAAGTTGGTTTCCTGGCTTTTCTGGTTTACAAGAGTTGGAAATACTTTCTTAAGAAAATAATTGATGTTGTAAAGAGATTGGGAGAGGGAAAGAAGTTTTCCACCTGGTTTTAAAACGCGTTGTATTTCTGAACT
>CAZYAY010000001.1:81356-168987 GCA_964646215.1 uncultured Candidatus Kuenenia sp. | reverse complement strand
TCTCCGGTGTGTTTGTTAAATTCGAGTAGTTTGGGCACCCATTTCCCATAATGAGAGTACCGGAGTTTTTCAGCCTGCGTAAACCATTCAGCAGAACCCGCTTTTGGTAATTCATTTTCTTTATTGGGCTTTCGAAGGGCTTCTTTCCAAAAAATGCTATTAATCAGCTCTTGGTTTCCCCAAGCTCTGCTTGTTCCCGGAAAAGGAATAGATGCAGAATAATCTCCTGATTCTAATTCCGTAAAGCTTTCCTGCATGATTGCTCTTCTATACTTAAGCATTTATCTTGCTTTTATTTACACATAATTCAATTCGTTATTCTAATGGGGTTTTTATGTCAAGCCCAACTGTAAGATGTTATGGTAAACCTCTCGGAATATGTTAGTTTTAAGGTGTGGAAGTTAGTAAAAACATGTTGCTAGGGTTTTTAATCCGTTGTATTGATTGTTTTATTCCTTTTTTACAACTTGGTTTCTTAGAGGATTTGAAATGACTACTCCAAAAAGACCTGTGGCTGCGCGAAGAGATTTTTTAAAGACTGGCGCAGTTGCTATTTCTGCGCTTCCTATGGTTTCCGGGGGCGTTTACGCTCAAGGCAGTGATGTATTAAAAATCGGGTTGGTGGGTTGTGGTGGCCGAGGTTCCGGTGCCGCCGCCCAGGCTTTGCGTGCCGACAAAGCTGTTTCTCTTCATGCCATGGGAGATATGTTCGGGGATAGGCTTGAGGGAAGCTTGAACAGTTTTAATAAAGACAAGGAACTCGCAGGTAAGATTAATGTTGGAGATAAAAAGTTCTTAGGGTTTGATGCATACAAAAAGGTTATCGATAGCGGTGTGGATGTTGTTTTACTTACCACTCCCCCCCATTTTCGTGCACAACAAATTAAATATGCCATCGAAAAAGGTAAACACGTTTTTGCTGAAAAACCTGTTGCTGTTGATGCCACCGGGGTTCGTTCTGTTTTGGAATCATGCAAGCAGGCAAAGATCAAAAATCTGGCGGTAGTATCTGGTTTGTGCTGGAGATACCACTTCGGAAAACGCGAAACCATGGCCCGCATCCATGAAGGCCAGATTGGTGATATCGTTGCTATGCATACCAATTATGTTGTGGGTGGGTTATGGCATCGCAAACGTGAACCTGAATGGTCGGATATGGAATGGCAGCTTCGTAACTGGCTTTATTTTACCTGGCTAAGTGGCGATCATATTGTTGAGCAACATATCCATAGCCTTGATAAATGCATGTGGGCAATGAAAGACGAGCCCCCTATTTCCGCGATGGGCCTTGGGGGTAGGCAGGTTCGTGTCTCCACCGATTTTGGACACATCTTTGATCATCATGCAGTTGTGTATGAGTGGAAGAATGGCGCAAAAGCCTTTAGTTACACTCGGCAGCAGGATGGCTGTTTTAATGAGGTAAATGATTATCTCATGGGCACTCAGGGAACCTGCGATGTCATGAAACATCAGATCAAGGGGAAGAATCCTTGGCTCATGAAAAAACGTCCACAAGATGACATGTATCAAAATGAACATAATGAACTTTTTGCCAGCATTCGGGCTGGAAAACCCATCAATGATGGGGAATGGATGTGCCAAAGCACCTTGATGGCTATCATGGGTAGGATGGCAACTTACACTGGTAAATTAATTACATGGGATATGGCATGGAATTCAAAGGAAGATCTTACTCCTGCAAAATACGAAATGGGAATGATGCCCATGCCGGAAGTTGCAAGGCCGGGGATTACCAAGTTTGTTTGATCTTACAATTAGGATTTGTATTTTTGAATTATTGCGAGGGCTCTCATGATTAATAATACTGAGGCACCTTCGTTTATTTTTCAGGGTGTCAAAATCATTGATACCTTTGCTGAAGCTTTTCCCATTACTGGGACTCGCGTTATTGTGACTGCGGTTTCCAAAGAATGGGCTTTTATAGCTGCCAATACTGCAACAGGTTATGCCTCCTCAGTTATTGGTTGTGATACCGAAGCAGGGATTGAGCGCGAACTATCTCCTGAAGAAACTCCGGATGGCCGGCCCGGTTTTTCTTTGCTCTTTTTCGCTTTTTCCAGGGAGTCCTTGCAAAAGGCCATCGTTGCCAGGGTTGGCCAGTCTATTTTAACCTGCCCTACCACGGCTTGTTATAACGGTGTGCCTATTGATCCTTCCCGTTCCATTCAAATTGGGGGTATGTTGCGCTTTTTTGGGGATGGCTATCAAACCAGTAAGCTTTTGGATGGCAAAAGATATTGGCGTATTCCTGTCATGGATGGCGAATTTGTCTGTGAAGATAAATTCGGCACGGTAAAAGGCGTGGCTGGGGGCAATATTCTAATTCTTGCCACCACCCAGACTTTAGCACTTCAGGCTGCTTCACGAGGGGTTGCTGCGGCCCGTAAAATCCCTGATGTTATTCTCCCGTTTCCTGGCGGAGTTGTTCGCAGCGGAAGCAAGGTGGGCAGTAAATATAAAAAACTTAAAGCCAGTACCAATGAAGCTTATTGCCCTACCTTGCGGGCGATTGCAGATTCGCAATTGGATCATGATGTTTCTGCGGTTTATGAAATTGTCATTGATGGATTTTCCAGGGAGGTTGTAGAGGCTGCAATGAAAAATGCACTTCTCGCAGCTTGTGGTGAGGGCGTTAAGTGCATTAGTGCTGGTAATTATGGTGGCAAGCTTGGGCCGGTCCACATCAGGCTATCTTCCTTGATAAGTTAGGTGTCTGTTTAAAGAGCATTTTTGTCAAAGGTTTTTTTTATGATTCGTCTTTCATATTTGTCAAATTCCACGATTCCGCTTGAAGCGGAGTGTATCACACCAGATTTTTTTCTTGGTAAAAGTAACTCGGACATTTCCAAACTTCCTGTCTTTGATGGGAATCGAAAGTGCGAACTAGGACAGTTCTTTTCTATTTCAGGAACGATGGATGATGATTCCATTTTGATAGAAAATGATTGCTCCAATGTAAAATTAATTGGTAGCAGGATGACTCGGGGAAGAATCGAAGTACTTGGGAATGTCGGCATGCATCTGGGTGCGGGTATTTCAGGTGGTTCCATACTGGTCAGGGGTTCTGCAACTGATTGGGTTGGCGCAGAAATGAAGGGTGGCACCATAGAAATCCTTGGCGATGCGGGCCATCTTATTGGCGCGGCTTACAGGGGGGCTTCGGTTGGAATGCGTGGTGGTAATCTTATTGTTCATGGAAACTGTGGTAACGAAGTTGGTTCCCATATGAGGCGTGGTCTTATTGCGATTGGTAAAAACGTTGGTGACTTTGTAGGTATGGGAATGATCGCAGGCACCATTATAACTGCTGGATCTGTTGGAATAAGGGCTGGAGCGGAGATGAAAAGAGGCACTTTGGTTTTTCTTTCTGAAAAGCCTGCTTTGCTTCCAACTTTTCGGTTCTCCTGTAATTATGATCCTTCTTTCCTTACTATCTATTTTAATAAACTCAAGCAATTTAACTTTCCTATATTGCCTAAGATTTCTCCCTGGTCCAGGTATTGTGGTGACTTGATTTCTCTTGGCCGGGGTGAAATCCTTTGCAAGGCTTGATTTTGCTGAACCTGTATTTTATTGTTGTTAATTAAGTGGTCTGAATTAATGACTTCATTTAAATGTTAAATAAAAGTGACAAAGTTCTAGTTACTGGTGGTGCGGGCTTTATTGGGAGCCATTTGGTTTCCGCACTTTTACTTCGCGGCCTTGAAGTGCGGGTTCTTGAAAAACCTGGCGCTAAGATTGGCCATCTCCCCAAAAATGATATTCAGATTGTTTGGGCTGATATTACAAACAGAGAATGTTTAAAGGATGCGATTTCAGGCTGTTCTGTAGTTTTTCATCTTGCGGCTGATCCAAATCTTTGGCGGAAAAGCAGATCACATTATCATCATGTGAATTTTCAAGGTGCTAAAAATGTCATCGAGTGTGCACTTCATTTAGGTGTTAAAAGAATCGTCCATGCCAGCACCGAGAGTATTCTTACGCGTAAAAACCAAACAGGTGAAATTACTGAAACTCAGCAAGTCGGACTGAAAGATGCGATTGGCAGTTACTGCAGATCAAAAATGCGTGCTGAATTATTTGCCTTGGGTTTGGGTTCCATGGGCGCGCCAGTAATTGTTGTTAACCCTACTCTTCCTGTTGGCCCTGGAGATCATGGGTTAAGTCCCCCTTCAAAAATGATCCTTGATTTTTGTAAAGCTGGGTGCCGGGAGTACATAGCCGGCGATTTGAATTTGGCTGATGTCCGAGATATTGCCCAAGGTTTTATTCTTGCCTGTGAAAGAGGCGAGCCAGGTAGAAGGTATATTCTATCAGGGGAAAACAAAACCATTAAGGAAGTATTTCAAATATTATCCAATATAGTCTACCTGCCTGGTCCAGAAATTAGAATCCCTTACCCCATAGCCCTCGGATTTGCTTTTTTTTCGGAATTGTGGGCAGACCTTGTTACAGGTAAATCTCCCCAAGCGAACCTAACTGGCGTGCAGTTAACTCGAAGAATCATGCACTTTAAAAGTAATGTAGCTTTAAGAGAAATGGGCTGGAAAGTCCGTCCTATTGAAAACTCCCTTCAAGAAGCTGTCGCTTGGTTTAAAACCAACGGCTTGATTTAAAATAACCGACATTTCGAAATTGTTTGTTAAAGGTGCTTGCCAGATAGCCATCCATGGTTTTTAATAGGTTTAACTAAAGTTTAGCAATGGAAAGGATTCCTGTGCCAGTATCATTCGAACAAAAAAAGCACACGACATTTAATCCTATCGCAGGTCATACCAGTAATAATTTGCTGGATAAAGCATTCGCTGCGGTTATTAAAGGTCGCGATTTTTTAATTCGTAACCAGCAAAAAGATGGGCACTGGGTTGCTGAATTACAAGGCGACACTATTCTTGAGTCAGAGTTTATTTTACTCATGGCTTTCTTGGGTAAAGAAAACGATGAGGTTTGCAAGAAATGTTCACTTTATATTCAATCGCAACTAAGTGCGGAGGGTGGGTGGAGTAACTTTCCTGGGGGGCCTTTTGATCTAAGCGTATCAACCAAGGCGTACTTTGCATTAAAATTGACCGGTGTTTCAATCCAACTGCCATATATGAAGCTTGCCCGTGAAAAAATACTGCAAGCCGGGGGTGCTGAAAACTGCAATAGTTTTTCTCGTTTTTACTTTGCACTTCTGGGTGAATACTCTTACCAGAATTGCCCTGAAGTTCCTCCAGAACTTTTGCTTCTGCCATCTTTTTTTCCTGTCAGCATTTATTCGATGTCAAGCTGGACTCGGACCATTCTTGTACCATTGAGCATTTTTTCTGCAATCAAGCCTTCTATTAAATTACCCCAGGAAAAAGGTATTCGTGAGCTTTTCGCAGATGACCCTTGGCTGCCAAAATGGCCTTCAGCCCCTTCAAAAGAGTTTTTCTCATGGCGCAATTTCTTTCTTCTGGCTGACTTGGCAGTTAAAAAGATCACCCCAAAGATACCATTCCTCAGGAATTACGCAGTTAATAAAGCGGCACTTTGGATGCGTGAACATTTTCAACAATCCGATGGAGTCGGGGCTATTTTCCCTCCCATGATTTACACTGTGGTGGCCCTTAAGTGTCTGGGAGTCCCAGAATCTTCGCCTGAAATGCAATGGGCTCTGAAACAATTATTTGACTTGATAATTGAGGAAAATGGTTCTACTAGGCTTCAGCCTTGTGTTTCGCCTGTTTGGGATACTGCCCTTGCAACGATTTCGGTTGCTGATGCTGGCCAACCCCAGGACGATTTGAATTTAAGAAAAGCGGTAGATTGGCTTTTAAATAAAGAGGTTTCTGGCAAAATTGATTGCTCTACCAACCATCCTGATATGAAGCCCGCAGGATGGTTTTTTGAATATAACAACCAGTTCTATCCAGATATCGATGACACGGCAATGGTCATAATCGCAATGGTTAAGGCTAATAGCCACCATCGTCCGGAATGTATTGCTGCAATCGAGAGATCGGTTCGTTGGATTTTCTTGATGCAAAATCGTGATGGTGGATGGGGGGCATTTGATAAGGATATCGATCAGGAATTTTTGACCAAAGTTCCGTTTGCTGATCACAATGCCATGCTTGACCCAACTTGTCCGGACATTTCCGCACGCGTGTTGGAGGCACTCGGTGAGTTGGGATACCGTGCTGATGAAATCCATATCCAAAAGGCCATCGAATATATTCGGAGTTCTCAAGAACCGTGGGGGGCTTGGGTTGGTCGTTGGGGCGTGAATTATATTTATGGCACTTGGCAGGTTTTGCTTGGCCTGAAGGCCATTGGGTTTGATATGCGGGACCCTATGGTTGCAAAAGCTGTTCAATGGCTTAAAGGTTGTCAGCACGAGGATGGTTCTTGGGGGGAAACTTGTGCCACCTATAATGATCCATCGCTTGCGGGCCAGGGTGAAGCCACACCTTCACAGAGCGCATGGGCCATTTTAGGATTACTGGCAGCTGGCGAAGAAAATTCCGATTCGGTAAGGAATGGCATTTCTTATCTCGTAAACACTCAAGATTCTGGAGGTGATTGGGCTGAAAGCTGTTTTACAGGCACTGGGTTTCCAAAGGTCTTTTATCTTAAGTACCATTATTATCGAGTTTATTTTCCTTTGATGGCGCTTGCACGGTATTCCCGTGTTCTTGGGTACGAGTTTAAACAGAATACTTATTGATCTGGTGTTGGATCAGTTTGTTGGGTTAAATGATTTTATCTTATTTACATATATGCAGTGAAAGGGATTTCCAATGCGTTTTCCATTATCGTTAACTTCTACCATGATTGGTTATATTGCCAAAAAGAAAATTACCAGGCAGAAAAAATTCCCCCTGGTTCTTATGCTTGAACCTCTTCATGCCTGCAATCTTACTTGCACCGGGTGCGGAAGAATTCGAGAATATTCTCAAACAATCAAGGATAAACTTTCGGTTGAAGAATGTATGGTTTCGGTTGATGAAGCAGCAGCACCAATTGTCAGTATTTGTGGTGGTGAACCTCTTATCTATCCGGAAATAGGCCGGCTGGTAAAAGAAATTCTGGATCGCAGAAAACATATTTATCTTTGCACCAACGGCGTTTTTCTTGAAAAGAAACTTGATCAGTTCAAGCCTAGTGATCGTTTCTTCTTTAATGTCCACCTTGATGGCATGGAAGCCACCCACGATCTTATGGTAGAACGCGAAGGGGTTTTCAAAGCTGCTGTTGAAGGTATCAAAGCTGCTAAAAAAGCAGGGTTTTTGGTTTGCACCAATACCACCATTTACAAGGAAACTAATCTTGATGAAATCGACCAGCTTTACGCTTTCCTTTCTAAATTGGGAGTTGATGGCTTTTTAATTTCCCCTTCCTATGGATATTCTGCGGTTCATGAAACTAATCCAGACGGCGCTGCTGAGATATTTATGACGCGTGATGACATTCGTAAGAAATTTATGGAGGCCCAGTCTCTTTTCAAAAAATACAAGATGATGTCTTCACCGATCTATCTTGAATTCTTAAGTGGTAAACGTGAAATCCCATGTACAGCCTGGGGCAACCCTACTCGGAATGTCAAAGGTTGGAAAGGGCCTTGCTATCTTATAACCGATACCCATCATGATACCTTTGATGGTTTGATGAATGACACCGATTGGGATAGTTATGGACACGGTAAAGACCCACGTTGCGAGCATTGCCTAGTTCATTCGGGCTTTGAAGCCAGTGCTGCTTTAGGGGTTAATGGTAAATTAGGTGATAGCTTAAAGATGTTGATGTGGCAACTTTCCTAGAAATTAACCAGGCTGCTTCTTCTGGATCAACGCTTTTGTGGCTCCTTTTCCCTACATGGGCTGAGGAGCTTTCTTTTTTGCATCGTATTCAATCAAAAAAATATAACCGTGTTTCTGGTGTTTCTTTTATTGCAGGTGCATACCAAGGGTTTCGCATACTGAGTTTTGTAGTTGGCGTTGGAGCAGACGCGCAGCAATGTTGTTTGCAATTAAATGATTTGATATCGGAAAAAAGATTGGATAAGCCTGACATTGTTATGTTGGCTGGATTTGCGGGTGGTTGCAAAAAAGAGAGCAAGACGGGTGATGTTTTTTTTGTGAATAACATCATACATGATCATCAAAAAACCAAAATTTCTCAATCAATATTAATAGACCCGATTTTATTTGATCAAAATTTGATTCGGTTTGGGGTTGGGGCATCTGTAGATCGAGTAGCAATTCCTGCGGAAAAAGAAATATTAGGTTTAAAGGGTGCGGATCTGGTTGAAATGGAATTGAAAGTTGTGCACGAAGTTTTCTTTAAAATCAGCGTACCTTTTATCTGCTTAAGGGTTATTTTGGATGATTTAAGCTTTACAGTTCCTGAAAAACTGGCGAGTTGTATTCAAAAAGGGAGGCTTTTGGTTCTCCCAATGCTTTTCTTTGTATTTTTTAACCCACAGTCTCTTTGGACATTGTTTCTACTTGCATTAAAGACAAGTTTAGCGAAAAAAAAATTATTATTAGCTTTAGAACCCATTATCAACGGTTTAAATCCAAAGAATCGAAAAAACAAGGAGACGCCGAAGTTCGACCATGATATTTGATCAATTTTAAGAAAGTTAGTCCAAGGCTTTGACGATTTGTTAATTGGTAAGGATTAATTCACTTATAGAAAGCACTTGGAAATGAATCATTCAAGCTATTGTAATATTTTCAAATTTCTACTTGAAATCCCTCCTCATCCCCTATAAGATTCGTTATCCTTTGAGCCGGGGATTTAAATTTGACCCGTGGGTCTATTATTTCTGACTGGGCTCATTTGAAATCTATGTTGGTACGCTCCTTCATGGTTTCTGTTATGGTGTAAAGTTGTAAATCCGTAATTTATTAGGGTTTATGCTAATTATTATTTGTTTATTTATCTAAGGAATTGTAATGAAAACTAAGAAAAGTGATGAGTTAGAACTCAAAGAAATTGAAGTTCTTAGCACTACTGAAAATCCCACCATTTTCTCATCTGATCTTTTAACTCCAGAAGAAGAACGAAATTTGTTGGCTGATTTTTGGGAAACCAAATGCGAGTTAGTTCGTGCTTTGGTTAGGCAATACCCAAAACTTCGCAGCCAAAGGCCACCTCTTGAACCTTGGCCCATGGCTCAGTTCATCAAAGATAACTGTATTGAACCTGTTCGCAGTGCTGCTGCAATCAGGAGGCTTCATGATCGATATGTACATCTGAAACACAGGCTTGCTTCTGCTAATATTCGCCTTGCTGCACACGTTGCCAAGCGTTTTAGGCATCATGCTCTTAGTTATGCTGATTTACTGCAAGAAGCTGTTTGTGGATTGATGCAAGCCATCGATAGATTTGATGTTAGCCACGGTACCAGGCTTGCAACATATGCTACTTGGTGGATCAGGCAAACTTTGCAGATCGCGGTTGCAAGACAAAGCCATTTAGTTAGTCTTTCTCCCCATCATTTGCAAGAATTAGGCCAACTGCAACAGGAATCCGAAGCGCTGGCTCACGGTGGCAAGCATTTGCCTACCCCCCAGGAATTAGCTTCTCGGACCGGTTCCAGTCTTGAGCATCTGACTCATTTACAGACTGCCACTAGAACACCAGTTTCTTTGAATGCGGTCCTCGATGATGATAGTGATTTTAAACTTACCGAAGCAATGCCCGATAACGAAAGCACTATTCAACGTTCTAATAATGAACGTCAAGAAGCTTTGTTATTCCTTATGGAAAATCTTCGCCCTAGAGAGCGCAAAGTTTTGGATCTGCGCTTTGGCTTAACCGGCAGTGGCACCCATAGCCTTCGCCAGATTGGTAACCTTCTTCGTATCAGCAAGGAAAGGGTTCGCCAGATTCAAAATCGAGCATTAGAAAAACTTCGTGCCTCTGCTGAACGCGTGGGTTGGGAAGCTGATCTTCTTCTTGGTTAAAATTTCCACTTGGTGATATCGTTTAAGGAAAGGCGGGATAATACCCGCCTTTCTTCATTTATGCTACTTGAGTAAAGTCTTGGTTTTCGAATTCTTCCCGTATTGATAAATTGATCGATTGTTCGATAAATGACAATATCTTTGCGACCGTAAGACCATCCATAACCCTGTGATCGAAAGTCAGTCGGATTGTGCAATCGCCATTATTTGAAATAGGGCCATAATTTAAGGCACTGGTCAGTGGGGTTAAGAGATGGAGGGTATTGGCATTTAGTTGTGAAACCGAACTTACCGAAAAGGTTCCAAAGTTTTTTGCTTTGCAGTAACCTGAAAGATATAATCCATAATTCCAGATGAGCGCCCTTATGGGCCAGGGAAATTTTGAGGTTCTTCTCATTCGATTAAGTAAGGGAACTGAATCGATCGGGCTGTCCTTAAAATAATGAAGGGACTCAGTGATTTCAGTTAGAGGTTTCTCTTCAGGTTTTTGAACCATTCCAAAAACTACAGCTTCCTTGTTATCAATTATTCGATTTATTGCAACGCTGGCAATAGTAACTGGGTGTTGATACAAGTGGGCATACGGAAGAGGTATCCAAAACTGCCTGAGTTCATTAAATTCAATTGATGCTAATCCCATTGCCTTGATAAAAACACTCGTCCAGCCTATGCGTTTTTCGGATATAACTTTAGCATTAAGAACAGCTTTTATGTTGATATCTTTTTCGATGGTGCAAAGCGGAACCTTCTTTGCATGATGAACAATGTCACTAATTAAAGTTCTTGTCCAATGAATCGGGATTTTTATGCCTTTTTGACTCATAATGCTCTTTAAATTCCACAATAATAATATGTCATAATAATCGCTATTGAAGCTTTTTAACAAGATCAACACGGCCTTCATTTGTATCAAATGCTGAATAAGCTTTTATGTTTAACTTGAAATTGTTTTTAATTCCTTAAGGATTTTCTCTACCTGATTTAAATCATTGTAATGAACAAATCCAATTCTAAGCACCCCTCCCTTACCTTCGTATCCTAATGTTTCCATAAGTGTTTTTGCATAAAAGTTCCCGCTGTAAGCGAAAATACCCTTGAGAGCCAATTGCTTGGCCATGACTTCTGCAGGCATTTTCTTGCTTATTAATGAGAAGGTTGCAACACGTTGGTTGATGGTTGCTAAATCTTTTAATCCAACAATTTCGATTCCATCAAGCCTCTTGATTCCTTCAAGGAATAAGGTGGAAAGCGTTCTTTCATGCGCTTCGATCTTATTGAAGGTTTTTTCCAATTGGGTTCGTTTTGTGGATGAAGCGTTTTCGCCTGAAAGGGTTGCAAGGTAATCGATGGCTGCGGAAGTTCCGGCTATACCTTCATGGTTTTGAGTACCTGTCATCCATTTCCCAGGGTTTGAATCTACAGCTGGTCTTACTTTGTAAGGTTGCAGATTGTTCAGTATTGATTCTTTTCCATACAAAATGCCCACGTGGGGACCAAAAAATTTGTAAGCGGAACAGGCTAAAAAATCGCAATCCCATTGGTTCACATCGATAAGTTTATGGGGGGCGTAATGGACCGCATCAACATAAACAATCGCACCTGCATCATGGCCCATTTTAGTCAGAGTAGGTATGTCGTTTAGTGTTCCGGTTGCGTTAGAGCATGCCGTAAACGCAAATAATTTTGGTTTTTTAGCAAGCTTACTCTCTAAATCAGCTTTATTAAATGTGCAAGTTTCTGCATCAATTTCTACAAAATCAACTTCGCATTTTTTATCCCTTGCCATGAGTTGCCAGGGAGAAATATTCGCCTCATGATCAAGTTTTGAAAGTAAAATCCGATCGCCTGGTTGCAGGGGGTTTCCGATCGAGCGTGAGATGTGAAAAGTCAGGGAAGTCATATTGTTGCCAAAAATAATTTCAGAACTTTTTCTGGCGTTCAACAATGCCTGAACGGTGATTCCCGCATTTGAAAGAGTTTGGTCAGATTCTTTTGACGTGCGGAAAGCGGCCCCTAAATTTGCGTTTTGATGAATCAGATAGTGCGATATTGCGTTTATCACGCTTTCGGGAACTTGAGTACCGCCGGGGGCATCAGCATGAATTTCGTTGCTTTGTCTTAATTTTGGGAAGTTTTCCACAATTTTGGGTATATTCAACATCAGTGCTTCCTGATAACTCGGGTAGTTGTAATTTTTGAATGCTAATCGGAAACTCGTTTGAATCAAATATTACTTGAAAAAATATCAGGATTATTTTAACCAAGGTAATCTTTTGCATTGAAAGGAATATACTTCGATGTCTTTTTCCTCGCAGCATTTGTTTTTTGATGACCTTGAATTAGGGCATGAATGGGAATCTTTGGGGCGGACTATCACCCAATCCGATATTGTTAATTTTGCAGGGGTAAGTGGTGATTTTAATCCCATCCACATGGATCACGAATTTGCTGCCTCCACTCCCTTTAGACAACCAATCGCCCATGGTTTGCTGGTTCTTTCCGTTTCCAGTGGGCTAGGTTTGTTTGCTCCGCCCGTTCGAACCATTGCGTTTATTCAATTTAAAGAGTGGTTTTTTAAAGAACCGGTAAATATTGGCGATACCATCAAGGTTCGATGCAAAATTCTTGAAATTGAAAGCAATTCTCGAGGCAGACGCGGAACCGTCACCTGGCACAGGCAAGTGATCAATCAACATGGTAAAGTTGTTCAAGAGGGGGTTACAGTGACTTTGGTTGAGGGGCGCGGGGATAAAAACAAAGCTAAATCCAACCTTTAAAATTATTTCGAAAATTTTCATCCCTTTCGATTCTTCCCGAACTCATATATTTATCTTTGTATTTAACGATTGAAGGGAATCATTTCATGGCGCAAATTAGGACTCGTTTTGCTCCCAGTCCAACTGGATACCTGCACATCGGCGGTGTTCGAACTGCTCTTTTTAACTGGCTGGTTGCCAGGCAGGCCGGTGGGAAGTTTATTCTTCGCATCGATGACACCGATTCTGAAAGAAATAAGGTTGAGGCCTTGCAGCCTATCCTTGATGGCTTTCGTTGGTTGGGAATAGATTGGGATGAGGGGCCGGAAGTTGATGGGCCATTTGCTCCATACTATCAATCCCAAAGAAATCATCTTTATGTTGATGCCGCAATGCAGCTTCTTGCCGCGGGCAAGGCTTACCCATGCTACATGACCACTGATGAAATTAAAGTCGAGAGAGATGCCTCTGAGAAGGCGAAAAAACCTTACGTTCATAGGGGTAAACACAGGCAAACTTCTCCTGATGATTGCCTCAAGCTTTATAACGATAAAAAGACCGCGATCAGGCTCAAGGTCCCTGACGATGAATTGATCAAGATTAATGATTTGATTAGGGGCGATGTTGAATGGCAATCCAATTTGATTGGTGATCCCATTATTCTTCGGCCGGATGGCAGGGCGTTGTATAATTTCGCAACCGTCATCGATGATGTAGGCATGCGCATTTCTCACGTGATTCGAGCGGCGGAACACTTGTCTAATACTCCGGTACAGGTTCTCGTTTATAAGGCATTGGGTGCACCGATGCCGTTTTTTGCGCATGTTCCCGTGGTTAACGAGCCCAATTCAAAAAAGAAGCTCAGCAAGCGTGACATGAAAAAATTTGTTACTAGCGATGTGCTGAAAAAACTAAATGCAGTTGGTTGGACTAATGAGCAGATTGAAGTTCGTGATGATTTGAACCCAGCAACAGTATCGTTTTATAAGGAATTGGGTTATCTGCCCGAGGGTTTGGTGAATTACCTTGCAAGGTTGGGTTGGTCATTGGATGACCATAGTGAAATTATTCTTTTGAAAGAAATGGTAGCGAAATTTAGCTTGGATCGGGTTAATAATGCGCCTGCAAGCTTTGATCCTGACAAATTGTTCTGGGTGGCAGGCGAATACATGAAGGTATTGCCCTTGGATAAAAAAGTTGAAGGTGCCCTGCCCTTTATGCAAAAAGCTGGATTTATCAATGCCGTTCCCACTCAGATAGAAATGGAAACATTGCGAAAAGTCATAGATGCAACCGGAGATCGACTTAAAATCTTCAGCGATATCCTGCCTTATGGCGCTCCCTTTTTTAAACCTAATCCTGATTATGATTTGAAGTCGCTTGCAAAAAGAGTTGCCAAGGATGGGGTTCCCGGGTTACTAAAAAGCTTTTCAGCTTTGTTGCAAAATCTTTCCGATTTCAGCGTTCTAAATATTGAAACTGCTTTAAAGGATTTTTGTCAGGCGGGCAATCATAATACTGGCACACTGATTCATGCCCTAAGAGTTTCCACCACAGGTATAGAAGTTGGCCCTGGGGTGTTTGATTGTCTTTTTATCCTAGGTAAGGAAGAATCATTGCGAAGGATAAATCTTGCGTTGGAATTGGTCGCTAAGTAAAAGAAAAGAATTCTTAAACACTTGTTACTGGAGTTGCATATGTCATTACTTGTAGTTGGTTCCGTGGCTTTTGATTCTATCGAAACCCCTCATGGGAATGTGGACGATGCATTGGGTGGCTCAGCATCTTTTTTTTCCGTGGTTGCCAGTAACTTTACCAAGCCAAGATTGGTTGGGGTTGTTGGGGAAGATTTTCCTCAGGAACATAAGGATCTTTTTAAGAAAAAGGGAATTGACATTTCTGGTTTGGTTACAGAAAAAGGTAAGACTTTTCGCTGGAAAGGTCGTTATCATAAGGATATGAACATCAGGGATACACTTGAAGTTCATTTAAATGTTTTTGGTACTTTTAACCCAATATTGCCTGACCATTTTAAAGACAGCAAGTTTGTCTTTCTTGCCAATAGTAGCCCCGTAGTTCAAGCAAAGGTGTTGGATCAGGTTACAAAACCCGAACTTGTGTTGGCTGATACAATGGACCTTTGGATTAATATTCAAAAAAAGGAACTGCTTGAGCTTCTGCCGAGAATTGACGGCTTGCTTTTGAATGATAGTGAAGCAATGCTGCTCACGGGTGAAAGTAATCTGGTGCGTGCAGGCCATGCAACTCGGAAACTTGGCCCGAAGTTCGTGATCCTAAAAAAGGGCGAGCATGGCGCAATGCTTTTTAGCGAGGCAGGCGTTTTTGTTGTCCCTGCGTTTCCTACCGAAAAAGTTATCGATCCAACAGGTGCAGGCGATAGTTTTGCAGGGGGCGTCATGGGCGCCTTGGCGTCTGACAGCGACAAGTCTCCGGGCAGTCTTCGCCGGGCAATGGGTTATGGGACGGTGGTTGCCAGTCTGACGGTTGAAGGTTTTGGTTTGGACAAACTTAATAGTGTCACCCGCAACGATATCGATCAGCGATATTCTGATTATCGTTCAATGCTTGCATTCTAAAGGTTATTTTATGTCTAAAAAATTTCGGGCGTTTATTGCAATTGATATTCCCGCCGCCGTCCAGAAACGATGCCTGCAGATACAATCTGAGTTGGCAAACGATTTTCCTGGCGTTAAATGGAATAAGCCCGAAATGCTGCATATCACTATGCTTTTTTTAGGGCAAATTGATGATAAAGACCTTTGGAAGACCTGCGACCTTGCTAAAAAGGCTTGCAAAGAGATTAAGCCGTTTCAATTTAAGTTGCAAGGGTTGGGGTGCTTTCCCAACCCGAGAAGGGCCAGAGTTGTTTGGCTAGGTGTTGACCCCGAAGCGGTTAAAAATTTCCAGAAACTCTATGATGTTCTTGCTGACAAAATGGAGGAAGAGGGCCTTTACAGAAAAGAACAAAGAGATTTTCAACCTCATCTTTCTATAGGCCGACTAAACCAGCAAGACCTTGATTTTTCAATAGTTTGTTCGAATTGGAAAATCCACCCTTGGATTTCTGACGAATTGGATGTAAAGCAGGTGCTAGTGATGTCTAGCGAAGACATGCATGATGGCCCTGAATACACAAAGCTCGCAAAAATTAATCTTTAAAATCTAGGCTGGAAATAAATCCTTGTTTGCCATCACGACATTCCAAGGATGCAACTCCCAACTGATGAAGATGCCTTCTTTATAAAAAGGATCGTTTTTAATCAAGCTTTCAGTCGCATTCTGGTCATTAGCTTCATAAATAATAAGGGCACCAAAACCATCTGTAAAAGGGCCGGTAGCAACGATATTGCCTTGATTTAAAAGCGATGTCAAATAAGCCCGGTGTAATGGCCTTACTGATTGGATTTTGTCTGTATCGGAGATGTATTTTATGATTGCTGCAAATTTCATGATTTTGCTTCAGCCTTTGAAGTTGAAAATACGTGTTCAAGTAGGCCATTCAGGCCAAAAATACCAAGTGTGAAAAATAAATCGGTTAGCATGGGGTAGGAATACCAAGGCAGTGCCATTTCGTAGCAAAGTATTAAGCCGCCTAGGTTAAGAGGATATGCAATACCATCGCCACCCAGCCAGACAAAAAAATTAGTAAAGATAAAAAACTGTGTGCTGCAAAGCACGGAATACAATGAAACTTTAAGCAGTAAATTCCCCGGGGTTATCATTCTTCCAATTGCAACATTAAGTATAAAACTTCCATAGATAACGGGGGTCATCCATGAAAAAGCCTTTAACGATATTTGTTCCAGAGGAAAATAAAGCAAAAGGTCGGTAATAAACATGATTCCAATAGGGATCAGCCAGGAAGAAAGGCCATTGATTTTATTCCCTGAAAATAAAGTCATTGCGCCTACGGGCGTGCAATTAGGGTAATGTGGCAAAAGCCTTAGTAAACCAGCAGTAATTGCCAGAACTATTGCAAATGGATGTTTAATTTCTTTTTGATTACCAGATTCCATATTCATCTCTTTCTTCGTGGACAAGACTCAAGTCCGGTCATTGATACTAGACAGAAGTATTCTATTTAATAATTTCATTGATAGTTACGAAATTTTAAGAAACCATGTCTGATTTATAAGTTTGTTTTATTTTCGCGGACATTAAATTCGAGTTTCCATTTCTGTTTGGAATTCTTGCCAATACACCATAGCTCAAGGGTACCAATATCGGTTATTTTACTGTGTAAGTAAACAGGTACCATGCTGGCATTCTTTTCTGGATTTTCCAAAGTTAATTGCAATGGGGATATTTCGTGAACATCTTCTTCCCACTCTTCAAGGATGGTGCCTAAAGGGTCGTTTTTTCGGGTCGATGACGAAAGAAAACGAAAAGTGACTTTTTGTCCAATGATTAAGCCAAATTCATGTCCGGTTATGTCTGATTCGGTGCCTTCTTCCATGCCAAAGGGAACTACACATAAAGCCTTGATAGGCCGGGGAAAACCAGGGATAGCCGGGGCGGCAGATTCGATACCAATGTAATAAGTTCTCGGGGCACCCCCCCGAATACGGATACCTTTTCCTCTTTTTGCAATTCCAAAACTGGCCGCACCAACCGCAACCGATAAATCTAAATCTTGATGCGTCAGCATTTTGATTGGGCATTTGCTCCAAGATTCAAGATTATCAAGTATTCTTTGTCTAAGAAGAGGCGATTTGAACACTCCGCCATTAAATAGAATTACATTAACACCGGTTGATTTTTTGCCTTCTTTACGTTGTGAAGATTTTTGCTCGATTGATTTTTGATGTTTTACTAAAAAATTTGCCAGATGCTTGGTGATTGCAGCATCTGCAGCATAAGGCAGACCAATTTCTTGAAACCCGTACCCCGTTTGCATGGTGGGTTGGGCATCTCCTTCGCATTTCGGAAAAAACCCATCAAGTAATACCTTCTCAAGTACTGATCTTTCAAGTTCGCATTTGATTGTGCCTGAAATCATTTTTGAACCCCGGCCAAGAATGGTGATCGGCCAGGATTGGAGTTCTTTATCGGCTAGAAGTTTTTCTTTCGCAGCTCTACACGCATGCGAAAGACCAACCATTTGAGCGAGATCAAGTTTCACATTAGTAGTGCCAAGTTGCTTCGATAATTCGTAGGCAAGGGCAAGATCCATATTGTCCCCACCGAGGAGGATATGTTCGCCTACAGCAAGCCTGTTTAAAATAAGATTGCCTTGATCCGATTCCACTGCAATCAAAGTAAAATCCGAAGTTCCACCGCCGACATCGATTACCAGGATTACATCACCTTCCTGAACTTGATCGCGCCAAGTGTCTTTGTTTGCTTCAAGCCAGGAGTAAAAAGCCGCTTGTGGTTCTTCGAGAAGACTGATTTTTTCGAAACCTGCTTCCTTTGCAGCTTCCATGGTAAAATCGCGCGCATCTGCGTCAAAGGAGGCTGGTACTGTAAGAACAACTTCCTGGTTTTCAAGTTTCAGTTTACCATCTGTTATTCCAAACTGTGCATTCCATGAATCAACCAGATGCTTTAAAAAAAAGGTACTTGCTTCAAGAGGCGAAACTTTATTTGAATCAGCGCTTGCTTTCCAAGGCAGTATTTTGTCGCGTCTGTTGACCGCAATGTGACAAAGCCATGATTTTGCGGAACTAACAAGATGAGTGGGAACAAGAGCGCCATGGTTTTTAGCAAATTCGCCAACTGTGAATGGTTGTTCCTCTCCCCAGGGAAGTTTTAGCGCCCCCTTTTGGAACTCCCCTTTTTGTGGCAGGTAAAGAAAAGAAGGAAGTAGTTTTCTTTCTTCACAAACCCCGGGTTGAACAATCTGGGGCAAATTAAGTATTTCTGCAATTGCACCCTCTTTTTGAGAATCAATGTAAGCCAGTGCACAGTTGGTAGTGCCTAAGTCGATGCCAATTGAGAACCGGGAATTTGCCATTATTTTAGTCCGCTTACTTCTGTGGGATTTCTAATTCGGCTTGCGCAAGAACAGGGTTCTTTCGAAAAGATTCCGATACTTCGGGCATCTGGGAAGATAGGACCTCCCAGCCTTGATGTTTAAGTATTCCATTGTATGGTGGCAATCCTTCCAGAAAACCAGTTAGCATTATTTTGCTTGGATTGAAACCTTCTTCAATAGTGACCCTGGCCCCTTCTTCTTTTGGAATGATTGGCTGAAGGGTAAATTTTTCGAGTAGGTACTTCCTGCATTTTCCATGAACATCACGAACCCCTGCTCCTACAAGATCGTCAGGGGCAGAACTAATATCTTCAAGTAAAAAGTCGATAAGCCGGGCTTCTCTTTGCAATAAATAAAGTGGCCATATTAAGTCAGCATTAATTTTAGGTTCGCTTTTAAAACTACCGATGTTTTTTTCTTTCAGGGGAAGTTTACCTTGGACCAAGACTGAAAAAAATATAGTTATCGCATGAGTTAAATTGTTGAGGTTTCCTTTGCAAAGTATTAGAAGAATTGCCATTTTGGTAAGTGCTAGTCCCAAAACTATGTAAAATGCGTAAAGTGTCGGTTCCATGTGGATATTCCTTGTAAAGATAAATTAACAATTCATAATTTATGATAAACTCAAGACTGGCGAATGGCTATTAACTTTAAATATATCATTTAATCAGGTTGAATTATTATGACACAGAAAATCGCCCTAGTAACAGGTAGTGGAAAACAAAGGGTTGGATGGCATGTTGCTCATGCTCTCGGGTTAATAGGTCACAGTATATGTATTCATTATAGAACATCAGATGTTGAAGCAAAACAGTCCGCGGAATTATTAAAAAAGGCAGGGATTGAGGCTACAATCTTCCAGGCTGATTTAGCATTAGAGTCTGATGTTGAAAAAATGTTTCATGAAATCAAGGCAAAGTTTGGCCGCCTTGATGTATTGGTTAATTGTGCTTCGATCTGGGAGCGAAA
This sequence comes from uncultured Candidatus Kuenenia sp., assembly GCA_964646215.1. Taxonomy (GTDB): domain Bacteria; phylum Planctomycetota; class Planctomycetia; order Gemmatales; family Gemmataceae; genus UBA969. The sequence continues at coordinate 149,302 of CAZYAY010000001.1, read as the reverse complement.
AGACTTGCTTGAAATTTCCGCAAAGGATGTTTCCCGACATTTTGAAGCAAATATTTTGGCAACCTTTCTACCTTCCAGATTGGCTGGTCTTATGATGATAGCCCAACCTGAGGGCGGCAACATTATTACCATAGGCGATTGGGCCCAAGTTAGGCCTTATTTGGGCTATAGTGCATATTTTGCTACAAAAGGTGCTATTCCAACTTTAACACGAAGCTTGGCGGTGGAACTTGGAACTAGAAATCCCAAAGTTAGGGTTAATTGCATTCTTCCCGGTCCGGTTATGCTGCCCCTCGATTTACCAATTCAAGAGCGCCAAGAAGCCATTAATGCCACTCTGGTTCGATCTGAAGGTTCGCCAGAGGATATTTCACGAGCCGTATTATTTCTTATCCAAAGCGAATTTGTCACGGGAATTGAATTACCTGTTGATGGGGGAAGAAGCCTATGGGCAAATGGGAAATAACTTATTTCATCCAAAGTTTTCGATCCAAACTGCGGTAACTAATAGCTTCGATCAGGTGGGGAGCAAGAATTTCTGCTGCTTGTTCAAGGTCCGCAATAGTACGGGCCATGCGTAAAATTCGATCATGGGCCCTGGCAGAAAGTCCAAGGTTATCCATCGCGATTTGTAGTAATGATTTACTTTCCTTGTTAAGAATACAAAACTTTCTCACTTGTTTGGAATTCATTCTGCTATTTAGCATGAAATTTAATTTGCCAAATCGAAGGCTTTGTTTTTCCCTTGCAAGGTTGACTTGTTCACGCATAAGCGTACTTGATGTTCCATCGGTTGTAGCAGTCAGTTCTTGAAACGGGACAGCGGGTACTTCAATATGCAGATCGATTCGGTCTAAAAGTGGCCCGCTGATTTTGCCCATGTATTTTTCAATTGCAGCAGGATAGCATTTGCAAGAATGCTTGGTGTCTCCCAAATACCCGCACGGACACGGATTCATGGAGGCAACCAGTACAAATCTTGCCGGAAAAGTGGTGGATTGCAAGGCACGCGAGATGGTAACCTGCCCTTCCTCAAGCGGTTGCCTTAATACCTCCAGACTACGCCGGTTAAATTCAGGTAATTCGTCTAGAAATAAAATTCCATGATGCGCCAGGCTGATCTCACCCGGTGCAGGGGTTTTTCCCCCGCCAACCATTCCGGCATCGCTGATAGTGTGATGAGGCGATCGAAAGGGCCGTGTGGTAAGCAGGGATTGGTCTGAATTCAGCCTGCCTAAGGCGCTGTAAATTCTTGTGGTTTCAAGACTTTCTTCGAGGGTGAGAGGTGGCAGTACAGTTGCCATTCTTTTGGCCAGCATTGTTTTCCCTGTTCCAGGGGAGCCTATCATGATGACATTATGCCCACCCGCAGCGGCAACAACCAATGCTCGTTTGGCTGATTCCTGCCCCCGAACATCAGAGAAATCAAAGTCATACTTATTTAGGTTTTCGAAAGCAATGTGTTCCTCTGGAACCATTGGTGCAATTACTTTTTTTCCAGTAAGAAAACCCACGGAATCTGAAAGGTTGTGAATTGGATAAATTAAAAGATCTTTTACGACACTTGCTTCTCTGGCGTTCATGAATGGTAAGAGCAACCCTTTAACTCCTCCTTTAGCCGCTGCCAAGGCTATTGAAAGTGCACCTTTAATGGGGCGTAGGTTTCCGTCCAGTGCAAGTTCGCCCACATATGCATAATTGGCCGTGTTTTCTAATGGGATTTGTTCAGTGGCAGCAAGAATACCAAGAGCAATCGGCAGATCAAAGCTTCCAGCATCTTTCTTTAAATCAGCTGGAGCAAGATTGATAACTGTATGTCCGGTAGTCCGAGAGTAGCCAAGATTCGAAAGGGCCCGTTCGATTCGGTGGATACTTTCTTTGACGGCTTGTTCCGGGAGGCCAACAATTACCGTTTTAGGAAAGCCTGCACTAACATCGACTTCGGCTTCGACAAGAGTTGCATCGATGCCAATTAAGGCATAGGTTTTTAAGTTTGCAAGCATGAACTGGGCGATTGTTCACGGGTTAATGGTGGTTAAATCTTTTCTTCTTCTTTAGGTCTGTTTTCGTATACCAACCTAATAAAAGAGAATTTTCCGACTCTAAAGAGTATAAAGGATGAAATTATATAAAGCCACAACTTTATTGATCCGTGAGCAAGAAATCCGTACCAAGGTGCTGAATTGGATGTTCCCTCCTCTGGGGAACACCACTCGTCAATCTTTATCATGTAAACGATGTTAAAGGTTAGCAAGATTAAACAAATGATTACGCCTATGATTCCAGGTAAATTCCATATGAAAACATCGGAGCCGGTTATGTCGTAAGTTTTTCTTGTTGTTGCGATTTGTCTGGTTAAATTATTGTAACCACAAAAAATACATAAAACTGCATCTTCACTTGATAGTTCCTTGGCGCAATTAGGGCACCGGGCAGCTAGGATCAAATCATGCATCCCATATGCTTTGCCATCATCATCAGGGTCATCACCAATGTTCTGATTTTTTTTCTCTGCCTCGGCGGGTTTGGCGGTTTCTTTGGCAGGTGCTGGTTTTTGGGCTTCAAAAACTTTGCTGCACCCTTTGCAACGGACTTTTTTTCCAAGTAAGTCTGGTGGAACGGCAATTACCTTTTTACATTCCGGGCAGGTAATCTTTATCGGGTCAGTTGCAGCCATCGTTCTTCCTCAAAGTTAGGTTCTTTAAAGCTATATAGCTTTAAAATAACCTTTTAGTTAAACTTTCATTCATAAATTTTATCAAATAGTTGTATTTACTTGGAGATCCTGTGTCGGAATTAAATCAAAGTAAACTCCTGATCGGTATCGCAACCTATAACGAACACGATAATCTCAGGCCATTGGTTGAGTCTATTAGAAATTTTATGCCCCAAGCCCACATTCTTGTTGTTGATGACAATTCACCTGATGGTACCGGGGCTCTTGCGGATGTTTTAGCGCAGGAATTTACAGGTCTTCATGTACTTCACCGTACTGGTAAATTAGGCCTTGGAACAGCAATTGTGGCGGGGATGAAGTTTGCCATTGCCAATGATTTTGATTATTTCATGAGTATTGATGCGGATTTTAGTCACCACCCAAGATATATTCCCCCAATTTTTCAGGGGATGGCAGAAAACGATGTGATGATTGGTTCTCGTTATATCCCTGGTGGGGGTACTGAAAACTGGCCTTTTTCGCGCAAGGTCATTAGCACTTCGGTTAATTATCTGGTTAAACTTCTTTTCTGGATGCCTGTTCGAGATGCTAGTGGGGGTTTCCGTTGTTATCGAACCTCGAAACTTAAAGAAGTTAATTTTGATCGGGTCTGTTCCAAAGGCTATAGTTTTCAGCAAGAAATGCTTTTCAGAGTATATCGGTGTGGCAGCAAACTTGGTGAATATCCGATTATATTTGAAAATCGTAGGGCTGGTTCTTCTAAAGTAAATTGGAAAGAGGCTCTTAGATCTATTTCGCTGCTTATATATCTAGGTGTCATGTCCAGATTTAAACGCAATTTATGAGTAGTTATTCAACTGAAAACAAGATGGGTGAATTTGTAATCAGTTCCTGTTTTTATAAAGGCTTTTACTTTAGTATTTATTGGAATTATTTTTCCGCTCGATTGTTGTTTGCAGGCACCCAGGAGCAAACTTCAAGGGTTAGTTCGTTGGCATTAACTTTTCAAAATGAAACCTTGATCAAAAAAATCAATAATTGTGATCGCCTTGTTGCATTGTTGGACTCATTTTATGCCGGGAAAAAAGTTGATGTAAAACCCCTGCCGCTGGGTACGCCCTTTCAAATGAAGGTTTGGGATAAATTACGATTCATTCCATTTGGTAAAACTAAAAATTACAAGCAAATTGCAACTGAGATTGGTAATCCAAAAGCATGTCGCGCAGTGGGTGGCGCATGCGGTAAAAATCCCATCCTTTTGTTGATACCATGCCATAGGGTAATATCATCCGACAAAACATTAGGGGGCTTTACCGGAAGTTTTAGTTTAAAGAAAACCCTGTTGGGGATCGAAGGATTTAACTCAGTTTCACATTCCCCTGGCCTAAAATTTCCTCGAGTTCTTCCACGGGAAAACGGTTTGGATTGACTTGAAAAGCCCGGCCCAGCTTAAGCACACATAAGTTTTTTGCGTAATCACGAACCGAAAGATAAACAGGGCAAGATCCCGGGCTGGTTTTTAAGATATCTGCGATTTGATTGATTTCGTGGGGTTTGTTTGTGCCTAAAGAAACTTGCAGGTAAAGGCCCTTCGCAAGCTCTTTTGATGCTTGTTCCACGCTGAATACTCTTTGCAGGATAAGGCCGGGCTCATCCCTTGTTCGTTCTACTTTGCCTTTAAAGAAACAGACCCGGTCTTCTTGGTATTCGTCTTTGTAGCGAAGATAATCATCAGGCCACATTACACAATCAACACCACCATTAAAATCTTCGATCCTGCAGCGTACATACCTGGTGTTTCCATTCTTTGCTTTTTTGGTGTTCATGAAACGGATCTGGGTGATCATTCCCCCAAGGGTAACTTCGTGGTCTGCGGGTAAATCACGTAGCTGCTCACACGAATGTGTTGAGAATCTGCGGATTTCTTTTTCAAATTGAGTTAGCGGATGACTTGAGAAGTAAAAGTCTAGCACCTCTTTTTCGAATTTTAGTTTTTCTGTTTCGTTCCACTCAGGAACTTGAATTAAAACGGATTTACTGTTGGACTCTTCCTCTGCGGGACTTTCAGGCGCTTGAGAGAATAAGTTGCCCTGCCCTGTTTTTTTATCGTGCTGCCTATCAACAGCGCCTTTGATGGCTCGCGGTAAAAGATGCATTAATTGTGCCCTATGTGCCCTAAGGCAGTCTAGTGCTCCCGCTTTGATTAGCTTTTCTATCACGCCTTTGCTAACCACTCTAAGATCAACTCGTTCGCAAAAATCAAATATATCCCTGTAGTTTCCGAGTTCAATTCGATTGCGAACAATCTCTGCTGCAGCGTTATTACCACATCCCTTGATGGCCCTTAATCCAAATAAGATTTTTCCATCTTGCACTACAAAATCAGAATCACTCAAGTTAATGTTTGGCGGACAAACTTCGACCCCTCCCCGGCGTGCATCATCAATATGCATGACCAAGCTATCGCGTTTGTTTCCGTCCTCAATTTCACTTGTTAGCAATGCCGCCATGAATTCTGGGCGGTAATGTTGTTTTAAGTAGGCAGTTTGAAAGCCGATATGTGCATAGGCCGCTGAATGGCTCTTGTTGAAACCATAGCCACCGAATACCACGATCAGTTGGAAAATGTCGCCTGAAGTTTTTTCATCGAGTCCGCGTTCCTTGGCCCCTCTGATAAATTCTTCTTTTCTTTTGTCGATAATATCGTATTTCTTTTTGCTGATTGCCTTGATGCAAGCATATGCGCTTGATAGTTCGATACCACCCAATTGGTTTAATATCTGCATGATTTGTTCTTGATAAACCATGACCCCAAAGGTTTCAGAAAGAATTTGTTCCATGACAGGGTGCGCGTAAACCGGCTTTTCCCTACCGTGTTTTCGGTTGATGTAGGAATCAACCATGCCTCCTTCCAATGGCCCGGGGCGATATAAAGCCATGATGGCGATAATGTCGCGAATATTATCCGGTTTCATTCGCTTTAGAAGTTCGCGTATACCGCTTGAATCCAATTGGAAAACACCTTTTGCATCGCCCTTTTGCAATAAGTCGTAAGTTTCTTTGTTATCGAGCGGAATGCTGTTAAGTTCGATTTTTATATCATGATTTTTTTTGATCATGCGCACAGCATTGTCGAGTGCAGTGAGGGTTCGAAGTCCTAGAAAATCCATTTTCAAAAGGCCAACGGTTTCAAGGTCTCCCATCACCCATTGCGTTGTGATCACGCCTTCTTCTTTGCGTTGCGATTCATCGCCTTTTCGCACGATCCTTTGCAGCGGTACATAATCGGTCAACGGCCCGTTCGAAATAACCACTCCAGCGGCATGAGTGCCCGCATTACGATTGGTGCCCTCCAGCTTTAGTGCGATGTCCATGAGTTCTTTGATTTGTGGATCATCATTGATGGAGTGCTTGAATTCTGAATTACCATTGATTGCTTCTTGAAGGGTAATTCCTGGGGTCTCAGGAACTAGTTCGCAAAGTTTGGTCACGCGATCTAGGGGAATATTAAAAACTCGGCCCACATCTTTAATGGCAGCACGGGCAGCCATGGTGCCAAATGTTGCAATTTGTGCAACGCTCTCTTCCCCATACTTTTCTCTGACATAAGCTATGACCTCTTCGCGCCTTTCCTTGCAGAAATCGATGTCGATATCAGGAGCTTCGCTTCGGTTGGGATCAAGAAATCGTTCGAACAAAAGCCCATATTCAAGCGGATCAACATGGCTAAGTTTGAGTACATAGCTTACCAGCGCCCCGCATGCGGAACCGCGGGCACTACTTGGTATTCCTTTTTCGGTTGCAAATCTGACAAAGTCTGCAACGATTAAGAAGTAGCTTGCAAATCCCATTCGGCAGATAATACCAATTTCTTTTTCAATTCTTTCAATTGCAGCTTCAGGCGGGTTTTCGCCATACCTTTCCTTCATTCCCTCTGTACATAATTCACTCAGGTATTTTTCAGGAGTTTTTTCACCGGGTGGCGAAAAAACAGGAAAATGCCTTTTGCTGAAATCTAGTTGTATATCGCAGGTATCTGCAATTTCCTGACTTCGCTTTACTGCCTCTTCCTGGTTTGGAAACAGTTTGTACATTTCTTGGGGGGAACGAATGTAAAATTGATCGGAGCCATATTTCATCCGATTTTCATCAGTCCTAAGTCTTCCGGTATTTATGCATAGTAGTACATCGTGGGCGTTACTATCTTCGGGTCTTAGGTAATGGGCGTCCGAGGTTGCCACCAAAGGTAATCCAAGTTTATTTGCAATGTCGATCGCCCCTCGGGCACATTCTTCCTGGATGGGAATTCCATTATTTTGTATTTCAACAAAAAATCGATTTTTGAAAACTTTAGAAAACCATCGAGCTAAATCTGCAGCTTCTTCGTGTTTTTCATGAAGAATGAAATCGCTGAATTCACTTGAAGCACAACCGCTTAGGCAGATGATGCCCTCGCTGTGCGCTTTAAGAATTTCTTTATCAATTCGCGGTACATAATAATAGCCTTCAAGGAATGCAATTGAGGCCATTTTTATTAGGTTTTGATAACCTTTGTTATTCTTGGCTAAAAGGGTCAGATGGAAGCCTGCATCGCCCCTTTTTTTTGCATCGCGATCTGTTCTACCCTTCGGGGCGACATAAGCTTCATAGCCAACGATTGGGTTTACTCCGCCGGCCTTGCATTCTTTGTAAAATTCGATGGCCCCGTATAAATTCCCATGATCGGTCAGTGCGACCGAATTCATTCCCTGTTGCTTGACATATTTGACAAGTTCTGGAATTCGGCTGGCGCCGTCAAGCAGGCTGTAATGGGTATGGCAATGTAAATGAGCAAAAGATCTATCCGCCATCCTTGGGCACTCCCATGATTTCAATTATTAAAAAGACCATTTCAATTGATAAATTTGTATTATCAAGGAAAAAATTAGAAAGGGGCGTTTAAAAAGAAAAAGGTGCGAAATTACGATTCCAAATTATCAGGATCAATGATTGCCCGGGCATATTTTGCAAGAATAAGATGTATGGATTGGATTTTCTGCCAATCCGAGAATTTTAACGAAATCTCAGAATCTTCATCAGTGCTGCTCATACTATCCGTAGCCAAAGTTAATTGCCTATGAAGGTATTCAAATAATTCCGCAAGTCTTGCGGATTGAGCAGGAGAAAGTTTTCTTGGAAGTGGTGGCAGAGGTTTGTCCCCAAGGAAAACATTGCCATGCTGAATGGAAATTGTTTGGTCAGTTTCCAGATTGGCAGGTAAATCGTGATCAAATGTCTCCACGATTATCGAAGCTTGATCGGTACCCCGATCCGTGTCATCTACAAGTTTGGTTTTGCCGGTTTTTTCTGCTATGTTGGAAATCGAATTGATTCTATTGCGAATCTCAGATTCTGAACCAAATAAAAGAATGGATCTTCCCAGACTTATTCTATCACCCGGTTTTAATCTGCGAATATGTATGATATTCCCGTTTACGCGCGTTCCATTGGTGCTTTCAAGATCTGTCAGAATGATCTCACCATTGTCATCTTGAATTTTGGCGTGAAACCTGCTGATTCTTTCATCGCTAAGACGAATGCTGTTGCCTTCTTCCCGGCCTATTGAAACTGGTAAATTCAATGAGCGAAAAGCAATGCCTTTATCGGAACCTTCGAGCACATGAATCGTTACTTTTTGTGACATAAACACTTATATAGTTACATAAGAACTAAAATTTATTCGTATTTACATTAAATATATTATTAACAAAATACATCATTTAATCATACCAGACTATCGGGTTGAATATCGACATCGAAACCCCAAAAGTGGAACTTATTTTCCAAAGGTACGGGTTTACAACCTGGAAGATGCCTAAACCAAGTTTCCTGTTTTTTTGCAAGTTGCCTCGTGGCTAGATTAATTGCTTCTTCCGTTTTTTCGAAGCTCATCAATCCATCTAAAAATTGTGATATTTGAGAATATCCAATTGCTTGGGAAGCTTCTTTGCTAAGCGATGGATATTTTTGTCGTAAAAGTACAACTTCCTCCACCCAACCTTTTTCAAGTAATTGTTTTGTGCGTATATGAATTCGTTCATGTAATTTCTGGCGGAGCGTTTGTAACCAAATGCATCGGATTTTATCTGGATTAGACTGATTATACGTTGTTGTCTCCCATTGCTTTTGAAGAGAACTTATTGTTGTTCCCAGGCCTTTCCAAACCTCAAGGGCCCGAATGATTCTACGTCGATCATTCGGGTGTATTTTTTTTGCAGAATCAGAATCGATCTCAGATAGCATCCGGTAAGCATCGGCAAAATCGGTCTGGGGAAATTTCTCTTCTAATTCTTTACGAATATGTTTGGGGATTTCCGGAATTTCAAATAATCCCATCATTAATGCTTTTAGATAAAGTGGGGTGCCACCTACAAATATTGGTGATTTTCCTCTCCTTATCAATTCTTCAGCAATTCTTTTTGCACTTTGTAACCAAAATTGAACATTGCTCGACTCCGTTGGCATTAAAACATCCAGCATGTGGTGCTTGACCAGAGATTGTTCATGAAGTGTGGGTTTGGCTGTGCCAATATCCATTCCCTTAAAAAGCGTCATGGAATCCATACAAATTATTTCTGAATCCAAGTGCTGCGCCAACTTGATTGCAAGGTTGGTTTTTCCGGATGCCGTGGGGCCGGTGATGATGTAGGATTTTTCAAGTATGCTGTTCATGCATTCAGAATACTTTCTGAAGCATTAGAATTAAACCCTAAAGCGAAATTGAAAAGGAATTTTAAATCGCCACCATTTCTGGTTTTAGAAATGAACCAAACATTGGGTTCTCCAGTGCAAGATAATCTTTGGCGTTGATACGGATTGATTCAAGGTGAGAATGCCCCGGTAAAACAATATTAGAGCACTCTAGAAGACAGGAATCCACGATGGTGGATAGCCCGTATGCAGAACCAAACGCAGGTACCATTCCCCATTCGCAATCAAAAAAAATCTCAGACATGTTTAAAGGATTTGCCATCCTAACCTTTGTCTGGATCAAGAGTTCGATCTGCGATTTATCAAGCATTTGGTCAGCAGGCAAAACTGCAATTTTGTAACTATCCATGGTTTTAAGGAGAACGGTCTTGGCGATTTGTCGCCCTGGAGTGTGCAGGTATTTGGCAAGTTTTTGTGCTGAAAAAGCAGGTGGATGCTGGATAATGTCAAATAAAATTCCCATTGACTTTAAGAATCGGTATATGCGCATGATTTCACCTGATTTTAGGAACCTTCATTTACAACTACCATTGTAAATGCAAAAAGGTAAAAACAAGGCCTTAAATATTACCTATTCTTCCGATATTGAAGTAAAATGGTCCGTTTATACCGTTTAATCTATGTGTTACCACCTTTGCCCTTCATTGGATTTAGCGGGTAAATTAAAAGCTTAATTAGTTGTTAAAAAGGGTTAAGGTCAGGGAGTTATTTTCAGGCATACAAGTTTAGTGCCATCTCTTGCTATTAAAAACTTGTCTGAAAATGCAGGTTGGGCCCTGCAAGAACCATTAAGGATTTTCTTTGAAAAAACAGGTTCCCACTTCATGGAATTGAATTTGTTTAAAAATAGTGTCCCATCCTCGGCCAAAACAAGATAATGGCTGTTGAATTTTATTAAATTGCCACTCCCTGTACCTTCCTTTGCCCATAAAACTTCCCCTGTTTTCAAATTAACACAGCGGAATTCTGGCCCAGATTCCTGTCTGCCATGAAAGCCATACAAGTGACCATTGGAAATAATCGGGGTACCAAAATGGCACGAAAGAGAGGTGTCATTGGCCCATTTTTTTTCAAACTTTCCCATGCTAAATTTAAGTAATGTGGCACCCGTACCATAACTAGCGGTTAAGAAAATTTCGTCGCCTTCAATTAATGGGGTGGATGCATTGACGGAAGCGTCGAATCTTGCCCGCCAGGGAAACATGCCCATGTTTATGCCATCAATTAAATTGAGAATAGAAAGGCCATCGCGATGAAAAAGTGCAATGGAATCTTCTTTGCCAAATTTGGCAGGAACCGGGGATGCATAACTTCCCTTGAAACTCTCACTCTTCCAGATGAGGGAGCCATTTTTAATATCCATGCAAATGCAACCTGCTTTTTTTCCACCTGTCATTACAATTAATTTTTCATCAATAATTAAGGGGGAGGTGCCAAAACCAAAAAAAATCTTGGCGGATTCAAATTCGGAGATCAGATCTTTCTCCCATAATAGTTGGCCGTTGCTGGGATTAAGCGCCCGGAGTATTCCATCGGGAGAAATGCATACGATTGCAGTTTTATTAACCGCAGGAGTCGAACGAGGGCCATCTCCTCGTGAAAAATCATCCTTATAGGTTGTAGGGAATGATTTATTCCAGTTTACTTTGCCGGATTTTAGATCAAAAGAAGTAATTTCTTCAGTGTTTTGGTTACGGTGATGGAGGAAGACCGTTCCTGCAAAAACAACAGGTCCACTAAACCCATCTCCGACTGGTGCAGACCAGATTAAATTAGGTTCTTCAGCAAAGGCTTCAATATTTGGAATAGCCTGCCCATTTCTTTTGGGGCCAAGAAAACCAGTCCAGTCCTCCGCGTTAAGGGGAGAAGCAATTATTATAAGGGCTAGAATCATGCTTATTTTGAGAATATTTTTCATGGTAAACTCTGATAAAAGGTGATGAAATCGCAAAGTTCATGTCCTATTTATAAAAAACTTATGTTTGAATCTTGTACTAGCACGCTAAAATAATCATAGTTGATGTAATTTGATAGTGGATAGTTTTTGTTATGGCTTGATTTTCAAAATCGAAGTACGAGGAAACAAGCAGATGAAATGTCATAAGTGTTCTAAAGTGGCAACGATGCATATTACTGAGATCGTAAGCAAAGATAACGTTCAAGAATGCCATTTTTGTGAAGAATGTGCACAAAAATACCTTCAAGAAGAGGGTTTGGAAAAAGAATCCATTGATGCAGATCTCGAGCCTTCTGCTGTAAAAATGGTGGAAAATTTGGCTGGCTCTGCAGCAGTTTGTGATTCCTGTGCCATGCAATTTGCAGATTTTCGGAATTCCGGGCGCTTGGGGTGTCCTCATGATTACACTGTATTTCATGACGAATTATTGCCATATTTGGAGAATATTCACGGGGAGACCAAACATTGTGGAAAGTTGCCCACGCGGTTCGGTGCGAACAAGAATATACAAAAAGAAATTGATCTCTTGAGAAAGCAGCTTCAAGCGGTTATTGAAAAAGAGAAATATGAAGAGGCGGCGGGCATCAGAGATAAGATCCGATTGCTTGAGAACCAATAAGAATCAGTAGTAAATTTTACCCTTGGCAAACTTAAATCATGATTTGTAAGTACTGTTCAAAACCTGCGACAATACATTTGACCGACATTGTGGGCGGCCAAAAGAAAATCACGAACATTTGTAAAGAATGTGCCGAAGCTAAGCAGTTGCTGAAACATTCAGATAATGATCTTCCTGGGATTTTGCAGGGATTGATTTCTAAACATATCGGAAAAGAGGCCGACGAATTATCCAAATTGGTGTGCCCAGATTGTGGAACTCGGTACATGGATTTTCGGGCCCAAGGTAGATTGGGTTGCCCCAAGGACTATAACCATTTTAAATTGGGTCTCGAACCGTTGATTGAAAAAATTCAGCATTCGAAAAAGCATCTTGGTAAAATACCCAAGCGCAATCCTGATCTTTCAGGTAAAAGATCTGATGAGATATTGAAAATCAGGCAGGAACTTAAAAAAGCAATTGAACTAGAATCCTATGAAGAAGCCGCAAGGTTGCGGGATTTACTTAGAGAAAAGGAAAATCCGGATGAATTTTGAATCGCTGTCAAAATCCAGTGGTGAATGGCTTAAGGGCTGTGGAGTTGAGTCTGATATCGTGATTTCCAGCAGGATAAGGCTGGCAAGGAATCTTGCTGGTTTTCCTTTTCCCAATAGAGCCAGTAATTTTCAAAAAGCAGAAATCGAAACTCTGCTTAAAGACCGTATTCAAACCCTCGAATTTGAGCAAAAATTTGAATACGTATCCCTCACCGCTCTAAACACACTTGATCGCCAATTTCTTGTAGAAAGACAGCTTATTTCCAGAGAATTGGCCGCCAACGAAGGCCCCCGTGGAGTTGCCTTGGGCAACTTGGAGTCTCTTAGCCTTATGGTTAATGAGGAAGATCATTTGCGTTTACAGGTGATGCGCTCAGGTTTTTCGCTCGAAAGCGCTTGGGAAACCATTAATAAACTTGATGATTTTCTTGAAAAAAAGGTTTCCTATGCATTTCATGAAGAATTCGGCTACCTCACCGCCTGCCCAACTAATGTTGGAACAGGAATGCGGGCTAGTGTAATGCTTCATTTGCCCGCCTTGGATTTCACCAAGCAAATTGACAAGGTTTTTCGAGCATTGCAGCGTATTAACCTTACCCACCGCGGTCTATATGGTGAAGGCAGCCGTTTTTCCGGGCACTTCTTCCAGATTTCTAATCAGGTGACTCTGGGTAAAAGCGAAAACGCCATCCTTAACGAAATCTATAGTGTGATTCCTCAAATTATTGATTACGAGAGGCAGGCTCGTGTCGCTTGGAAAAAAGATAATGGCCAAATCCTTCAGGATCGTATTTCCAGGGCTTTTGGTACGCTTAGTTCTGCCACGATGATGACTTCTGATGAAACTATGGAATTATTGTCCTACGTTCGGCTTGGTATCCACATGAAGATGATTGAGGATGTGGATATCAACACGGTTAATGAATTATTTATCCAGACTCAGCCTGCTCATTTGCAAAAATTGATGGGAAGTACCTTGGATGGTGAAGAAAGAAATACAGCGCGGGCAAAATTCTTGCGTAGTAAACTCCGTAGCTCAGGATCAACCTCCAATTAAATCCTGATAGAAAACCAATCATGCATAGCCAATCTGTTTTAGACTTGGAATGTTGGCTTATTGAAAATGCTGTTCCAAGCGGAGGCTGGGCTTACTACTCCAATAAAGCCGCTTCTGTAGAACCAACTTGTTTGGCTCTATTGGCAATTAAAAACAGTAAGTATGAATCGAGTAAAGAATTTGCTGCTGCTGTTGGTTTCCTGGAATCTTGTATTGGGCCAAATGGAATTGTCGTTGCACCAAATGGAAGGCCTGAAGCTGTTTGGCTTACTTCCATCGTTCTTTTCACCTTCCTAAAACTTAAGCTTAATGCAAACGCCATCTCTTTAATGGCTTCTATTTTGCTTGAAATAAAAGGCACTGTTACAAAAAACAATCAAGCGTTGGAAATTCATGCCAAGGGGATTAATCCGCAAGTCATGGGATGGCCCTGGTCTCTTAATACTTTTTCTTGGGTTGAACCCACTGCATGGGCGGTTCTTTCCCTGAGATTGGCAGGCTTACAGAATAATCCCAGAGTAACAGAGGGTTTTGATTTTCTCCTTGACCGCCTTATGGATAAGGGTGGTGCGAATTACGGGAATAAAACAGTTTTAGGAAAGCTCTTGGATCCGGTGCCTGGGCCTACTTCTCTTTGCTTAATGGCATTAAATGGCACCAAAGAATCCCTGAACCCAAGGGTTCAGGCTTCAATTGCTTATTTGAGACAAAGTATTTTTGATCCTTTAGATTTAGAGCACGCATTTTGGGCAGCCATCGCTTGTTCGTTATATTTAAAAGATAATCATGATGAAATTGTGAATTTGGAAAATGCGATAAAAGAACTTTTGGCTAAGTTTGTCAAGGAATGGTCCAATGAAAATCAACCACTCGCAAAATCGGTGAGTCGTGTTTCCCTGGCGCTTCTTGCGAACAAAGCCATTTCAGACAATGTTTTTTCAATAAATTTGGAATTTAATAAAGTAGCAGTCAAAAAGGCCACCCTTCCATGTGAAACTTGGAGTGAATGGGGCAAAAAAATTGTTCGCCGATTGCTTATTGATGGTTTGGGAGGGGTTCAGGTCAGGCAAAAAGAAAGCGTGGTCGCTTGGAAAAATATACCAAGTTATGAAGATAATGTTCTTTTAGCACTGCGGGAAATGTATCAATCATTCAAACAAAAGGTTCCCTTGGCAGGTAAAAAGGTATTTATAAAACCTAATATTGTTGAATTTAATTCTAAAAGGCCCATTCATACCCATCCGGCGATTGTTGATGCAATCATTCGTTTATGCCTTGAAGAGGGGGCTGCGGAAATCGTGGTGGGTGAAGGTTCGGGGCATCGTAGAAATATGGGTTGCTTGCTTCGGGAGTGTGGATTGGAAAAAGTATTAACTGATCATAAAGTTCGATTTGTTGACATTAATTATGATCAAACCAAAAAAGTTGTCAATTTAGGTGCGAAAACTGGGCTGGGATTCATTTATTTTAGCAAGGAAGCCTACGAATCCGATGTTTTAATATCTGTTCCCAAACTTAAAACCCATCATTGGACTAATGTAACACTTTCTTTGAAAAATTTGTTTGGTATTGCTTCAGGCCAAGCTTATGGATGGCCTAAAAACGAACTTCATTTTCAAGGAATTGTGAGCAGCATAGTGGATATCAACGCTACAAGAAAAGCCGATCTTTCGCTGGTGGATGGTATTATTGGCATGCAAGGAGATGGGCCACTTTATGGGGATCCTATTAATTCAAATATATTGCTCATGAGTGATGATCCGGTTGCAATCGATGCCACCTGCGCAAGATTAATGGGGTTTGATCCTGCTAAAATTGAACATATTCGCTTAAGTGCCAAGGTAGGCTTGGGGAATTTGGAATCAGATAAAATTAAACTGGTTGGAGTGGGTGTGGGTGAATTACCACAATTAAAGTTCGATAGCCCTCCAGGTTTCTGATCTTTATGACTATTTGAGGCCTTTTTATCCGAACCTGGTGGTTGATTTCAAAATAAAATTAATTATTTTGGCAATATCAGTATAAAGGCCTGCGAATGACTATAATATTTTGAGTAAGGAATTTTTTTGTTTTGGAGATGACCCAAGATTGTTAAAAGTGTATCTTTGTGATCTGGTAGTAGGTCATTAGCTTAAAAGTATATAGGGCTGATTTAAAAATGTATGAGCGTTTTACTGATCGTGCTCGCAAAGTTATGCAACTTGCCAATCAAGAAGCCCAGCGCTTCAATCATGAATACATTGGCACAGAGCATATTTTGCTTGGGCTTGTAAAAGAAGGTTCCGGCGTAGCTGCGAACGTTCTTAAAAATCTTGATATCGATTTGAGAAAAATACGACTCGAAGTCGAAAAAATTGTTCAATCTGGCCCTGATATGGTCACTATGGGGAAACTCCCCCAAACACCTAGGGCTAAAAAAGTTATCGACTACTCCATTGAGGAAGCTCGAAATCTTAACCATAATTATGTTGGTACAGAACACCTTCTCTTGGGATTATTGCGCGAGCAAGAAGGTGTTGCGGCTCAGGTTTTGATGAACCTTGGCTTGAAGCTTGACGATGTCCGGGAAGAAGTTCTTAATTTGCTGGGGCATAACATGGCTACAGAAGAAACTGGAGGCGGAAGTAGCAGTGGTGAAAAACAGCCTGGTCGAGGCAAATCCAAAACTCCAGCCTTGGATAGTTTTGGAAGAGACCTCACCGAACTTGCTAAACAAGCAAAACTTGACCCTGTTATTGGTAGAGCTAATGAAATAGAGCGTGTTGTTCAAATCCTCAGCAGAAGAACCAAGAATAATCCGGTCCTTCTTGGTGAAGCCGGCGTGGGTAAAACTGCAATTGTTGAAGGCCTTGCCCAATTGGTTATTGATGGCAATGTTCCAGAATTGCTGAGAGACAAACGTATTGTTGTTCTCGACCTTGCAATGATGGTTGCTGGAACGAAGTATCGCGGGCAGTTTGAAGAACGTATCAAAGCTGTTATGAATGAAGTACGAAGGGCTAAAAATACCATTCTTTTCATTGATGAGCTTCATACTCTTGTTGGTGCAGGCGGGGCTGAAGGTGCCATCGATGCATCTAATGTCCTCAAGCCAGCACTTGCACGTGGTGAAATCCAATGCATTGGTGCAACCACTCTTGATGAATACCGAAAATACATCGAGAAAGATGGCGCTTTGGAACGACGTTTCCAACAAATCATAGTTAATCCCCCCTCCAAGGAAGAAGCGGTCGAGATTCTTCGAGGCCTTCGGGACCGATACGAAGCCCATCACCGCGTTCAAATCAAAGACGAGGCTCTTGCCAGTGCTGTTGAACTGAGCGATCGCTATATCAGTGGCCGTTGTTTGCCTGATAAAGCAATCGATGTAATCGATGAGGCTGGTGCCCGAGTTAGGCTGAAAGCCATGACCAGGCCACCCGATTTGAAAGAGTTGGATCAACAAATCGAAAAGCTTAATCAAGAAAAAGAAGCTGCGGTTGCAGAGCAAGATTTTGAAAAAGCAGCCCATCTGCGTGATCAAGCGGATAAACTTAAGAAGAAAAAAGAAACCATCACCAAGGAATGGCGCGATAAATCCCGCGAGGTTGATGGCGTGGTTGATGACGATGTCATTGCTGAAGTGGTCAGTAAAATGACAGGAGTACCCCTTAAACGCCTCGAAGATAATGAGACCGCTCGTTTACTTTCGATGGAAAAGGAACTTCATAAGCAAGTTGTCAGCCAATACGAGGCTATTGAATCAATTTCCAAGGCTGTGCGTAAGAGTCGTGCCGGGCTTAAAGACCCGAAACGCCCGATTGGAAGCTTTATTTTTGCCGGCCCGACTGGTGTTGGTAAAACATTGCTGGCAAAACGCTTGGCAGCATTCATGTTTGGTGATGAAAATTCACTTATCTCGATAGATATGAGCGAGTATTCGGAAAAGCATAATGTAAGCCGGTTGGTAGGTGCACCTCCAGGCTATGTTGGATATGAAGAAGGTGGTCAGCTAACCGAAAAAATAAGGCGAAAACCTTATAGTGTTGTTCTTCTTGATGAAATTGAAAAAGCACATCCTGAAGTTTGGAATATGCTTTTGCAAATCATGGAAGAAGGCCGTTTGACCGATAACGTAGGTCGAACCATTGACTTCAAAAATAGCATCATCATTATGACCACGAATATCGGTGCCGCCGAAATTACGGGTAAAGTTGGTGGCTACGGTTTTCATAACCGCAAAGATGAACAAGCAAACTATTCTAAAATGAAGGAAACCGTGAAGCAGGCGATGGAAAATAATTTCCGTCCTGAATTCCTTAACCGTGTTGATGATATCATTGTTTTCAGGCCTCTTACCAAGCCCGATCTCAAGAACATTATCGATATCGAACTAAGCAAGGTTTACAAACGACTTAAAGAAAAGAACCTCAGGCTTGTTCTTACCGAAGAAGCCAAGGAACTTCTGATTGAAAAAGGCACCAGCCTTGATTTTGGTGCTAGACCCTTGCGAAGGGCTATAGAGCACTTCTTGGAAGATCCTTTATCTGAAGATCTTCTTCGGGGCTCCTTTGTAGGTAAAAACCTTATCAACACAAGGGTTGCTGAAGTTGATGGCGAAAAGAAGATACTATTTGAGCCTACTTTTGAAGCTGATGAAAAAGAGGTGCTCGAGTCTGTCGGCCCGCCTGAGACGAAACCATAAAAGTATAAAGGTTAATCCTTTAGAATTTGTTGATTTATAAAAATTAAAGAGCCAGCCTTAAAAAGGTTGGCTCTTTTTTATGGTGGACAATACTAGCGCAGATGCTTTTTGCGAATCTTTTCCATGCATGCAAATGATGCTTTTGGTTGCCAATCTTTATCAAAAAGACCGCAATTTGGAAAATCAGAATCATGATCGTCGGATAATTCAACCCAATGAATTGATTGAATATACCTTTTACTGAGGGCCAGTGAGGTGAAAGATTCAGCCCAATCTGCCTGGGTAGAATGGCTTTTTGCGCCTTTCCAGTTTCCAAATTCACTATCTCCAAGTTCCCCTTGATTCTTACTTGATGGATAGCCAAGGGTTAGGGTTAAAGGCATTCCTAAAACCGCATAAAGATCTAAAAGTCTCGATGTTTCAAGCATATCTCTGCAGAAAGAACCGTTTGGCGATGAGCCCATTACAATTTCGATATCAATGGCAGCAAGATTAAGCCCTGCCCTGCAAAGATTATCTGTAAAAATGAAAGGAGAAAACGCTCTTTTTTTGGTGGCTGTATATTCCCCCCAAGGTTGGGTGACCCCTATTATGATTTCCAAGGAGGAATGTATTTGTTTTGCAATCTCTGCAAGCTTGCAAGCTATGCGAAAATAAGTTTCATCCCCAAATGCCGGCTCAGTAGCAACATTCAACCCTGAACAAATTATCCAGCGATGGATCTTTCCCTCATAACGTCTAATAGCGGTATCTAGAAATCTTGCCATTGCGGTTGCATACTGTGAAGCCGTACCGCTGGAGGCTGTTAACCAGTGAGGAAGTGATTCTTTAGTCATTTGAATAACAGGGCCGCCGATTACCTCCATACCTGTAGCCATGCAGCTTTCCAATGCTTGATCCACTTGATCCCAGTAAAAAACACCCTGTGAAGTTTCGATATTTTTCCAGTTGAATCCTACTTGCATGTAATTAAAAGATTGTTCTAGTTTGCTTGATAGCGATGTTGGAAAAGGTTTGGAAACCTTTGCAGAAAGTCCTGTTTCAAACGGTTGGTTATCTTGATGCCTGATGTCAAATATTTGACGCATGTATTCGCGAATTAAAAGATCAGAACCATGATAGGCAAATTCGATTGCGTTTTGCAGGAATTTTTCTTGTTGGGAGAGATCGGGATTACTAAAAGATTTTCCAAACTCCAAGGTGGATTTGGCAAGTTGATCCCGAAGTTCTTGGTTGATTTTAAGGCCACTAAATTCCCAGTCAGCATTAAAATTTCTGAATTGATTTACTTTACCACGCGCCAATTCCGTGATTAAGGAATAAGGTGAATCTGATAAAGGTAGGGTTGAAGTTGGAGAAATGAATATCCCCTGACTTCCAATATTCCAGGGTATATTCAGGAAGCAAGAATCGTGCTCTTCTTTTTTAAGCGATAAGATGTTCTTGTTGGCTGAGACGCTGCAAAAAAAAGGCATGGTGTCCGGGCCACCCGAAAAATAGGATTTCAGCAGCTCTTTTTCCCAAGTTTTGTCAATTGAATCAGGAATTTTAAAAGAGATGTTGCCCATAGACTCGCTAAGATTGTAATTATCTGATAAAAATTAAAAATACACATTGTTATGATATTATTATGTATGAATAAAAGCGATAAGTGAATAATAAATCAACAATAATTACTAGGTTGGAATATCGTTATCCGCAAGTGCAATGATGGTTATTCCAAGCTCATTTGCAAGTTTAATTGCTTCTTTCTCACCTAAAAAGATGGTTTGCCCTGCTTCTATTGCAAGTACTTTTCCCCGGGACTTATGAAGGGTTTGGATGGTATCGACCCCAATAGTTGGTACATCAAACCTGCGATCTTGATTTGGTTTTGCCACTTTTACCACAACAAAACCGCCTGATTTACAGTATTCGCCTGCCCGAATTATGTTTTTATCCGTTCCCTCGATAGCTTCAACGGCTAAAACAGCACGATCTTTTACAGCAACACTCTGCCCTACATCCATTCGGCCCATTTCACGGGCAAGTTTCCACCCAAAATAGATGTCCTGCATTTCAGAATTAGAGGGCGCCCTGCGGGTTAATGTTCCTGATTGCACTAGAATCTCCGGTATGTAATCAAGGGCGGAAGCAAAATGTATTCCATCTTTGGCGAATTCTTTAATAACAGATAACAAGAGAGTGTCGTCTTTGTTGTCTGCTCTTTTGCGAAGATACCAAAAAATTAAAGTTCTTAAATCAGGAGCAAGATTGAATATTTTCCATGGTTTGTGAAGTAAATTAGCCTTATGAACCTTACCTGCCATCACCACATTTTTTACACCATGTTTTTTAAACCGATTAATCATTTTGCCCAACTGTGCTGGGCGTGACCAGTAAAAGTGATTGACCAGGCCTTTTAACTCAGGACCTGCTTCTTCAGTAATTCCAACACATACAACACGGAGCCCCAACCTGCGTGCAGCTTCAGCAAAAACTATGGGAAATTGGCCATAGCCTGCTAGTAATCCAACTGGCTCTTCCATGAGTTTTGTGGAGCTCATCGGTTAG
This sequence comes from uncultured Candidatus Kuenenia sp., assembly GCA_964646215.1. Taxonomy (GTDB): domain Bacteria; phylum Planctomycetota; class Planctomycetia; order Gemmatales; family Gemmataceae; genus UBA969. The sequence continues at coordinate 128,469 of CAZYAY010000001.1, read as the reverse complement.
ATAACTCAACTTTCATGTAGCATGCACTTTGGTTTATCGAACTTCATTCCTCGTCCGGGATGTTTAGATGCTTTTTAATTTTTTTGATGTCTCTAAAAATATCAGGCAGTTGATTCAAACGTATAAGAATTCGCTTCTCGTCTCGTTCCTGCCGGGCAGGAATGCCAAGCAAACGCTCGCCTTTTCCAGCGGTCCTCATCACAGCGCTTTTTGCACCAACTACGACTTCATCAGCCAAGGTAACATGGTCTGCAAGGCCTGCTTGCCCTGCAACCACCACGTAATTTCCAGTAGTACAAGAACCGGCAATACCAACTTGGGCGACCAATAAATTATGTTTGCCTATTTCACAATTGTGTCCAATTTGAACAAGATTATCAACCTTGGTCCCTTCGCATATGCGGGTGGGGCCAAAGGTACCTCGATCAATGGTGGAGCAGGCTCCAATTTCAACATGATTTTCAAGTTCTACATTGCCTGTCTGGGGGATCTTTTTGTGGATGCCATCAGTCAGTTTGTAGCCAAATCCATCCGCGCCAATCACGCTGTTAGCATGAATCGTGACATGATCACCAATGATGCAATCATCATAAATAACAACATTGGGATGAAGCACAATATGGTTTCCCAGTGTGCAATTCCGCCCAATGGAAACTCCGCCATGGATAATACAATCGGTGCCAATAATGGAATTATTGCCAATTCGGGCAAAGGGTAAAACAGAAGTCCGCTGACCTATTTTCGCACTTGAAGACACCCATGCAGAAGGATCAACTCCAGGAGGATAGGGTTCAGGTTTACCTTTAAAATGTTCAACAATAACAATAAAAGCCAGCAAAGGATCATTCACAAGAATCAAAGTTTTACCAGGTGCCTTAAATTCGTTTTGACAAACAGCAACCAATGCTTTGGATTCAATGAATTGTTTTTCGTATTTTTGGTTATCAACAAATGTGATATGCCCAAGATCCGCATATTTCAAGTTTGAAGTACCAGAAATAATGGCAGAATCATTGCCAATAACTTTACCTGAGATCAAAGCAGCAATATCAGAAACTTTGGCAGACACCTATTCCACCTAGCCTTCCATGAAGGATTAGTAAAACACACTAACAACAACAGATCGTAATCATTGTCTTTTAAATGAACAACCCTAGTTTTACAAGGGTTATTCCTTGGGACTAAGTCTGAAGAAATCGCCTTTCGAAGTTCCGATGTAAATCGAATTCTCATAAAAAACAGGTGAACCAGAAATTTCACCTCCAAGGTTGAGTTTTTGGATCAACTTCCCATCTTCGAGATTTAGGAAATACAGGTTTCCATCAAAGGAACCAGCAACAATGGTACTATTCAAAATTAGAGGAGAAGCATCGACCTTGCCGTCGGTTTGAACCCCCCATATTTCCGAACCTTTTACCCGGTCGATAGCATGGATTTTTTTGTCTCGCCCCCCTACCACAACAATATTCTTGGCAATGGCACAAGAGCTAAAAAACGGCTGGGATCTTTTTTCGGGTTTGTAGTTCCAATTAATTTTGGGTTTTTTCCAGTTGATACCCAGAACGTTGTTAGACATGGTACCGACAAACAAATCCTCCCCAGCAATGGAAGGAGTGGCGCCTGTTTGTCCCCCGAGGTCGAGATTCGAAATCTCTTTTCCAGTTTCAGCATCGAGAACATGGAGGGTGCTGTCGCAACCAGCAGCAAAGGTTTTACCTTCAATCACAGCGCATGACCCAAAAAACGGCCCCTCCATTTTGAATTTCCACAATTCTTTTCCTTCAGTATTCAAGCAATAAAGGTTTTCATCCTGACTTCCAAACAGGATGTTTTTTTTAAAGAAATTTGCCCCACCAGAAATCTCACCATTGGTTGCGAACACCCACTTCTTTATGCCAGTTTTTAAATCAATTGCGTGCATGTTGCCATCAATGTCCCCGATGTATATCACATCATCCTGAATACTGGGAGGCGCCTTGAAAGAACCGCCTTTATACTTCCAAACCTCTTTGCCGTCCTTGCAATTCAAACAGTAGACTTTTTCATCCATGCAGCCAAAATAAACCCTTCCATCGTGAACAACAGCCGTTCCTTCAATTGAATCTTTAAGAGAGATTTTCCATTCGATGTCGAATGGACCTTTGATTGATTTGGGCAAAAAACCATCCTGCTGTGGATTGCCTCTAAAAAGAAGCCAAGATGAAACGGGATTAGTGTCTTTTGCAAAAAGAGTATTTCCAAGAATGGCTAAAGTAAGAATAGCCTGACTTGTAATAAAAAGGATCATACCATTGCGAGTTGATAAATTTCGAGAAGGTCTTTTTCCTGTACTGGCCTTGGATTGAATTTGGCAGTCCATTGTTCAGAAGCCTCCTCTGCTAACACTTCAAGAATTCCATGGGAAACACCGCAGTCATGAAGGTTTTTTGGTATTCCAGCAAGGGTTAGAAAACCAGTGATAATGTCAGCAAGAATTTCACCGGAATCAGCAACGCTTTTTGGAGTTCTACCAATGTCCGTAACAAGAGTCTGGTAGCAATTCCCTACATGATGACTGTTAAAGCGCAAAACATGGGGTAAAAGAATGCCGATAGCAATTCCGTGGGGGATTCCGTAATGGGCGGTCAAAGGGTTTGCGCAAGAGTGGCATATCCCGAGCATCGAATTTTCGATGGATACCCCAGCAAAATGTGCACCGAGTTGCATTGCCCCCCTGGCATTAATATCTGAAGGCTGTTTTAGAACGGTAGGCAGGTTTTCGAACAGCATGCCCCAAGCTTGCCTGGCAAAAGTTTGTGAAACTGTATTCTTTTTCGTACTAACATAAGATTCTAAGGCGTGGGAAATAGCGTCAATTCCCGTGGCGGCTGTAACCATTTGAGGTTGAGAAATAGTGAGTTCTGGATCAAGAAGGCAAATCTTAAATGCGGCTTTTTTATCACCACAGGCCATCTTTAAGTGTGTGCTTGAATCGGTAATAAGGGCAAAGGATTGGGCTTCGCTTCCGGTACCAGAAGTGGTGGGGATCCCAACGGAAGGTAGCATAGCTTTCTTGGCAAGCCCGACACCTTTATAATCAGACATTTTGCCGCCATTTGTCAGCAAAAAATTAATCCCCTTGGCACAATCCATGGCGCTTCCCCCACCAAGCGCAACAATAAAATCTATGTTGTGTAGTTGGGCAAAATTTTTGCCTTTCGCGACATGAATTTCCTCAGGGTTCTCTTCAACATCGTCAAAGAGAAATACTTTTGCTCCAGATTTTTGAATGGAAGAGAAAATAAGGTCCGAGTGGCCGGCCTTTTTAAGACCGGGATCGGAAACTAAAAGGACTCTGGATCCCCCTAGTTCTCGAACCAAAGCACCTGCTTGAGTAGAACAACCAGGTGCAAAAATAATCCGGTTTAGTGGGCTGAAATCAAAAGATGTCACCTTAGAATCCGCTTTGCTGGTAAGCTCTTTGCTTGTAAAGGTGGGTGAATAAATTGCCTTCATGAGGCTGATCCCAAGTAAGGCGATTCGTTGGTATGGGCCCAAGATTCAGCCGGTCAACATTGGTGCTGTTTAATAACGCATGGGCAAAATCCTTGTCTTCTGTGATAGCAGTTGCAACAAGGGTAGGCCCTATTAATTTTATCATATCAGATTGCGGGCACTCAACCACGCTTGCGTAAGGGAAAAGAAATTCCTTGTTCGCAAGTGGGTGATCATAGGTTTCACAATGCACAATTGCGGGAAGAAGCCAAGCGCATCTTCCTTCTCTTACAAGTCGTGGCGTGCCACGAACTTTCTCGGTAATATCCGTTGCACCGGGTGTTTTTAGAAGATTGTCGATCATGCCAGAAATTCTATCAGCAACATCGGCATTAGCAAAAGCAGCAAGTTCAGCATTCGGATCATCGTAAGGGCGCGCCTGAATTTTTGCGAGTTTTTCAGAAAGAGCATGGGCTATTTCTTTGCCATGCGAAGGCACCCAAACAGCTGATACGTTAATGCAAGATCTACCCCCATTCGCAGCAATCGATTCTGCAATGATATCAATGTAATCTTTCCAATGAGAAATTTTGTCTTCGCCGATCAAGACTTTACTGTAACCAGGTCCGTGAAGTTCCACCCTATGATCGTTCTTGTAAGGGTCTGTAGTGGTGCTATCACCAAAAAGCATACTACGGCCGGTACCACGAAGGATTTCACTGGCCCCTGAATGATCTGTAGGGCAGAAGTTAACAGCAGCAGGAGGTATCCCTGCCTTCAAATAAGCTTGAATAACTCTAAAAGGAGTCCAAGGTTCTTCTCTACCGGGCTTTAATATGAGCGGGATTTTTAGAGCAGGTGTTGGTGCCCACAAAGAATGCACTCCCGGTGAATTACTGGGAAGAATCGCACCGAATGAAGTGCAAGTAGGAACAAAACACAAGGTCCTGCCATCTTGCGTTCCATGGCCTTTGTCCAAAATTGACATGTCTAAGCCGCGAGTTAAACCAGCAATAATCGTGTCGATATTCCTTAGCACATATTCAACCTTGCCTGCGTTTCTTTTGCAGAACACCATCGGGGACCCGGTGGTTGAAGATAAGTTTCGAATGTAATCATCAAAACTTTGCATCTGGTCGCCACAAGGAAGAATGTCGGTTGCAAAAATCCGTCCAGCTTCCTTGACCATATGCATGAGTTTATCCATGGGAATGGCTTGAAGCTCATTTCGGGCATCTTCCATCTTGGAAATATCCCTTACAATCTGGCTGCCATTTACCTGGCTGACTTCCGCAACCGTTTCACCTGTAACATGATGAACAAGCTGGGTTTTATTCAGACTGGTATAAGGTTTTCCTAATCGTAAAGCAGGAATTTGAATCATGTGTAAAGCCCTTTAAAATCCTTGTGTAATAAGCACCAAAATATTAATAGACACCAACTACTGTAGTTGCAGCAAACTCGCTAAAAGGACGTACACCGCTAACCCCATCCCAAGGATATTTTTCAAAAGGACGTTCGCGCTCACCTTCATCACGTTCAGCAAATCTAGGAACAAAGAATTCCTTGGTAAGGGTGGTAAGAAGAACCCTTCCAGTCTGACCGTATTCGACAAGTTTGTCAAAGTTCTTGGGATCAACCACTTGAATGGCAGCCCTTGGTTGAGGCGCATAGTAGGAAATTTTAAACCCATCTTCAGGCGAGATGGGTTTGGAACAAGCCAGACCCATCAAAGTATTACCATAGGTCGGGGTCATGTAAACATCACCATTATCAAGCATTTCTTCGTAAGCTTCGCGGGTGAACTGAGGAGTGAATTCAGTACCGCCTGAGAAGATGCCGGTAATACCCGCAGCCTTGATGGATTTTAAACCACCTGCAGGGATTTTTTTACCAAGCTGGCGGAATTTGTCTTCGAGTTTCCCAGCTCTCAAGGCTTCATCCAAGGCAGCAAGAAGCTTGGGAGTGGTGAACATGCATTTGATGTCATGTCCGCCGGCAAGTATGGTTAAAACCTGCTCGATGGCATGCTCTTTGTAAAGGTTTGCCATACCGATTTCCCGCATTTTAATAAGCTTTACGACCCATCTGGGATCAAGGTCGATACAGAAACAAATGCCTCCCCTGTGTTGGGCAAGATGCTCGATAGCTAATCGTAGTCGCCTTGGCCCGGATGGCCCAAGCATTAACCAGTTACTGCCTTTTGGGAAGTATTTGTCAGGAAGAGTGTCAGACATCATTTCATAATCAATACGAAAATCATCGATAACAATTCGGGTTTTAGGCAGTCCGGTGGTGCCGCCAGTTTCAAAAACATAAACAGGTTTTCCAGCGTAACCTTTGGGAATCCAACGCTGAACAGGACCTCCACGCAACCACTCGTCTTCGAATGTCCCAAACAAGCTCAAGTCTTCAAACGTGTTAACATCCTTAAGCGGATTGAATTTGTATTCCTTGGCTTTCTCAAGCCAAAACGGGGTTCCAGTATCAGGGCTGAAGTGCCATTGCACAACTTCCCTGACTTGGGCATCGAGCTTTGTTTTTGCTTCTTTGATCAAAACATCAAGAGATTTAGTTTCTGCCACAGTCAATTCCTTAAAATAAAAGATTACTTACCGGAGATAGCATAAAGAGTCGTTCCGGTATTTACGAACAAGCAGCCATTGATAACAGTGATCGGACCTTTAATAGGTTGATCCATCTCTATCTTAGTTGGCTCGGCTTTGGTTTTTCCATGAGAAAAAACATAAAGGTCGCCACTATCGGTACCGATGAAAACCTTACCATCAACATAGTATGGAGAAGCCCAAGTTCCATCCCGGAGATCATGATCCCAGAATTTTTGCCCAGTTTTTGCATCAAGGCAATGTAAATAACCATCTAATTCCGCAAGATAAATAAGGCCATCATGAATAGCTGGGGTGCTTAGCGTTCTGCCAAAACTAATCTCTCTGCCTTGTTCGGGCTTGGGTATAATTCTGCCACCATAATGCCAAACTAACCCAGAATTCTTATTAATATCAGCCTTAGGGTCGAACTTATCATCCTTGGGGCTGAGATCTTTTTCAGGATTTCCAGGAGTTTTAGTGGCATCGATACACCAAAAATGGCCTTCACCAGGGCCATCGTCAGGGTTGTTTCCCGTGCCGACATAAACTTTGCCATCATGAATAACCGGAGTAGCCATGATGTAGCTTTTATTGCCTCTGCCACCCGGTTTGAATTCTGTTCCCTTGGGATTGCAATCAAACTTCCAGAGTAGCGCCCCCGAATCAGGTTCAAAAGAGTAAACCCATCCATCACCACCTGGAAAAATAACCTGTGATTTGCCATTCAGTGTGAAAGCTGCGGGGTTCGACCATTGGCCTTCCATGATGTTTTTACCGGGAAGGCTGCTTTTCCATGCAAGCTTTCCGGTGTTTTTATTAACAGCAATGAAACTGGGTGCATCTGGGGCTGGGAGCTTGTGTTGATTTGGATCCACTCCATTGGCAGTAACAACAAACACATTATCGCCTAGAACAAGTGGAGATCCAATAGCCAGAAAGCAAGGGAAAACGCCGAGATCTTTCATCATGTCCATTTTCCAAACGATTGCAGGCTCGGTTTTACCCTGGGCAATCTCGGTTGAAGCACAAACAAGCTCGCAACGATTGGATACATAATAGATTTTTTTCTGATCATAAGCAGGGTAAGAACCGATACCTTGCTTGGGCCAGTCATTTAATTCCGGCTCGGGAAGTTTGTCGTGGGTTATTTGCCAAAGAAAAGATCCATCCGCTTCGCTAAAGCACATGATGACACCGCGATCACCCATGGTTTTCGGATTACGAGGTCGTTCATTGTTGGTTCCCACGAAGATTTTTCCATCTGCAATGGTAGGACCTCCATAAGAAACAGTACCCATTTCGGCGGCCCACTTCACATTCTTACGGGCATCTTTCTTAATACTCCAAGATGCTGGAATATTTTTTTCAGTGGGGTTGGATTGGTTTCGTTCGATTGATCCACCAAGGACAGGCCATTCTTTGAGAGGTTCAACTGGGGGGAAGAACCCAAAAGCACTGGATAAACCAAGAACTATCAACCCGAAAGAAAGGCTGTAAAGATTCATCAGAGCGTTCTCACAAAAGGAAGGTTCTTTGTTTATCGTTAATTCTTGGTGATGGAGTAAAGCCTGCAGGGGTTTTCCGTAATTATGAAAATCGTGGAATTGACAGCAACAGGGGTGGCCCTGATTTTGCCCTTCATTTCGATCGTGCTAATTAGTTTCTTTTCCTTTGCAGCAGCAAATACGAGCATGGTGCCGTTTTCATTGCCAATATATACCTTGCCATCAACGATATAAGTGGAGCTCCAGGTGTCCGCTTCCATATCGTGCTGCCAAAGCTTTTTACCGGTCTTGGCATCAAGACAATGAACAAAACCATCGTATTCAGCAGTAAATAGCATGCCATCATGAACCGCAACGGTGCTCATCGTACGGCCGAAATAGTAATTGCGATCGTAATCCTTGTCTGCAGGGCCACCATAATGCCAAACAAGTCCGGAAGCTTTATTTTCAGGGGCATCGGGATTGTAATTATCGGAAGCGGGAGACAAATCTTTTTCTGGATTAGTAGGAACTTTAGTGATGTCAATGCACCAAAGGTGGCCAACACCTTTGTCATGCTCGGGGTCTTGGCCAACACCAATATAAAGCTTGTTGTCATAAACGACGGGTGTGGAAACAAAGTCGTTACGAGTACCCTTGCCACCAAGTTCGTAGACGGATTTTTTTGGATTACAATCAAATTTCCAGAGAAGATCACCATTGGAAGGGTTGAAGGTGTAAATCCAACCATCGCCACCTGGGAATATGATCATTGGTTTGCCGTTAGGCTCAGCATAAACGGGGTTAGACCATTGTCCATGCATCAAGAGTTTGCCTTGATTGATGAGGGTTTTGATTTCGACCTTTTCGCCATTTTTCTTGGCTTCAACAAGGCTTTTAGAAGGAAGGTTGCTAGACCATTTGACCTTGCCGGTTTTCTTGTCAATAGCCAAAAAACTGGGGGCTTCTGGTTGGGGCACATTGATATGGCCTTCATCCACGCCATTGGAAGTAATCACAAACAAAGTGTCGCCAACAATCAAAGGAGAGCAAGTTGCCAGGTTATGTGGGAAAACATTCAGTTCTTTGATCATATCCAAACGCCAAATGATGTCTGCATCTTTTTTGGAAGTGTATTTTTCATCGGTAACACCATCGTTTTTACCATCAATAAACCCTTCGGTATCTGCACAGATAACTTCACAACGGTTGCTGACATAATAAAGGCGGTTACCTTCAACCACGGGGCTCGAGCAAATGCCTTCGCGAGGCCAGTCATTAACCCGGCCAGCAGGTAATTTATCGTGAACAGATTGCCAAAGAAGTTCCCCAGTTTTTTCATCGAGGCACATGATGATGCCTTTATCATCTTTGATGCTCGGATCACGAGGGGCATCATTGTTGGTGCCTAAATAAATTCTGCCGCGGTAAATGATAGGCCCACCATAGGCTTTAGAACCTAAATCAACCACCCATTTGATGTTCTTCTTTTTACCTTCCTCGTTGTTCCAGGAGTCAGGTAGATTTTTTTCAACAAGATTAACGAGATTTCTGCTGACAGAACCTCCAAAAAGGGCCCAATCCTTGGTGGTTGCAGCGGGTGCAGGTGTATCTTGAAGTGCAACCGCTTCTACCTTTGGTTGAACCCAAAAATATTGGGAGGCAGCACCTGTAAGGATTGCAGCAGTAATGCCCAAAATTGAAAGTCGCCGAATTGTTTTGTTTTTGATGGTCATGTCATATTCCCGTTAAAAATCATTGATTAAAGAGATCACAAAATCAACCGCACTCGAATTTACTTTTTGTTGGGGAAAACCTTTACATTATCGTAAAAGATTTCAGTCCCAGGTTGATTTTCCAGTATACCAGCAGCATACCCATAAATTCCAGCGCTACCTTCGAGGTTTGCGACAGGATCCTTGAATTCAATAGTCCATTCGGCTGGTTCGGGCTTATCTTTGGGCCAGATTTTTCCGCGAATCATACCTTCAGTACCACCTGTTTTTTCAAAAGATAATTTAAAGGTATACCAAACATTGGGCTCCCATGGGTAAGAAATAGTCTTGTCAACCCTAGGCAATGCATCCCATGAAATAAGCCTTAAAGATTTGGTTTTACCAGTTAACATGAAGGTGTACCGATTGGCAACAACTCCCATGTCGGGAAGATCATCGCGCACTTTGGTGCCCATCATGTCTGCTTGAATGGTGTATTCTGTAAGATCTGGCATCGTGATGAATGCATTGGCCCTAGCCACCAAAGGGCTTGGGTTTACAGCCAGTTTCTTCAAAATCATTTTTCCATCAACAGAAACCATTTCAAACTTGCCTTGGCAGTTTATCCAACCGCCGGGAGTCCTCTTGAGCGGAATATTCGCAAAGTTCGGGGCATAAGGAAGTATAGGAGCAACCCTAACCCTGGTTTCAGCAGTCAACTTACCAGATTTAGCAACGACTCTGCCAAACTGTGCTGGAGGAGGAGATTTGCTAATCTCGAGAACGGTATCTGTGCCCTTTTCATTACTAAGCTTACCGTTTAATGGAGGTGGAGGAGTTGGGGCAGGAGTCCCAGGCGCAGCGGGAGGCAAGCCCTCAGGAGGCCTTACTCCGGCAAGGGACCACTCTACTTCAACAGGTCCGATTTTGTTGCCATTACCATCGTATGCAAAAGCAGCAAGGGCTTGCTTTCCTTCAGGGTTTAAAACAAAGTCAGCAGGAATAATTTGCAAATGGGCCGCTTCTCCTAAAGTAACCGTTTTGCTTTCAGGTTTTATTTCTGGAGCAGAAGGCTTCCAATCAGGTTTTCCAATGCAATAAAGATCCTCGCTGGTCATGAAGATGATCTTGCCATTGATAATTGCAGGGCTGCCGTTGATTTCAACATCTTCACCGGCTTTACCGTCTTCACCGGGTTTGCCCTTGAAAAGTTGTGCATGGAGCCTTTTGCAACCTTCTTTGGATGGTTGGAGAATGTGGAATTTCGAATTAACTTCAGCAATATAAATTTTACCATCTGCAAACACAGGAGAGCCTTTGGTATTTCGTCCGTATTGGAATTTCCAAAGTTCCTTGCCTGAAGAAGCTTCCAAGGCGTGCAGGGAACCCACTTCACCACACATGTAAAGAATGCCATCGTTAATAACAGGTGACGCAAATTTGGCTTTGATGCCATCAGTTTGCCAAACAACTTTAGGCTGACCATTGGTTACATTGGCAGCGTCAAGGCAAAGCACCCTGCCCTGGGTGTTTGCACCAATATTTTCTTCACCCTGTCCAATGTAAACGTAGTTGTCTTGAACAACAGGGGAGCAATTGATTGATCCGCTACCGAAGATATGACTCCAAACTTTTTCACCAGTATTTACTTTAAAAGCATGCACGCCACCATCGCCACCACCACTAATAAGCAGGCGTTGGCCGTTAATATTGGCTACAACAGGGTAAGAATAGTAAGTGTCTTTGATGGGGTTTCCCGTGGAATTCCACCATTGAATTACACCGGTTTTTTTATTGAACGCAACAAACCTGTTTCGTCCCATGCCCTGATCGCCCCAACTGGCATTTATCATGCCAATAATCAGAAGGTCGCCATCAACAATAGGGCTGGTCACACGGCCACCATACCCAGTGATTCTTCCGTATTCTTCTGTCAATGACTTCGACCAAAGAACTTTGCCATCCTTGTCAAAACAGAAAAGTAAACCTTGTGTCCCATGGGCATAAACATTGCCGGTTTCCGGATCGCCTGACATATTGGTCCATCCAAGTCGAACACTCACAATATCGGTGTGGAAAACATTAAATTTGTATTCCCAAAGAAGCTTCCCATCTTTCAAGGAAAAGCACATGACTCTTTCTTGTTCAGAAATTCCCTTGCCAACTTTATTGATCAGGTAAACTCGATCATTTTGAACGATTGGAGTTGTGCGACCCCCATATGGAGTTTTCCAAATCAAGTTGTTGTCTGCATTCTCAGGATTGGGCGACCACTTTTCTGGGAGGTTTTTATCAGTTGAAACACCATTCTGGGCGGGGCCACGCCAGTGACTCCATTCCATTGCTAAAGGAACTGCAGATTTAACTGTCTTGTTGTCGGATTTCTTTTCTTCTTTGCCAGTGGGGTTTGAATCAGCAGATTTTTTGTCATCTGTTTTATTAGCAGGGTTTGAATCACCTGATTTTTTAGTGAGGTTTGAATCAGTTTTCTTTTCTTGCTTTGGTGCAGTCGTTTCGCCCCCGCAACCCGTAAAGCAAGTTGCAAAAAAAGCAGAAAGAGTTAAGGCGCCAAGAATCTTATTCATGTTTAAATTCCTTACAACAATCAAAGCGTAAATCAGCAGGCTTTTCATGGTAAATCGTACGTGAATCAACAGACGCCATGTATAAAGCCAACGGTAGGTGATAACAGTAACTTATGTTTTAACAAAAATCATCAGAATTGCACCTAGGATATTTGTTAGATTTGTATAAATCTTTTGGATTTCATTTCTTGTCTGGGCAAGGTGCCTTTGGGCACGATTTTAATCAGTGGTTTGAACAAAAAAGTAATTTGAATCATCTTTTCAAGCCTGTTTTTAATTGAATCGGAATCGGGTGGAAGAGTTTCAACTTCAAATACAAGGTGTGGATTACCTTCATGTTTGTAAAAAGTGATTCGAAAATCAATGATTCCTTCAATGGAATGAAGCATATGTTGCAAAGCAGAGGGGTAAATGTTGTTACCCTTCAGAAAGATCATTTCATCCACCCGGCTTAAAATCCCCCCCCAAAGGCTTTGCCCGTTGAAGCCACAGGTGCATTTTTGTTGATTAAGATGCACAATGTCACCAGTTCTATATCGTAAAAGTGGGCATCCCGCTCTGCCAAAAGAACTAAGTACCAGCTCCCCAATCGAACCAAAGCTAAGTTTTTTCTGGGTGATTGGATCAATGACTTCAGCAATAAAAGCATTTTCAATGATGTGTAAAAGTCCAGGAGTGAATGAACATTCGGCTGTTACAGGCCCCGTTTCCGTCATGCCATGATGATCAACAACAATCGGCCCCCAATCTTTTTCAATTCTGGATCGGGTTGCAGGAATATTAGCCCCAGGTTCGCCGGCAAGAACCAATTTTTTGAGACCTAAGTCTTGAAGGTTGATATTTTGGTCTGCTGCAACCTCAGCAAGCCTTAGAGCATAACTGGGTGTGGTAAATATCACATTGATTTTTTGGCTTTGAATTAATGAAAGTCTGGCTTCTGAACTCATGCCCCCGCCTGGAAAACTTAAGCACCCGGCCTTGCATGCAGCTTCAAATGCAGTCCAAAATCCAAGAAATGGGCCAAAAGAAAAAGGGAAGAAAAGACGATCCCCTTTTTGGATGTTGGCTAATGCAAATATTTTCAACCAGTTGGTTAAAAGCCATTCCCATCCATCCTTCGAGTCAAGAAAAAGCAAAGGTTTTCCCGAAGAACCAGAGGTTTGGTGAAAACGGTTGTATTGGGCAAGATCTAAATAATGAAAATTTCCATAGGGTGGAAAAGCGGATTGGCTATTTTGCAATTCGCTTTTCGAGGTGAAATCAAAGGACTCGAAATTATCCTTGATCCAAGATTTGGAAACATTCCTTGGATCGATACGAAGCTTTTGGATGTAAAAAGCATTCCTAGGTAAAACCGTTTCCCAGAAAGTCAAAAACGCATCGGTTAACAAAAAAGTTCTTTCAAAAGGTTTTGATACGATCAAAAGAAAGTCTGCCTTAACGGATTTCAAAACAATAAAGCAGTTCCTGATCTCGGATGAAAAGTTTGCCATCGGAAATTGCAGGGTGCGCCCATAGCTTACCCCCGTCTTTTCTTAAGGTCGAAAGTTCTGGAATCTTGAATTTGCTGATTTCCTTATAACCTGCAGGAGAAGCAGCAAGCATGGCAACCTCACCAGAATCTTCGGCCAGTACATAGAGTCTGCCATCAGCAGCAATGACAGATCCCGCAGTAAGGGCTTTTCTAGGAGAAGTCCAGGCAACAGCGCCTGTTTCAAGGTCTATGCATTCCCAAGCCCGTTTCAGGTGGAACCCATAAACATGTTTTCCAACCAAAACGATGCCACCATTATCGTTGGCAATTTCTTTTTTGCTGTAAACCTGTTTGGCCTGGAAAGAAGAACCAGACTTTTCGATTTTAATGCAATCCATTCCATCACCAAAACCAACAGAAGTCGCAATTAGATTGCCTGAAATAACAGGTGAAGTACAAACGACATCATGATATTCGGCTTCGCGTTTGTATTCCCAAAGGAGTTTTCCATTTTCGGGGTTAACACCAACGCAGCCTTTTTGTGTGATTTGAACAATGGTTTTCTGGCCATCAATGGTTGCCAAGGTTGGAGAGGCATATGGTGCCTGCAACTTTACATCAGCAGACTGCCATAGTGGAGCCCCGGTTTTTTTATTGAGTGCTGCAAGTAGACCAAGCGACCCGCCAGGAACAATAATAAGTTTTTCACCATCAACGATGGGTGACCAGGAGTATCCCCAACCAAATTTTTCTGGCCCACCACCAATAGGATTTACCTCAGCAGACAAATCTTTGGGGAGATCTTTTTTCCAAACGATTTGACCAGTTTTGGTATCCGAACAAATTAAAGTTCCCTGACTACCCAACGCAAAAACGAGATTATCATCAACAGTGGGAGAGCCATTAGGTCCACCACTCCATTTGTTGCCTTTAAAGTCAAAAACCGGGCCGATTTTGGCATTCCAAAGCTCTTTGCCGTTAGAGTCAATTTTTAAAAGCAGCTCATCGCCTTTACGAGCCCCCATGATGTAAATATTGTTTTGAACAATAGCAGGGGAAGAGTAGCCCGTGCCACAATCTTTGAAGAGCCAAGCTTGCTTCGGGCCATCTTTAGGCCAGGTTGCGAGTAGTTTTGATTCCTTTGAATGCCCCGAACGATCCGAGCCCCTGAATCCGCTCCAATCTTCCGCAATCAAAAAACCACTCGTGGTTATCAATGTAAGAAAGCCAAGCGATAATTTGTATTTGCCACTCATTGCAGTTCTCCAGAATGGGGGATTATTTAGAGGATACATCGAAGCAAAAAACAAGATCCTGATCGCGAAGAATAAGCTTTCCATTACTTACGACAGGGTGAGTCCAGATTTTGCCAGCTTGCCTTTCAATCTTGGTTGTTTCAGGGATTTTAAACCGTCCGGTTTCAACCCATTCTTTAGTATTTGGTTCGACAAGTACAACGGTTCCATCATTTTGGCCATAAATGTAAAGCCTGCCATCTGCAACAGTAAGAGAACCTGTTTGATTCAACTTTTCTGATTCCCACGTGCCCTCGCCAGTTAATAGATTCTGACATTTCCATCGTGCAGATCTGTCATTGCAATTACCAGATGCCCCATAAATATGGCCATCCAGTAACACTACGCCTCCGTGATGATTTTCCATCACCTTGTTTTCATAAATGACTTTTGAAGTGATGCCTGAATCTGTTGGAGTTAGGCTAACCAAGCCACAACCTGTTTTGTAATCTGAAGTAACATAAACCATATTGTTGTGGAAAATAGGAGTGGGAATGATGGCTATGCCATTAACGCCAACTTTTTCAGAAAACAATTTTTTACCTGTGTTTGCATCAACTCCAACCAAACCACCTGCAGTCATTTGGATGTATACATCGTGCTTTCCCACTTTGGCTTTAATGATGGAAGAATAGGATGCTTCATCGGTAATCTCGGTGG
This sequence comes from uncultured Candidatus Kuenenia sp., assembly GCA_964646215.1. GTDB lineage: Bacteria > Planctomycetota > Planctomycetia > Gemmatales > Gemmataceae > UBA969. The sequence goes on along the minus strand of CAZYAY010000001.1, from coordinate 113,173 downwards.
TGCGCCAAATAACCTTACCTGTGGATTTATCTAAAGCTGCGATCGAACCCTTTGCCCCACCAGGGCTGCAAATAACCTTGTTGCCGTCGATCAAGGGCGATTCGCTGAACCCCCAAATTTTCATGACCTTGCCTTCAAGATCCTTTGCGAGTGATATAAGCCATTCTTTTTTACCCGACTTTGCATCAACACAAATAAGATCGCCTTCCCCACTGATGCCATAAACTTTACCTGCATCAAAAGAAGGAGTGCTTCGAGGTCCTCCACCCCATTTATTGGGGTAGGGTTTGCCCACGGGAGTCGACCAAAGTTGCTTGCCTGTATTGGTATCGAGTGCAAAGATTGATTCAGAATCTTTTTGCACGCCCATCATGAAAAGGTTGCCGCCAACGACTGCAGGGCCTGAATATCCAATCCCCGCATCTCTAAAAGTCCAAAGTAATTTAGGGCCCGAAGATGGCCATGATTGAAGTAATCCTTTTTCGGAGGAAATATTGTCACGATTCTGTCCACGCCATTGGGGCCAGTCTTCAGCGATTGAATATGAAACTAGAAAAAAGGTGGCACTAATCAAAGCAAATGCAGGCACTCGGAACATATTAAAATTCTCTTAGGTGGGAACTCTTACCATTAGCACAATAATATTGGAAAGATTAGGTCGCTGCAAGTAAAAGTGATGAGTTATAAGATCTTTTCAGGGTTGGACTTAATGTTTGATTTAGATTACCCAAAGTGGAAAAAACGTTGTGTATTTAAACACCGTGGAAATTACAGGGGAGTTGCACTGGCTTTTTGGGTGTCGGTTTCCAAATGTTTTGCTCCTAGGATCCAGAAAACTCCTGCGAGAAAATACATCGCTGATACTGTTACGAATCCTGCATTAAGATTGCCCACTTTTTCCACAATCGCTTGCCCCTCCACGGTGTTGGCTCTTTCAAATGCAAAACTATCTGCAATTCCCCCAATGATCCAAGGGCTTATTGCATCGCCAAGTGCATGAATCACAAAGATAGTAATTGCAAAAGCCATGGGGCGGAGCAAAGGTGGGGAAACATTTAAAAGGATTGCATTGGTGGGCCCTGTATTTATAAAGGTGCAAAAACAAGCTATGAAAATTAAAACCCAGGCAAAAGGAAAAGGAACATAAAGAACAGCTAGAAATACTGGAAAACCAATAATCATGCCATAACCGGATACAAGAAAATAAGCCCCTTTGTGAAAACGAGAAAAGTAATCAGCAGCAAATCCCCCGAATAAAGTAGCCAGTAAACCTGAAATAACTATTAGAAGGCCCATAATAATGCCAGCTTCTTGTTCGGTACCGTTCTGCCTGAAAATGGAAACATAATACGGGAACCAGTAGGCGATTCCCCCAATCGCAAAAGTGTTGGCGGTCATGCCAAGAATGTTAAAAATAATGGAAGGGGTTTTTAAAAGGATTGCAACATCTTTGATCTGAATTTTTTTAGGTGGCTGGTGGGATGATTCCTGAGCCCCGATTTCCGGTTCTGGCATTAAAAAGCAAAGAATGCCCAAAAGAATACCTGGTGGAATTACCCAGTAAAATGCATTTGGCCAGCCTGCGATTCCACCAAATGCATAACCAAGCGCGCTGCCAACAGGAATGGCTCCGTAAAATATAGACATGATCATGCCCCGATTTTTTTCAGGGTATAAATCCGAAAGAATGGTTGGCGCTATTGGCCCGTAGGAAGCTTCGCCAACCCCCACCATGCATCGGGTTAGCGCAAGAAAAGCGTAAGAACCCATAAAAGCCATGATTATGCCTACAGGAAAACCATTGGCAATTGAGCCGTCATTTAGCTTTGCTATGGTGCCCGAAAGCCCGCTAAGCCCGCTGGCAACCGACCAAAAAATGACACCATAACCTATAAGATGCCAGCGCTTGATTTTTGTACAGAATATCCCAAAAATCGGTGCAAATACCATGAAACTTGCCATGAAACATGTGGCAAGTATTCCCAATAAAGCTTTTTTATTGTCCGGGGAATGGTTGCGTAATAAATCGCTTTCGATGCCTGCTATGGTTGATGACAAAATGTATCGATCAATGTAGTTGAAAAGATTGATTGCAAGAAGAAGCGTAAGGGCAGCCTTAGCTTTGTGGTTCATTTGCATGATAGCCTTCTAAAAATTTACAAAAACATTGTTCATCTTCTTTGTTAAAGCAAATTTAAGTGATTCAATCTAGGCTGCATTTTAAAGCTGTTGCCCTAACTGGCCCAGATTATCTAAGCCTCCAAATGGTTGCTATAGATTTAATTTAGTTTGATCATTATAAGACTTCGATCTTTGGCTTAAAAAGTATTGAATGGGTTTCATGTGTTTATGAAGATTGATTTGTGTCTGTACGAAAATGAAAATGTTGGGATGTTGGAGCCATTGGCTTTAACCCGGCCTGTTTTTTCATTACTATGTGGCACGAAAAATCTATTTGTAAAAATATCAGATACGATTGGCCTTGCACCTGGGGCGTGTTTTGTTCGCAATTATTTGCAAGAAACAGTCCGTTCTTCGTATTTGGGTTTAGCGGTCAATTCCTCTGATTGGTTGATTGGCAGGGACTGCGTTTTATTTGTTGATGGGGCATGGATACCCCCGCTTGATTTTCAACTCAAACCCGATTCTTCGCATGCGGGTATCTGTTGCGGCAAACCTGTTTATTATTATTGCGCGGGAGACAAACTAGCTTCTTTAGGATCGATTCACGATAATCTTGATCTACTCGAGAGCCTAAGGTTTTTGGGGTTGCCTGAGAAAAATGTTGAGGGTGATGTACTTGAATATTTGTGGGATTTGGTCGGGAATAATGGGGCGCAAATTATTGCTGATATGAACGGATCACACGAACTTTCAAACCCTCGTGAACGCCCTGCCGGTTTGGTCGGCCCCCTGGGTCAGTTATTCACTCATCCTGAAGCTGAAATCGAACCCCTGGTTGCTTTAGATACCTCGAAAGGGCCGGTAGTTATTGAAAGCGGAGCTAAAATACAGGCTTTTACGCGCTTGGAAGGCCCTTGTTTTATCGGTAAAGACACTCAGATTTTTGGGGCTAAAATTCGCGCTGGTACTTCGATTGGAACTAATTGCAGAATTGGTGGCGAAATTGAAAACTCAATTATTCTTGGGTATACCAACAAATATCATGACGGCTTTTTGGGGCATTCCTACCTTGGAGAATGGGTCAATTGGGGCGCCGCCACTAACGCAAGCGATTTACGTAATGATTATGGCCTGGTTAAGGTTCAAGTAGATGGTTGTTTAATTAATACTGGTCTAAATAAAGTTGGTGTTTTTTTTGGTGACCATTCTCGTACTTCCATTGGAGTATTACTGAATACGGGATCGAATATCGGTGCTTTTGCCAATCTTTTGCCAGGAGGACTGCTGCCCCGTAATGTTCCTGCTTTTGCTTCTTCAAAGAACGGCAAACTGGTGCCTGGTAACTCATGGGAAATTTTGATGCAGATTGCTTCTGTTGTAATGCAACGCAGACAGCGGGAATTATCTGCAGAACTCCAGCGCTTATATCAGCATGTCTTCCACCTTACAGCTTCCCAACGTAAGAAAATCCCCTTCGAACCAGAAAATCCTTTTAATCGCAAATCAGCTTGATTAATCTCTCTTTAGACTCATGAATTTATGTGATATCTAAAAGGCAGGTTTTCATGTCATCCTTAAATCGTAGGGAAGTTCTTGCTAAAAGTTTGTTGGCAGGTGGTGCACTTTGCTCTGCTTACAACGCCTTTGCAATTAATGATTCCAAGCAAAATTCAATCATACTTGAAAATCTTAAACCGGGAACACTAGATTGGCAGTTGACTTATACTCGAACCGATTCCAAGGATAAATTGCGCAGCCCACTTATCGAAGGCTTTGCTTCCCGAACTAGTGTTTCTGCAGGCGAAACGATTACTTTTTTTGTCAGTTCCTTAACGCCTGGTAAAGGAACTCTCGATATATACCGACTTGGTTATTATTCTGGAAAAGGCGGAAGATCTGTTAAGCAAATTGGTCCTTTCGATATTTTTAAGCAAGAAACTCCCGAAGTTGGTGAACAACGATTGAGGGAATGTAACTGGAAAGAATCTGCTTCACTTAAAATTCCAGAAGGCTGGCTTAGTGGTGTCTACCTTGCCAAGATTTCCAGTAACCAGCATCGTTATCAGAGTTACATTATTTTTATTGTAAAAGATAATCGCAAAGCTGATTTTCTGTTCCAGTGTAGCGATAACACCTGGCAGGCATATAACCAATGGCCAGATGGTTATTCCCTTTACACCAACGATAGGTCAGACAAAAAAGTCCTTGTTTCAGGGGTTAAAGTCTCTTTTGACAGACCTTATGGTAAATATGCTCAGATTTTCGACAATCCTTTGTCGCAAGGCTCCGGGGAGTTTTTGCTTTGGGAGTTCCCCCTGGCTTTTTGGATGGAAAAGGAAGGATATGATATTACTTATTCCTCCAATTCAGATGTTCACTCCAATGTTGACGAATTGCTGCGTGTTAAAGCCTTTCTTTCCGTGGGGCATGATGAATATTGGAGTTTGGAACAGTTTAATAATGTAAAAAATGCTGTGAATAATGGCGTTCACGCAGCTTTTCTTTCTGGAAATTCTGTTTGTTTTGTAACTCCATACTCTGCTTCCACCAAAAATATTCCTAATAGGACTTTAACTCGTGCGGGAAGGTACGGCGGGGTAAGACCCAAAGAAAAGCCTTTCATGGCAGACTTGAATCTTGACGGCCCCAATGAATCTACGCTTATTGGTGCCCAAACGGTGACGCCTTTTAATGGTTCCGGTGATTGGATTGTAACCAAGCCGGAACATTGGTTATTTAAAGGCACCGGAATGCAAAAAGGAGATAAAATTTCAGGTTTGGTGGGATGGGAGTTTCATGGTGAACCAGCAGCAATCCCAGGACTGGAAGTGGTTGCAGAAGGCCCTACCTATACCGGGGGAGATGTGGAATCGCATTACACATCAACCATCTATCCCAGCCCTAAAGGCAACCTTGTATTTAATGCGTCAACCATTTTCTGGGCTCAAGGATTAGCGCAACCACCAGGTCACATGCCACCTATTTCTCATCACGGTAGGCCGCAGGGGCCAGATGAGAGGGTGCAGAAAATTACAAAAAATCTGTTTGAGAAATTCCTCGAAAACAGGTAACTCCACTGTTGCAACTCGCATCTGGAAATCGCAAGATATCCAAATGTGCAAATGAATGATAACCATTAAATAAAGGATTTAGTTATGAACGGGCTATTAAACAGAAAACTAAACATGGGCCTTGTGGGTGGTGGGCTAGGATCATTTATTGGCAAAGTCCATAGTATTGCTGGAGTTTTGGATAACAGGGCTTCGCTTGTTGCAGGTGCTTTGTCTTCAGATCCAGAGCGATCCAAACAATCAGCTTCTGTTTACGATATCAAGCCTGAAAGGGCATATGGTTCTTATAAAGAAATGATTTCTAAAGAATTGGCGTTGCCTATTGGCCAGAGAGTCGATTTTGTTTCGATCGCAACTCCTAACCATACTCATTTTGAAATCTCCAAAAGCTTTGCCGAGGCTGGAATCAATGTTATTTGTGATAAGCCCATGACTTTTGACCTTGCCCAAGCCGAAGAATTAGTCAAGGTGGTTGAGAAGTCTAATGTTGTATTTGCTTTGACCCATAATTACACGGGTTATCCCTTGGTTCGCCAAGCTCGAGAAATGATTCTTTCGGGTGAATTGGGTGAAATTAATGCTATACGGGCTTTTTATATCCAAGGTTGGCTCCGAACCCGACTTGAAGTGTCGGGCCAAAAACAGGCAGGTTGGAGGACTGACCCTTCAAAATCTGGCGCATCTGGTTGTTTTGGTGATATCGCCACCCATGCCTATAACCTTGCCCGTTATATGACCGGACTTTTGCCAATGCAGATTTCATGTCATCTTAAAGTTTTCGAAGCTGGCCGTGCCTTGGATGATTATGGCACCGCTGTCATTCGTTTTCAAAATGGCGCATTGGGAACTGTAACGGCTTCCCAGATTTCACATGGCCGTGAAAACGATCTTTTCATTGAAGTTGATGGAACCAAAGGTTCATTGGAATGGCATCAAGAAGAGCCGAATAAAATGTGGGTGAGAACCAATGGTCAGCCACATCGGTTGTTTACCCGGGATCCAAATGCGCCATTTTTGGGGGATATGGCAAAAGCTTCTTGCAGGATTCCCAGTGGTCACCCGGAGGCATTTTTAGAGGCTTTTGCCAATATCTATAATGCGGCCTATGACGATATTATTCGCAAATTGAATGGTGAGAAATTTGCAGGAAAGAACACTCTTTACCCCAATGTTTATGATGGGGTGGATGGTATGAACTTCATAACCAGGTGTGTTTCCAGTTCAACCGAAAATGGTAATTGGGTAAACCTTAATAATCCCGCCTGTCGAAGTTGATGTTTTTTTGTGTAAATGCTTAAGATATGCTTGTATCAAAGAAACTCTTTCTTTCCAATTGGAGGAAAAGAGTTTCTTTGTTTATATTCTTATGAATTGAATTGTAAGCTGTTTCACAATATGATGGCATAGAATGTAAGATGAAAAGGTTTGGACTTTTTTGGATGCCTGCAAATTAGAGACTTGGGCAACTCTGTACCTAGGAGAATTGTTGTGCAAATTAAAATTTCGACTCGGCATGGCCATACTAGTGACCATGTTCAAAAGCATATTCAAGAAAAAGCTGGGAAACTTCTGCATTTTTTTGATCGAATCTCCATGATTGAAGTAACGTTGGATCATCAAAGAGAGCTTAAAGTTGTTGAACTTGCTGTTAATGCCGAGCACAAACATGATTTTTTTGCCAAGGAAGAAAACGCGGATCTATTTGTGGCAATAGACAACGCGATCGAAAAGGTTGAGCATCAGATTCAGAAGTACAAGGAAAAGATACAAGACCATCGTAAAACACCACCGATGGGTGAACTTCCCAAATCGCTTTAAATATTGCATTTTAGATGAGAGGGATGGTGAATCAAAATGCGAATGTCGGACTTCATAGTGCGTTCTGCCATTGTTCCAGAACTTAAAGCCACCGATAAAGAAGGCGTGATTCGAGAGCTTTTAGAAAGCCTTTGCCGAAATGGTTGCTTTAAGGACGTGGATGTTGAAGACATTATCAAAGCAGTGCTAAAACGGGAATTGCTGGGATCAACTGGCATTGGTGATGGCATTGCCATTCCTCATACGAAATACAGTGGTGTGGATAAATTAGTCGGGGTTTTAGGCATCTCACCTTCAGGGGTAAATTTTGGCAGCAGAGATGGGGAACCAGTCTTTGTATTTGTGCTAATCATTTCGCCTGTTGATCAACCCGTGGTGCATTTGCGAGCTCTAGAAACTGTTTCGAGGGTGCTTCGTGATGATCCTTTGGTAAAGGCCCTAAGGGCTTGTACCACTGCTGATCAATTATTTGAGTTGATGAATCAGTATTCGAAATTGTAGTTGGAAGTGCTTTGTTTGTTAAAGTTATTGGAGATATTTTGGTGGAAGATGCGAGCCCTGAACATCTGAAGAGGGTGGTGAAAATTAAAAACCCGAACGGGTTTCATATGCGGCCCAAGGCTGCATTTGTAGAGGCCGCATCGCGTTTTGTTTCAGAGGTTAAATTGATTTGGGAAGGCCAGGTATTCAACGGCAAAAGTATGTTCGAGCTTATGCTGGTTGCCGCCGCGGAAGATAGCGAAGTGACCCTCGAGGTTTTTGGTTCAGATTCTCATTTGGCTTTGCAGGAACTTGAAAAAGTACTCGCAGAGGAAGATGCCACAATTTCGAATTGATTTCGTTTATTTGTTTGGAACAAGGTGCTGATGGAAGTTTATAGAGGAATACCAGTTTATCCAGGGGTTGTCATAGGCCCTGCTTTGTTGCTTGACACCGAAGGGTATTTGATCCCCCAAAGGTCGATCAATGCTTCTGAAGTCGCAGAAGAATTTGAAAGGCTTCGTATTGGTATAAGGGATGCAGCAATTGAGGTGCGCTCAAATCAAGCAATAATCGCTGCTAAAGTTGGTGCCCAGTATGGTGCGATATTGGGTGCCCATGCACAGATGATTGAAGACCCATTTCTTCGTAATGAAATAGAATCTCTGATTTCGAAAAGTTACTTTACCGCTGAGTATGCTCTTAGCCTGGTAATGCGCAAGCATATTAAAGAAATTCAAAGTCTTCCAGATTCACGAATGGCATCCCGCGCAACTGATCTATTTGACATCGAAAAACAAATTCTTGGAAAGTTGATTGGCCAACGCAAGGAAGGCCTTAATTCCTTGAATGAACCCGTTGTTATTCTGGCACATGATCTATCGCCCAGCGAGACCGCAAAATTAAATACCAAACTGGTGCACGCGTTTGCAACAGAGGCGGGTGGAAGAACCAGCCATACCTCCATTTTGGCCGGTGCCCTGGAAATACCAGCTGTTGTTGGCTTGGGTAAGTTTATTTCTGAAGTAACCGGCGGTGATATTGTCATTGTGGATGGCAATTCCGGCCTTCTAATCATTGATCCTGATGCCGAAACCTTGCGAAGGTACCAAAAAACCCAGACGGACATCGTTTCGCTGGATGCTTCCCTTGAAAGTCTTCGCGATCTCCCTGCGATTACGCAAGATGGTGTTGAGATTAAACTTTTAGGAAACATTGAGTTCCCCCATGAAACCAAGCATTGTCTTGATAAAGGCGCACAGGGGATCGGGCTATATCGGACTGAATTTCTTTTCATGGGAAAAGATGTTGTTCCTAGCGAAGAAGAGCAATTTGAGGCTTACAAGGAAGTGGTTGAAGCCATGGGGCGAAATAGGCCGGTGGTAATAAGGACGTTGGACTTAGGTGGCGATAAATTGGCCGCTTTTTCTAATTTGCATACCCCCGAACGGAACCCTTTTCTTGGCCTTCGTAGTATCAGGTTATGCCTTAGGAATATTGGCTTATTTAAAACCCAGCTCCGGGCCATCCTCCGGGCTAGCGTTTATGGCAATATTCAGTTGCTTTTCCCAATGATTTCAACGGTTTTAGAGCTCCGACAGGCGAAAATGATCGTTTCAGAGGTCAAGGAAGACCTTTTTGAGGAAAAAGTGCCCTTTAATAAGGATATTCCAATTGGAACTATGATCGAAGTTCCTTCTGCTGCCATTCTTTCAGAATTAATGGCAAAAGAAGTGAGTTTCTTTTCCATTGGCACAAATGATTTGGTACAGTACACTCTAGCAGCAGACAGGTCGAACGAGGATGTTGCCTCGTTATACAATCCTGGCGATCCAGCCGTGTTACGGTTGATTGAGATGGTTGTAAAGGCTGCGAAACACTCCAATGTTGCCTTGAATGTGTGTGGCGAGATGAGTGGAGACCTGATATATACAATGTTGTTTCTTGGCTTAGGAATTAGGCAGTTAAGTGTTTCACCGCATAGTATTCCGGAGATAAAGCAATTTATCCGGATGGTGAACCTTAAAGATGCCGAAGCTGTAGCCAAAGAAGCTGTGCGCCAACAGACTGCGCGTGATGTAAACAATTATTTGCGGGAACAGACCCGGAAGCTTTTGCCTGACTCGTTGATGAATTAGTAATAAGAAACGAGTTTGTACCAAGGAAACCTTCTATTTGCCTCTAGAGCAGCAAGATTTTGTTACCAAAGATTTTAGGCAGATACTGTTTTCTTGATGGACTATGATTTTCAGGCAGATTTATGCTGATGGTGCAGAAACTTTGAATTACTTCATTTTCTGCAGTGTTTATTCCCGCCCTGTGCGGAAATATTTTGCATGAACTTAATATTGGGGACTTTAATACCCCTGACAAATGAGCGGAAAAGCTTTTTAAAAGTTCCCTCTCGTTTTCTGTTTAAAAATGGTTTGAAACCATTACGCTTTCTAGTCGTTTTAAACACCTTTATTGCCCATTCGGTAAATCAAAAATCCCTGCTTTTTCAATCTTCTGGTTTACAATTTAATTTAGTGGATAAAGTTTTAAAGTTAAATGATGGATACACAAAAAAAAATAAGGTGTGTCCCCGAAAACAACAATTAAATCTTGGCTCAATCAAGACAGGTTTGTTTGGTTCGCGGGATAAGGCGTGCAAAATGAATAGCGATTCTATTCGCGCAGTTATTTGCCAGGTATTTTTAAATTCCAAAACACACACAATTGTAAAAACTCCTGTGCTTGCAAAACCTTCCCTTGGCTTTTCCAAAGGTTGTGGGAAACATATTTGCAGCACTCGCCCTTGTATTCATTTGAATATGGTCTTTAAAGGCCAACCAGTTGCAAGGCTTCAACTTGCTGAAAAAGGAACAGTGAAGCCTTCCGAGATATTTTCCTTGTCGGGCCTTGATGCCCAGAACCTCACTGATTCCCCTTTGGAACAGTTGGGGTTTAATCCCGTATTTTAATTTGAAAACGAAAGGTTTAGGCTCTGATGAAAAAAGTTATGTTGATCAATGTTCTGCAGCCCGAAGAGTGCCGCATTGCAATTCTTGAAAATGGTATTCTCGAGGAACTTTATGTTGAGAGAAATACCCATGAAAGTTTTGTGGGAAATATTTATAAGGGAAAGATTGTAAATATTGAACCTAGTATTCAAGCCGCATTTGTTGATTTTGGCATCGGACGGAACGGTTTCTTGCATGTTTCGGATGTAGAACCAACCTATTATCGACATCTTGATGGGTTTAAAGAGGACGAAGAAGACGAAGAGCGTGAAGATCGAAGGCCAAGGCGCGGAAATTCAAATGGTGGTGGTCAAGGCCGTGGTCCACGAAGCAGACCCAGTGAAGGGCGACCCTTTGAAAAAAGCAGTATCCCGGATGTGGAAAACCTGCCTCCCGAAGAGGTTCTTCCAATTGCTAATCTTCCCGAATTTGGCAGCGAGATATTCGAAGAACAAGATGATACCGCTTTTGACAACAGTAGCGATTTTCTAGACCATGATTCGGATTCTTCAATTAATTCAAATTCAGATGACTCGGTTACCTTTGGCGCTGGCTTGTCTGATGATGAACCTGTTGAAGATGATTTCGGGCCTGATGATAACGATGTTCCTCCCGTGATGCCTTCTGCAAACAGAATCACAAGCGATGGCGATGCTGATTCCGATGGGCCGGATGAAACTGAAAGTGATGATTTGCTTTTTTCGAGGCCTGCTAAATCCAATCCCCCTGCTCGTCAATCCTTTTCTGATAATTCTGATGCATTAGATGAACCCGTTTTTCAGCAAAACCAGCCGTCATTTCCCTCGAATGATAACTTTGATGATGATGTGGAAGATTCTGCAGAAGATTCTGATGAAACATTTGATTCGAATGAAAATGTTGAGCAAGACGATGAAAGTCTTGATCAAGAAGATGGTCAGGATTCAAACCAGGCCCGTGATACCCGTGGCCAACGCGATTCCCGTGGTCCACACCGAGACCAGCGTGGCGGGGATAATCGTAATCGGGGTGGTCGAGGTGGAAACCAACGCAGGCCTTCGGGCGGTGGTGGCTATTCCTCGGGTTCCAGAGAGGGTGCGCGCGATCAGGGCCGAAGTAGCGGTAAACCAATGCGAGGCAATACCAGGGGCGGCAGGCTTCTAGGTAAACCCAAGCCCATGATTCAGGAAATATTTAAGAAAGGGCAGGAAGTCCTGGTTCAGGTGATTAAGGATGGTATTGGCAACAAAGGCCCTACGCTTAGCACTTACATTAGTATTGCTGGCAGGTATTTGGTCCTTATGCCTGGGTTGAATCGAGTTGGTGTTTCAAGAAAAATTACCGATGAAGACCAGCGCAGAAGGCTCAAGGATATCTTTGTAGACCTTAAGCCGCCAAAAGGTGTTGGGTTTATTATTCGTACTGCTGGGATTGATCGGAATAAAACCGAACTCCAACGAGATCTGGCGTACCTTGCAAGGCTTTGGCAGGTTGTTGCAAAGCGCATAGTAAAAGTGAAAGGGCCTGCAGGCATATACGAAGAAAGTGATATGGTCACCCGAACCATACGCGACACTTTCACCAGTGACATAGATGAAATTGTTGTAGATGAGAAGACCGCATTTGAGCATGCGCAGGAGTTTCTTCAGTTTGTGATGCCCAGGTTTGCCGACAGGGTTAAATTTCATGACAACAAAAGGCCATTGTTTCATCACTATGCAATTGAAGATGAAATCGCCAAGATTCAAATGAAGAAAATACCACTTCCCATGGGTGGATCTATCGTAATAGAACAAACTGAGGCCTTGGTTGCAATCGATGTGAATAGTGGGAATTTTAGATCTGAAAGTAATGCTGAGGATACGGCTTTTCGTATGAATATGCAGGCTGCACGCGAGATCACCAGGCAGCTTCGTCTCCGAGATCTTGGCGGTGTTATTGTCAACGATTTTATTGACATGCGGGACGAAAAACATCGTAGGGCTGTTGAAAATGCCATGCGTGATAATGTCATGAGAGATCGTGCTAAAACCAAAATCCTTCGGATTTCACCTTTTGGCATTATCGAAATGACCAGGCAAAGAATCAGGCCTTCGCTTAAACGCAGTGTTTACCATGATTGCCCTTATTGCAAAGGTATGGCTCAAGTAAAAACCAGCGAAAGTATGGGGATCGAGGTCATGCGTTTGGTGCAACTTGCAGCTTATAAAGAAGCGGTTGCCACAGTTCGGGTACGGGTGGCCGCAGAAACCGCTGATTATCTTTTAAATAACAAAAGAAAAGAACTGGGTAGACTTGAGGACGAGGCTAGAGTGGGTATTTCGGTTCGAGGTGAGATTGGAGTGCCTCCCGAATTGCTTGAAGTCTTCTGTGTTGATGCCAATGGTAACGAACTTAAAATTCACCCCCTTCCTGAGCCACCACCTCAACGCAGGGGCGGTGGACGTTTTATTCCTTCCGGCGCAGATAGGGGGCCTCAGGGTGAAGCTCCTTTCCGTAGGGGAAGAGGCGGCCGGGATCGATAATAAAGTTCTGGAAGAATGGGCCGAATAGTTAGCTAGGGGTGGAGTTTTCGCACCTAGCTTTTTTCTTTCACTTTTGAGCTTGCCATCTTTTCTTTTCCAAGCTATTAAGCCCCCCACGCAGGGTATTTTTTCGTTTGATTCGAATTGCCTTGTTTGCGATATCTTGGGGGAGGCTGATTTAAGTGTTGTTGCGAAAAAAGCCTTACTTGCTGTTTGCAGCTTTTTTGCTGTCTGCTTTTTACTGCTTTGGGCAGTTGCAGGCATTTCAGGTTATCGCCCCAGCTAAAACAATTGCTCAAGGTAAGACTACTGCTCAAATTGAACCTTTCGCCTCCTTTCAGCGAAAAATTCCAGGTGACTCCAAGCCCATTCGGGTCGATGCAGATTCGATTTGTTCCTGGTCGGATAAGTCTAAATATTATTTGTTGTTAAAAGGTCATGTCTTTCTGGAGCAAAGTGTTTTGCAGGTCCGAGGTGATCAAGCCTTGATTGTAGCGGATATTGAATCCTACAAAATGCGTGGCATTTGGGAACTTGGAATGTATGTGGACGGAAATGTCAAAATTGATAGCTCTGTCGAAGTGCGAAATGCCAAAACTGCCTATATTGAATTGGCGACTCGCGGAGAGTTTCGTTTTAATGCCGTAAAAAGCAAGGTAGAACAGAAGGACTGTTCTGCAGATCCTCTTTTTAAGGCGGCTCAAGAAGGCAAAGCTAAATCAATTGCAGAGCAACAAAAGTCACAAAAAGTTGTTCCAGAGAAAGCGGTTCCTCCATCCAAGCCTATTCAAGAAAAACCAAAGCCGGTATCTCAGCTTCCGCAGCAGAATGAACCCGAAATTGTTTTGCCGGTTGTTACGCCAGCCGCCCCTGCACTTGTCACAACTTCGTATCAGAATAATCCAGGGTTAGCCCCAAATAATCCAGCCCCGGTTAATCAAGCTCCTGTTTTACAGAATCCCCTTCCTGGAACTATTCCAGTTGCTCCCCCAATTGGGATACCCGGCGGGATTGCTTTGCCTATTACAGCTTCAGGTGTTGATACTCCGCCACGCCAATACAGCGTTTCGCCTCGAGGTTCCTCTGGTTTTAATATCAGAATGGAGCCTTTGGCAAACGGTGAGCAGGCGGTTATTGTTTCTGGTGGCGTTATTATGAATGTCAAGGATGTTGCTGGTATTGGGTTGGTTGATATTGAGGCTGATAGATTAGTTATTTGGACAAAAGGTGCGAATCCGCAGGAAATTATTGGTAATCTTAAGAATAAAACCAATCAATCGGGCAAAGAATTGGAATTATATCTTTCCGGACATGTTGAAGTAAGGCAACAAGATCCTGCAAAACCAGGGAATAAAAAAGGATCTGATGCTGGCGAAGTTCGAATCATACGCGCTGATGAGGTTTACTATGACATCGGCCGTAATACTGCAGTTGCGCTGAATGGTGAGTTGGAGTTTTACCAGCCAAAACTTACTGATCCTTTATTTGTTCGTGCAAAGGAAATACAGCAGCTTGCAGCCAATCAATATAAAGTTGTTAAAGCAGAAGTTTTTTCTAGCAAGATGCCTGCTGACCCAGGCTTGAAAATTTATGTTGCAGAAGCCACGATCGAAGAACGAACGATTCCCAAGCTTTCTATTTTTGGCAAACGATTTGTAGATCGCAATACAGAGCAGGAGCTAGATCAGAAAGAAAGTTACGTGCGTGCCAAAAATATGTTTATCGAGTTGGAAAACTTTCCCGTCTTCTATCTGCCTTACCTTCAGGGTGATGGCCGTGATCCACTGGGGCCCATCGAGGGGGTCAATTTAGGCTTTAGCAATATATTTGGTGGTCAGTTCGGTCTTACGCTTAATGCGTTTGATCTTTTGGGTATTCAGCCTTACGAGAATACAAGATGGCGTTTTGATCTCGATTATTTGACCAAGCGTGGTCCCAGTTTGGGCTCAGACTTTGACTATTTGGCACCTGATTTTTTTGGCATTCCAGGTAAAGTTAATGGCCTCGCAAAGATTTCAGGCATCATAGATAACGGAGCAGATAATCTTGGTGGTGGCCGCACAGTGGGCGAACCTCATCCTGAGTATCGAGGAAGGATTCTTTGGCGCCAAGGGATTTCTGATATACCCAATGGTTTTACTTTTCTTGGGCAGGGTTCTGCGATAAGCGACCGTAACTATATTGAACAGTTTTACAAACCTGAGTGGGATAATGGAATAAATCAAGATACTTGGGCCTACCTCAGGCAAACAGATCAGAACATGGGTTGGTATGTTTTAGGTGAGGTCAGAACTCGTCCTTGGATAAATGAAACAAATTGGCTACCACGACTTGATGGATTTATTTTAGGCCAGCCATTGTTTGACATTTTCACTTCAAGTACCTGGGGCGGTGCAGCCTACGGTAATTTGTTGATTACCAATGATGGTACCCCAGTTGTTAGTCCTCTTACAGACGTTGAAAATAGCACGGGTAGATTCAATGTAAGTGAAGAATTAAGTGCGCCGTTTAATTTGGGTGGTCTTAAAGTAAGCCCTTATATCAAGGGTGATCTTGCGCTTTATACCAACGATCTTTCAGGTGATACCTTAGGCAGAGCCTGGGGGGGCGGTGGTGTCCGTGCCAGTTTGCCTTTTACTGCTGCATACCCAGATTTTAAATCTGATCTTTTTAACGTGAATGGGATTAATCATAAAGTTGTAAATAGTATCAACTACTTTAATGCTGCTTCTTCTGCTCAATACTCGAATTTTGCACAGCTTGACCGCTTGAATGATGATGCTTCTGATCAGGCTTTGCGTGATATCCGGAATCAACCGACAATTTATCCCAACGCATTTAACAGCAATCTTCTTACGACTAATAATCCTTATTTTGATCCGCAGATTTATGCTATTCGTAGAACTATCGATACCCGCATCGATACGCTTAACCAGATTCAAGTGATTCAAGGAGATATCAGGCAGCGTTTGCAGACCAAACGTGGTTTTCCTGGTAGCCAGCATATTGTTGATTGGATGGTTCTTGATCTTTCTGGTTCATTTTTTCCTGAAAAGAACACAGATAATTTTGGAAATTATCTCGCTTTCCTTCAATATGATTATCTCTGGAATATCGGTGACCGAACTAGTTTTACGAGTACCGGTTGGATGGACCCAATGGATAACGGTGCAAGGGTATTTACCTTGGGTAGTTATTTAAACCGATCTGATCGCACTAATTTTTATCTTGGTTATCGAAGTATTGAACCTGTGGAAAGTAAGGCTCTTACAGGCGCTGCAACTTACATTTTTAGTCCAAAGTATGCCATTACTGGCAGTAGTACTTACGATTTTGCCACTTTTCAGAGTGTGAGCAATTCCCTCGTTCTTACCAGAGTTGGGACCGATCTTCAGGTCAGCCTTGGTTTTACCTATAATGCAATGCAGGATAATTTTGGTTTTACTTTTGAGATTCTTCCGACCATTGCTTCGGGTGGTGGGCGTTTTGTTGGCCCGACTAGTAATTTTGGTAATAATGGCAGCGTTCTTGCCCGATAATTCTCATTCATTTCTTTTTTATGAATCATTTGTTATTATTTGCTAATATTGGCATTTGCTAGTGGAATTTATATTTCACTCCTAGGATTAAGGATCGATTTACCTGTGGATGCTGATGAACGCAAAAAAATGAAAAGGCCTTGGAAAGATAAGTTTCATTGTGCTTTCAAAGGTATGAAACTTGGTATGCGGGGCCATTCCAGTTTTTTTGTCCACTTTTTCTTTGCATCAATGGTGGTCGCTTTTGCAGTTGTTTTGAGATGCGATATGTTTGAGTGGTCTTTGCTGATAGGTTGTATTGGGTTTGTATTGGTGGTAGAACTCTTGAATAGTTCGATCGAAATGCTTTATGCGATTTTACCTGAGGATATCAGGGGTAGCCACTTTGAGGTTTTAGATATTGCCGCAGGTGCAGTTTTGCTTGCCAGTGTTTTCACCTCCATTATTGGATGCATGGTATTTATACCAAAGATCATCGGATTGCTTGGCTTTTAACCATGGGGATTTATTATGTTTGAAACTGAGTTGAAAAATGCTGAAGCATGGATTGATGGCAATCATGCCAACCTTGTTTCTGACCTTGGGGATTTGGTCAAGATTCCTAGTATTAGTACGGATGGTGAGCATCAAAAAGAAATTGAACATTCTGCTGAAGCTGTTTGCCTGCAAATGAAAAAGGCGGGACTTAACAATGTTGAAATTCTTCGGACGGGCGACTCAAATCCTTTTGCTTATGGCGAATGGTTGGGCGCGCCAAATCAGCCCACCTTGTTTCTTTACTCGCATCATGATGTGCAACCCATCAATTATGAAAATCTTTGGCTTAGCCCGCCTTGGGAATTAACTTCAAGAGAAGGCCGACTTTTCGGCCGGGGCTCCGCTGATGATAAGGGAGCTACTGTTGCTCAACTTGCAGCTATTGCTTCCTGGCTTAAAACTTCAGGTAAACTACCTGTAAATATAAAAATGCTTGTAGAGGGCGAAGAAGAAGTGGGGTCGAAAAACCTTGTCAAATTCTTCAGTGAAAACCGTAGCCGTATCCAAGCCGATATCATTGTAGTTTGTGACACGGAAAATATCAGGGTTGGTTTGCCATCAATTACTTATTCACTTCGTGGCATCGTTACTTTGCTTGTAGAGGTGAAAAGTGCTTTGATACCGGTGCATTCAGGCATGGCGGGGGGGGCTTTTGCTGATTCAGCACTTGCCCTTACCAAAGTTTTATCAAGGTTATGTTGGGAAGATGGGCCGATTCCAATTCCTGGTTTTAATGATTCTGTAAAACCCCTGACCGATGCAGAAAGAAAAGTGATCGAATCGCTGCCCGTCGATTCTGATGGTTTAAGGAAATCATTGGGTGTTCCTGATCATGTTAAGTTTGCTTTGCAAAAAGGAAAAAGTATTTACGAACAAACCTGGCGCCATCCTGCTGTCACTGTTATTGCTATTGAAGCAAGCAATATTAAGGGTGCGTCCAACCAAGTCCTGCCCACAGCTTCGGCGCTCGTAAGTTGCAGGATTGTTCCAGATCAAGACCCAAAGGTTGTTGAAGAATTATTGCGCAAAGCTCTTACTTCCGATGCTCCCTGGGGAGTGGAAGTCAAGGTGACCGCTCATGGTAGTTCCGTTGATTGGTGGATGACTGACCCCCGGGGCACTGCCTTTGAAGCTGCGATTGCTGCACTTGAAAAAGGATTTAAAACCAAGCCGGTTGGAATCGGATGTGGTGGCACAATTGGGTTTGTAAGGCCTTTGGTGGAATTGTTGGGTGGGGCCCCTGCCCTATTGCTTGGGATTGAAGACCCCGATAGTAACGCTCATGCCCCAAACGAAAGTTTACACGAAGGCGATTGGATAAAACTTATGAAGTCGATGGCTCATTTGTTCGCTGAGATCGCCTCTCGAACAGGGAAATAATTCCGCTAATCTAAAGTGGGTGTTTAGGCATTGGCGGATTCTCGTTGTATTTTTTCATTACACGCTCGACCACCCAATCAGGCAGCATGCCCGTAATTCGCATAAGTAAAGAAGTTTGCCAAGGAAATCGGAGAACTTTTGTTTTTCTTCTGATGGCCTTGATTATTATCTTTGCTGCTGTTTCTGCTTCCATTAACCAAGGCATGTCTTTTTCGTCATTGACTTCCGTCATGGGGGTTTTTATAAAGCCAGGGCAAATGGTGCTGACATAAATATTTTTTGGTCGCAATTGGATGCGCATTCCTTCCATGAATGTATTAAGGCCAGCTTTGGAAGCGGTATAACCAGACTCCCCTGGCAGTCCTTTAAACCCTGCTAAGCTCGAAATCGCAACGATCTGGCCTTTGCATGAATCGAGCATGGTTTGTAAAACAGCCTCAATGCAGTAAATAACACCTAGTAAATTTACCTTGATCATTTTTTCCTGTGTTTCAACATTAAATGGCTGGATTGTTGTTGGCGCCCCTACGCCGGCATTGGCGATAAGAATATCTACACCGTTCATGCAATGGATTAACTCGGAAATCCCAGTCAATGTTTCATGCCGTTCGGATATGTCTGCAACCCTGTAAAAAGCTTTGCCACCAAGGGTTTGTATTTCATTTACAAGTTCTAAAAGAAGTTCTTCTCTTCTTGCAAGAAGTCCGACTTGAGCCCCAGCTTTAGCTAATTCTTTCGCTATCGCCCTACCAATACCTGTTGATGCACCGGTGATGATAACTTTTTGTCCCTGACCGAATTTCATGGTATTTCCTTTACGAGCATTAAATTACTTTATGATTACCAGAATTAAGACGTCTCTACCTTAAAATCACATGTCATAATAGATTGGTTTGTTTTGTACTGATAACGAGAAGTTGAGATGAATAAGAAATTAATAACCTTTCTTCTGATCCTGCTTGTTTTGCCGATTTCTTTGATGGGGCAAGATGCACCCGTCCCAGTAGATAAAGTAAATGTTAGGGTCAAATTTAGAATCCAAGTTTATGGCGTTGAAAGATTAAGGCAAGTCGACGAGTTGCTTAAATTTCTTAAGGCGACTGGGTTTAGCTCAACTGATGAAAATCTATTTGAAAAATTGCAAGATGAAAATGCAAGTTCAATTGATGGCACCATACCGATAGGCAGGGAAAGCAAGTGTATAAATCCGAGGTGGATTTATTCGGTTACCACTTGGCCGGTTGGAAGTGAAGACCCTTATAAATCGGAAGATCCGGTTAGAATTGAAATTGTGTTTCCTCAATATATGCAAAACAAGAAACAACTTGAATTTTGGGAAGATGTTAAGAATAGTCTGTCTAAAGTTGGATTCATCGATGCTGTTTCCTATAACTCAGAATTATTTACTCGGATAACTGGAAACTTGATTGGAAAAACACTGCCGATTATTGACACTAAAATATTTCCAGAGGCACTAAGAACTGCTGGCGTTTCTGTAACTCCTTTTGCTTTTCCTCGATTAGTAAAGGTTCATTCTGACTGGCCTTTGGTAAAGCCTAGAGTTCTCGAGGAGTTTAAAGAAGTTTCTTTGCGTAAAATGAGCCCTGCAGCAAGAAAAAAACTCGAGGGTAATGAGCAGAAACCTGAAAAATGGTTGTTGATTTTAAATCATCAACCCCCAGGCCAAACCGAAATTAATGAATTATTCGCCAACCTTAACGATGCTATTGTTGAAGGTGCAAGTGGTGCCTTATTTGAAATTCTTGCAACCCCGGCTTCCATCAAAAATCTTGCAGCGCTTCCATCGGTAATGTTTGTGACTCCTGCAGAAACACAAATTAAAACCGATTACACGATCAAGCAGGGTAATCTATTGAATATTTTTTCGAATGAGGGGGCAGGTCAACCGTCCCGTAATCTGCGTGGCGTTGGCGCACCTGCATCAATTGCAATTATTGGCACCGAGTTTTTAGGTTGGGAAAAAGCTTTTGGCGAAATTCAAACACAAGCAGAGATGGTTGATCTTACTCAAATACGGGATTTCGCAATGCAAGAAATGCCTTATTCCAAAATTGAAGGTGAAATTGGATTTCATACTAAAAAAGCACTGGAGATTGCGAAAATTTATCCTGGTACGAAAATTGTTCTTGTTAGAACTGACCCCGCTGTTCCAAGTATGTTGGATGAGGTTGCTGGGTTTGCCAATCGTGATTTAAAAGCTTCTTTTTCTTTGCTCGCCCGTTATTCAGAAACCGATATTGCTAAAAGGTTTCTTGCGGGCGATAACCAATATCTTCAATCTGAAAGGGCATTTTTAATTGATCAGTTTGGTGAAGATCCTGAAATCGTAAAACGAAGGGAAGCTTATAAGGAAAAAAAAACAAAATGGGATAAGGACAATCGTGACCTCCATGAGAAAATAAATCGTATTTTGAAACTCCGTGAACAATTGATGGAGTTCAAATCACATAAATTATTTGTTGTTTTAGAAAATTTTTCGGCTCAACTTCCTGCGTATCAGAATGCAGCTCTTTCTCTTTTTTCAGATGATTCAAAATTTAAAACTGCCGCGTGGCTGATGCCTGATTCCTTATTTGACCGCATTTCGTGGAGCGGTTCTTTTTCTGATTCGAATCTTAATGGAATGATGGAATTCCGAAAGAGTAATTCGATCGACAAGTGGGCTGATGAAAGACTGTTAATTCAATTTGAAAAAGATGGGAAAATACTTGATAAGATTCCGCAAGGCAAAAGGATCAGAGTCCGGGTACGATGGCGGGAAGGGGTTGAGTGGTCTACGTCTACAGTTGAAGGGGAAACCGCCCCCAAGGCGAAGGCTAAATTGAATGTACTGTATCTTTTAAATGAAAACCCACTGCCCGGTCGCAAGCTTGCAGATCAATTTTTAGTTGTTAAAGAAACAGGAAATGATCCATTTTGTATATTTCGAAACAAGACATTTGCTGTTTTTGAGCATTTAATTGATTTGGATTGCCCAGCCGAAGGGCGATATGCACTTGCGATTGAAGGTAAAGTGCCCAGCAGAAAGGACTTAAGTAATTTAGATTCACGCAAAGTAACTGAGATTTTTCCAGAAATTACCTTGGAATCATTTGAACAGGGAACCAGAATAAAAATAGGAAATTAATATAACTTAAAGGTTAGTCCGGACTTATTGTGTTTAAAACGATGGCAGAACAGTATAAATCATCTAAGATAAATGTTTGTACAGATGCGGCATCGTATGTGGACCGCACTAGTTTCTAAATTGGTTGGTGAAAATGTGAAAAAAGCGATCATCAGCGACATTCATGGAAATATTGAAGCCTTTCGAAATGTTCTTAAAGACATCGAGTCTCAGGGCGTTGATGAGATTTATTGCCTTGGTGATGTTGTGGGGTACGGCCCTAATCCATGTGAATGTGTTGATTTGGTCATGAATTGCAAGGTGGTACTTTTGGGTAATCATGATCAGGGTGCATTATTTGATCCTGATGGATTTAATCCCTCTGCTGAGCGAGCCATATTTTGGACAAGGAAACAATTGGAAACGGGTGGTTCCCATGCTGACCGGGCTAAACGTTGGGATTTTCTTTCTGCTCGTCCCCGTTTGCATCGTGAGGATGAACTGCTTTTTGTTCATGGATCTGCTAGAAACCCATTAAATGAGTATGTTTTTCCCGAAGATATTTATAATAACAGGAAAATGGAAAGAATTTTCTCCCTCGTTGGCAAATATTGTTTTCAAGGTCATACTCATGTGCCTGGGATTTTTGTTCAGCAGGAAGGTACCGACCTTTATCAATTTCAAAGCCCGGAAGAATTTGATTTCTCGTATTTGCTTGATGATCGTAAAACATTATGTAATGTAGGTTCGGTTGGACAACCTCGTGATAGTAATCCAAAATCTTGTTATGTTATTCTCGAAAATAATCGAATTACCTATCGCAGAGTCCCGTATGACTTTGAGATTACAGCCAATAAGATTTATGCCATTCCCGAGTTGGAAAATTTTCTTGGTGATCGTCTGAAGGAAGGTCGCTAGTTAAAGAACAGGCGAATTAATATACTTTTTTCTCCCTAAATCCATTCAATATAAATATGAAGAATAACAAGAATTTCCTTTTGTTTTTTACAGCATCTTTCCTGCTTTTTGCAGCATGGATTCAAATCCGTGAATCCATGTGGCCTACCCCAAAAAAAATCCCCGAAGTCAAGGATGCTGTTGGTGAAAAACTCCCGGTTAAAATTAATGAAAATGAAAGTGGTTTTGCCCTTGCTCCTTTCAAAGAACAAGGGAATTTCGTTACCCTTGGAAGTGAAGATTCTTCGTCAGGGTTTCATCTTGGTCTTACTTTTGATTCATTTGGTGCTTGTGTTCGCAAAGTAGTTCTAAATAAATTTCAGCAAGCCGACAATCTTGGCCGTCCCGTTTGGGAAAATCAGATTGAGAAAAAACCTAAAAGTTTAGATTTGATTCCCTTGGAAAACCGCTGGCATGCTGGTGCTAATTATCTATACCATTTTGATTTTAAAGATCAATTTGGTGACCAACCCTTGGATCTTTTGGGGAATGTTCAATGGAAAATAGTATCCGGCCCCACCGAGGAAGTTGATAGCAGGAAAATTACCACCCAAAAACTTGTTTTTGAAACCAAATTGCAAAACATTCTTATCACCAAAATTTTCACTCTCTCTAAAAACGATTATCATGTTGGGATGGAATTGGTTTTTTCCACCGAAGATACTGGTACAACCCCCTTTCGGTATCAGGTTACCGGCCCTCGTAGGCTTCCTGTTGAAGGTGATTGGTACACTAATATTTTTCGAAATGCTCTGATTGCACAGGTTGATGAACGTAATAATGTTTACCGTGATCTTCAGGATGCCAGGCAGATTGCTAGTTGGATGGGCGGCAGTGAAGTTCTTGCAAACAATCAATTAAATCATTGGTTTCGTTACGCTGGTGTGGCAATCCAGTATTTTTCCTCCATGGTTGTTGTTGATGAGGATCAGCCTGATCAAAAAATCATCGAGAAAGTTCGTCCCACACTTGAAGCAACTTTTGCCCGGGGCGTGATTTCTAAAATTGATCCTGTCAATCGTAATCTTAATCTTCGTATCGATGGTAAAGATGAGACTTTTTGGTTCGATAGCAGGGAATCATTCGAAAAGATGGAGTCGCAGTTTGGTTTGGGAAGGCAAATAGCTGTTTATTACAGGCACTTGGCAACTCCCGATAAAAAGCCAATGTATGCTGTTATCGATGTTCGTAAAGAAACTCAGGCGCAACCATTATTTGATAATGACATTACCGTAAGGCTTACTTCCAAGCAGTTTAATATTGTTGCTGGAAAACCTGTTGTTCATAAATATTTGCTTTATAACGGGCCTGTGAAAACTAGCTTGCTTGGTGACTTTAGTAAAAACGCGATGGTCAATTCTGATCAGGTTTCGCGCTATACGAATAAACTTGGTTTAAACACGATGACCGATTATCAATCCCCGGGTTGGATTGGTTCCTTTTGCGCCTCAATTTTTTGGACAGATATTGTTATTAAATGCACCAATATGATGCATTGGATTTTATGGAAGGTTTATCTGCTCATCCCTAATTTTGGCCTTTGTATTATTTTTCTTACCATACTTATTCGAGGCCTGATGTTTCCATTAAGCCGGAAGCAGGCGATTATGAGTATGAAGATGCAGGAGCTTGCGCCTGAGTTGAAAAAGATGCAGGAGAAACTTAAGGGTGATAAGCAGGCTATTGGCCTGGCCCAGATGGAATTATATCGTAAATATAATGTCAATCCTTTTGGTACCTGCTGGGTTGTACTCATTCAAATGCCTGTTTTTATGGGTCTTTATTTTGCCTTGCAGGAAAGTATTCATTTTCGCCTTGCGACTTTCTGGCCTACTTGGATTATAAATCTGGCCGCCCCAGACATGTTGATTAATTGGGGGACTTCGATTCCTCTGATCAGTAATCCTGAAGATTATGGTGGATTTTTCTACCTTGGACCTTACTTCAACTTACTTCCCATTTTTGCAATTGTCCTGATGGTTATACAGCAGAAAATGTTTACTCCTCCGCCTACGGATGAGCAACAGGAAGCACAACAAAAAATGATGACCTACATGATGGTCTTTATGGGTTTCATGTTTTATAAGGTTGCTGCTGGTCTTTGCATTTACTTTGTTGCAAGCAGTCTATGGGGCCTTGCGGAAAGGAAATTACTTCCTAAATCCAAGCCTGGTCAACAACCCCTACTAGCTTCGTCCAATGGTGCTGACATTTCTAAATTTGATTCCTCCAGCAATGGAAAGTCTGCAAAGAATTCAAGAAAAGAGCTTTCCAATAAGGCGCAGGAAAAAACTAATGCTGAAAAAACCACCCTTGACCGTTGGCGCGATTGGTTCAATGATATTTTAAAACAAGCTGAGAAAAAATAACCCGTGTTCGGGGCTGACTATTTTGAAACGGGAAATTCTTCTTTCGCATGACTTGATTTGTGCCTGCTCCTCACCAGCGGGTTATGGCGCAAGGCAGATTATTCGTATTACCGGCGATAATGCTTTGGAGCGAGTTTCCTCTTTTCTTCTATTTAAATCTTCATTTCTTGATGTTTTCAAAGGACTGGCTGTTGCCACCCTATTTTTGGACGATTATCGTTCTATTGATATTGATTGCTATTTTTGGAAATCTCCTTCTTCTTACACTGGCCAGGATGTTATTGAATTGCATGTTATTTCAAATTCGTGGGTTGTTGATTTTGTGTTTTCAAAACTGTTTGAACAAGGCTTCAGGCCTGCTAACCCAGGGGAGTTCACTCTTCGGGCTTTTCTTAATGGTAAACTTGATATTTCGCAAGTAGATGCAATTCATCAGGTAATTGAAGCTTCAACTCCTGACGGCCTTAATAAAGCATTGGGTAAACTTGCTGGTGGTGTTTTTGACCCTTTGCACAAGGTAAAGGATGATTTGCTTAATCTGCTTGCGGATGTTGAGGCTAATCTGGATTTTTCTGCTGAAGACATTCAAATTATAAGTTCCGATGCGATTTTACTTGTACTTGGGGATATGCTGGCACAATTAATCGTTTTAGTTAAGAAGCTTCAATCCCGTGGAGTTGGTGAAGAAAAAGTTCGTGTTGTCATTGTGGGCCCCCCTAATGCTGGTAAATCTTCATTATTTAATGTTTTAGTCAAAGGGCAAAAATCTCTTGTTAGCCCAATTCCTGGCACTACCAGAGATCTTGTCACCTCCAGAATTGATTGGGAGGATTGTTTTTTTGAACTTGTTGACGCTCCAGGTATTGAAGATGGACGAAATTTTATTGAAAAACAGGCTCAGGTTTTTGCATCCAAGGAGATAAGTCTTTCCGATGTTGTTCTTTATTGTGCCGATAAAGATCATCAACATTTTCTTGGATTCTTTTTAAATACCGATAACAAATCTTTGCTTAAAGTGGCTACAAAGAGCGATATATGTCTTGGACCTGATGATTGGATCCATACCAGTGCTGCAACCTTACAGGGTATTGATGTTTTACAAAAAAGTATTATTGAACTTGTACACCAAAAAAACGGTTCTGCATCTGCTTCAGGTCTTGCAAGAATACATGGGTACGCCAACTTGTGTCTTGATAATCTGAGGCGGGCCCACCATTGTGTGCTTTATGAGGAACCCTTGGAGCTTTTGGCGCTCGAATTAAGGGAAGCAGTTGAAAATCTAGGCCAGATTACCGGACACGTTTTCACTGATGATCTTTTGGATCGAATGTTTAGTCGTTTTTGCGTGGGAAAATAATTGGTACTTGGTTTAACTTAGCTTATGTTTGTGTTTGGGAAGATCATTACTTTCGTATATACTGCAGATCATGGAAGAATAGTAATTCCCTTAATGAAAGGACTCCATTAATATGTCTTATACGCACCCTTTTACCAGGCATAAAACTCGTGAAGTGATGATTGGCAACCGCGTGATTGGCGGTAATAACCCCATTCTTGTTCAATCGATGACGACCCCCGATACTCATTTTGTGGAAGAAGTGATTAAGCAAATTCATGCGCTTGAAGAAGCTGGTTGTGAATTAGTAAGGGTTACTGTTCCGAAGGCTGAAGATGCCCATGCATTGGGTGAGATTCGGAAAAAAATTGGCATCCCGTTAATCTGCGATATTCATTTTGATTACAAAATGGCACTCCAGGCAATGGATCATCCAATCGATAAGATTCGGATTAATCCTGGCAATATTGGTGGTTATGATCGATATCGGCAAGTCCTTCGGAAAGCCAAGGAGAAAGGCCTGCCTATTCGTATTGGAGTTAATGCTGGAAGCTTGGAAAAAGAACTTGTGGAAAAATATGGGTTTCCCTGTCCTCCCGCAATGGTTGAAAGCGCGCTTCGTTATCTTGAAATAGCTGAATCTGAAGGCGTTAGAAATATTATAGTTTCATTAAAATCAAGTGACGTTTTAACTGCGGTTGAAGCTTATCGCATGTTTGCAAAGCAGGCGGATTACCCTACCCATATTGGTATTACTGAAGCTGGTAAACCCCCCTATGCTGTAACAAAATCTGCCTGTGGACTGGCCCCTTTGTTGCTTGATGGGATCGGTGACACCATCCGAATAAGTTTGCTGGGTGATCCCGTCCCTGAAATCCAGGCTGCATTTGACATTCTTCAAGCAACCCAAAGGCGGGTTCGTAAACCTGAACTCATTGCATGCCCAACCTGTGGTAGGCTTGAAATCGATCTCGAAGGTATCATTGCCCAAGTTGAAAATCGACTTAAAGGAAAAACAACACCAATAAAAATAAGCATCCTCGGCTGTATCGTTAACGGCCCCGGCGAAGCACGTGAAGCCGATCTAGGTATTGCAGCTGGTAAAGGAAAGGGTGTGATTTTTAAACGGGGTGAAATTGTGCGTCATGTTCTCGAAAGTGAAATGGTTGACGCTCTTCTCGAAGAAGTTGAAAAATGGGAAATCGAAGAAGCTCAAAGTGGAAACTTGAAAGTGGAAAAGGGGCTTGGCACCCTTGAAAAGAAATTTGCACTTCCTGTTATCCGATGAAAAGGTAAAACTTTGAAATTTCTTTTTTAGGTTGAATCCGGAGGCCCTTGGCACATGCCTGTTCAGTTTTCTTGTAAAGCTTGTAAAAAAAAATTCAAAGCTGCAGATAAGTTTGCAGGAAAGACTATTCCCTGTCCAAGTTGCAAAGCTCCTATATTAATACCCGCTTTACCAGGGGATGGCGCACCCCCGGAAAATTCCAAGCCACAAACGTCTGTAAAAACTAAAAGCCAGGCAGACCAAGACCTCGAAGCAATGGCTGCATTGGCTCTTGAAGAGAAAAAACAGGAAGATGAGGAGATTCCTCAATTCATTCAATTTGAATGTACATTTTGTGATGAGAAAGTTTCAGTTGGATTAGATTTAGGTGGAAAACAGACGCCCTGCCCTTTTTGTAGAAGAATTCTTAAAGTTCCCATGCCCGTACCTGTAAAAAAGGCAGGCCCAAATTGGAAAAAACAGCCAGATAAACGACCCGCTGGGGCTTTACGAAAAGAAGAACCAGAGCTTGAAGGTACATGGAATTCCACCATGGATACCGTTTCGCGTGATTCATTGCTTGAGGCAGGAGCTATTGTTGAAGAGTACGAGCCATTAACCCGTGCTGAAAAAATAAAACGTGCTGTAATGGTGTTGGGTGTTCTTGTTTTTGGATTATTAGGTTTCCTTTATTGGAGTTCTTATCGGGGAAAAGTCAATGAAGATGCACAAATTGCCAAAATCGAAATTAGTGTAAAAAGCGGTGAGCTTGCTAATTCGTCTGGTGAGGTAAAATCGGTTCTTCTTTCTGGTGTTGCCGCATATTTGCTTGCGGAAAGTCAAGATGTTCCAGTTCAAAAAATTAAAAAGATCCTTCAGTCTGCGTTGGCATTTTTGGACAAGCCTAGCTCGCCTGTTGAAAAGGACTTTGCATTGCTTGAATTATGCAGGGTAATCGTGGAGCTGGGTGGTGGTAAAGATGATGTCCGCGATAATAAAAAACTTAAGTGGGATGAAGTACAGAAGTTTTTAAAACAGCCTTTCGAATCTTTTACTATTCCTGAAATCAAACTCCTGGCATTAAAAGAGGCGACTTTATCATTCATATCAAACGGTGAAGTTGATCGCGCTGTTGCGTTTGCTTCCCAGGTGTTATCGGGTTCTCCAGTTGCCAAAGACAAAAAAATTGATGACCAATCTGATTTTTACGCTATTGTTGGAATTGAATTGTTTAAAGCCCAAAAGATGGATGCATGCAGGCAAATCTTGGAAACGATCCGCGCCCGTTATACATCTGCCCCCACTACTCCGGTTTCCCCTTTCGCTGCGGCGTTTTTTACCCTTGCTGAGAAGGATAAGCCTTTACCATTTAATTATGCTAAAGACTCTAACAACGAAACTGATATATTTTGCTTGTTTTGCGTTAATTTGATCGAAGATAATTTGGGAAATCTAGTCAGTTCTGCAAATTTTAAAAACACTGATGGGGTTTTTCGCTTAAGTATCTTGTCTAAAGTTTCTTTACTTGCATCAGTTCTTGGTAAAGATGCCTCTGTATTAAAGGAAGAGTTGGACCGTATCGTCACTGAGGGGGTAATGCCAAACATTGAAAGCGTTCAATCCTATTTATTACTTGCAACAATATCTCAAAGTTTGAAGATTTCCTCTGAATCTTGGGTAAAAGCAGCAGAAAAGGTTCCTCAAGCCATGAATGATTACAAGCAAATTAAATCGCGGTTATTACTTGCTTCATTTCTTGGCAAGGAGGACATATCTTCCGCGGTATTGGAGGATGCCAATAAGATGGAAACTGCTTCGTTGAGTAAATCTTTGGCCTATCGGTATACTGGGATGAATCCCAAAAATACTTATTGGTTTAAGCCTTTTTTGAATAAAACTGCTAATCCAGAAAAATCATTTGGTTATGTTGGCATAGCTCTATCTGCTGATAAAAATATTAGGAAGAAATAAAGTTTATAACCGTTTTTTAGGTTTTTGCTATGCCAATCGACTTCCGTTTGAAATAATAAAACTAAGCTGTTGGAGTCCTTAAAGAACGCAGCGTTTTTCTTGTTTTACTTTTTATGTATGGGTTGGATTGTCATGAAACGAATTGTAGCGATTTTTCTTTGTTTAATATTAGTTGCTCCTATTCTTGTTTTTGCCCAAACGGTCAAAGAAAGAATTGATTTGGATTTTGTGGATGGGTTGCGAAAAAGGGGCGATGTCGATCTTGCTTTGGATTATCTGAAAATCCTTGATAAAATCGCATCTAAAGAATTGAAAGCCAACATCCCGCTTGAAATCGCCCGGACTCAGTTATCAAAAGCCATTGCTGAACCTGATAAAACTCGCAGGCAGAAACTTTATCAGGGAGTTATGGTTGAGATTAAAAAATTTATTAATGAAAATCCTAAGAGTGCAAGGGTTTCGGAAGCTAAATTAGACCTCGCAAGTTTGTCGATTCAAATGGCGAAAACCAAGATTTCTGAAATTTCTTCCCTTCGTACCAACGATGAAAAGGTTGCAAAAGGTAATGAAGCAAAAGCTTTGATTTTGGATTCAAGGTTGCAGATGAAAAGTGCAATCAAAGAAATGCAGGATAAACTTGCAACCCTTACAGGTATGTCGCCTGCAGAACTTGCAGAATCAAAATCTTTGACCGAAAAAATATCGAGTGGTGAGATGGATGTTGCGTTAACCTTCTACGATGAAGCCAAATCGATTATTGATACCGGTAAGGATAAGGATCGGCTTGCTAGGGCGAATGTGATTACTGAAGCTATAAAAGAAATGGAAAAGCTTGCTAATCGCCCTGAGACAGATCCCCAAACCTGGAAAGCCAAAGCTTGGATTGCTTTGTATTTGATGGAGAATGGCGAACCCAAGAAAGCCAGGCCAAAGCTTATCGAAATTCTTACTGTTCCTCCAACTAATAAGGCTGCTAATGATGCCAAACGGTTGGCCCGGTACTTCTATCTTCAAGTGGTTAAGGATGCGCCCGATCCCACCGAAAAAGATGTTGATAAAATTATCCAAAACAACAGTAATAAATGGCTTGAAGATTATAAATCGTATTTGAAAACCCCTGAAAGTTACGGGATTCGCATGTTGCTGGCTAAAAGTTATATCGAGCAATATCGAGGCAAAGCAGTTGCTTCGAATCCCCAGAGGAAGGCTGAATTGCTTACCCTTGCCCGCAAGCAATTAACTGAAATTGAACAAGCTGAAAATGAGTTTACTGACGAGGCAAGAAATTTGAAAATCAGCCTCATGAAAGAGCAAGGCGCTTTTACCAAAAAAGTTTCAGATTTAAAATCTTTTGAGGATTGTTTTACAAGAGCCCAATATGAAATATCACAGATCATTGCTGAAGAAGGAAAGAACACGAATCCTGATGATCTAGAAAAGAAAAGAAAGGGCCATGCGGAAACCATTATTGCGGCTCTTAAGCAGGGCCTCGAGACTAAAGAAGCCAAAGATACGATGAAAAAAGGTTCCGGTGTTAATCAGTATGAAGTTAATAATGCCCGTGCAATGCTTGCTTTTTACTATTTAAACGAAAAACAATTTGATGACGCGATTTCAGTTGGTAAACAATTTGTGATCGATGATCCAAGGTCTTCACAGGCTTCAACTACTTCCCTTTACACTTTAGGCGCTTTTACTCAAAAACTAGCAGAATTAGAAAAAGCGGGTGCTTCTGAAGATAAGGTCAAGGCCGCTCAAAGTGATATGGCTATGTTTGCTAAAATGATGATGGAAAGATGGCCAACTGATACCCCTGGTGATAATGCTCGCCATCAACTTGCGATGTTCATGGTTAAGGATAAAAAATATAATGAAGCCGTTTCAACTCTGGAACAGGTTACTCCCTCTTATCAGGGCTTTCCCTTCTGTATGTATGAACTTGGAAATGCAGCTCTTGCTGCGGAGGGTGAAACCAAAGATGGTAAAAATCGATTAAAAGCGATCAAGGCATTTGAATCAATTCCCTTTCCTTTGGATGGTTCTGACCCATCCTTGGTTAAAGTGTATTTTATTGCAAAAGCAAAGCTTGGTGGAGAATATTATACGGCCAAGCGTTTTGTTGATTTGCAAAAACTTTCAGAACATTTATCTTTAGAAATTGCAAAGCCTAACAATCGCCTTGATATGGATCAGGCCAAAGATGATGAGATTCGA
This sequence comes from uncultured Candidatus Kuenenia sp., assembly GCA_964646215.1. Taxonomy (GTDB): domain Bacteria; phylum Planctomycetota; class Planctomycetia; order Gemmatales; family Gemmataceae; genus UBA969. The sequence goes on along the minus strand of CAZYAY010000001.1, from coordinate 81,477 downwards.
AAAGCCATTGCTAATAATGTTGGAAACCTTAAACTGTTCGCTCTTTATGGTCTTGCAAATGTCAGCTTCAATCAATCAAAACTTGCTGAGGTTTCTAAATTACTTGAACCTTTGGTTGAGA
>CAZYAY010000001.1:0-81256 GCA_964646215.1 uncultured Candidatus Kuenenia sp. | reverse complement strand
TTCAATCAATCAAAACTTGCTGAGGTTTCTAAATTACTTGAACCTTTGGTTGAGAACGCAAGTGAGGGTAAGACTCCTGAAATTAAACAAAATTTACAGCTAGGCTCAGCGTTGTTTGGTATGGCTTTGCAGGCAAATATCTCAATTGGAGATATTGAGAAAGCTCGTAAAGTTGTCAAGGCGCTTCAATATTTATCTTCCGATGCGGAAGCTTCAGGAACAGCAAATGTTGTTTTATTGCAGCTTAACTCTTTGATAGGTGAGCAAATTAAGGAGCTTCGCAAAAAGAATGATCCTAAAAGTCTTGAAGTAGCGATTAAAGGTTTTACTACCATCCTTGATGACGTAACCAAGGAAGACGCAACCAAAAAGAAAGCAATGACCAACGATCTTGTTAGGCTTATTTCAATTAATTACTCAACCATGGGTTTGAATGAGAAAGCGTTGGAATTACTTAAAAAAGCTGAAAAACCAAAAGATGCTAATGATGCAAAAGCTGTTTCTAATTATAAGGGTATTCAACTTCAGCAGGCTCGTGAATTGAGGTACCTGAAAAAATTTGATGATGCAGCAAAGTTGATGGACGAAATTATCGGCACCAAAGAAGCACCGGGTTGGGGAAATAAAGACATCGACTGTCTTTTGGAAAAAGTTAAATTGTTTGAGTCACAAGAGAAGTATAGCGTTTCCTCCACAATGGCTAGTCAGGTTGTAAAGGCTTTGGTTGGTAAATCTAGTGATAATCAGATCAAGGAAAAATATTTGGAAGCTTATTATCATATGGTTTATGGGCTTTATAAATTTGGTGATATCTCCGCCGATCCTGCTAAAAAAGCCAAGGGATTGTCTGATGCTGCTGGTTTGATTGAAAAACTAGAATCTTCCCAGCCTGATTTTGGCAGTATTGATTCTAAAAAACGATTTAATGATTTGTTTGCTGGTGAAAGTAAACTTAAAGATGCTTACGAAGCCTTGAAAGTGAAACGGGCTGTTCCTGGTACTAAAACTGATGCTGGAAATCCGGCACCCAAGACGGGAGATAAAAAGTAATGTTAAAATCTTGTTTAAGGTTTTTCCTTGGTTCTTGTTTTATGTCTGTGTTTGTATTTTCTGTCTTTGGCCAGGATTCTGTGAAGTATGTTGATAAAACAAAAAAAGGTGAAACCGAAGTTAATGGTTTGATTACCGGTGACAGTGTTAAGGGTTTGATTATTAAAATTCAAAAAGAACCCACGCCAAAACTTATTCCTGCTGTTGATATTATTAATGTTAGTTATTCCAGTACTGCTATTACTTCAATTGAATTAAAAAGTGCCTTGGGTAAAGAGGTTCGGGCTAATCTTCCTGCAACTAAAGAAGCCGAACGTTTGAAACTTTATGAAGAATCATTGAAGGATATGGCGGATTTATTACCAAAAGTTAAATCTGATGCTAGGCTTTCCCGGTATCTTAATTTTCGAATTGCAAAGGTCAAAGCTGATTTGGCTAAAATTAAGCCAGAAGTATTTGCAGACGCGATCAAGTCTCTTAGTAACGTTCGAAGTGATAACCCTGATTCTTGGATGACTTTGAGTTCTTTTAAAATTGAATCAGAGTTGCAGGAGATTAAAGGTAATTTTGATGCTGCTCTTAAACTGTACCAAAGTATTGGTAAACTTGCGGGTGTTCCACAAGAAATAAAAACAGATTCTGATTTTTTAGTTCTTAAATTGCTGATGCGAACCAATCGGATGGCTGAAGCAGAGGCTAAGTTGAAAGAAGTTGAGGCTTTGATTTCCGAGGGTGATCCAAGGCGTGCGCAGGTTCTTCTTGTTAAAGCACAGGCTAATTTGCTTAATGATCAGTTGAATACAATCGAAGTTGATTTAAACAAGGTTGTTGATTCGAGCGATGAAAACTTTACAAGAGGTAAAGCTTTTAATTTGTTAGGTGATTATTATCTTAAAAAGAACAAAGATTCCGATGCTTTTTGGGCATTTCTTATTGTTGATACCCTATATAATCAAGATGTCGATGAGCATGCTAAAGCACTTTATAATCTTTCTGTTTTATTTGATAAGGTTAAAAATGATCCAATCCGAGCTCGACAAGCCAAGGACAAATTGTTGGATCCTGTCTATGCAAAATCTGAGTATCAGAAGAAAGTTTCTGCTGATAAGTAATATTTAACTCTTTTAGTCTTTTTTGGGTTGCTTGGTTCTAATATTTAAGACTTGGCTTTTTCTGTGAACTTTGTCTTATTTAAATAATTTTTTATTGAAGTTATTGCAAAATAACTTCCCAAAGCAACTATTAGTATTATTGATAAATTAATTATTGATGCAACTGCCACGAGTGGAGTTGGTGCATGTTTTAGTTGCGACCAGGTAATAGTTGGGATTGTTTCATTCGTTGGTCCTGCCATGAATAAAGTAACCATTGATTCATTCATTGAAATTACAAAGCCAGCTATTCCTGATGTTGCAATTGAAGGAAGTATTAGCGGCAGAGTGATCAGCCATAAAGATTGAAAGGTTCCGGCTCCAAGTCCCAATGCAGCATTTTCTATCTGAGAGTCTAGTGATTCTAGTTTGTTTTTTAAAATCAGGTAAACAACTGGTAAAATTAATAAGGAGTGCATAAAAACGATTTGCATATTTGTACCGTTTAGTTGCATCATATAAAACATTGGGAGTGATCCCATTCCAAGAATTATTGGTGGCATTGCAAAAGGAAAAAAAACCAAGGTGGTAATTGTTTTTTTAAAATGTATGTTTAATCTTGTCATTGCGTAAGCGAGGGGTAAACCTACAAACAAACTTAAAAACATTGAGCCTAATGCTATGGAAAAGGATCGTAAAAAGGCTTCTGTCCAGCGATTTTGATCTAGAAACTCAATAAACCATTTAGTAGTCCAATCTTTGGTTGGAATTGTGAGAAATGAATCAGGTGAAAAAGCCATACTGCCACTTATTAAAATTGGTAATAGAATCGCGTATAAAATTGCAATAAGTATGATAGAGGCTACCTTATTTTTCATTTTGTCATCCATTTAGACAGACAAATATTTACAATTCTTGGTAAATACAAGAAACAAATTGTAGTCGCAGAAAGAAGGACTGACCATGCAGCCGCAAGTGGCCAGTTCCCTAATTCAAAAGTTTGGTGGTAGATTTCGCATGAGATAGTCGTATCAGATGGATTTCCCAAGAATAAAGGCCCATTAAACGCTGCTAAACTCCACGCCATTGACATTTGCCATGTTGTAATTAATCCTGGATAACATAACGGAATTGTGATTTTTCTAAATACTTGAAGATAATTGGCGCCCAATCCTTTTGCGGCAATTTCAACTTCCTTAGTTATTGGGTTAATTTGCATAAAAATAAATAATGTTGCAAATGGAATAATCAAATATACCTCTCCAATTAAAGCTCCCAGATGATTTGGGATTAGATTTAGTGGCTCATTGGAAATATGCAAGCTCATTAATAATTCATTGATTTGCCCATGATTGCCAAGCAATCGTTGTAATCCAAAAATTATAACCAGAGGATTAACAATTTTTGGCATTAATAAGCAGGTGATGAATATTATCCGCCAATAAATTGATGATTTTTGGATAAAGAATGCAAAACCAAAACTTAGCATGATTGAAATAAAAGAAACTTCAAGTGCAAACATAATTGTTTTTATTATGATGTAAATTCCATAATCATCAAAAATTGAAAGGTAGTTAATATAAGAAAATGTTTCTGGAATATAAAATCCTGTACCCTCAGGTGGTTTTAAAAAACTAACCCGAATCATAAAAAAAAGCGGTATAACAATAAAAGTTGTTAGTAACGTTAATGCTGGTGAAATAAACAGATAGGTGGTGAGTGGTTTTATCATCACGACTTATCATTGTTTTCAGGTATCAACCAAACCGATTCTGTTTCAATTCCTATGGTTGTTGTTGATCCGATTAATAATGTATTGGGATTTTGAGATATAATTTTTAAATGGATTCCTTCAGTTGTTGTTAAATCAATCAGGGAATTACAGCCCATAAATGTAATAGCGTTTATTTTTGCATCTTTTTTCCAATCACAATTTCGGGCTTGTTCTTCGATTTTTATTTTCTCTGGTCTTATATGTGCCATTCCGGTTTTTGAAATATCAAGGAGTTTGGCTGGAAAAACATTTGTTTCACCTAAAAAATTTGCTGTAAAAGATGAGCAGGGTTTTTCATAAATGGTTTTTGGATTATCCAGTTGTAATAATTTTCCATGATTCATTATTCCAATATAATCAGAGTTAAACAACGCCTCTTCATGGTCATGCGTTACCATTATTGTTGTGACTTTAAGAACTTGTTGTAATTTCCGGATTTCATTTCGAAGTTGGGTTTTTATTCCCTTGTCCAAATTCGCAAATGGTTCATCCAGAAGAAGTAAACGAGGTTCGAATATTAACGCTCGCGCTATCGCAACTCTTTGCTGTTGTCCGCCAGAAAGTTCGGAAGGTTTTCTATCCATTTCTTTTCTTGTTAGCCCTATGAGTTCACAAATGGCATCAACTTTTTTTTCGCATTCTTTTTTAGGGATACGCCTTATTTCTAAAGGAAATGCGATATTTTTACTGGCGCTAAGGTGTGGAAAAAGAACATAGTTTTGAAAAACCATGCCGATATTCCGGTAACAAGATTCCATTTTGGTTATATTTAAATCGTCCAGGAAAATTGAACCACTTGCAGGGTTAAGATAGCCACCGATTATTTTTAAAATAGTTGTTTTTCCGCACCCGGAAGGTCCAAGAATTGTTAGGAACTTTCCAGCGTTTAATGAAAAAGATATATTGTCAACCGCTTTGTTTTCGTCGTAGCTGTAAGTGATATTCTCAAGTTTTATTTTGTTTTTAGACATATTATTGGCTACCCTTTTCTCAAAATTGTTCGATCCCATGTTTCTGATATTTCTTTCCAGTTTCTTAAATAAGTATCGTAAGGGTAATATTGAAGGGATTCGAATTGTTCCTTGGTGTGTGGGTAGAGTGATTTCCAAAAAAGATCCTCACCTGCAATGGTTTCAGCTACAGAAAGGATGGAGGTTGCTGATCCTCTGCGAGAAAACTCAAGTTGAATGTCATTGGAAAAAAGCTCGTTTATTGCTAATTCAGCAAGTTCTTTATTTTTGGATTCTGCTGGAATTGCCCAAAAAACTTGTACAAATGCCCTGTCATTTATCGGTACACTTGCACCTAGTGTCTCTTTTTCCCGTAACGCCTTTATATACTCAGGGCTATGCATGTTGCCTGCGGTTATGTCTTTATTTGCCAGGGCGAGTATCATGTCATTTGATGTAGGCCACCATATTTTTACATGATCTCTATAGTTGCGGGCAAACCGTAGTACCTCGTCTAAATTATTGTTTATTAATTCGTGTGCAGTTCCATGGCGGTTCTCAGTTCCTGCCTTAATGCACGCAAAAGTATAAAGAGAAAGATAGAAAGAACGGTATAAACCAATTTTTGTTTTAAGATTTGGTTTAATTAGATCTTCCCATTTAAATGGTGTTTCTTGTACAAGCATTTTGTTGTAAGCGAGCGTCATCACCGAATCAGGGTATGTTAAGCCGTGCTTACCTCTAAACACCCAATTATCAAGCGTTGGTTGATAAAGGTTTTTATGATTTGGGATGTTTTCAAGATTAAGTTGGGCAAAAAGACCTTCCTTAATTGCCGGGTATCCTTGGGTGGCATCCGAAATCATCAGGTCAAATGGAGGGTTTTTAACAGGTGCGGTTTTTAATTTTGCTAATCCTTCCCACCAACCTGCATGCAGTATAATTTTCGCCCCAGTAAGTTTTTGAAATTTTGGTGCAAATACATCACGCATGGTTTGTTCGTGCGCGCCTGCATATACAAATATTTTAAGTTCCTTTCCTGAAAAGGCGCCCTGACTTTCAGTTTTTTTATTACACCCTGTGAATGCGTTACTTCCAAGGTATGCAACTGTACCAATGAAGGATCTTCGATTATGTTTTTTAATTGCAATTTTTGTGTAATTCATGATTTTATTGTATTTCTAAAATTACTAAAGTGATTCAAGGTTTTTGAGATTTACAAAAGCCGTATAAATTCTTGTGAATGTAGTTAGCCAGCATAGGCTGCCAAAAATCCATGCAGCCTGATAAAAGTAATCTGGGTTTAAGCAAATAAATATGAAAAGAAGGATTGTTTCAGTTCCTTCGGTTAGTCCTCCCAAATAATAGATCGCTTTGTTATTATCTTTTTTATTGGTTATACCATTTTTTGCTGCCATCGCTGAATAGGCAAGAAATGAACTTCCAGTTCCAACAAAACTGAAAATTAAAAACGAAGCAGAAAGTGTAAATTCGGGTTTACCTATGGCGAAAAAGAATGGTACCCCTGAATAAAAAATGAAATCTAGAACAATATCGAGAAAACCTCCTATTTGAGTTTGAATAGTTTTTTGTGCTACCAATCCATCCAGTCCATCTAAAATACGACTTATTAGTATCATTCCCAACGCAAAATAATACATATTCATAGCTAGGGTAATCCAGCTAAACACTCCAAAAATAAAACCAAGAACTGTAATTTCGTTGGCGCTAAAACCAATTTTTACCAATAAGCCCGCGGCAGGTTTTAATGCTGGATCCAATATTTTTCTTAAGGTTGTATCTAGCATTTCTAATCAAAACCTTTTTCAGTCAATGCTTAAATTATTTGGTTTTTAGAGAGCCAACATCAAGTACAAAATTTTCAATGCCATCTTCCGGAACGGTAATTGCAATTTTGCTTTTGTTCGGATCAGATAGGTTAGGTAATAAAATTCTTGATGCTAGTTGGGGTGCTAAAGTAATTTTGTATTCCCCGCAAGGTATGCCATCGCCATAAGGGAAGGTTTTCATGTTGAATGATCCGTCTTCTTGTAAGATGCTGCTGGGATTGTCTTTTGTAAAAGAATTTGTTTGGGCAGGATGAAAATAAATGCTACCTGCTGTAAGGGGTTTGCCATTGAGGCTTAATTTTCCAGTTACTTTGACCAATTTTGGTTTATCTTGACCGCAAGCGGATAAGAATAAAATAAATGAGATCGAAGGTATTATCTTTAATATTTTCAAATCGGGGCCCCATTATTCCAAAGTAACAGCTTGTCCGTCTGTTGGTCGTATCAGTAATTGGATTTTAGATGAGGGGGTGTTGTAATTAATGGTACGAACACTGGCGTCACCAAAGGTAAATTGAGGTCCGCCAGAAGAACTTGTGTTGCCCCAGTTTCCACCCCCGCATGATTCGCCTGTGTTTGATACAACCCATCCTGTACCGGAGGCCCTGTCCGGGAAGTTATTTAATTGGGTGTCTGAATAAAGTTCGGAGCCACATCTGCCTGTTCCTCCTGTACCGCCCATTACGAAAGGCTCATCCCAATACCAAGACCCAGATGTGTAAGCTGTTTGTGCCAGGGCTTTTTCTCCAAAGAAAATAGTATTTGAGGTTCCATCAAGAATGCTTGTCAGGTTTGCAGCTTTGCCCCATCCTGCATAGGTTGTAAAAAATACTTGATCATTCGCGGCATAATCAGTTCGGGAGCTTGCCCCTTGGCCCCCGTCATTGTAAGCATAGCCCGGATAAACAGGATCATTTGCGGGGACAGTTTGAGGTGAGATTAGTCTTCTCATTGGCATATAAAAAGTTTTTACTGCTGTTTTAAAACAAGCGATTGGGTCTTTATAAAGGGATTCCTGTTCAACATAAGGCAATAGGGAATAAAAGGCGGATCCTAATTGTTTTCTAGGTTGCTTGGTAGGGTCACCCCATCTGGGCCGGAATTGTCCGTATCCTGGAATGGTTGTGAATGCGTTTGGGGTTGTATATAAAGCAGAATTATTTGGTAAACTGTAATCATAGCCTCCACTGTTAGGCAAATGGCCATTTGTTGACTCAAAATTAAGTGATGCCATTCCTAGTTGTTTTAAATTATTTGAGCCCGAAATCTTTGCAGCAGCTTCCCGAACTTTTTGAACCGCAGGCAAAAGTAATCCAATCAGTATTGCAATGATTGCAATAACTACAAGGAGTTCTATTAGGGTAAATCCTTTGGTCGTGCGCATTGTGGAAAAAATGACCCCTGAGAATTAGATTATAAGTTCATAATATACATTAAATTTTGTGATGTTAAAAGCACCTGTACCAAGTTGAAAGTTTTAAAAAGAGGTGCAGATTGTTTTCTTGCAATTAATAAGCCTCGTGATAATCTTATCTAGGTGTTAAATGTTGGTTCTTTAGGGAATTTAAATGTTAGATTTAAAACGAGATCAATGTGCTCGAATGCTTGGAGTTATCTCCGATCCGCAGAGACTTCGGATTATCGAATGTTTAAGTGATGGTTCGCACAATGTTGGTGAAATAGCAGCCTGTTTGGGGAAACATATTGTCAAGGTTTCCCATCACCTTTCCGTTTTGAAGAAAGCTGGGTTGGTAAAATCAAATCGCAAGGGAAGATTTATTTATTACGAGTTGCAATCTGAGGTGTCTGGTTCCGGAGGTTATTTGGATCTTGGCTGTTGTAGGTTGGATTTGTCCGCTCAATAAAATTTTGATTTTGAGAATTGCCGAAAATTATGGATAAGATTGCTGAAAAAGGACTGATTTCTTGTTGTTTTGCTGAGGCAATAGGAACTTTTTTGTTGGTTTTTATTGGTTGTGGTGCAGTTCATAGCGCGGTCCTGACCGGGTCCCAATCCGGGCTTTGGCAAGTTGCTATTGTTTGGGGATTAGGGGTTACACTTGCTATTTATTGTACAAGTCATGTTAGTGGTGCCCATTTAAACCCCGCAATGACATTCGCTTTTGTATTTTGGGGTATGTTTCCTATTCGGAAAGTGCTTCCATATTTCATTAGTCAAGTTCTTGGTGCCGTGGTTGCTGCAATTTTTTTGTTTATCCTTTATCAGCCCTATATATTGCAACGGGAGATAGATCGTGGAATTATCCGTGGCGAACCAGGTAGCGAACTTACTGCAATGTGCTATGGGGAATATTTTCCGAATCCTAGTTCGCTTTCAAATGCCGAGGGTCTTTATGATCCGGTAAAGAGGGCATCGTTTGACTCAAAAGTTCCTCATATCAATGCGTTTTTAGCAGAATTTTTAGGAACAATGATTCTTGCATGTGTAATATTTGGTTTAACAGATTGCTCAAATAATAAAGCTCCGGGATCAAATCTTTCCCCATTATTCATTGGTTTAACTGTAGCCGTGTTGATTTCGGTAATTGCGCCTTTAACACAAGCGTGTTTTAATCCAGCACGTGATTTTGGTCCTAGAATTGTTTCTTTCTTTTTGGGATGGGGCGATATCGCAATACCTGGTCCACGCGGTGGCTTTTTCACCATTTATATTGTTGCCCCTTCTGTTGGTGCTGTTCTTGGTGGTGGACTGTATAAATTTTATGGATCCTTAAAAACATAATTAATAATTTTTTCTGGGAGTTGTAATGAAGAGAGTTCAGTTTGTCATGCTTGGTGGATTTCTTGGTGCTGGAAAAACTACCACCATGTCAAAACTTGCTGCCCATTATAAAGCTAAAGGATTGAAAGTGGCCCTGGTTACGAATGACCAGGCTGTTAATTTGGTTGATACTAATAGCTTGAGGTCGCAGGGGCTAACTGTGGAAGAAGTTGCCGGTGCTTGTTTTTGTTGTAAATTTGAGGATCTTATGGATCGAGTTATTTCTCTCGAAGAAAATAACCGCCCTGATATTATTATTGCCGAACCCGTGGGTTCCTGCACCGATCTTGTCGCGACTGTAGTTCAACCGTTGAAAGATTTGTATGGTAGTCGCTTTGATGTATCGCCCTACCCTGTTATTTTTAAACCAAGTCACGGAATAAAGATATTGAAAGACGATGGGGCGAGTGGGTTTTCTCCTAAGGCCGCCTATATTTTTATAAAGCAACTTGAGGAGGCGGATGCTATTGTAATCAACCGGATTGATGAAATAGAAAATGATTTGTTAATTGAATTGGTAGAATTGGTTTTGCAAAAGTTTCCCGGTGTTCCGGTTTTAAAAATGTCAGCTAAGACTGGGAAGGGTATTGATGAGCTTTCTGTCTTGCTTGATCAGAAAGGTGTATTTGGTCGCAGGATATTAGATATTGATTATGATATTTATGCTGAAGGTGAAGCGGAACTTGGTTGGTTGAACAGCACTTTGCAAATTCAATCTGATAAACTGATTGATGTAGATTCGATACTTATTGATGTAATATCTAGATTAAGAAATGAATTGGTCATTCATAATGCAGAAGTAGCCCATCTGAAGGCTATAGGGTTGGCGGATGGTGCATTTGGCGTTGCTAATCTCGTCTCCAATGGAACCATGCCTGAATTGTCTCTTTCTTCGAATACTAAGATTAATCAGTTTGATCTTATCATTAATGCAAGGGTTGCGATTGATCCTTTGATTCTAGAAAAACTGGTTGGTGATATAGTTGGTAAAGTATGCAGTTCAATAAATGCAAAAGCACTGTCAGGCAAAACACAATCTTTTAAACCTGGTAGGCCTGTTCCAACGCATCGATATACAGCAAAAAATGCAAAGTAGGTATTTGTTTGCTAATTTAGTTGTAATACTTTGATATTAGTTTTTAGGGTGATTAGGGCCGGGGGTTTCGCCTTGGCCTATTCTTTTTGGTTTGTTGGCTGAATCAACAAAAACAATTTTGGGTGTTGGGATTGATTCCCCATCTGAGATTAAAAAATAACTTGCAATAATAATAAGATCGCCTGCCGATGCAAGGTGGGCAGCAGCTCCATTTACGCAGACAACCCCTGAATTTTCTTCGCCAAGCATGGCATATGTACGGAATCTGGTGCCTCGCGTTACATTCCAGATGTGAACTTCTTCATTAGGGAGAATGTCTGAAAGTTTAAGAAGCGTGGCATCAAGGGTTATACTACCTTCATATTCCAAATCAGCCTGTGTAACCTTGGCCCGATGTATTTTAGATTTCAACATGCTTCGCATAGGCATGGTTTGAATATTCTTTCGTTCGGATAAAAAATGCTTCTTAAGAAAAAATATAGAAAAGTTGGGCGAATGGAAGCGTTAACTGCTTATTTACCATCATAAGCCATATTTGTGTCTGATAAATAACCTATTTTTAATTTTTGTGCCAAAGCAATTGAAGTTGAATTCCATGTTGCAGGAGTCGGGAATGCAACTTCAGTTCGTGATTCAATATGTCCGTCTAAAAAAGAAACAGTTGCGGTATTTCCTGAGTGTCTGAAATGCGTTGTGGGTTGCGGGGTTGAGCCATTATAAGTCGCAAAAGGGGCAGCCAGACTGTATGATTCCTGAGCTACTATGGGGTTTGAGAATGTTGAAATTAAAGCTGAATCTGAAAACATAAATGTTGTGGAGGTGGATTGAAATTCGATAATTCTTCTCCGCATGAATACCGGATTTGACCAGTTTCCGGAATTCCAGTAAGTAATCCCTAGGCAACGGTTGTAGCCGTAACCACCCGTAGCGTATCCCCCATTAGTAGTTTTGTAGGGAGATTTAATGTTTTCCATATCAAGACCCGGGCATTGGGTTACTTTTGAGCTGTTTTCGTAATAAGTGGTTAGAATACCATTTGCGGTATCAGCATTGTTAGAGGTATCAACCAATCCAAACCAGTAGGTGGTAGAGTAGGGCCAGTTGGAAGGACTTGGAGTCGAATAGCTTAGTGGTAAAACTTGGAAGGTGTTTTCATAATTCATCACTGCAAGTGTAAGTTGTTTAAGGTTGTTGGAGCATTGAATTCTAGTTGCAGCTTCCCTGACTTTTTGAACAGCAGGAAGCAAAAGCCCAATCAAAATCGCAATGATTGCGATCACGACGAGAAGTTCAATAAGAGTAAACGCTTTAAGCTTTGGATTATTACTAGTCATGATGCATCCAATCTTTTGTGAAAGATAAAAAAGGACGCAACATAATTAAAGCAAAATACTACACATAGGGTAGTGTTTGCTTTTGTGCTGTTTGCCTGCGTCCGCAGCAAATGGCTTTAAATTTGTAGGCAGGTCTTCTGGCTTTCGGTGTTAGGAAACATTTGTTTCCAAAAGTTACCAGCCTTCCCGTTTTCACAGTGGCTTCATTGATAACTATGCACCGATTACAGCGGCGGCCCCGCAACGGATTTAAACCGTTTTCCCTATTCTCTTGATTGTTAAATACAATCAAACACCTACAAATGTGAATCTTATGGTGTTACCAATCAATTGCAAATTAAATTTTGCAAAGTTTGAATCATGATCCCAAAAGAGCATCATGTAGAATTTTCCGCGTTTTTAATTTTTGTTCGATTTCAAAAAGAATAGGAGTTATTTTTGCAAATCAATTCGGGTAAAGAGATTGAATTTCATCGGGCTTATTTTCTTATTGAGTTTCTCCAAGTTTGATAAGATCACATTTTGTACATCCAATTTTTCAAGCATCGTATTTCTTGTTGAAAATACATTCTAAATGTCTCGGTTGTTTGATTGTTATCTGGTGGGTGTTTCAAATGCAATTGATCGAGATGCGGCGATAGATTTTTCAAATAGAATTGATGTCAGAGTTTGGGGTATATCCCGAAAGTTTTTGAAAGAATTCTGCCAATCCTTGGGAAGATGATTCTTGGTTTCTCCAGTCGCCAAACCAAATGATTTTACCATCTTTGAGGATCAGGGATTTATCACAGATTTTTTCAACCTCAGAGCAATGGTGGCTTGAATATAAAACAGTTTTGCCAAGTAGTTTAAGTTCTTTGATGGTGTCAAGCAGGCTAAGGGTGCTGATTAGATCAAGCCCTGCAGTGGGTTCATCGAAAATTAAAACAGGTGGGTCGTGAATGAGAGCCCGTGCCAGGGAGACTTTTTGCCTGGTACCGGTGCTTAATTTTGCCCCGAGTCTGTGCCGATACATTTCAAGACCTAATATTGCAAATAATTTTGCAGTTCGCTCTAAGATGATTTTATCATCAACGCCATGGAGTCTGCCATGATATTGCAAAAGCTCTTCAGGGCTTAATCGGTCGTAAATTCCGGTACCCGCGGAAACGAATCCGAGATTTTTTCGGACTAGATCAGGTTGGGAGGATACATCGAAACCAGCAATTTTCGCAGTGCCCGAGGTAGGTGCAAGTAGTGTGCACAAAATACGCATTGTGGTGGTTTTTCCTGCTCCGTTTGGGCCAAGTAAGCCCACCACTTCACCTTTTTCAATTTTGAAGGTTAGCGAATCAACAGCTTTGAAAGGCGTATCACTTCCTGATGTAAAAAATTCTTTTGTTAGTTTTTCAGCTTCAATCATTTTTTGATCAATGTCAGGTAGTAATTGAAATCATGGATTGCAAGCATTTGATCATAACGGGCTTTTATCTTGTTTGAGTACACCAGCTACGAACACTTTTTCCGCCCGCCCTTTGACTTTCCAACCTGCATACGGACAGTTTCTGCTTTTGGATTTGAATCGGTTGGGGTCGATGGTCCATTCCACATTCGGATCAATGATTGTGATATCTGCCCATGCGTTTTGTTTTAGTGTACCTCGATCGATCCCCAAGACTTTGGCAGGATTGATTGTCATCTTTTCGATCATATGGCTCCAAGTTAATATTCCTGGAATTATCAGTGCTTGAATGCAGATTGGAAGAAAGGTTTCAAGGCCGATTATTCCATTTGGCGCCTGATCAAGTTCCCGCATTTTCTTTTCAGGAGAATGAGGGGCGTGATCGGTTGCAAGAACTTCCAATGTGTTATCTTTAAGGCCAATCAAAATTGCATCGATATCACTTTGAGTACGCAACGGAGGAGACATTTTGTAGTTGCTGTCGAATGTTCGAAGGCATTTGTCGGTAAGTGTGAAATGATGGGGGCAAGCCTCACCACTTGCCTTTACACCCCTGCCCTTTCCCTGCCTGATCAATTCGACCCCGCCCTTGGTGGAGACATGTAGAATATGAACCTTTGCCCCGGTAAGTTCTGCAAGGGCTATTTCTCTGTAAATCATCACTTCTTCCGCTGCTGCAGGCAAGCCGCGTAAACCTAGGCGCATACTTTCGACGCCCTCGTTCATCACGCCACCCTTGGTAAGATCTAAATCTTCCGAATGGCTGAGTACGGTTTTGTCGAACCCTTTGCAGTATTCCATGGCCCTGCGCATTATTTCCGCACTGACAACGGGTGTGCCATCATCGGTGAATGCAACGGCTCCGCCATTCACTAGGCCACCGATCTCTGCCAACTCTTTGCCTTCGCGGCCTTTAGTAATGGCGCCAATCGGGAATACATTGGCATAGCCTGCTCGCTTTGCTTGAAGGATTACAAATTCTGCCGAAGCTTGTGTATCGATTGCAGGCTCGGTGTTTGGCATACATGCAACCGAGGTGACGCCTCCCACTATTGCGGAATGAGCGCCTGTTGCAATAGTTTCGTCTTCTTCACGTCCGGGTTCCCGGAGATGCACATGCATATCGATAAGGCCGGGAGTAACAATAAGGCCCTTGGCATCAATGATCTGGTCGGGATTAGGTGCGAGGTTTGAACCTATCCCAAGAATTTTCTCTCCTTGGATCCAGAGGTCTGCAATTTGATCGATGTTTTGGGATGGGTCGATAACTCTGCCAGATCGGATGCAAATGGTATTCATAGAAGGATTTCCTGCAATGCAAGTACGAATGAAGTCCAGTAGGTGTTATATGATGTGATTGGTGATGTGGGGTGGGAAGTTTTGAGGAATATCGGGTTGAAAGGTTCAATTTTTTTGAAGGAGGGGTAAAAGCCAAGCTGGCACATATAAGGTACAAATGTATACTATAGCTATGGAGGTCGGGCCATGGCTGCTTCTTTGCTTAATCATTCCTGGTATTCTCTGCTTCAAGGTGTTTCCAGTCCGGAGCATTTGGTCTCTGTTGCTGCCTGCCTTGGCTATAAGTCGCTCGCCTTAACCGATACCAACAACCTCATGGGGGCCGTGGCATTTCATGATCTGGCACTTCTCCATGGCATCAAACCGATTCTGGGTTCCGTATTACGAACGCCGACTCAATCAGTTGTCGCTCTTATTCAAAATCGCGCTGGTTATCGAAGCCTATGCTGTATTCTCAGCAGGCTAAACTTGGACGATAATGCCAACCTTGGCGAACTATTGCTGCAATTTAATCAAGGGCTACACCTCTTAGTTGATGGCCCTGCGCTTTTGGAATTGTTGCATCCTTATTATGCATCAAGATTGTGGGCCGGGATTAATCGTTCGGGGCGCAGGCGTTTTATTTCATCGCATCAGCGCAAATTGCTTGAATGTGCCGATCGATTCGGTGTACCTCCGGTTGCTCTGCATGGTTGTTATTTCGCCCAACCGGGATTATTGGAATTGTATCGTGTTGTTCGGGCCATTCGCGAGTGTACCTTGTTGCAAAGATTGATGGATGATCATGTTGGGCAGGAGAGTCATTTGCTTCCCTTGGGTGAATTTCATGAACTCTTTCGTGATATCCCGGAAGCGGTAGATAATGCCAGCATACTTGCAGGAACTTTGGAAGTTGATGTTTTGCCTCATGAACTTATTCTTCCTGAACCATTGGATTCGCGTGGTATGGAGTCGGTAGCGCATTTGAGGGCATTATGTGTGGAAGGAATGCACATGCGCAGATTGCACAAGGATGAAATGGCGAAAATCCGGTTGGAAGAGGAATTGAAGATCATTCATGCCCGTGGTCTTAACGGATACTTTCTTACAGTTAATGAGATCACCAGACTGGCGCGCTCGGACGGCCATACCCCTGCTCTTCGTGGCTCCGCAGGTAATTCTTTGGTTTGTTATTTGCTTGGCATTACCGATGTTGATCCCCTGCGGCATAATCTTGTATTCGAGCGGTTTTTGCACATGGGGCGTGTTGATTTGCCCGACATCGATCTCGACTTTGACTGGAAAATTCGTGATGCGTTGATCGATCATGTGCTCGAGCAAAGGGGTAGGCATTATGCAGTCAGGATCAGTTCGCATTTATTTCTTCAACCCAGATCGGCATTGCGTGAATCTGCAAAGGTGCATGGGCTTTCGGAAGATCAAATCAGTGCAATGGGGCCAGCGATGGAAAAACGCTTGGAACCCTACATAGCAGGCGAAAAAGTGAATGCCCAGTTGCCCTATTATTCTGGTTGTCCATTGGGGCCATTGCAATGGAAGCTGATGTTTCGACACGCCCGATTGTTGGTGGGAAGACCGCATCATTTGTCGATTCATCCAGGTGGGATAGTGATTACGCCAAATCCGGTCGAGGAATATGCCCCTTTGCAGTGGTCACGTAAAGGAGTGGTGATAACCCAGTATGAAAAAGATGCGGTTGAAAAAATTGGGCTCGTAAAGATTGATCTTCTGGGCAACCGGGCTCTTGCAACCGTGGATGAAGCTTCCAGGCTTGCGGGAGAAAGAATATTGCCACACGCAGACATGCCTGAAAACGATCCGAAAGTTGGTGAACTGCTTATGCGTGGTGATACCCTTGGTGTTAACCAGATGGAATCGCCCGGCATGAGGCATTTGCTGGTACAGATGCAGGCGCATTGTCTGGATGATGTAATACAATCGTTGGCATTGATTCGTCCGGGCGCTGCTTCCATTGGCATGAAAGAGCGGTTTATTCGCAGGCGCAGGGGCATTGAGAAACCAGCAAGCATCGAGCCTGCCCTGGCAGAAATATTGGGTGACACCGAGTTGATGCTGCTTTATGAAGATGATTCGTTGCGGTTGTTAAAGGCGCTTGCGCAGATCACAGCTTCTGAAGCTGATGCTTTTCGCAAGAAGGTTACCAAGTGGGAGACGGAAGAACAATACAAAGCTTTGGCCCTTGAGTTCTTCACTTTATGCGAAGGCTCTAAAGTTTCGAAGCAGGCACTTGCAGATTTGTGGTTGCAATTATCAAAGTTCAACCGCTATTCGTTTTGTAAAAGTCATGCGGTTAGTTACGGAATTATTGCCTGGAAAGCTGTCTGGCTGAAAGCTCATCACCCGCGTGAATTTTGGACCGCAGCATTGAACAATAATCAGGGAACCTATCCAAGGCATGTTTACATCGAGGCGATTCGCAGGGCTGGCATCCCTTTGTTTGCACCTTGTATCAATCGTTCCAACAGTAATTTTACCTTGGAAGAAACTGGTATTCGCACCGGCTTTGATGCCATTGCTGGTTTTCCCCAGAGCTTGAAGTTGTCGTTATGGGAAGAAAGGAACCGCAATGGGCCGTTTACAAGTCTGGCTGAATTCATGACCCGGTTGCATCCAGGTTCAGAAACTCTTGCACTTTTGATCCAGTCTGGTGCTTGTGATTGTTTTGGCCTTCCCAGACCAGTACTTTATCTGCAAGCTGAATCGGAATTAAGGCGAAGTTCTCGCGAACTTTTTTCACCCTGCATTCCTGATCGTTGGGCACCTGTGCAGGTTTCAAAGTTGCATAAAGCCCAAGATGAATGGCAAACTCTTGGTTTTACACTCGAAATGCCCCTGATCGCAATGTTTCGTTCCAGTACTGGATACGCCATGCCTTTTGGATTCGGGAATATTACAAGTTGTGAAGCTTTTGCAGGAAATATTGGCAGGAAAATCACGATTGAAGGTACCGTGGCTACCGCAAGGCGAACAACAACAGAATCAGGAAAGCCAATGCAATTTATTTCTTTGGAAGATGAGAGCGGTCTTGCTGATGTTGTTTTGTTCCCTGGAAATTGCAATCCGATTGCACATGTTTCCATCGGGCCTTATGTTGTTCAAGGGGTTGTGGAAGAACATCATGGCGTTCCCGTGCTTGCAGCCACTAAGATAAGTAGTACGCAGGGGAAGACACCTTTGCAATCACAAGAGTATTCTGGGGGTTTTTCTTGAAAGAAACTGGGGAACAAAAAACATTAAGTGCACGTTGGGTTGTTCCCATTGATGGGCCGCCATTGGAATGGGGGCAGGTGCATATTGAGGGTGAAAAAATAACGGGGGTTTCCAAGGCTGATACGATTGATGTTGATGAAAATCTAGGTGAGGTAATTCTTCTACCGGGGTTGGTGAATGCACACACGCACCTCGACTTGACTGGTTTTCCCCAAGATAAAAAAAACGGGAGTAATTTTCTTGATTGGATTGATTCGGTAATCGCCCATCGGATGTCAACATCCCCTGCTCAATTGCAAGGGCATATTCAAAAAGGAATCGACCAATCCCTAAAAGCTGGCGTTTGCCTGATAGGCGACATTTCAGCAGGAGGCTTGTCTTGGGATTTACTTTCAAGAAGTAAGTTGGGCGGAGTAGTATATTTTGAATTGCTTGGTCTAAAAAGAGAACGTGCCCAATTGGCGCTTGAGGCATTTTTAAGTTGGATTCAAGATATAAATCCGCAGGATTGTCTTTCCCCTGGGGTTAGTCCGCATGCGCCCTACAGTGTTCGTATTGAATTATTGAACTTTGCGATAGAGCAGGAATTGCCTTTGCAAATCCATCTTGCAGAAACTTTGCTCGAAATCGAATTACTTCAAACCAGGAAAGGGCCTTTTGCAGATTGGTTGATCGCCAAGAATGTTTACGATGATTCAGGCATGGTTCCTTCGATGAGAAATATCCTGCAATTGTTGGATCGGAATTCTCAAAGTGTATTGGTTCATGGAACATGCCTGATTGATTTTTTCGAGAAAAAAAGACTATTGGTTTATTGTCCGCGCACGCATGACTTTTTCAATTCTTCGCCACATCCGATGCCTCAAATGCTGTCAGCAGGTTGGAAAATAGCCTTGGGTACGGACGGGTTATCTTCCAACCCTGATCTAAACGTGCTTAATGAGGCAAGATTTGTAAGAACTAAGTTTCCACAAATATCTCCAATTTCGATTTTGGAAATGATTACGATCAATGGGGCAAGCCTTTTGCGTATGGATAAAAAAAATGGTAGCATATCACGTGGGAAATATGCAAACCTTTGTTGCTTCCCCGTTGATCCTAAGGCGCCTGCCGACCCTTTGGAAAATCTTCTTTTGGGAAATCAAAGTTGTTCAAGGTTCATGATTCATGGTAAATGGATGGTAAGTAATTCTTTTTGTTATTAAACTTATGGATGGAATTTAATTCGTTGAACTTTATAGAAGCTGAATTTTTAGAGTTGGAGATTTAATGCAATTAGGCTATTTAACAATGGTTTTGCATGCGCATCTGCCATTTGTCCGCCATCCGGAATTTGATGATTTTTTGGAAGAAGACTGGCTTTATGAAGCCATTGCTGAAACTTACATTCCATTGCTTGAAGTGTTTGACAATCTGGAAAAAGACGGGGTTGAATGGCGCCTGACCATGTCAATTACTCCTACTCTTGCAGCCATGCTGGAAGATTCTTTGCTTACCAAGCGTTTTGTTAGATACATAAATAATTTAATCATGCTTGCCAAAAAGGAAGTGGAACGCACCCGTTGGGAACCTGAATTTTATAAACTTGCAAAAATGTATCTTGCACAATTTGAGATGATTCTTGATCGATTTGAAAACCGGCATAAAGGGAACCTTCTTCAATCCTTCAAAAAACATTTTGATTCAGGGAAACTTGAACTAATAACTTCTGCAGCAACGCATGGTTTTTTGCCTTTGCTGAGTTCAAATCCCGGGGCTGTTCGTGCCCAGATCGAAATTGGTGTTCAGGAATTTGAAAGACATTTTGGTCGAAAACCAAAGGGGATATGGCTCCCAGAATGTGGCTATATAGAAGGTCTTGAGAAAATTCTCGAAGCGTGTGGTTTGTCTTATTTTTTTACCGATACCCATGGCGTTTTGTTTGCAGAACCCCGCCCTACCTATGGCATTTATGCGCCGATCCAATGTACTGGTTCATCGGTTTTTGCTTTTGGTCGGGATACCGAACCTAGCAAACAAGTTTGGAGTGCCCTAGAAGGATACCCGGGGGATTACGCTTATAGGGAATTTTATCACGATATTGGTTTTGATCTGGATTTTGAATACCTAAGGCCTCATTTGCACCAAATCGGTATTCGCACCATGACCGGAATCAAATACTTTCGCATTACGGGAAGAGCAGGCGAAAAGAAACCTTATAATCCGGAAAATGCCACTGAAAAAGCAGCAGAACATGCTGGTAATTTTTTGTTCAATCGTGAAAAACAGGTGGAGTGGCTTAGTGGTGCAATGAAGGATCGCCCTGCTTTGATTGTTGCCCCTTATGATGCTGAACTTTTTGGGCATTGGTGGTTTGAAGGCCCACAGTGGCTTGATTTTCTCTTTCGCAAAATGCATTTTGATCAGCAAACCATCAAGTGTATCACTGTTCCAGAATATCTTGAAAAACACCCCAATATTCAGCATTCCCGCCCGGTTATGTCTAGTTGGGGCAACAATGGTTATAGCGAAGTTTGGCTTGAAGCTTCAAACGATTGGATTTACATGCATCTTCATGCTTGTGCGGATCGTATGGAAGAACTTGCATCTTATAATCTTTCCCCTGATGCAATTAATTTAAGGGCTTTAAATCAAGCTTTAAGAGAATTGCTGCTTGCGCAATCGAGTGATTGGGCATTTATCATCAAGGCAGGCACCACGGTTGATTATGCAATCAACCGAACTAGAATGCACATTTTGAATTTTCTTCATTTGTATGAACAGATAAGTGAAAAAAAAATCGATGAGCCTTGGCTTGCAGAGGTGGAAGCCCGACACAACTTATTTCCCAATATTGATTACCGTGTTTTCTCATCAGTCAATTATCAATATGGTGGCAATTAAAGCGTTTTCCGGTCGTCCATGCTTATAAGTTGGGCAATTTCTGTGGTTTTGAACCCAAGAACCATTGGTCGAATTACATCTTTTAAAATTGCAACATCGTAAAGCTCTGTAACCATGCCGTTAAGCCTTACCCATTCGATAACATTTCCAGTAGAGAGTTCTATAACTTGCAAACCGCACCAGGCTTCTGCATCCCGTTTGGCAAGTTCAGAGTCCAATTGAAGCCCACTGAAGGTTTTGTCTTTTCGTGGTCCAGAGAGGCCGACGATTGCATGGTTTCCAGAAAAAGCCATGCCACGAAGATATCCCGGGCAGAAAGTTATGGGTTCAAACACGCCTTTTTTACGATCCACTTTTCCAAAATATCCAGTCCCAGAATTGTGAACATATAGTTCACCTCGATAGACCCGGGGAGAATGTGGCATTGAAAGCCCTGAAACGATTGTTTCCCCGCTTGGAACTTCGAGCACACAACCGCCATCATGTCTTCTATTTCTCCACCCATCCACCACATCTGATTTGCTCACGACGGTTACATATTTGCATTTGCCATTTTCCAAAGCTAAGCCATTTAAATGGCAGCGGTCCTCCGGGGTGAGTTTACTAAGGAAAGGAGGAGTCCAAAGTGGAGTAAAACTGTGTTGATGACTGAAGGTTGCAAGGCATCCAAACATGGTGTTTACAAAAACAATACGCCCAGAATCTTCCACTACAATGTCGTGTACGTCGAGATCGCCCGTGGTGTACCCAACTCGGGGAATGTAAAGCTTGTCATGATCGTTATGCATTTGGCCTTGAAGTAATACATTTTCAAATCGCCATAATTGATAGGTTGAACTAAGCCAAAAACCATTTTCAGTTGAACAAAGGCCCATGCAGCGCTGCAAAGTTCGTTCAAATACAGAAATTTGTCCATCTTGTTTTCTACCAAGAAGAAAAACTTTGCCAGCTTGATAAGTTGAGAAAGCAAGACTGATTTTTTCGAGTGCAAGCCAATTGCTGAAATTGCGAGAGGATGTTACCTCCAACCAGGGCTCTTCATTTGATGTAATTTGATTGACTCCTGGATTATTCATTACTCAATTACACCTGACGGGACAAATGTTTAAAATTAAAAGTATGATACATTAATATAGATTGTACCGAGAAACACAGAAAAATGCATATTGGACCAAGGTATAAGCTAATTAAACCACAGTTGTTGTAACCATGGCAATTTTTATGAATAGCATTAAAATCGAGAATTACCGCAATGAATCATATGCACTTTATCAATCAGGAAATATAAACGACGCAAGGGAAATTGCGCTTAAAATCCTTGATGAAATTCCCGGACATTCTGATTCTTTGTATTTGTTGGGTGTGATTGCCCATAGAGAGAATAAAACAAAAGATGCCCTTGGATGGATTTCAAAGGCGGTACAAAGTGCTCCTACAAATGCCGTTTTCTGGAATTCACTGGGTGAAATTCAACTCGATAACGAAAACCAAAATGAAGCAGCTTATAGTTTTCAACAAGCAATAATTTATAACGCTGGTTATGCCCGGGCTTTTAATAATCTTGGAAGGCTTAAATTGCTTCAAAAAGACAACGCTGCTGCGCGTTTGTTTTTTGAAAAAGCCACATTGGTCGATCCCAACTATGCAATTGCTTTCAATAATCTGGGTGTGGTATTGCAGGGATTGAAATTGCATGATGATGCGCAAATTTCTTTTGAAAATGCACTGAAAATTAGACCAAATTATCCCGAAGCGCATTTTAACCTAGCCAATACCTTGTTTCTTTCAGATGATTTGATGGGTGCAATTGGGCATTATCAAAAAGCAATCAAATATAAACCTGATTACGCAAAAGCTTACTTTCAAATGGGATTGTCTTTTCAGCAATTACGAAGAGATTATGATGCCTTGGCATGCTTTGAAAATGCGGTTAAATTTAATCCGAACGACATAGCGATGATTGCCAAGCTTGGTGATCACCTCCTTGTGAAACACGATTGGCAGGAAGCAATCAAAACATTAGAGAAAGCAGTTGAAATATCTTCATTCGAAGGTGAAGGCTTTGTGCGGCTTTGCCACGCCAGACAGTTGGTTGGAGATTGGAGCAGTTATGCAAAAGATTTGGATTTATTGTGGAAGGATACTGAAACATGCATTGAAAAAGGTGAATCTCCATCAATCGGGCCTTTTCAATCCCTAACGCTTCCCTGGTCGTTGGATCGGTTGCAGGTGATTGCAAGAGCCCACAGCAATAAAATAAAACAAAAATTTGGAACATTAAGTTCGTTTGTTGAAAACAAAAACAAGTCTAATGCAAGATTACGAGTTGGGTATCTCTCGGGAGATTTTTATGACCACCCCATCAGTCACCTTTTGCATGGATTTTTTGGAAGACATAATCCTGAAAAATTTGAAGTGTTTGTTTATTCCTTCAGCGTAAATGATGAAAGTGACTTTCGCAAACGTATTGAAAAAGAAAGCGAGCACTTCGTCAATGTGGCAGGAATGAGTGCCAAAAATATTGGCAACCAGATAGCCTCGGATAACATCCAAATTCTTGTGGATTTGATGGGGTACACAGGTTTTAACCGGGTTGATTGTTTTGCAATGCGCCCTGCCCCAATTCAAGTAAGTTTTTTGGGTATGCTGGGAACCATGGGGGCGGATTTTTTTGATTATTTAATAACAGATTCATTTTTGACACCTGAAACCTTTCAAGTTTTCTTTGATGAAAAATTTATCTTTATGCCTCATTCTTATTTGATCGCAGAATTGGAACCCGATTGTTTCCCCGGGAGTGCACATAGGGCAAAGTATGGGCTGCCTTCCAATGGTTTTGTTTTTTGTAGTTTTAATAATAGTTATAAACTTGAGCCCGCTGGTTTTTCAATTTGGATGCGGATTTTAAATCAGGTTCCGGGAAGTGTCTTGTGGCTTGCAGGCCAGTCCGGTGGTGCCCTGCTTGAAAAAAATCTTCGAAAAGAAGCTCTCCGCTGCGGTGTGGATGATAGCAGGCTGGTTTTTGCGGGTTTTCTACCAAGGAAAGAACACCTGCTTAGGCACCAAGTTGCGGATTTGTTTCTTGATTCATTTGTTTACAATGCTGCTGCCACGTCAAGTCTGGCTTTGCAATTGGGCCTTCCGGTTATCACTTGTCCGGGCGATACGCTTGCATCGCGTGTGGGGGGTAGTTTGTTAATGTCGGCAGGTTTGCCTGAATTAATAGCAAAAGACCCAAGGGATTATGAAAGGCTTGCGGTACTGCTTGCAAATGACCCCGAATTATTGCGATCATATCGAAATCGATTGCTTGCGAATCGTTCCAGGTCTCCTTTGTTTGATACAAGCCGTTTCGTTGGCAATCTTGAAAAAGCCTATTTATTCATGTGGGAAAACTTTAAAGTAGGCGGTAAACCCAAACCATTTAAAGTTGAAGAATAAAAGTTTCCTTAAAGAGTTTTTAGGTATTCTAAAACTTGAAGCCGTTCGTGCTCGGTTAAATTGTCTCCGAAAGTATGACCGATATTCTGCCTGCCCGGGGTGGAAGTATCGTACCACTTTCTCTGTTCGGTCAATTCTTTTTCACGAAGGTGATCGTTATTATTTTTAAATTGATAATTCCATCCGAGTTCTTTCTGGTTGTAATTCGTAAATTTATTTTCAAAATCACGGGTGAAAACCTTGGGTCTGGCCTTGGAATTTAAAAGGGTGTAAATTGTTGGAACAGAACCATTATGCAGATAAGGCGCTGTAGCCCACACACCATCCAAAGGCGGGGCCTGGTACCCATTAGTTTCGCGAGCCTTATAATCATCCGAAAACCAGCCTTCAATTTCTTTTGAAAACCAGGAAGAGTTATATAATTTTCCAAATTCATTGGTGATACCAAAAAATCTTTTAGTGTCTGTGCCAATAACTTGTAGCGGTATAATTTTATTAGGATAGTCTGGCTTTTCTCCGTAGGTACCATGACATTTTGAACAATTGTTTTCAAAAAGGTTTTTCCCTGCCTTAGCCTGGGAATGATCTATAGCGAATGGGTAGGCAGGCGGCTGGATGGAAAGTATATAAGCTTGTAGGTCGGCGAATTTTTTTTCATTAGTATTAAAGTGGTCTGGCCCATGGATTGGGCTCATCATGAATTGCATTACAGACCGAACCGACTTGGCGTTTGCTCCCCCAGTTGCATACATGGATTTTTTCTTTTTCAAAAGCCACCAAGCAGGTGGATCTTCGTGAAGTTCATCATCAAGGCCCAGATTGGTCCAGGAAGTTTTTATGGATAAATCGGGATTTCGAAACCCGAGTAGAAAAACAGAAACGGCTCCGGCTTCGTTGGTTCCGCGAGAGTTCCCAAATTTAAAAGCAAGTGGCTTCTTGTTTCCATCAGCTTTATTCATGTCCTCGAAAAAAGTCTGAAGGTCGAGGGAGTTGTTTCCAAGGCCGGGATAAGGCTTGCCATCTAGAATTCCGCCATGACATACCAAACAATCAAGGGCGATGCCTTTTACAGTCCCTAGTGTGAGGGGGAAAGGCGCAAGCTTTAGCCCCATGGGAAGACCATCGTTTTGGTAAGGGGCTTGGTGCATACCATATCGTGATTCGAAAAAATCGAGCGAGACCTTGGGCGTGGGGGGAGAATCGAGCGCCCATTGTTTGTGAAGATTTTTGTAGGCTTTAAGAGTAAAAGAAGGGGCTGCAAAATCTTTGCTTTGTAAATAAGCCTGTCCATTAATGGCATCAGTATGCTGTGAAGCAAGCAAGGTTGTAATCAAAAAGATTAGGTTCATTTTGTCGCCTTGATTAAATAAAATAATCCAACTTATTATTAGTGCCAATGCATGATAAAAAAACTAATCGCTTTTGCGTGCCCAGCGTAATTTAGCAGAACGAGATCGCGGATTAACCATTTTTTCCTCGTAGGATGGCCTGATCGGATCTTTGGAAACCTCGGAAAATACTCCTTGATCCAATAGGGTTGCCAGGCTTTTTTTTACAATTCGATCTTCGCCTGAATGAAAACTAATGAAAGCAACAGTAGCCCCCGGCTTTAAAATAAAAGGGAGAATTCGGAGAAGCGATTTCAGATTGTCCAATTCGCGGTTGACAAGAATACGGAGTGCCTGAAAAACTTGAGCCAGAACATTGACTGGCTTTACCTCGCCCCGTGCAAAAACTTGCTGGTTTGATTTCCTGAGGCTGTATTTCCCCACAACATGAGAAAGATCCGTGGTGTTTCGAATCATTCCAGCCAAGAAATTATCTTTAATATCTTGGGCGATTATCTCGGCTTTTTCGACATCTCCGAACTCTGTAAGTTTCTCTGCCAGTATTGCAACATCAATTTTTTCAAGTATTTGGGCGAGAGTCTGGCCCTTGGTTGGATCCATTCGCATATCAAGGGGGCCGGGGCGGATATAGGAAAACCCTCTTTCCGGATCATCGATCTGAGGGCTGGAAACACCCAGGTCTGCAAGAATACCATCGACCATTAATATTTCTTTTTCCATGAGTAATCGGTCAAGTCCAGCAAAATTACCATGCAAAAAATAAAACGAATCTGCATGTTCTTGTAGTTTTTCTTGTATTCTTTGATGTGCTAGCGGATCGAGATCAACTCCAAAAATTTTCCCCCCCGGAACTACTAAGGGAAGAAAAAGGCAGGTATGACCTCCCGCCCCAAGAGTGCAATCTACAATGATTTTCCCCGGTGTGGGACGGAAAATATCGAGGATTTCATCTGCTAAAACAGGCAGATGGTCTCCTTCGGGGGTCGTGCGCATTTGAATGTTTTCAATAAGTGTTACAAATTTCAATGAAACCAAGTACTATCTTAAGGAATGTTTGATGATTAATCACTTTTTAAGGGAATAGAAATGTTGAGAGGTGTGCTTTTTGATTTTGATGGAACACTTGCGGATAGTTTTGATGCCATTGCAGAAAGTGTTAATTTTGTACGAACCGAGAACCAATTGCCAGAATTAAGATTTGAAGAAATCAAATCCCATGTGGGGCACGGCTTAGAGCATTTAATGGAGAAAATGCTTCCAGGGTGCGACATAGGGCAGGCTAAAAAAGCTTATCATGCACACCATAAAATTCACATGAAAACGCATACGAGATTGTATCCCAATGCCAGGGAATTCTTAAGCAAGCTGCAGCTTTCTGGTATTAGTATGGGGGTTTGTAGTAATAAGCCCGTAGGATTTACTACGGAGTTGATAGAGCACCTTGGGATAAATTCGTTTTTTAAAGTGGTTTTGGGGCCAGAGGATGTGCCAAATCCGAAACCTGCACCTGATATGCTGATTGAAGCTGCCAAAAGGTTGAAAATAAAGCACGATGAAGTTGTATATGTGGGCGATATGGATGTCGATATCAAGGCTTCGGGGGCAGCAGGGATGGAAGTTTGGATCGTGCGCCATGATGATTCTTCCTTTAAGATTTCAGAAGAAATCGCGAGTGAAAACATCCATGTTTCGTTTTTAGAAATTGAAGAACGAAAGAGTTCCCTTTTTGTAGCACATAATGGGAAATAAACTGTGTATAATATTGGTATATAAAAATAGGCTCGCCAAAGGCTCAAAGTTGTGCCAAGCATAATAATTTTAAAAGGTTTGGATGAAGGCAGAAGATTTGAACTGCTAACCCCCCTGAGTGCGATTGGGCGGGATCAAGCTTGCTTTATCCGTTTACAGGACACCGAGATTTCCCGTAAGCATGCTGAAGTTTACAAATCCGCAGACGGCTTTCGATTTCGGGACTTGGGTAGTGCAAATGGTTGCTTTGTTAATTGCAAATCAGTCCGGGATGTTTTGTTAAAACCAGGCGATCAAATCCAGGTTGGGCAAACAGTACTGCTTTTTGCTCCTCTCGCTGGCGAAATTGGTGAAGAAGCCGAGCCTGCAGACCCATTTCTAGAAAGCTTGAAAATACGACCTCCAAAAGAACCCGAAAATTTTGAACGGTCGTTTGCCCTTTTAGGTACCGTTCCTGAATCTGAAGGCAGCGCACTGCTTTCACGGCCTGAAGGCGCTCAGGGGGATTGGTTGCGCGGGGCTCTTGCAAGACTCGGGGTTATTTACGAGACAATAAACGCCACCAGTCAAATTCTGGATATTCAACTTCTTCTGGATCGCATTCTTGGCCTGATACTTAAAACACTGTCGGCTGATCATGGGTCGGTGTTACTTTCGGCGTCATTTGCTCAATCTGCAGCCTTAAAATCGAGTGGTGATTCCGAATCCTATGGGGATTTTAAGGTCGTAGCAAAGGCAAGTGCTATTCCAGGTAAAGGGGGCGCCCTCATCAGTAGGACGGTTCTTGATCATGTAATGCATGAGAAAATTGGGGTTCTTGTTAGTGATGCTTTAAATGATTCACGATTTAATGCGGTGCAAAGTATTGTTCGTTCGGGGGTGCGCGAAATTATTTGTGTACCTATGAGGGGTAGACACGCTACTGTTGGGGTTATTTATCTGGACAAGCACCCAATCGAAGCAGCGATGGATATTTATGGGGCACCTAAAAGGGGTGGCGCTTTTGAAAAAGAGCATTTGACGCTTGCGATTGCAGTTGCGCATCAAGCAGCGCTGGCGGTGGAGGATACCCTTTACTACAAGGCTAGGGTTCAGGGGGAAAGGCTTGCCGCGGTTGGGGAAGCTGTTGCCCATCTTTCGCACCATATAAAAAATATATTGCAAGGATTAAAGAGCGGGGGCGAGATATTGAAATTGGGGGTCAGAGATCAGGAAATGCCATTGTTGGAGCAAGGATTGCGTATTATTGAGAAAAATCATACACGCCTTTTTGATCTTGTGAAAGATATGTTGGGCTTTTCAAAAGACCGCGTGCCGGCGTTTCAAGAAAAAAATCTGGTCGAAATTTTAACCGATGTTGTTGAATTGTCTTTGCCTATGGCTAAAAACCATGGCGCAGAGATTCGCTTTGAAACGTTTGCGAAAGAGGTTTT
The DNA here is from genome assembly GCA_964646215.1 of uncultured Candidatus Kuenenia sp. GTDB lineage: Bacteria > Planctomycetota > Planctomycetia > Gemmatales > Gemmataceae > UBA969. The sequence goes on along the minus strand of CAZYAY010000001.1, from coordinate 52,503 downwards.
TGCTTTTATTGACCCCGAAGGGATTCATCGGACAATATTGAACTTGGTTAATAATGCCATTGATGCAATTCGTGAAAAAAGTTATGGAATGATAACGGTAGGGCTTAAGCCCTCTGTTGAAGCAGGTTATGTGGAAATTGTAGTTTCTGATAATGGTGAAGGAATTGCGGAGGCAGATTTAAAGTCGATTTTTGCCCCGTTTCAAAGCTCTAAAGGTAATTCTGGTACAGGTTTAGGTCTAGCGGTTGCCCGAAAAACTGTCGAGGAACATAAGGGCATTATTTGGGTTGAGAGTAAAGTGGACGAAGGGACTGCTTTTTTTGTTAAAATTCCACTGGGTCCCCTTTAAAAGGTTGATCTGTTTGTCCATTTGGGGTGTTTTTATTGGAAAACCAGTTCAAACTGATTTAACCTCCTTGACGAAGTGATTCTTGATGGAATATTTGCTTGGTTTAATGGTAATTTGGTGTAATTGAGTTAGAATTAATATTGAAAATAATTGATTTAGCTGCGAGGTGATTCAATGTCTTCAGGAAGCGTCGGATTTAGGCCAAATTTGGAAGCTATCGAATCGATGTATCTTGCTTGGAGAAGTGACCCTTCAAGTGTTGAATCTTCCTGGTCAATATTCTTTGAAGGTTTTGAAATTGGATTGCAGCAATCCAAGGGTGATCAGTTAACCATGGAATCTACGGATTCGATGGCGAGTCTTGCTGAAAAACTTATCGGGATTTTTCGTGATTATGGCCACTTGCAGGCAAGCCTTGATCCATTGCAAATCGAGTCGGTTTCCCAGCAGATTTTGAATAAATCCCTTCAAGACCTTGTTGAAAAGCATTTGTCTGCTCATTTTACCATCCCTAGTTTTACTCCTTATCCCGATGGTACCATCCGGGGGCTTGTAAAAATCCTTCAAGACATTTATTGCCGTAGTATCGGTGTTGAAATCACCCATTTGCATGACGGTGGTGAACGAGATTGGCTTATTTCCAGGATCGAGGAAAAGGCAGGTAAAATCGAGTTCTCTTCCAATGATAAAAAAAACATATTGAATCAATTGATGCGGGCGGATCTCTTCGAAAAATTCTTGCACCATAAGTTTGTTGGGCAGAAGAGGTTTTCGCTCGAGGGTGGAGACTCTCTTATTCCGTTACTCGAAGCCGTTGTTGAAGGTTATCCAGACCTTGGTGGGGAACAACTTGTTCTTGGTATGGCTCATCGAGGCCGGCTTAATGTTCTTACCAATGTAATGATGAAGCCCTATGGCGATGTTTTTGCTGAATTTGAAGAAAATTTCTCATCGACAAGCATCGTTGGCGATGGCGATGTGAAGTATCACCTTGGTTATTCTGTGGATAGGCAGAATTCGAAGGGTAAAAATTTGCACCTTTCCCTTACACCCAACCCAAGCCATTTGGAATTTGTAAACCCTGTTGTTGAAGGTCGGGTAAGGGCGAAACAAGATTTGTTGAATGATTCAAGCAGGCGGGCTGTTCTCCCTGTTTTGATTCATGGTGATGCTGCGTTTGCAGGACAGGGCATTGTTCCTGAATCCTTGAATCTTGCGGGTTTGGAAGGCTATACCACAGGTGGTACTTTCCATGTCGTTATTAACAACCAAATTGGTTTTACTACCCGACCTTCAGATTCCCGTTCCACATCTTACTGCACCGATGTTGCCAAGATTATTCTGGCACCAATTTTTCACGTGAATGGTGATGATCCTGAAGCCGTTGTTTGGGTTGCAAAGCTGGCTTTGGAATATCGGCAACGATTCGGCAAGGATGTTGTTGTTGATATTGTTTGTTACCGAAAGCACGGCCACAATGAAGGCGATGAGCCTTCATTCACCCAGCCTATTATGTATCAAAATATTAAATTGCGGTCTTCACCCGCAGTTAAGTATGGTGAAAAATTAGTTCTTGATGGGGTTTGTTCTTCAGAAGAAGTTTCAACAATTGGTTCTGATTTTGAAGCCCGTCTTCAACGATCCTTGGATGAGATGAGAAACAATCCTGTTTCCTATCAACGAATGTCTGCATTTCAAGGCGCTTGGAAGAATTTGACCAAGCAATATACCCACAAAGTTGTGAAAACCGGCATTGCTGAAAAAGATTTTAATGCAATTGCCCAGGCGTTGATCAGCGTTCCTTCAGGTTTTAATGTTCACCCTAAAATTTCAACATTGATTCGATCCCGTGGCCAGAATTTTGCGGATAAAAAACCCATCGATTGGCCGACTGCAGAACTATTGGCTTTTGGTTCCTTGGTTGTTGAGGGGCATAAAGTAAGGCTTAGTGGTCAAGATTCCAGAAGAGGAACATTCAGCCAAAGACATTCAGTTTTTTATGATTCAAACAATGGTCAGTCTTACGCACCTTTAAATTTCATTTCTGATAATCAGGCCACTTATGATGTTTTTGACAGTATGCTTTCTGAAGCTGCTGTTCTTGGTTTTGAATTTGGTTATACCCTTGATAACCCTAATGTCTTAGTCTTGTGGGAAGCTCAATTTGGTGATTTTTGGAATGGCGCACAGGTTATAGTTGATCAGTTTATTGCATCCAGTGAATCAAAATGGAAGCGCGAAAGCGGATTGGTAATGCTGCTCCCCCACGGTTACGAAGGTCAGGGCCCGGAGCATTCAAGTTCCCGAATTGAGCGCTTATTGCAACTCTGTGCAGAAAATAATTTACAGATTTGCAATGCCTCCACCCCGGCCCAGTATTTTCATTTGTTGCGTAGGCAGTTGCATAGGGATTTTCGTAAGCCTTTGGCTGTTATGACTCCTAAAAGCCTTCTACGGCATAAGCTTGCTGTTTCTCCTGTGGAGGAATTTCTTAACGGTTCGTTTTTTGAAGTTCTTGATGATACGATTGTTGATCCTTCACGTGTGAAGCGCGTTGTTCTTTGTTCCGGTAAGGTCTATTACGATCTTTTTGAGCAAAGAATAAAACAAGAAAGCTTTGAAACTGCAATCATTCGTCTCGAACAACTCTATCCTTTTCCTGAAGAGCAACTTAAGAAAATTCTCGATAGATATGGCAAAGCCACGGAATTCGTCTGGGTTCAGGAAGAATCACATAATATGGGCGCATGGATTTTTGTAGAGCCAAGACTTCGAGCCATGGGATATCTGTTTGAGTATGTTGGGCGTGATGAGAGTGCAAGCCCTGCGGTCGGGTCTAAAAAGATCCATGAAAGTGAACAAAAGCAATTAGTAGAAGGAGCCTTTAAGAAGGAACTTCCATTTTTTGCCAAAGCATTACCCATATTTGGAAATAAGGCTAACGATGCTCAAACATCAAGTGCTGGAACCAAGGTTGATGCCCGTTGATTTTAAGAAGTGAAGCTGTTTTCATAATCCTGATCTTAAAGAAGTAAAAGTATGATTACTGAAATTAAAGTTCCATCTGTTGGTGAGTCGATTTCTGAAGGAGTTTTATCCAAGTGGTATAAGAAAACGGGTGATACTGTAAAAGTTAATGAGCCTCTTTTCGAGGTGGAAACGGAAAAAGCCACCACCGAGGTTGTAGCCCCGGATGCGGGTGTATTAACCATCCTCACTGCGGAAGGCGAAAAGGTTTTAATCGGCGCTGTCGTGGGTAATATAAACAAATCTGCAAGTGGGGTTTCTTCTGCCGCCTCCCCCGCAACTGTTCCTGCTGCTCCTGTTACCTCTGAATCCGTACCTACTGTTGCATTTTCCAACCCAGCAGCAAGGCACCTTGCTGAAAAAGCCGGGATAGATCTTACTGCAGTAACCGGTTCTGGTAAAGGCGCTAGGGTGCTTAAAGAAGACGTGGTTGCACATATCGAGTCTCAGGCAAAGCCGAACGCTGTTGTTCCCAAGGATGTTCGAAGAGAGGTTGCAAGGGAAACCCGGCATCGAATGACGCCAATCCGTCAAAGAATTGCAGAACGATTGCTTCATGCCCAGCAAAGCAGTGCGATCCTTACTACATTTAATGAAGCAGATATGTCTGCAATAATGGCTTTTCGGGGCAAATATAAAGAATCGTTTCAAAAAAAGCATGGAGTCGGACTTGGGTTTATGAGCTTTTTTGTAAAAGCTGTTATCGAGGGGTTAAAGGCTTATCCTGCTGTTAATGCAAGAATCGATAATCAAGATATTGTGTATCATCATTTTTATGACATTGGTGTCGCAGTCAGCACGGAAAAAGGCCTGATGGTGCCTGTGCTTCGAAATGCTGATGAATTAGCTTTTGCAGAAATTGAGAAAAAGATAGTCGAACTTGCAGTCAAGGCCAAGGAAAACAAGATATCGGTGAGCGATCTTCAAGGCGGGACTTTCACCATCACCAATGGTGGAACTTTTGGTTCGATGCTTTCCACCCCGATTTTGAATCCCCCTCAAAGCGGAATTCTTGGAATGCACGCAATCCAAAAGCGTGCTGTTGTTGTTGATGATCAAATTGTCATCCGTCCCATGATGTATCTTGCGCTTTCTTATGATCATCGAATTATCGATGGTAAAGAGGCCGTAAGCTTTTTAGTTCGCATCAAAGAATGTTTGGAAAATCCCGAGCGCATATTCTTTAGCGTTTAAGCATGATGCGCTTTTGATATTTATTACTTACCTATTTCTTTGATCTATTTTGAGAAAATAACATGGCTTCTGAATCTTTTGATGTTGCGATTATTGGTGGTGGCCCAGGCGGATATGTTGCAGCAATAAGAGCTTCGCAACTTGGATTGAAAGTAGCATGCATTGAAAAAAGAGAATCTTTAGGTGGCACCTGCCTAAATGTTGGATGTATCCCGTCCAAGGCGTTACTTGAATCCAGTGAACTTTTTCTTCAAGCTTCCAAGCATTTTGAAAGCCATGGAATTATTGTTTCCAAACCGCAGATTGATGTTCCCGCGATGATTGCGAGGAAAGATAAAATTGTTAAGGGTTTGGGCGATGGTATATCTTCATTGTTTAAAAAAAATAAGATTACCCGCATTATTGGCATGGGAAAAATTGTTGCTTCCAATCGGATTGAAGTAACTGATAAAACCGGTGCCAAGTCTGAAATCGAAGCAAAATCTATAATTATTGCTACTGGTAGTGAACCAGCCTCGCTTCCTTGTTTGCCAATGGATGGTGAACTGGTTGTAAGCTCTGCAGAGGCGTTATGTTTTAAGTCCGTGCCTAAAGATCTTGTTGTGGTTGGGGCCGGTTATATTGGCTTGGAAATGGGTTCGGTTTGGGCTCGTTTGGGCAGCAATGTGCAGGTTCTTGAATTTTTGCCCAAGGCTCTACCCCTAAGTGATTCGGAAAGTGCTGGTTTATTACAACGAAGCTTGGAAAAGCAGGGTTTGAATTTTAATTTTGACACTAAAGTTACCGGAGGCAAACGCGAAGGTAATCAAATCGTTATTGATTGTGAAAAAGCGGGCCAGAAGCTGCAATTTAAAGCGGACAAAGCTTTAGTTTGTGTTGGTCGTAAACCAAATTCCATGGGTTTGGGAATCGAGTCACTGGGAATTGTAATTGATCCAAAAACATTGCAGATCAAGGTGGATCAATTCTTAAGAACTTCTGTTCCAAATATTTATGCTGTTGGAGATTTGGTGGCTGGCCCCATGCTTGCCCATAAAGCTGAAGAAGATGGCGTTGCTGCTGCAGAAAATATTGTTGGTGGCAAAACAACAGTTAATCATGACACAATTCCTAGTGTAATTTATACTTGGCCAGAACTTTCTAGTGTTGGTAAAACTGAAGAGCAATTAAAGGAATCCAAGATCCCATATAAGATTGGAAAGTTTCCCTTTATTGCCAATAGCCGTGCCCGAACCATGGGTGAATCTGAAGGTATGGTTAAAATACTGGCCCATGAAAAAACAGATAGAATCCTTGGTGTTCACATTATTGGACCTAGAGCTTCAGATATGATTGCCGAGGCTGTTGCCTGGGTCGAAATGCAGGCTAGTGCTGAAGATGTCGCTAGAACTTGCCACGCACACCCTACCCTTTCTGAAGCATTTAAAGAGGCAGCGATGGCGGTTGAGAAAAAAGCGATTCACATCTAACCTTACATCTTGCCAAATCGTTATTATTGGTGTTTTTTTTGCTTTCCTGCAAATTCAACCAGCCAAAGTCTATTCATATTGAATGATCATAATGCAAAATTAGAATGTGAGAAAAGTTAGCTACCTATTTGTTGGTGTGATTTTCCTGGTGGGCATTGCTGGATTCAATCTGGATGCCCAGACCGGTCCCCCTCTGGATTTTGCAGGGAAAGAAACAACTCTTGCAAAACCTGAGATCAAGGCAAATAAATACCGTGACCTTGAACTGACCATTAAAGTTCGAAGGTTATTATCCGAAGATCCTGAATTAAGCCAGCTGAACATTGGTGTAAGTGTTCGAGATGGTGTTTTAAGGCTTTGGGGCCCGGTACCCAGTGTCCAAAAAACCCAGATGGCGCTTGCTAAGGTCGGTACCGTTAAGCTTGTCTTTGATGTGAAAAGTGATCTTTACTTGGGAGTTATTGAGGACATTCCACCACCCATATTCATCAAAGATTAATTTTAAACCTAACCTTTAGCCTTTCTCTTATTTCCATTCATTCAAGCATTTCATAATCTGGGTTTCCCTCTTTTGCTGTTTTTGTTACTAATTATAAATCTTGCTATTTGATTTTACGGGAAAGGATTTTCTATGGACTTACGTGGCGTAATACTTGCTGGCGGTAAAGGTACTCGTCTTGGTGAATTGACCAAGGTTACCAATAAGCATCTTCTTCCAGTCGGACCATATCCCATGGTTTATCATCCCCTCAAAAAGATGACAGGATGCGGGATCAAAGACATTTTGTTAGTCTCAGGCACCGAACATATGGGCGATTTTGTTGAATTATTGGGTTCTGGGAAAGATCATAACTGCAGGCTCACTTACAGGGTACAGGATGAAGCTGGTGGCATTGCTCAAGCTCTTGGCCTAGCTGAAGGTTTTTCCAGGGATGCTAGGAGTCTTGTTATTCTTGGCGATAATATATTTGAAGATAACTTGGTTGAGTTTGCTCAAGAAGCTTCAAAATATCCAGATTCAGCTTTTGTGGCGTTGAAAAAAGTTCATGATCCGCAGCGTTATGGAGTTGCTGAGATGAAGGATGGGAAAATCCTTTCTATCGAAGAAAAACCCAAAAGCCCTAAAAGTGATTATGCTGTTGCTGGTATTTATATTTATCCCGCAGATGTTTTTGAAGTTATCAAAACACTTCGACCCAGTCACCGTGGTGAACTTGAAATCACTGATGTGAATAACTTCTTCTTAAAAACTGGCCGCCTTCGTTATAAGATTCTTGATGGGTATTGGACTGATGCAGGGACCTTGGAATCTCTTGCAGTTGCCAACCAATTAGTACAGGCGAACGATCCCAGATTTTAGTGTTCTAGTTTTACACAGGCCCTGGATTGCTAATGCTATTTTGTATTTTGGTAATATTAGTAACTGTTGGGCATTTTAGTTTTGTTCTTTTTGCACACAATTGGTTTTATTCAAAACCATTTCCCAGATTATTGGGTGACCTAATTCAGGCCACCCATATTTTATTTGGTTTATTTGGTTTATTTTTTGTTTACAAAATAACAAGCAAGTTAGAATCTTTTATAACTGGGCCCCATGTAGATTTGCTTTGGGATATCTGGCTTGTTTATGGTCTTTTCTGCTTGTTAATAAGTGTGATGTTTCTGCCACTAAATGAGTTTTTTAGAAACTGGTGGCGCCTTTCTCATAATCTTTACAGTCAACACAGTTACGATTTTGTCTACGCAAATCATTTCGCAACTAAAAGTAAACTCGATTTTCTAAACGATGCTTTTAAACTTGAAGTTATTTCTGCTAAGATTTCAACTTCTATCTTGCCAGTAAATTCAAAGCTAAAAATCCTTCATTTAAGTGATTTTCATTTTGGTGGTATTGATAATTACGCATATTTTCAATTTGTTATGAAAGAAGTTGAAAAGGAAGTTTACGATTTTGTTTTTTTTACAGGTGATCTTGTTGATAATGTTTCTTTCCTGCGTTGGGTTGTTCCACTTTTAAAAAAAATTCAAACAAAGCATGGAAAATTCGCTGTGCTTGGCAACCATGATTTGTGGAATGCTCCTCAAATGGTGCGTAAGTATCTTCGTAAGGCAGGTTTTATTTGTCTCTCTGATCAATGGTATTCGGTCGAACATGAAGGGCGAAGAATTGGGATTTTTGGTAATGAATATCCTTGGTTTTCTTCAATATTGCATGGTATTTGCGCAAATGATTACGACATTAAGATTTTGTTGACTCATTCTCCAGATGAGTTTTTTTGGGCGGCTAAAAACAATTTTAATTTGATGTTTTGTGGCCATGTTCATGGTGGGCAGATTGCCTTGCCTTTCTTTGGTCCATTGCTCATCCCAAGTAAATTTGGCAGAAGATTTGGCAGCGGTTTCTTTTCGCATCGTGGAATGATTATGCATGTAAGTAGGGGGATCGCTGGATCATTTCCCATAAGAATTAATTGTAAACCTGAAGTTACAATTATTTCCCTGATTTCGAAATAGACATGATTTTAAATATTTTTTTCTTATGATTGAAATTAATTTTCCTTTTATTTATTGCTCTCAATTATGGGTAAGTTTTGTTAACCCTTTTTTTGATTTATGTTCTTTTAAAGCCTTTGAGATTTCTTTATTCAAAATTCATAAGTGCAGAGACAACAAGTATTTTGTTTATTTAAAACGGTATTGCCCTTTTATAACGAATTCGGTTGATATAGGTCTATTATTCTGAGGGCTCAAATTATGGATACTAAGGTTTTGGAAAACGATAAGGCTGGATTAAATTGTGTTGAAACTGTTTTGGTTGCAGTTTTATTTTTCTTCCTGCTTTTTTTTGCTGATATCGTTCAGATAAGGTCTGCTTTTTTAACACGTGTGATGGGGGATGCTGATTGTTTTTTTCGTGCTGGCTGGGCAGCTAAAGTTGGTAAAAGTATTTATGAAGTTACTGATCCCAATGGTTGGCATTATAATTACCCGCCACTTTTTGCTATTACCATGATTCCTTTGGCAGATCCACCTCCGGGAGAAAATAGGGACGGTTGCCTTCCATATCCAATTTCAATCAGCATATTTTACAAGGTTAGTTTACTTAGCCTTTTTTTAGGAGTTTTCTCGCTTGCTCGTGCGTATGAAAAACAATTTCCTGTTGTGTTTGAAAACTTGCGCATTAAAAAATGGTATTACTTGCGTATTTTTGCAATTGTTGTTTGCTTGAGTCCCATTGCGCATACCCTCATGCGTGGACAGGTCAACCTTTTTTTATTGATGATGATTTGTCTTGCGATCGGGTTTCAAATGTCTAATAAAAGTTTTCTAAGTGGAATTATGATCGCTGGAAGTATTTGTCTTAAGGTTTTCCCTGTTTTTCTTTTAATTGTTCCGGTTTGGCGTAAAGATTATAAACAGTTGGCAGGTTGTCTTGTTGGTCTTGTTCTGGGCCTTGTGGTGATACCTGTTTCGGTAATGGGTGTTGAAAAAACCAAAACTGCTTACTCTGACTTTTATAATGTTTTAATTGGCCCCTCATTGGGTATTTCTGGTGATAATACTCGTGGAGTTGAACTCACTAATTTAAATTCAACTGATAATCATAGTGTTCTTGCCTTTTTGCATGGTATCGAGCATCCAGATTTTAGTAAAAAACCAGCTAAACCCTCCTTAGTCATTAAAATCGTTCATATTTTAATGAGCATACTTTTTCTGGGCTGGTTACTTTGGTCAAAAGGACTACCGAAAAAAGGGTCTGCGATGGAAGATTCTCATTTTTTAGCACTGGCTTCTTTATTGATGGTTTTAATATGCCCCGTAAGCCATTCCCAGTATTTTGTTCTGGCTTTGCCTTTGGTAATGTCAATCTTGGTTTTTTCGTGGTTTAGTTCAAAGAGGGTTATTTCACCTTGGTTGGGTTTTTTCTTCTTATTTTATATCGTGGCTAATTTATTACCTTTACTGCCTGTTTTTGAAAACATCAAACGTATGGGTGTTATGTTTGTTCCTAACTTTATTCTTTTGGTTTATGGCACTACTTTGTTTGCAAATATCAAAACCATGGATCAATTGGCTTTTGTAAATTTAAATGCCTCAAAGATTTCCGAATAATAAACACTTCACTGTTTTTTCTTGGTGTTTTGATTTCTTCGATTGTCATAAGGGTATATAATTTCAGCTTGGTCATGTTTTGTGAATTAGGAGTTCAATTATGAAACTTGATATGGTTGGGGTTTGTAGTTGGTCTTTGCAAGTTAAAAGCATTTTTGAATTAAATGGTTTTACAAATAAGCTTGGAATCCAAACTGTTCAAATAGCTTGTGGGGATCCTCACCATGCATCTTGGGATGAAGGCGATGATATGCCTTCTAAAGCAAAGAATGCAAGTTTCAAAATGACGGGCGCAATGCTTGGGTTTCCAGGGGAGGATTACACCACTCCTCAAACAATTGAAAAAACTGGCGGTTTTGGTGACCCAGCTTCTAGGATTGAGAGGTTAGATCGTTTTAAATGGAGTCTCAAGCGGGTGGAGCATCTTGGCCTTAAGGACATCATGCTTCATGCTGGGTTTATACCATCCATGAATGAACCCGGGCGAAAAAGTTTTTTGCAAACTTTGGAAACTGTGAGTCTTCTTGCTAATAAAGCTGATATAAATGTTGCATTTGAGACCGGGCAGGAATCTTCAGAACTCTTATTTGCTACACTCAAGGAATTAGATTGCTCGAATTTGTTCGTTAATTTTGATCCTGCCAATATGTTATTGTACGATCAGGGTGATCCTATTGAAGCAGTTGAGATGTTGGGGAAGTATATTCGTAGTGTTCATTTGAAGGATGCTAAAAGACCTAAAATTAAAAATCATTGGGGTGAGGAAGTTCTTCTGGGTACGGGAGAGGTAAATATACCTTTGTTTCTTAAAACACTAAAAAAGGTTGGTTATTCAGGACCATTATCCATTGAAAGAGAAGTCGGCAGCCAGCAGGATAGATTTAATGATATTTTGCATGCTGTTGAATACTTACGCGGATTGGATGTTTAAAAAACATAAATATAAATGATTGTCATTAAAACAAATAATCTTAGCAAACAATTCCGAGTTTACGAAAAACCCGCTGGCCTTATTGGTTCCATCAAAAGTTTATTCAAGAATGAATACAAGGAGATTCATGCGGTTGAAAATATCAACCTTGAAATTCATGAAGGTGAGATTGTTGGTTTTCTTGGGCCTAATGGTGCAGGTAAAACCACGACCTTAAAAATGCTTTCTGGATTGTTGTTTCCAACCTGTGGAAATGCGACGGTTCTCGGTTATGTACCTTGGGAAAGACCTGTAGAATTTAGAAAAGCATTTTCACTTGTGATGGGCCAGAAAAGTCAGTTGTGGTGGGATTTACCTGCCGCCGATTCATTTGAGTTGCATAAAGAAATTTACGCAATTGATCCATCGAAATTCAAAAAAAATGTTGGTGAACTCACTGAGATATTTCAAGTTGCCAATCTTTTAAACAAACCTGTCCGTGAACTTTCCCTTGGTGAGCGCATGAAACTTGAGTTGATTGCCTCACTGCTTCATGATCCAAAACTTTTGTTACTTGATGAACCAACCATTGGTTTGGATGTGGTCGCACAATCTGCAATGCATCGATGTCTTTATGAGTTTAATAAAACCCGGAAGATTACCATTCTATTAACAAGTCATTACATGAGGGATGTAGAAACCTTGTGTTCTAGAATTCTGGTTATTTCAGGTGGAAGCATGGTTTATGATGGCCAGTTGCAGGGGCTGAAAGATGAATTCGGGAAAGAGAAACTGATAAAAGTCCTTTTTAATAATGTGGTTCCAGATCATGTTTTTAACAAATTTGAACCTTTGGAAATTATTGGTAACATTGTAAAACTTCGTGTTGCAAAAAATAATGTTCCTAATGTTCTGGCTGTTATATCCCAATGTGATGAGGTTTTGGATATTAGTATTGAAGATCCTCCTGTTGAAGAGGTCATTGAAAAATTGTTTGTCAGTCATCGACTTAAAAAGGTGTGATTTTAAAATTTATTTAGGTTGAGAACGTGAACAAGTATTTTAATATTGCACGATTATCTCTTAAGGAAAGACTTACCTACCGGGGTGATTTTCTTTTAAGTTCGTTTTTGCGATTTTTGCCAATGATTACTTCCATTTTATTATGGAAGTCTGTCTACGGTTCTTCCGAGCAGGATTCCTTGTCTGGGTTTTCATTCAAACAGGTAATTGCTTATTTACTTCTTGTTAATATCAGCAGGATGTTTTCAAGTATGCCAGGTTTGGCAACCAACTTAGCCAGGGATGTTCGAGAAGGAAGTATTAAAAAATATCTTTTGCAACCGATCGATTTAATTGGCTATTTGATGAGTTATAGGATTGCGCACAAGGCCGCTTATATTTCCACATCATTGGTTCCATACGCAATTTTATTTGGTTCTTGTGCCAGTTTTTTTGATACATTTCCAACATTTGTTGGCAGCGTGTATTTTTTAATGTCTCTCATACTCGCTTTTATTATTGGGTTTTACTTTGAAGTTTGTTTGGGCATGCTAAGTTTTTGGATTTTAGAAGTGACTTCTCTGCTTTATGTTGTGACAACTTTGAGCTTTTTCTTGTCAGGCCATTTGATTCCGCTTGATTTACTTGATACTACAGGCTGGCTTGGTGTGTTGAAAAATCTACCATTTGCGTATCTGGCATATTTTCCTGCAGCGGTTTTTCTTCAGAAAGTAAGCGATGAAGAACTTTTAATAAGGTTTTTTGTTGGTGTTTTGTGGGCTTTTTTCTTTTTTTTACTTTCGAGGGTTATCTTGTACTTTGGCTTGCGCAAATATAGCGCTTACGGAGCTTGATCATGTTTAGGCATTTGCGCTTGATGTTCTGCTTTGCCAAGTTTAGCTTGCTTGGAGAATTGGCATTTCGCAGTAATTTTCTTCTGAAAATACTTGTTGAGTTGATTTGGCTGGGAATCTTATTAACTTTTTTTAAAACTATATTCGGGAAGAGTTCGAATGTTGCAGGATGGAATGAGCATGAGTTTCTATTTTTTGTAGGTGCTTATTATGCACTTGAAGGGTTTGTTGAAACCTTTTTTCTGGAGAATTGTGTTGAGTTTTCTGAACTCGTTAGATCAGGAAACCTGGATTTTTGCCTGCTAAAACCCATCGACCCCCAGTTTTTTGTCACCCTAAGAAAGGTTGATTGGTCTACCGCGCCTAAAATACTTCTTGGGTTTATCATGATTGGTTTCGCCATGTATGAAATAGGGAAACCCTTGGAATTATGGAAAATTCCTGTTTTCTTATGTTTATTTCTTTGTGGTTGCTCGCTTGCCTACAGTTTTCTTTTGGTTTTAACTGCCCTGTCTGTTTGGATGATAAGAAACCAAAGTCTTATGGAGGTATGGTGGTTGTTTACCAATCTCATGAGGTATCCCAGGCAGATTTATGATTCTGATTGGGCTTTGCCAATTCGCATGGTATTTGGTTTTATAATTCCAGCGTTATTAGCTGTTAGTATTCCCGTTGAGTTTGCTGTTAAAGAAATAAGCATGGAATTTACTATGTTCTTATTCGTGATAGCTGCTATATATTTTCAAATAAGTAGGATGTTTTTTAATTATTCATTAAAGCATTATAGAAGTGCAAGTAGTTAGAAAACTAGCGTTTTCCATTTAAGATCACTGAATCCCAGTGCAATATATATTTACAATTTCCGATACATAATTCATCGCCTGGAACGAACGAACCTTCCATTACTTTTTTTCCGTTTATACTCACGCCATTAGTGCTTCCAAGGTCACGAATTATCGCTTTGTTTTTAAGCAGAATAATGCAGCAATGTTTACGGGATATTTTTTGGGAGTCAATTTGCACATCACACTCTTCGTGTCTTCCCAAGAGCAAAATAGGTTTATTCAAAACAATGCTCGGGCCTTCAGATATTGCGATTAATTGTGCGGTCATTTTGCAAGACCAAGGTAAAGTTAGTAATACTTAATCATAGCACACTTATCGAGGGTTGCTAATAATTTAACCTTGTTGTGTACAAATGTATACTTTTGTGATTAGTATCTATCCTGGATTGCCGTTACTGTGAAATCTTTTTCTCGTAAAGCAGCGCATGCTTCCACCGCAGCCTGGGCAGCCGCCATCGTAGTTATGCATGTAACACCATGCGTTACTGCGGCAGATCTTATTTTACCCTCATCAGTTCTCGAACCCCTGCCTACTGGTGTGTTTAGTATTAATGCTATTTGACCATTTTTCATAAGGTCAATAAGGTTAGGCCTACCTTCCTGCAATTTTGAAATTTCTTCCACAGGTAAGTTTGCTTTTTTAATTACCAAAGCAGTTCCACGGGTTGCAATTAATTGATAACCAAGCTTATGGAGTTTTTTCGCAATATATGAAATATCACTCTTGTCACGATCCGAAACAGATAAAAAGACTTTGCCTTTAAGGGGTAAAGCACTGCTTGCTGCAAGCTGGCTTTTAGCAAATGCCATGGGAAATGAATCATCGATTCCCATAACTTCACCTGTTGATCGCATTTCAGGTCCAAGAATAATATCTACCCCGGGAAATTTATTGAAGGGAAATACGCTTTCCTTGACGGAATAATGATTGGGAGTAATTTCTTTGGCAAAGTTTAATTCTGAAAGAGTTTTCCCAACCATGACCAAAGATGCCAATTTAGCCATTGGTATACCAATTGCTTTAGAAACAAAAGGAATGGTTCTACTGGCTCGAGGGTTCACTTCGAGTACAAAAATTTCAACTGGCAAGTCCCCTTCATTACTGGTATTTGGTATCAATTTTGATTGCTTGTCTGAATCCTCTGAATGATCAATTTTCAGCCCAGTAATTGCGAATTGAACATTCATCAGCCCTCGGACTTTTAATTCCTTGGCCATGGCTTTTGTTTGTCTTTTGATCTCATCGATAACATAGGTGGGCAAACTGTGTGGGGGAAGTACGCTTGCGGAATCTCCTGAATGAATACCAGCTTCTTCTATATGTTGCATCACTCCACCAACAGTGGAATCCGTTCCATCGGAAATACAATCAACATCTGCCTCAATTGCAGATTCGAGGAATTTATCCAAAAGAATTGGTTTACCGGGCGATACTTCCATAGCCTTGGTTACATAGCGGATTAATGAGGATTCATCGTAAACGATTTCCATTCCGCGGCCACCAAGAACGTAACTTGGTCTAACCAGGATAGGATAACCAACCCGTCTGGCGACATGGATGGCTTCTTGAAGATCATTGGTGATTCCGTTGGGTGGTTGTTTGAGGCCTAGCCTGTTAACGAGGTCTTGAAATCTTTCGCGGTCTTCAGCGATATCAATGCTTTCGACGCTGGTGCCAATAATGGGAGCGCCCGCAGTTTCCAAGGCTTTTGCAAGATTCAGTGGGGTTTGCCCACCAAATTGGACGATGAGTCCCTTTGGATTCATTTTTTCGCAAATATTAAGAACATCTTCAGTGGTTAATGGTTCAAAAAACAGGTGATCGCTTGTGTCATAATCGGTTGATACTGTTTCTGGGTTAGAATTTACCATGATGGTTTCATAACCTGCTTCCCGTAATGCAAAAGCGGCATGGCAACAGCAATAATCAAATTCAATCCCTTGTCCAATGCGGTTGGGGCCACCGCCTAAAATCATAATTCGGTCTTTATTTGTTAGGGGAACGGTTTCGTCTTCAAATGAATTTTCACCAGTAATTGCGTTTGTAACAAAAGATTCATAAGTGGAATAATAATAAGGTGTGTAGGCTTCAAATTCTGCCGCGCAAGTGTCAACTCGTTTAAATACAGGTATCACCCCCAGGGCTTTTCTGGCCCGGCGGATTTCCATTTCGCTCGTGAGCCAGATGGCTGCAAGTTGCCTATCGGAAAAGCCATATTGTTTGGCTTCAAGCATATCTGCATGATTTACATTGGTGATATTTTTTAAAGTACGGAGTTTTGTTTCTTGTTTGGTGATATCAAGAATGTTGTTAAGAAACCAAGGATCGATTTTTGTTCTATCGTGAATTTCTTCAATTGTCATGCCATCTAAAATAGCGTAGCGAAGATACCAGATTCTATCGGAATTGGGGATTGCGATTTTTGCAATAATTTCTTCCCTAGATGGTTGCTTATCAGTTCCCCACAAATCTCCCCTGTCGCAACCAAGGCCAAACCTTCCTGTTTCCAAACCTCGGAGAGCTTTTTGTAAAGATTCTTTAAATGTTCTACCAATTGCCATGGTCTCACCCACTGATTTCATCTGTGTGGTAAGAGTGGTGTTGGCATCTGGGAATTTTTCAAATGCCCATCTTGGGATTTTAGTTACAACATAATCTATGGTAGGTTCAAAACATGCAGGAGTTTCGCGTGTTATATCATTCCTAAGTTCATCTAGCCTGAAACCCACAGCAAGTTTTGCCGCGATTTTAGCTATCGGAAAACCCGTTGCCTTTGATGCCAATGCGGAAGATCTTGAAACCCTGGGGTTCATTTCAATTGCAACCATGTCGCCGTTGGCTGGATTTATTCCGTATTGAATATTGCTGCCACCCGTTGCAACGCCAATTTCTCGAATAATCAGCAGCGCAGAATCGCGCATACGTTGGTATTCTTTGTCAGTAAGTGTTTGGGCAGGGGCAACAGTGATACTATCCCCGGTATGGACTCCACATGGATCGAAATTTTCAATACTGCAAATGATCACTACGTTGTCAGCGTGGTCCCGCATTACTTCGAGTTCGTATTCTTTCCAACCAATAATTGATTGTTCAATAAGAACTTCACCAACTGGGCTTAATTCCAGCCCTCTGGTGATCAATTCATTAAACTCATCCTTGTTGTACGCAATGCCGCCACCAGTACCACCCATCGTAAAACTGGGTCTTAAAACAGCAGGAAGCCCAACGGTTTCACGAATATCTTGAGCTTCGGCAAAGCTTTTTGCCACGCCACTTGGTGGAACTTTCACTCCGATTTTTTTCATTGCATTTTTGAACTTTTGGCGATCTTCAGCTTTTTCAATAGCTTCGGGGCTGGCGCCAATCATCTCTACGCCAAATTTTTCAAGAATGCCTTTCTTGTATAGCTCTAATGCGACATTAAGTGCGGTTTGCCCGCCTAATGTAGGAAGAATTGCGTCTGGACGTTCTTTTTCGATTATCTTCTCAAGGATCTCCCATTTAATGGGTTCAATATAGGTTCGGTCGGCTATCTCAGGATCTGTCATGATCGTTGCGGGATTTGAATTTACCAGAATAACTATATACCCTTCTTCACGAAGAGCCTTGCACGCTTGTGTCCCGCTATAATCAAACTCACAAGCTTGGCCAATGATAATCGGGCCTGAACCGATGAGAAGTATTTTCTTCAGATCTGTCCGCTTTGGCATAATAAAACTCGCTATTTTTATGTCGGATTGGTAAATCGAATAAACAAAACAAGTCGCTTCGAGTATTATTGACTAACAACTCTATTCAATGGAACATCTTAGCCTTATAGAGGTTGTTTCCAAGATATTTCGATGGAATATTGAAATATCAGTAATCTTGTCAAGAAAAGCAGGCGTTTTTAGCATGCGAGATTTGTTTCAACGACTTGAATTTACAGGGTTTGGGCCAAGTCGGGTGCTGCCTGAGGGGGGCGAACCCGTTTGTGGTCAAATTAAAAAAAATGGTCCGGGCGGTCTTAAGCATCAGGTAAAAGTGCTAGTACCCAAAGAAGCTGGTATTTATGGGATTGTTGATTCTTTTGGAATTTTAATTTATGTAGGAAAAGCAAAGAATCTTCGAAAAAGGCTTCAATCTTATTTTCTTAAAAAAAAGTCGAAAGAAAAAAAATTAATCAAAAGAGCCACACTGATTTGTTGGCAAACCTGTTTTTCTGAATTTCATGCTTTTTTACGAGAAATCGAAGTTATTAATTTGTTCCTTCCTGCTGCCAATGTCATGGGGGTTGCCCATAGATTGCGACCAATTTACCTTGTGTTGACCGCTGGTGAAGCTCCAGCAATCAAACTTCGTAAAAAACTCCCGAAAAAATATTTGGAGGCTTATGGGCCATTTAATCGTACTAAATATGTGCATAAAGCGTTGAATATTTTGAATGAGACTCTGGGCCTAAGGGATTGTGCTGAAAAAACATCGATCTATTATTCTAATCAAAAAACATTGCTGGAATTACTGCCTCAGTTTGGTTGTATGCGTCATGAAATTGGTAATTGTCTTGGGCCTTGTGCTGGTGGTTGCAGTCGAACCACATATATGGCAAAGGTAAATCAATTAAAAGAATTTTTAAATGGAGAAGTTGGTCCAGTTTTGGGAATTCTTCAAAAACAAATGTCTGAATTTGCAGTTCGCTTGCAATTCGAATTTGCTGGCCAAGTCAAGCAAAAGATTAAAACACTTGAAGTGTTTGGCCAAATATTACAATACGCAAAAGATTTGGGAAAACTTAATTATGTTTATTGGCAAAAGTTGAAGGATGATCAATTTGTAATCAATATTATTCGTGATGGGATTTTGATTCATTCAGAATTAGTTAAGCATTTTAAAAGCAAAAATCCTCTTTCAAAATCAATGATCGAAAAAATAAAACTTAAAGCGAGAGATAACAACCAAGTTTTATGGGCTCCATTCCAAAAACTACTCATTCAACGTTGGTTTAAGAAAATGAAAATGGAACTTGAACAGACCTTACCTTTGCCAAAAATATAGAACTCAGGCGTTAAAATTTGCCCATGTTGCCTTTTTGAACAATTGGTCTTGTTTGTTTTTTATTCGTTGTTATAGAGCGCAAAGGTAACTGGGATTTATTGATTGAGCATGGGAAACAAACAGATGAAAACTTTCTTAATATTACTTTTTATTCCTTCGTGTGCATTTTTGCAATTGGGTTGCGCCCATCATCGTGATCATGAATATCCGCCACAAAACTATTATCAGCAGCCTCCAGCAAACTATTGTGTGCCCCAGGCTCAAACGCAGCAACCTTGCATGCCGGTGCAAGGTGCCTCTTATAGCCCTAATACGCAGGGAAATTGGGCTCAACCCCGGGCTAATTGTGCATGCCCATAGTGGTCTTCAAGTGAAAAGATAAAAGTTTATGATGGCTGGTAATAAACAATTGGCTAATTGCCAGTTGTTTGTTACTATTTGGATCGAATAGGAATTCGTTTTAAGGAAAGGACTTTCAGATGTTGAATCGTGTATTATCATTTTCTGTTATTGTATTTTTAATAAATTTATTTCTTATTGCAGGTCCGTTTTCTGCAAATGCTTTTTATCAGGATGATGAAGTATTAAAAACCTTGCTTGTATACAACTTTGTAACTGGTGAAGAAGCCGTAAAAAATAAAATCATTGAAGTATTGAAGAATGTTGAAAAAGCTAAAAAGATTGTCGAGGGTGCTCAAAAACTTAGCCCTGCAGATGAAAAAAAACTTAATGGTAATGCCTATTGGTTGCTTGCTAGGGTTGCCCAGGAATTACGCGAAAACGATGCTGCGGTTGATTTTTATAATAAATTTTTAATCGATGCGAAAAAATTGGGAAGCGGGCAAAAAATGGCGGCAGGTTATGGGCCATTAATCCAAATCCTTTTTGATACAAAAAAATACAAGGAATGTGAGAAATTGTGTTCCGAGTTCCTGGATATCACCCTCGAGGATGAAGCTGCATTTATACCAATTATAAGATTGAAACCTGTTGTTTTTCGCAGAATGGTGCTTTGTCAGTCCCGACTTGGTGAAATTGATAAGGCAATAGAACGTGTTGAAAAACTTTACAAGGATCAACCCGATAACTGGTTAAACCTTGAGCTTAAAGCTCGCATCCTTAGAGAAGCTGGCAGAATTGCTGATGCCGAGAAAACCTATCAGGATCTTATTGTGAAAATTGATTCTGATAAACGACTGGGTAAGGAAGAGAAGGAAGAGTTTCTTGAAGAAATTAGGTATACGCTCAGTAACGTTTATGTGGAACTTAAAAAAATCGATAAGGCCGCTGAGATTCTTAAGGCTTTAGTGGAAAAAAATCCTGAAAATCCAACTTACCACAACGATCTGGGTTATATTTGGGCTGATAATGATTTAAATCTTGAGGAAGCCGAAAAGTTGATTCGTAAGGCTATCGAGATAGAACGAGGTTTAAGAAAGAAAATCAAGAATCTTAAACCCGAATTTGATAAAGATAATTCTGCTTATCTTGATAGTCTTGCCTGGGTTCTTTATAAGAAAAAAGATTATGCTGAAGCGAAAAAATTGCTTCTTGAAGCAGTCAAAGATGAAGAAGGCCAGCATATAGAAATACTTGATCATCTTGGTGACATTCATAGCGCACTTGGTGAAAAAGCAGAGGCGAATAAAGTTTGGAAAGAAGCAATTAGTTTTGCTGGTACTTCAAAGAGAGAACAAGATAAGAAAAAAGAAGTTGAAAAGAAAATCGAGAAGAACAAGTAGTTTGTTAAGTTGTACAAGTAAAGCTGGGCATATATTGCTGCCCGGCTTTATTTTGTTTTATGATCTCTGGTGTTGGTAGTTCTTCAAAAAGTGTATTAGTTTTCAATTACTTATTTTTGCTGGGTATGATTTAAACAATGACATCTCCGGTATCAATATTTTTTGATATTTCTCTTCCCAATGCTTCAACATGGTTTTATTTTTCACTTATTTTGGCTTGTGCTCTCTTTTTTAAATTCAATCGATTATTAAGCTTTCGCAACATTGATATTATTTCGATTTTCTTTTTTATGCCTGGCTTTCTGCTGCTTTTGGAAGGCGGGCACGATGAGAGAATTTATTTTTCTTGGTTGCTCTTGAGTTGTCTTTTTTGGTTGGTGCGCTGCTTGATGGATCTTATTTTGGAAAGACGTCCCGCTTTTAAGCCAAATTTAAATGTTCCTGGAATGTTGTTGCTTGCTTTTGCTTTTTATTTCAGTCTTGTTGCGGTCGCAATTCGTGAACCAAATTTACCTGATCAACGAGAAGCACGACCCCAGACGCCGATTGATAAAATCAGGGAACATGGCGAAAAAATTATTGAAAATAGAGGAGGTGCAGAGGTTGATGTTTCAAAATTGCGCCTAGGGGTGGAGAGAGGTTTGACTTTGTTTTGTCATCTTCTTATCGCTGTTGGTCTAATTCTTGTTTGTTGGTTTCATTACGATGATTATCATCTTGGTTTTGCTTGTGCAACTCTTTATTTCTTGTTGCCTTATACATATCTTATGATGCCTTATACGGGATTAAAAATTGGCCGATGGGACCATTCTTGGTTGATGGCATTGATGGTATGGGCTCTTGTGTTTCACAAAAAACCTATAGTTTCAGGTATTTTGATGGGTTTATCTTTTGGTAGTCTTTTTTTTCCTTTGGTTTTATTGCCTTTATGGTTTTCTTATTACCACGATAAAGGTATCTGGCGATTTGTGATTGCCTCAATGGCTTCTTTTGTTGTAAGCAGTGTTGTTTTTATTCTGGCATATGGGGGAAATACGCAATATCTAGCCTCAACATGGATGATCTCTGATTGGATTCCTTGGAAGGAGCCAATGGCCGATACACAAAGTTTCTGGCATGGTGTTCATTGGGCATATCGCCTTCCTGTGTTTATTCTTTATGCTGTGCTGGCTTTATCTGTATATTTTTGGCCAACGCCAAAGACGTTGGGAAACCTGATTGCATTGTCTGCAGCATTATTAATTGGGATTCAATTTTGGTATGCACATTTGGGCGGTGTTTATATTTTGTGGTATTTGCCTTTGTTGATATTAGTTGTTTTTAGGCCTAGTATTTTAAGTCAGCCGAAATCGCTTGTTTAAATTATGGTTCTAAAGAATAAGACTTAACAACAAATTTTAAGATAGGATGGGATTTATAATGGGATTTTCTCGTGTCTTAGGTTTGTTGATTTTGCTTACAGTGATCATAATTCCAACTTACGTATCGAAATATCAACAAAAGCAATATCGGAACTTCAGGGTTGTTAAGAACGGCGTGTTATATCGTAGTGGGCAGATGACTCCCGTTGGTTTAAAGAAGATTGTCGACGAATACCATATTAAGGCGATTGTTTCTCTTAGGGATTCCTATGGCTCTGAAGCCCCACCTGATATTCAAGAAGAGGCTTTTGCTCGTGAATATGGTGTCAAGTATCTGCGGCTATCTCCGAAAAAATGGGAAAGCGAAACCGGTGAACCTCCTGTTATGGAGAATATTAAGCAATACCTCAAGCTTATGGGTAATCCTGAAAATTATCCTGTTTTAGTTCATTGTTTTGCAGGGATACATCGCACTGGTTCTTATTGTGCGTTGTATCGAATGCAATTTGAGGGGTGGCCAAATGAAAAAGCAATATCCGAGCTTAAGCGTTTGGGCTATGACCAGTTGGAAAACGAAAAAGATGTTTATAAGTTTTTAAAAGAATTTAAGCCCGAATAACAATAGTTTATTTTGGTGTGTAAAATGCTTCTAAAGCTTTTATAGCTTTTTTCCATCGGGTTCTTTTCCTCCGTGTTGTTTCTAAATCAATATCTGGCTTGAAAGTTTTTCCTTCCTGCTCGTTGGGTGAATTAAAATCATCGAGTTTAATGAATTTAGAACCTATCCCGGCCAAGATTCCCGCTCCTATCGATGTCATTTCTGCGTTGGCACTAGTTTGGATTATCATACCTGTGGTTTTTGCCAATAATTGATTGAAATATTTGTTTTCCGTCATCCCGCCATCGATTGCGAGTATTTTCAATGGAGCTTGGAAATTTGCTGCAATTGCTTCGAGTAAGTCGGCGACTTGGTGTGAAACCCCTTCAAGTGTTGCCCGGGTGATTTCCTTTTTTGTTGTTTTTCTGGTTAACCCAAGAATCGTCCCTTGAAAATCACTATTCCAGTAAGGACAACCAAGGCCTGAAAGTGCCGGTATAAAAATAATTTCGGCATTTTGGTCTGATTCTAGAGATAAAAGTTCAGAATCGGATGCGTTGTCAAATAATTCAAGCCCATCCCTTAACCATTGAACTGCTGCTCCTGCAATAAAAACACTCCCTTCCAGACAGTATTGAAGTTTATTTCCTGTGGTGGCAGCCATGGTGGTGAGCAATCCTGTTTCGCTATGGATGGGGATATCACCAGTGTGACTTAAAAGAAAAGCCCCGGTACCAAAGGTGCATTTTGCCTGCCCTGGAGAATGGCACCGATGTCCAACCAAGGAAGCTTGTTGATCTCCTGCAACACCCATAATTGGTATTCCATCAGGAAGAAAATCAAGGCCGTATGTAGCTCCAAAGTTAAAAACGCTGGGTTTAATTTCAGGTAGAATTTTTTTGGGAATATTGAAATCTGAAAGCAATTCGTCATCCCAATCGCCAAGATGAATATTCATTAAAAGGGTGCGTGATCCGTTTGTATGATCGGTATAAAAAGATTTTGTACCTGAAAGTTTCCAGATCAAATAAGTATCGATGGTTCCAGCAATAATTTTACTGTTGTTGCATAAGGATCTTTGAGGGTCATAGTTTTCTAGAATCCAGCGAATTTTAGTTGCAGAAAAATAGGGGTTGAGTAGCAGTCCGGTTTTTTTTCTTATCTTTCCATCCAGATGATTGTTTTCTTTGCAATAGTCTGAAGTTCGCGTGTCCTGCCAAACTATGGCGTTATGGACTGGCTTACCGTCGGACTTATCCCAGACAACTGTTGTTTCCCTTTGGTTTGTAATTCCAATTGAAGCTATTCTTGAATAAGATAAAGGATGTTTCTCTTTAAGATTTAAAACAGTTTGCTTGACACTATCCCATATCTGTTCAGCATTATGCTCGACCCAGCCTGATTTTGGATATATCTGTTGAATGGGCGCGCTGCTAAGTGCAATAATATTTGCGAAGCAATCCATCAATACTGCACGCGTTGAAGTTGTACCCTGGTCTATCACAAGAATAATCGGATCAGTACTCATGGTAATTAATATTCCATTGGTTTAATTCAATTGCTTATGTTTATGTTAGATTAAATGTTTGTGCATTTAATATGAAACGATTTCTTGAAAATAATGATAATACATGAATATAAGATTCAATTTTGCAGGGTTTTCCTGGGCGGTTAGTTTTGGTGCTTTGGCGACTCTAGCTTCGTTGTCCTTGGAGAATGCTGAGTTATCAAGGTTTGAGATTGGTTTACATGGTTCTGCTTATTATTTTAGCATTGCCTTGGGATCAATTTTTATGACTAGATTAATAAGAAGTATGGGTAACATTACGATGATCGTGGGCCTGATTGGGGCTAGTCTCAGTGTTATTTCTTTCGCTTTTGTTCATTCCTCACCGGAATGGTTGTGCCTTCGATTGGTTAATGGCTTTTGTGCAGCAATGGCACTTGTTCCCCTCGAAACATTGGTATATCAAAACGCAAACCCATTAGAAAAAGCAAAAGTTTTTGGCTTTTTTGAATTATGTTTGTCAGCAGGTGTTGGGATCGGGGCAAGTTTAGCTCCTCTTTTGGAATCCTTGCAAAGTCGAACTGGTTATGTTCTGTTTGGTGTTTTTCCATTATTTGGGGCAATTTCATTACTTGGATTAAAAATCAAAATAGAGAACGCTATGGAGTTGGAAGTAATCAGCTTTGGTGATATTAAGAAAATGTATGTGTGGTTCTGTACCGCTTTCACCCAGGGTTTTCTCGAGGGGGGATTATTATCTTATCTTGGATTGATAATACTTGGAATGGGTTATGCAGCAGATCAGGTCTCAATTGTATTTGGAAGTATGTTTGCGGGTGTCATTTGTTCAATGCTGTTCATCACTCGACTTGCCGATGCAATTGGCCATAAGCGAGTTTTATTATTTACGCATGTTTTATCATTAGCGTGCTTGTTGATTATGGGTTTTACTGAATCCATCGTGGTGATAGCTGTTTTCATATTTTTCGTGGGTTTGACCTGTGGTGGGCAATATGCGGTAGCGCTGGCTTCACTTGGGATGCAGGTAGATAACAAAAAACAACCATCTGCTAATTCAATGTATCTGACATTAAACTGCGCAGGTAGTGTCGCGGGACCTATGGTAATGGGTTTATTGGGTACCGATTGGGTGTTTGGATCAATTTTTATTATTGGTTCAGTTCCAATATTTATTTTACTTCTTGTATGGTTGGTCAATATCTGTTGCTATAAAAATAAAGCTGCTGCCAAGGCATAGCATTAACGAATCTTAAACAAGAGATGAAATCCCAATGCCTACGACTAGTGAAAAAATCAACCTACCAGTTTTACAAAATTGGGATTGCCATGTTTGCGGTACATGTTGCAAAGAATATTTGGTTCGACTAAGTGATGATGAAGTGCAGAAGATCAAGTCTCAGAATTGGGACATTAACCAAGACCTTGGCGGTTACCAGCCTTTTCGTAAGACGGGCCTATTCAAAAATAAAATAAATTTGAATCATCGTCCGGATGGCAGTTGCGTGTTTTTGGGAGAAAATAACCTTTGTAAAATTCATGGGAAGTTTGGTTTGGATGCTAAACCTTTACCTTGTCAGGTTTTCCCTTATGTTTTAATTCCTACGGGGAATGAATGGTCGGTTGGGGTAAGGTATGCCTGCCCTTCAGCAGCAAAAAATCTTGGAACTGCGGTGTTAAAGCAGCGGGACACAATTGTTGATTTCAAAGATAAATTGATCGAGCGTGAGAAATTCACCATAACGCTTGCGGAAAATAAAGTAAAACCGATGCTTACCAATACCCAGGAAACAACCTGGGAAATTATCTTTGCCATTAGAAATAAATTAGCTGATATGTTGCGCAATGGAAAAATTAACGTCAGCCATTCTTTGCGGTGCTGCATCGCCCTTTCAAATGAATTAAAATCAACAAATATGAGTAAATTAAATATTAGCCAGGTGACGGAGTTTCTTGATATATTTGAGAAAGTTACCATTTCAGATGTGCCTGTTGATGCGTTTTCTGTTCCATCGCCTAACTGGGTTGGTAGGGTGTTATTCAGGCAAATAAGCGCACTTTTTACCAGAAAAGATCATGGGCCAAATCGTGGAATTGCAAATAAGGGCCGAATAGGGCTTTTAAAAGCAGCGATTCAATTCGCCAAGGGGGTGGGAAAAGTTCCCAAGCTTAATAATTGGATTTCAGAAACAACGTTCGAGGATATTGAATCAAGGCGCTGTGAACTGGATGAAGAATCCAATGAGCTTTTAAAGAGATATTATCTGGTGAAGATTGAATCTTTGCAATTTTTTGGTGCTTCGAATTTTGGCATTCCTTTTTGGGAAGGTTTGAATATTTTACTGCTTACGTACCCCATTATTATTTGGACCTCCTTGGCCCAAAACTCCCAAGATCCCATGGTTGATAAAATTCAACGGGCGATTTCTCTTGTAGATGACCATTTTGGGTTTAATAAAATTCTAGGCGGATTACGCCAAAGATATGGTTTTAATCTTCTTGCCCAAAAAAATGAAACAGAAAAGTTAATCGCATGGTACTCAAGGCCGTCCATTTAAAATGTTGTTTAACATTTTCTTAAAACGCCTATGAGAATACCTAAAATTCTCGCATCATTGCCTGGCAAAATAATAATTGGGTTCATGGTACTGTTGCATGGTTCCAAGCGGATTTGTCCACGATCTAAAAAGAACCGCTTCAAAGTAACTTCGTGATCAATCATTGCTACCACTCTTTCTCCGTTAATAGCAGTCTCTTGTTTTTTAACGACAATAAAGTCACCATCTTGAATGTGATCTTCAATCATGGAGTATCCACGAACTTGTAGGACAAAAATATTATCCCCCGGAAACATATTCTCTAAAACCAAGGTTTCTTCTTGGGGAATTGCTTGAATCGGAGAACCGGCCGCAACCAATCCCATGAAGGGTAGGCCCTGTTTAGGTTTTTTGGTATTGATTAACTGAATCGCTCTGGCTGAAAATCCTTCGCGGATGATCATCCCTTTTTTCTCAAGGGCTTTTAAATGACACATAACCCCATTGGGAGATTTAATTCCAAATGCGGAACCTATTTCTCGAACCGTAGGCCCATAACCTCGTATCTCAATTTTTTCTTTTAAGAAGTTGTATATTTCTTTTTGTCGTTGGGTGAGGCTGTCTATTTCTGAGTTCATTAAAAAATTCCTTATACTGAACTTAAGTACAATATACATAAGTATATGTAATGTACATTTTGAAAAATACAAGCATAATTTCTGCTTTTCAGCTTTTTTCTAAATGCGATTCAGGCTTAAATTAAGTATCTTTTTTTTTATTGAGGTTCCTTTGACAGATAATACCCCTTTTTTCTTCTTAAAAAAGCTTCTTGATACTAATATTTTTGACCAATCTGAGGCCATTAGTTTATTCGAAGCCCTCATTGATGGGAAATTGGATGAAACCCAAACGGCAGTTTTTTTGACAGCCCTGGCATTCTGCCCAGATAACCCCATATTTTTAGCAAATGCTGCCTCCCAAGTACTTATACGTGGTCAAAAGCTTCCTTCCTTTCCTCATAAAGGTGCACTAGATACCTGTGGAACAGGGGGAGATTATTCGTCATCATTTAATATTTCCACCACCGTTGCCTTTATTCTTGCTGCTTGTGATGTACCTGTAATTAAGCATGGAAATCGTTCTTCTTCAAGTAATTCGGGTAGTTCTGATGTACTTCAATTCTTGGGTATTCGAATTGATCAGTCACCAGAAAATGCAGAAGAGACATTTAAAAAGTTTGGTATTTGTTTTTGTTTTGCACCTCGATACTACCCCTTTTTGAAAAATCTCGCTCCTTTAAGAAAAAAGCTTGGTTTTAGAACGATATTTAATCAAATTGGGCCTTTAGTTAACCCAGGTGGTGTTGGAACCCACTTACTTGGGGTTAGTAGAAATTCGTTTCTTGATCTTTTTGCACACGCAATTTTACAAATGGGCAAGCAAGGGATTGTGGTTTGTGGCGGAGGAAAGATGGATGAGGTTATTCTTGATGCTCCCAATGAATTACGAATAATACGCTCTGGCTCTATTTCTGCTTCCACTTTGCTACCATCTGATTTCGGGCTAAATCCTGTTTCCTTGAGCGAAATAAGAGCCAATTCTATTGAGGAAAGTGCTGGTTTAATCCTTGAAATATTGGATGGCAGAAAGATTCCTGGCAGAGATGTGGTTTTGGCTAATACCGCTGTGGCACTTTTAGCTGCGAACAAAGTGGAAAATGTAAAGGCTGGAGTTGAAATGGCGAAATTCGCAATTGATCAAGGTAAAGCAAAAGCAATTTTTGAGCAGCTTAAAACTTTAGGCGTTTAAATTGAGGTATTACCGATCATTGATTATGAAAAAATGAGTTCATTTTTTCAATTCAGGAAATTAATTTGGTGTTCTTTAAATTTATATCCACGTTAGGGTTTGCAACTTTTTAATTGCTACCTGTATTTCCATTGTGGGCCAACCAGCCACTTTAGGCTTCCACCCCCTTGCCTGGGTAAACCATGGAATTCTAATAGAGCAGCACCACATTTTTCCATTTCTATGCTCATGCCTGAAGCACCAATAAACCAGCTTACAAAAACACCAACATCAGGCATATGGCCAATAAGAGCTGCAGATTTTGGGTTAAATTCTTTAATTATTTTACAAACCATTTCGGGATAAGCACCTGGTTGAAGCTCCGACCTCTCAAAATAACTTTTATTTTGAGAAAAAATTGTAGGGAAAACTAATTTGGAAGTCTGGCTTGTTCTGATCAGGGGGCTGGAAAGCACAACTTCCGGAAATAACTCAGCAGCTTCAAGCGATTTTTTAAGCCTAATTGCTTGTTTTATGCCCTTTTCACTTAGGGGGCGTTCAAAATCATTCCGAATGGAAATTCCATCTATATCTAGGGCATCTGCATGCCGAATCACTAAAATTTTCATCAAAACCTCTTGTTTAATATGCCTTTAATAACCATCTTTTTGATTATTTCATCCTATTCACTTCGCATTGGGGTGGGCAGTTCCATGCAGTATTATCTATAATTTCTATTTGATGTAGATAAGAACAATGAACCAAGATTGGATAATTCAGAGATGATTCGCAATGACATTCGAAATCTTGCCATTATAGCCCACGTTGATCACGGTAAGACGACTTTGGTCGATCAGATGCTAAAACAATCGGGTATGTTTCGAGATAGTGAGTTAAAGGGCGTTTGCATCCTTGACTCCAACGACTTGGAAAAAGAGCGTGGAATCACCATTCTTGCCAAGAACATCGCATTAAAAATTGGCGATACGAAAATTAATCTAATGGACACGCCAGGGCATGCGGACTTCGGGGGCGAAGTTGAGCGGGTATTGAAAATGGCGGACGGTGTTTTGCTTCTGGTTGATTCCGCAGAAGGCGTAATGCCACAAACCCGATTTGTATTACGAAAAGCTTTTGAGTGTGGATTAAGGCCAATTGTTGTGATCAACAAAATCGACCGTCCAGATGCGCGAATCGATGAGGTCCTTAACGGCATCTTCGATTTATTCGTGGAACTTGATGCCGACGAAAAGGCTTTGGATTTCATGACTATTTATGCTTCCGGTCGGGAGGGGATTTCCACCACTGATATGAGTATTCCGCCTGTAGACTTTAAACCATTGTTTGATGCGATTTTAAAGTATGTTCCCGCTCCTGATGTAGATATGGATGCCCCTTTACAAATGTTGGTGGTTACCCTCGACTACAGCGAATTTACTGGAAGAATTGCAATTGGTAAGATTTTTGCAGGAAAAATTCGTAAAGGTCAGCGTATCGCCCATTTAAAAACCGATGGTACTAAAATTGAAGACACTGTCACCCAATTGTTTACCTTTGACCGATTGGGAAGAATTGAGGCAAATGATTGTAGTGCAGGAGATATTTGTGCTTTGATTGGGTTGGAAGATGTCGACATTGGTGACACGATTGCCTGCGTCACTAATCCTGTTGCATTACCAATTATTACGGTTGATGAACCAACGCTTAGTATGGTTTTTCGAATTAACGATTCCCCTTTTGTGGGCCAGGAAGGGACTTATGTAACTAGCAGGCAATTGCGTGATAGGCTTTTCAAAGAGCTTGAATCAAACGTTGCTTTGCGGGTTGTTGCCGATGAAAATAAAAAAGACGAGTTCCATGTTTCGGGCCGTGGCTTGCTTCATCTTTCAATTCTTCTTGAAAATATGAGGCGTGAAGGTTTTGAAATATCGGTGGGCAAACCAAGGGTTATCAACAAAATAATAAATGGCGTTGAGATGGAACCCGTGGAATTTCTAGTGATCGAAACGCCGCCTTCTTCTGTTGGTACTGTTATGGAACTGGTGGGCAACCGCAGGGGTGAATGTTTGAAAATGGATGGGCGTGGAGCGATGACCCATATTGAGTTCCTTATTCCTGCCAGGGGCCTTATTGGGTTAAGAACCCGATTGATGACAGGCACAAGCGGCGAAGCCATAGTGCACCATAACTTTTACGATTACCAACCTGTTAAGGGTGGTGTACCTAAAAGAGCAAATGGTGTGCTTATTTCAACCGATACCGGTAGAGCAACGCCTTATGCAATTGACATGATTCAACCTAGGGGAACCTTGTTTGTACCCCCAGGAAACGAAGTGTATGAAGGTCAGATATTAGGTGAGCATTGCAGGGACAATGATCTTCCTGTGAATATCTGTCGTGAGAAAAAGTTGACTAATATGCGTGCCACAGGTTCGGATGGAGTTTCTGTCATTAAACCACCCCGGCTTCTAACTTTGGAACTTGCCCTTGAGTATATCGAAGAGGACGAATTGGTTGAAATAACACCCAAGGCAATTCGCTTGAGGAAGATTTATCTTAAGGAAAACGATCGAAAACGATCGAATCGCAGTAGCTAGGTTCTAAAACTATGGTTTAAATTGCAATCTTCAAAGCCTTTGGTTAATAACCAGAGGCTTTGCTTTTTACCGGCAATAAAATAAGACTTTTATTTTTTCAGATGATTTGCAATTAGATTTAAAGCATCAAAAAAGTAAAACGCTGCAGTGTAATGGCCACAGTCATACCACTGGATTTGTTGTTTTCCGCTTTTTTCCCAAAGGGCTTGTGCCATAACAGGTGGAACAATGACATCATTTCTGCCTGCGATTTGTAAAAGCTGTTTGGTTTTAAGGTTTTCTGCGTGGGTTAAAGGGTCAACAGGGGCAAGAAGGTCGATAAGTTGCTTTTTTGTGCCCCCAAATAGCTCGAAAGATTTTCTAAGAATAACGGCCTGTGGGTGATCATAATATCCCTCAATTAATCCGCCACCCCCTAAAAGCACCACGACTTTGGTAACTAATGGTTCCATTTCTGCGCTCAGAGCACCAATCATGCTGCCCAAGCTGGTTCCCGTGATGCCAATTCTGGTTTTGTCAACTTCATTGCGTTGTTCAAGCCAGGCAATTGCAGTTCGAATATCCAGTACGGTCTGCTGAATAGCTTTGAGTGTATGTTTGATATCAGGAGACAGAAGGCGGATTTTGCTTTCGGGGGGCCTCCGCGGCCCATAATAAGCCATTTGAACAAAAAGGCACCCAATGCCCCTTGAAGCAAGATAAGACGAAATAGTGCGGGATAATGATTGATCTCCGCCTGTGATATCAAGAACAACCGTGGCCGGAAAGGTTTTTAAATTTCTAGGAACATAATATTCTGCATAAACCGTGTTGTTTTCTGGAAAAGGGGTTGTTATCAGAGAAGGAAAAGTAAGGGTGAAAACATCTACATTGGAAACCGGAAGCTGGTGCTTTGGTATTAACTTGTAATTAAGCTCAGCTTTTTTGAGATGATAGATCTCAGGAGTTTTTGGAGATTCGGGCTTGGAACCAACTTTAAAAGAACCCTGCTCTTCTATAAAGTCACTTGCATTTAATTTAGAAGCGAAAACGATCGCCATGAAAAACAGTGCGATACTGAAAGTCGTTTTCATATAGTTCCAAATAATTCAGGGTTAAGAACTAGCCCATCATGTCACGGAATGATTCGAATAAATAGCTGCTATCGTGGGGTCCCGCAGAGGACTCTGGGTGATATTGAACGCTCATTAAAGGCAGTGTTTTATGCTTCATGCCTTCTAGAGTGTTGTCATTTAGATTGATGTGGGTGGGTTCAAGGTTTTTAGGCAGGGTATCGATTTCAACTGCAAAACCATGATTTTGTGAAGTGATCTCAACTTTTTTGCTGGCAAGATTCAAAACAGGTTGGTTTGATCCCCGATGCCCGAACTTTAATTTAAATGTACTTGCACCGCAGGCATGGGCTATTAATTGGTGCCCGAGGCAGATTCCAAAAATGGGCTTTTTGCCTACAAGCTCCGAAATGGTCTTATGGGCATAGGTTACAGCCGCTGGATCTCCGGGGCCGTTGGAAAGAAAAATTCCGTCTGGATTTTGATCAAGCACATCTTGCGAAGAGCAATTTCCCGGCAGCACGGTCACTTTACATCCAATTTGAACCAAGCACCTTAATATATTTTGCTTCATGCCGTAATCTAAGGCAACCACATGGTGAGTTGGTTTGGTTGGAGTTAGATAGGTTACCAAGGAACTTGTAAAACCTTCTTTCCAAGTTGACATGGTTTTTGGCATTACTAATTGCGCAAGATCTGAACCAGCCATTGTTGAACTTGAAATAGCCTTTTGAACGAGCTTTTTATTGTCCATTTCAATGCAGGAAAGGACACCTTTCATTGCACCACGAATTCGCAATCTTCGTACTAAAGCCCGGGTGTCGATTCCTTCGATACCGCAAACACCGGCTTTTTGTAGATAATGGCTTAAATCATTGGTGGAGCGATAATTACTGGGTATTTTTGATAATTCGCGAACCACGAACCCTTCGACTTGTGGAAAATTAGACTCGACATCCTCCTGATTGACCCCGTAATTCCCAATCAGGGGGTAAGTCATTGTTACAATCTGGCCTTTGTAGGAAGGGTCAGTGATAACTTCCTGATAACCAGTCATACTGGTGTTAAAAACGACTTCACCGGTAGATTCAACATGGGCACCAAATCCTTTGCCGGTAAAAACAGTCCCATCTTCCAAGGCTAGTTTTGCGAGCATGAGTTGATTGTGCCTTCCTTTACTGAAACAAGATTCCCACATAAACTTTTTACGGCTAAAGCCCAATCTTTCCAAGATGGTAGCAGGCAAAAATTAGGATCATAATTAATTGTGATCGATTGCCAGCATTTTTTTGAACTTTTCAAGGTTAAATAAAAGACTTTCTAAAGGTAACCCAATGACATTTGTTATGGATCCTTGTGAAATTTTAACCCAAGGGTCATTTTCTTCTTCAATGGCATAAGATCCGGAGTGGTTTTTCCATGATCTTGTCTCGAGATATTGTTCAATTTCCTCGGGTGATACTTTCTTAAACGAAACTACGGACTTTTCCTGCCAGCACAATTGTAAATTTGTTGGTTGATGCCAAAGAACCACGCCCGTCCATAATTCGTGGTTCCTCCCAGACATTTTTGAAATCATATTTTTGGCATCGTTACGGTCTAAAGGTTTCAGGAGAGGTTTTCCATCTAGCCAACCGATAGTATCAGCTGCAATGATGATCCCTTGTTTCACTTGCAAACTTACTTCTTGGCCTTTTAACCAAGAAATAACAGCTACTTGTTCTCTAGCAGAAGAAAAACCTGAAGAAGGTTCATCAATGTCAGGTTTAATGATTTCAAACGTTTGTGAAATTCTCTTGAGAAGTTCGATTCTTGAAGGTGAGGAACTTCCTAGGATCAGGTTTTGCTTGCTTTCCATGCTTGAATGGTACTTTCTACAAGAGGAAATATTTTTTCAGGAACAAGATCATCAAGGCATATCATCTTTGGGCATTTGGTTAGGTAACTCCCTTTGCAGGGTACAGAAGTTGATACAGTGTTATGAAACTGGCCGTAAGGCCCATTCCATTCAACTTTTGTACAAAGAAACGGGGAAATCACATTTTTTCCCTGTGCAACTGCAATATGCAAG
This sequence comes from uncultured Candidatus Kuenenia sp., assembly GCA_964646215.1. Classification (GTDB taxonomy): domain Bacteria; phylum Planctomycetota; class Planctomycetia; order Gemmatales; family Gemmataceae; genus UBA969. Next base: position 18,434 of record CAZYAY010000001.1, on the reverse strand, counting down.
GGACCCGTATCATTGGAAAATACAAAATCCATTTGGGAAATTACAGCAATAAGGCCACGAAGAGAAGTCTTGCCCGCAAGATTTATCACGGGGGTTCCGGGTGGAAGCAGGGTCGCTATCTCAGAAGCGTTTTTGTTGTCATCTGGACCACCAAAAAGTATGATGCTTCCCGAAGTCTCAAATTGCGCTTTATGTAATGCCTTCGCGTAGTAACTTGAAGGCCATTGTTTTGTAAGCCACCTTGCCCCGGGGCAGCAACCAATCCAAGGTCTTGGAAGTCGGGAAATCAAATTAAGGGCGTATGTTTTTTCGGTTTCATCAATTGGAAAAGCCGCGGGAGGAATTTCTCCCTTACAACCAAGAAATTTCGCTGCCTCCCAATACCTCGCTACTGCATGCATTCCAATGCTTGGATATCGAACCAGATGGGTATAAAAATAGCTTGATCCTTCCCTGCAATCTTCAAGGCCGATCCTGATTGGTGCCCCACTCAAACGCGCGAGAATTCCCGTTCGAAGCAGGCACTGCAGGTCGATTGCCAGGGTAGGCTTGAACGCCCGCAGGTTCTTGATTAGTTTCCAGGAAGAGGATAACGATTTGCCCAGATGCTTTTTCCAAATATTTCGATCGAAGCAAAAGACTTCATCAATATCAGGATGGTTGGAAAGAATCGTTTCATAAGATTTGTTAACCAGCCAGCTTATTTTAGCCTTGGGGTATGTTTCTCGAATCCCACGTAAAAACGGTAAAGTGTTGGCAATATCACCAATTGCGCTGGGTTTGATGATCAAAATCCGCGTGGGATCAAAGTCTTTTAGAATGAAACTGTCTTTCATTTTTAATTAATTGTCTCATGGAGATTTACAATCAAAAGCACTCTAGGGTTTCTTGTTCAAGGATTCAAAAAAAATCTTAACTCTTTTGTTTTGTTCTTCAAGCAAGGAGATAAGTTCCAGTGATTCTTTAGGGCTTATACTTGATTTTTCCGGGTCATTTTGTGAAGGATCCAATAGAAAATATAAATCCTTGGCATGTTTTTGGTATTTAAAAAGTCCAGCGGTATCTGATTCTGAAATACAAGTGTCAACACTTAAGATAAGTTTGGAACTTTGTTTGTTTAATTCGGTGATGCTTAAACTCGGTAATGAATCGAACAAGAATTTTCTGGCCTCTGTAACTCTAGGCGATTTGTTCAGCCATAATCCTTTAAAAGATTTAATATCGCTTTCAACTTCAGGGGCATCTATGGAAATAGATTCTAGTAAGGCAATTGCCTGGGGAAAATCGCCTTCTCCTGCCATTCGTCTGGCTTCAGCAATTTTGTATTCAAGGGCTTTTCGTTGAGGCGAGTTCTTGTCTGCTTCAATCTTAACCAAGCGTGCTTGGTAATTGTTTAATTCTGAAAGATAACCAAATAAAGCATTAAGTTTTTTTTCTCCAAGCTTGAGATCGTTGTCAGTTGTGATATCTGGCCATTTTAGCTTTAAATCATGAAGACCATTTCTAATGCTATTGGATTTTTCAAAACTGAGTTTAGCCAACTTTTCTACCTTTTCAATTCTGGTTTTAAGCTCCTCATCTTTGAAATTCGGTTTGTTCAATTCTCTAAAGAGTGCGCCCATGAATGCTAGTTGATCGTTTACTTGCAGCAACCAAATGGCTTTTTGTTTGTCATAGGGTTTTTCCGGCTCAAAATTTAAAGTAATTGATTCCTGTTCATTGGAAGTCTTGAAAAAGGGGAATTGGGCGACAGTATTGCTGTTTTTGATTATTTCTATAAATGCTACGCCGGGGAAATTTTGCCCGGAACTTTTAGAGAATATAAATATTCCCTGGTCATTGGTTTTTGAAATATATTTTTCCTGGCTGGTACCCACTTTTGAAGTATGCCTTAATACAACATCCAAAGGGAAATAAGTTTCTGGCTTTTTCACTTCTTGATTTTGCTCCCCGGGCAGTATTTTAAATCTAACATCAATATTTGCACTAGGGATTTTGATTGCGTTTAATCCAATTAAATCCGGTAGTTTGATTCCAGAATATAATCTGGAATTAAATATGGTTTTTTTTTCGCTTGAACCCAGAGCGTCTGTTATTTCTAAAACCGTCCATTTGTAAACATTGCTTGACTTCTTTGTCTGGGTTTTCCTTGCGATTTGAAAATAGTCTCCTTTTTTAGGTGAAACATAATCTGACTTTGATTGGTTGTTGGTTTCGAATTGAAGTTCGTATAAGTCATCGCTGATTTTTTTTGTGATCAAGGCTTTGGGTACCAAATAATCCCTTAATAAATCTAATGTTTTTGCTGGTATTTCGTCACGATTCCAACAGGTTGCTTGCTGGGTTGGGAAAATATGATTGGATCCATTTTCGGTAAAATTAATTTTTATGATGTAATGATCGTTTTCATAAGTAACCAATAAGTTTGCTGATAAGGGTTGGGTGTTTTGATTATCTAGATTTATTGAATCAACAATTTTTAATTCTTTTAAATGAACGAATCCCTTAAAGGATTGTTTGATTCTGCTTGAAATTGATTCTTTAATCAGGTGGGCTTTTTGTTTGGTTAAAATCCCTTTGGTATCAAAAGCAATTAATACGGAAAGATTTATTTCTTTGGAAGAGTCATTCAATGTCATTGTCTTGCAATTATTTGCAAACAAGCATGATAAACAAATTATAATTAAAAATGGCCAAGCCTTTTGCATGTCAATTTCCGCAATTAATTAGGTTGCTTTTGCAAGATCCTCAAAAAAATCTGGATAAGTCTTCGCTACACATGAAGGATTGCAAATTGTTATTCCTGGAATTTTTAATCCTGCGATAGCAAAACTCATCGCAATCCGGTGATCGTTATAAGTTTCAATTTCTGCCCCATGTAATTCTGCTGGATGGATTGTAATGCCATCAGGGAACTCTTCAACCAATCCGCCAATCTTTCTGATTTCGTTGGCAAGTGCATTTATGCGATCTGTTTCCTTATGTCTTATATGCCCGATATTAGTGATTTTGGTTGTTCCCTTTGCAAAACACGCGACCACTCCAAGAGTCATTACTGTATCGCTTATGTCATTCATATCTATATCAATGCCATGTAATTCACTACCGGTAACAGTTGTTGAGTTGTTATCTTGAGACACTTTTGCACCCATTAACTGAAGAGCATGAACAAATTTCACATCTCCTTGCAGTGATCTTTTTCCTAGTCCAGGTGTTGTAACTGTTCCCCCTGTTATTGCTGCCGCCGCATAAAAATAACTTGCAGCAGAGGCATCAGGTTCAATCTGGTATTCGAAGCGGTTACCAAATTGATTTCCTTGAATTAGATATTCCCGGTCAGAAATTTTCGTTGTATTAATTCCCCAGTCTTCAAGCATTGCCAGGGTTATGTTGATGTACGATTGGGAAACAATTTTACCTTCAAAAATGATGCGGGTTTCACCTTTGGCAAATGGTGCAGCCATTAAAATTCCGCTGATAAATTGACTGCTCATTTCTGAGTTGATTCTCGCAATTCCTCCAGACCAACCAGAGGTTTTTATTATCACAGGCGGACAACCATTATTGTTTTCACTTACAGCGTTAATGTTTAAGTCGTTCAATGCTTTTAAAAGATCATTGATAGGCCTTTCCTGCATTCGTTTGATGCCATCGAGTTTGTATGTTCCATTTCCTAGGCCGACCATGGCGGTTAGAAATCGCATGGTTGTACCTGAGTTGCCCGTGAAAAGAATTGCGCTTGAAGAGGGAATGACTCCCGGTGCTTTTGGAGATGAAACAAAAACCGAACATTCTTTCCAATTAACTGAAATGATAAAGCCAAGCTTTTCAAGGCAATCAATCATGATTTCAGTATCTTCGCTTCGAAGTACGCCACGTAAACGAGTTTTTTTTTCGCCAGAATTAAGCGCTGCGATCACTAATGCCCGATTAGTTATACTTTTCGAACCAGGTAGATTGCATTCAAGTTGAATCGGATTTTTCAATGGATTGATTGTGATTTTTTCTGGATATTCTTGGTGTATTTTCATGGTGTTAAATCTTCATAAGAAACGCGTACAAGAAATAGCCCCTTAGCTGGTGCTGTTGGCCCGGCATATTTTCTTTCTTTTAATTCTATAAGTTCAAGAATTTTATTTTCGTGCCAATGGCCTCTCCCGATTTCGATTAGTGTCCCTGCTATAGCCCTTACCATATTATAAAGAAAACCATTCCCTTCGATGTTAAACCAAATCCAAGGACCCATTCGGTTGATTGATGTACGATAAATTGTTCGGATACTATTCGTTCGATTTGGCCATTCAGATTCAAAACATCGGAAATCATGAGTTCCTATCAATTGTTGAGCGGCGGCATGCATTTTTTTGTGATCAAGTTCCTGTTTTACAAGGTGACAGAATTTTCTGGTTAATGGGTCTGGTATTCCGGATTGTCTTATCACATAGCGGTAATGTTTTTTCTTTGCATCTTTTACTGAGTGGAAATCATATGGTACCTCAGTAATTTCGCTGATGGATATATCTTCAGGTAAAAGCGCATTGAGGCCTAAAAGTATTTTGGATTCACTTAAATTGGTCTCAGCCCTGAAATTTGCAACTTGAGCAATGGCATGAACCCCGGTATCAGTTCTTCCGCTTGCATAAAGTGTGATCTTTTGGTTGGTTATCTGCTCAAGATGCTTCTGAATGGTTTCCTGAACGGTTCGAAATCCGGGTTGGGTTTGCCAACCCTGAAAATCTGTGCCATCATAACTTATAATAAGTTTTAAATTTCGCATAATATACTTTATGATTCGCAACCGAATGTATTTTTACGAGGGTTATGGTCAATAACGGGTCCAACAAAATATTTTCGTTCAATCGTCTTTCATTATGTAATCATCACAGAAATTAACCTTTGAATTTTAATCTACTCCTATTTGAATTATTGTATCTGTTTAAGGTTTTTAGGGAATAATTTAATAATGAATGATAATGGCCCGGAAAAATGGATGTGCTTGGCCCTTGATCTGGCAATTCGAGGTCGTGGGTTTGTTGAGCCCAATCCTATGGTGGGCGCAGTCATTGTGCGTGATGACATTGTTGTTGGTGTTGGTTGGCATCAGAAGTTTGGGGGGTGCCATGCAGAAATCGAAGCCCTAAAGCAAGCTGGTGAAAAAGCCCGTGGAAGTACTTTGTTTGTGTCTTTGGAGCCATGTTCGCATCACGGTAAAACCCCTCCTTGTGCCGACGCTATTTTAAATTCAGGCATAGCCAAAGTTTTTGTGGCTATGCTTGACCCAAACCCATTGGTTGCTGGCAAGGGAATTGCTTTTTTGCAAGCCCATGGCATTGAAGTGGTGGTTGGGATTGAAAAGGTAAAAGCCGAAATTATCAATGCTCCTTTTTTAAAGCATCATCTACATTCAAAACCCTTTGTTATTGCAAAATGGGCCATGAGTTTGGATGGAAAGATTGCAACGAGATCGGGTGAATCAAAATGGGTTAGTAATGATAGATGCAGGGAAAAGGTCCATCAGTTAAGGGGGATAGTGGATGCTGTTCTGGTTGGTGTTGGGACAATAAATCTTGATGATCCCTTGTTAAATGCACGGCCTGAAGGGCCACGAAAACAAATCCGCATTGTTGTTGATCCAAACGCCAGGATAAGTCTTGCTTCTCGAATTATTCGGTCTGCAAAAGACTTTCATACGGTAATTGCGGTTAGAGAAGATGTTCAGAAGCATTTAAAGATTGCATTACAACAATCTGGATGCGAACTGCTCGAACTTTCCTCGTATTCACCTGTAGATATTGTCAATGAGATATTATTATTCTTGTCGAATAAAGGTGTTCAGAATTTATTGGTGGAAGGTGGCGGTAAAACTCTTGGAAGTTTTTTTGACGCTTCCCAGGTTGATGAGGTTCATGTTTATATTGCTCCAATTATTATCGGAGGCTCAGGCGCCGTAACACCGGTAGGTGGATTCGGTATTATAGAAATGGCGCAACGGCAAAAATTAGTTTCTTTTACCAATGAGATGATTGATGGTAATATTCTTTTGTCGGGTAGGCTGAAACATTTTCAATCAATATGAAAATTTGGAAGATTATGATAACCTCTACTTCGATTAAAAATTTTTGGCTTAAATATTCTCCAAACTATGAGTCGGTTTCATCTTTTATTGTTTCGTTTATTGTTCATATTGCTTTAGTTATCTTGATTATGATGCTTGGTTGGGAAGGTTTGAAAAAAGCAATTATTGGGGATGTGAATCGCAGGCTTGGGGTTTCGTCCGTCAGGGTTGGAGGTGGTACAGCGTCTGGTTCTCCGGATGCAAAAGAAGATAACGAAATAATCAAGGTTTTGCCTAAAGTTAAAAATCAAGATAACGATATCGTTTCTGAGGTTCCATTAAAGTTGAATCCGTCCCCTACTGAAAAGATTCAACTTGATAAAACTGGCCAAAAATCGCTGGTTGAAGATGCTAATGCCAAAGCCCAAGAGTTATCCAGGATCGGGCAGAATTTAAAAAGCAAAATGATTGATGGTTTGAAGGGTGTTGGAAATACCAAAGGAGATGGGGTAGGCGATGGCAGGGGCGAACGCATGCTACGTTGGGTGATGGTTTTTAATACCACAAACGGATCAGATTATCTTGCACAATTAATGGATTTGAATGCCCGTATCGCCTTCCCTGATCCAAACAAACCAGGGAAATTTTTGGTTATTTCAAACCTTGGTACTAAACCCATATCAACAATGGAATTGGATTTGTCCACCGTAAGTGATATTTTTTGGGTAGACGACAAAGCTCAATCGGTTTCCAATTTGTCTCGTGCAATGGGATTGCAAATTAAAGCCGAAGCATTCGTTGTTCTTATGCCATTTTCCGTGGAAGAGAAGTTGCAAAAACTTGAAAAGGCGTCGCTTCAAGGTGCGAACGAGGATCAAATTCAAGAAACTCGTTTTGCGATCAGTAAAACTTCAGGGAAATATGAGCCCGCAAAAGCGGAAATTACCTTCAAGAAAAAATAAAGTTACTTCTCCAGCGCTTGGAGAATTTGTTGAAAATCAGCTGCCCTTGCTGCATCTTGAATAGAAATTACACTTTGGTAAGGAACATCATCGCTGTAATATAAAATTAAATCTTTATTTTTCAATTTTCGGGCTGAAGCTTTTAATGCGGAAGTGAGATTGTCGTTTTCAACCACTTTTTCGTTGATGTAAAAAATAGTCTTTCCTGCTTCTGTTTTAATCACAACTTTGGTTTTTTGGTCAGCTTGGGAATTGCTTATTGAAGGGATTTTTGAATCAGGATTAGTCTTTGCTGATTCAAGATGCTGCACTAATTTAGCATAACTTGTCAACAGGATGAAAAACACCAAAAGCACCAGGCAGACATCAATCAAGGCGTTCATGTCGATATTGTCATCATCTTCTTGTTTTGTTGTTGATTTTGACGAAAAGGCTTCTTCGAATTCAGGATAATCCAGCAGTGTTTTCCATGCAGTTTCTCCTTCTTTACGTATTTCGTCATCAATGGAGATTAACCCAGATACAATTAAATCTTTTATTTCAATCGACTCAAGCAATACTGACTTTGAGTCTGTTACATGGTTTTTTAAATCCCAGAGGCTCATTTTTTTCCTGTAACCCCCAGATGAATCTTTAAAATCTCATCTTTGCCAAATGATTTCTCAATTGATGTTACCAAGGTGCGAATCGTTCCAGCAGATATATCACCTGGAGCGTAAACCGTAATCTCTTTAAACCCCTGCCCTTTTTTTATTTCATCCTGAAGGTAAGAAATCAGTTTTTCCTGAGTTTCAAATTTGGTTGTCTGGTCTTTTTTTCTTTCTGCTAATCCAACGGTGAATTTTTTGCTGCTATCTATTTCAATCCAAGCCTGGTCTTTTATGCCCTTTACACTTGCATATTCTGCAATTGGAAGCTTGGTTGATGTCCCAGAACCCATGGAAGATGTACTCATTAAAAAATACACCAATAGAACCAGGCTTACATCTATTAATGGGATCATATCGATATCATCGTCAACAACTTGATGTTTCCCAAACAATTGAGAGGCGGATTCGGAATCCTCCAGTTCAACATTTTCATTTTGCAGTGGATTATTGGCAAGAGAAGGGTGCTGGCCGACCTCGAACCATTCTGCAGTACCTGCTGGCCGAATTTTGTCTCTACTAATTAATCGCCTTTCACCTATCCATTGCAGAATGGTGGTTGCAGGGATTTCTCGGATCACCTGATTAGCTTTAACAATCCATACATCATAATATTTGGCATCGGGCAGCATAGTTGATTCAAGGTTTAAGGGGAGTTTTTATTGTGGTTGCCATCTCAATAAACTTTTGAATTGTTTTTTTTATTCTAAGTTCCATATCGTTGATTTGAGCTTTGAACATTACATGTGCAAAAACCAATGGTATTGCAGTCACCAAGCCAAGCGCAGTAGCAAAAAGCGCCAAACCAATTGAACCGGCCTGTTCTGAAACGCCTCCTTGAGCTTCCTGTATTTTTGTGAATGTTCCGATCATGCTGATTACTGTTCCAAGTAAGCCAACCATGGTTGCTATTTTTGCAATCGCCAGCATGGTAGGGAGCAGAAAGTTAAGCCGTGGAATTATTTCAAATTCCACGGCGTTGTTTATTTCTTTTCTGGATGCAGGTATCCCATTACCCAAACCTTTGATTCCTGCGGAAAATAATAGTGCTCCCAGCCAATCTTTTTGTTCATTGTTTAAGTTTATTGCTGCTTTTATGCCATCGCGTAATAACGAGGCTTTTAAAGTTTCTATGTGTGCTTCAGTATTTTGCAGAAGTCCCCTATTAAGAAGAATTCGCCATGTAATTAGCGCTATTCCACAAACCGACATGGCTAGCATGGGGATTGCGAATATCCAATCATTTATTACAAACATCCAAAATGATGACATTGTTGGTCCTTTTAAAAGTTTACTACTTTTATAATTTTAGTAAGTCCATCGGGACAACGATAGGAATAATTGATTTCTTTCTCGCACCATTTTCCCAATTGGAATAATTTGAGTTCGGTGTTTGATTGGCTGATAAGTTGGATTGCCAAAGGTAATCCCGATTGAGAAAGTTGGCAAGGCATGGATAAGGCAGGCAACCCGGTGAAACTCCAAGGGGAATTAAATGCGGGGTCGCCTGTTGTTTCGATTCCCGGAGCCTCAGTAGTTGTTGCTGGCACCAGATAGCAATCGTTTTGCTTCAAATTTATTTCGAAAAAGTTTTTCCAGACTTTTTGCTTGGTTTTGCAAGCATTGTAATAGTCAGGTTTGATCTTAGAGCCTTCTGTAATTAGGGAAGTTATCTTGGGTGGATAATCTTCCGGCCTTCTCGAAATCCAATATTCATGAATTTTAAATGCCTCAAAGGACATGATTGTACGATGTTCTCTAATTGACTCGGCAAATGTTTCAGGCAGGTCGAGGAATGCTATCTGGGCACCTGCTTTTTCAAGCTTCTTAATTGTTTCGTCCAGCATTTGGCGTATTTCTTCTGATGCATTATCCCAAAAAAAAGATTTTAGAACAGCAATGCGGGGTGGCTTAGTAATTTTAGGTTTTGTATTCCTGGTTTGGGTTATTTCTTCCCATATTATCTCTAAATCTTCTATTTTTGGCGCTAGCATTCCCATGTGATCCATGGATTGAGCGAGTGGCAGTACGCCTTCTAATGGCATCCAGCCATAGGTGGGTTTTATTGCAGCAACTCCACAATAACTTGCTGGTCTGGTAATGGATCCCCCTGTTTGAGTTCCTAATGTCGCCGGTATCATTCCGCAAGCTACTGCAGCGGCTGAACCACTGCTTGAACCACCCGGAGTTTTTTGGAGGTTCCATGGGTTTCGAGTGGGGGGTGGATCGAAGCTGGCGTATGCCGTTGTTACGGTTTTTCCAACTAAAATTGCCCCTGCTTTTCGTAGTTTGGTGATGATTGCCGCATCTTGTCGGGCAAATGAACGAGCCCACGACATACATCCGGCCCTCGTTGGCCAATCGTTAACATCGATGATATCTTTGATTCCGAACGGGATGCCGTGAAGCTTTCCACGATATAATCCAGATTCAAGTTCTTTAGTTGCAATTATGGCATCAATCTTTGCTTGTTGGGGGTCTAAAAATTCCCAAGCGTTGATGATGGGGTCGATCTGCTTGATTCTTTCAAGATATTTATCTAAAAGGGTGATCGGTGTAGTTGAACCTTCTCTGATAGACTGGTATAAGCTTTGGATGGAATCCATTGGAGTACCTGCATTTTCTTGGTTGACTAAAAGGTAAGCATAACATGATAAATGTTGCGGTTCTAGGGGCCTCTGGGTATACAGCGCTTGAAGTAATAAAAATTTTGCTAAGGCATCCCCATGCGAAAATTGTTGCATGTATTTCCAGGCAAGAAGGGACCCCTTTAGTTTCGAATATTCACCCATCGCTTGCAAAAAGAATTGATTTGCGATGTGAGGAACTTGATTTGGGTTCTTTAATGGCTAAAGGTGTGCAATGTGTGTTCAGTTGCCTGCCTCATGGAGCCAGCATGGAAGTGATACCCAAGCTAATTAATTCTGGTATCCGTGTAATAGATTTGTCGGCTGATTATCGAATAAAAGATCCTGTGATTTATAAGGCATGGTATGGTGCAGAGCATCTTGACCCCTTAGGTTTGGCCAGTGCTGTTTACGGTCTTCCTGAATTTAATTCGCAGGATATCAAAACTTGTAACTTGTTGGCGAATCCTGGTTGTTACCCTCAGACCGCGATTCTTGGGTTGGCCCCATTATTGCATGAAAAACTGATTCACCCGGAACAAATAATCGTTGATAGCAAAAGTGGTGTTTCTGGAGCAGGAAGGAACCCGAAGCAAACCACACATTTTCCTGAATGCAATGAAAGTGTAAGTGCTTATCAAGTCGGCAAACATCGACACACCCCTGAAATGGAGCAGGCACTCGAGAAAGTTTCAGGGGAAAAGGTGAAAATAATGTTTACCCCCCATCTTATACCCATGGATAGAGGTATATTTTCGACTATCTATGCCAAGCCTAAAAAAGAAATTTCTGAACAGGCTATCAATGAATTAGTTGGAAAGTTTTATAAAGATAAGCCATTTATCAGGTTAGTCGATTATCTCCCAGCTACTAAAGATTCCAATGGAACAAATTATGTCGACCTACATTATAAAGTTTCTGGTGATTATGTTGTAGTGTTAGCAGCGGAAGATAATCTTATCAGAGGGGCGAGTGGGGTTGCGGTCCAAAATTTTAATCTGATGTTTGGATTCCCCGAAGTTACCGCTCTTCTTCCTTAAATTTAAGTTAATCAGCTATTGACAAGCTCTCTGTTTAGGTTATTTCCAGCGCCATGTTGGGATATTTCTTTATTGGGAGATTTTATTATGAAAAGAAACTTGTTAACCATTGGGGCATTGATTGTCTTTAGTTCGATATCGTTTGGACAATCGCAAAGCAAAAGCAATCCTAATGGAACCATAACGCAAAACGGAAATAGTTGGAATCCTTTTGCCTTTTTGCTTCCTAACTCGCAAGATGCAGCCCAATTGCAACAAGCCCAACTTGCTAATGCTCGTTTAGCCCAGCCACAAAACTTGTATCCACGGGATAGGAGTTTGATGGATTTCTTTAGTCCAGTGCCTAAATTGAGCAATTCGACGCCAATTGGGTATTCCAATTTCCCGAGAAGGAGCCAATTGCCCGGTAAAGATTATTTGAGAGGCTTTGGTTACAGGGCTGGCGGGCAGTAAAATTTTACTTTTATCAAAACTTTTCTTTTATAAATCCTCCATGTTTGGTATAAACTTATATCAAACATGGAGGATTTATGTCTATTTTACGATTTTGTTTTGTTTTTCTTTTTCTGACGAGCTTGGCCTTGAGTTCATCGTTTGGGCAAGACAAAGATAAAAAAGCAGAAGACAAAGATAAAAAAGCTGATCCTAAGGAAAAATGGATACCTGCCGGGCAGGTCGTTGCAGTGTTAAAAGAAGTTCGTGAAAGCGATAAATCGGTAGTTCTTTCCATACAAACCAAAAATAGCTATTACAACCCACAAGCAAAAAGAATGGTTCCTGCAAAGATGGAAGACATTGAGCTTCTTCTTAAAGATGATGTTAAAATCCGTCAGGCTAACCCGCCCGAAGCTTTTGATGACAAAGGTAGGCCAAAAAAATACAACCCTAAAGAATTAAAAGAACTTAAGGGGGATGATCTTAAGTCTCCGGGATATCCTGCTGATTTTTCAGATTTAATCAGCCAGTCGATCGTAAATGTAACCTTGATGCAAAAACCTCAAAAACCAGTTCGCGGTGGAAATACTGGATTGGTTGGGGTTGCGGGGAAAAAAGAAGATCCAGAACTTGCAAGAGAAATGCGGCCCAAAATCTCATCCATAGTTATTATGGGCCGCATTCCGGATAATGCTAATAAAAGATAGCAACTAGTATTTAGCTGCTCCGGATTCCGATTTAAGTCCAACTTTTGCAAGCGTTGAAGCAACGCCGTCCATCATCATCTTTAATTCACTATTTATTGCGATAAACTGCCAGCCCTGTTCAATACGAAGTTGAGCCTCTTCAGGGCTCATACAATGAATTCCTGGGGCAACCTTGTTTCTTTTGCAGGCCTCTAAAATAGTATTTAATGCCGCATTAAATGCATCTGCAGAAGGCCCCTTGCCGTCAGGAGTCCGCATACTTGCTGCAAGATCATTCGGGCCAACAAATATGGCATCGATACCGGGTACTGAAAAAATACTATCTGCGTTATTTACTGCATCAATATGTTCGCATTGCAAAATGACCAATAATTCGTCGTTTGCCTTGCTGAAATAGTCTGGTGCAGTTGCTCCGAAGTTTAAGGCGTGAACATTGCCCCCGACGCTTCGAGTTCCTAATGGGGGATAAAACATTGCAGAAACTGCATCTAGTGCTTCTTGTCTGGAATTTACCATGGGAACAACAACGCCAAAAGCGCCATTATCCAGAGCCCTTTTTATATGGTCATGTCGGTTGGAAGGAACCCTGGCTAAAGGCACGCAGTTAGCATCTGCAATCGAAGCAAACATATGGGTAGCTGTTTCCCAGCTTACCAATGTGTGTTCGATATCCACGGTCAACCAGGAAAATCCAGTTCGTGCCATGAATCGCGTTGCAATAATGCTGCCTAGTGATAGCCAGGTGCCAAGGGCAGGTTTTCCGGCTTTAAGAATTTTTTTTACGGGATTTGTTTTCATCTTTGGATTCCTTGGTTGTTAAAGAAAGTTTCTTACTGAAAGGATTAGGATTATTGTCAAAATTTTCCAGATCCTTGTCTGATAAACCAAAATGATGTGCGAGTTCGTGAATCACTGTTTTTCGAATTTCGATTTTTAATTGAACAAGTTCAGGGAATGATTCTTCGTGGGGTTTTTTGAATATTGTAAGTTTGTGAGGCAGGGAATTGATATCAACCGCATCTCCCACCCAAGGATGCGAAAGATCCATGGGTTCAAAAAAGCCAAAAAGGCTGTTCCCTTCTTTGATTTCAGCGGCAGAAAAATTTGCTTTTTTAAGCGTTTTCTTTGAGGGGAACTCCTGCACCTCTACGATGACATTGTCAAGGTGCTCGTAAAAAAAGCCTGGAAGTGAATTCATTGTGTTTTCCACTTCCGCACAAAAATCATCCATTGTTAATCGAATCATTTGCTTTTTCATGGCTTACATTTACAAGTTCAAAGTAAGATATAACTTAGGTTACAGGATCTTTATTAATAAGGGAAATGTATATGCCTCCAAGTTCAAGAAATGTAAAGCTTGTAAACGGGTTGGAGTTTTTTGATATTGTAAAATCCGAAGTTGGGAAAAGAATTGTTGGCATGGAGTTGGTTTTGGAAAAAATGGTTGTTGCGCTTCTTTCAAGAGGCCATGTTCTGTTGGAAGGGATGCCAGGTCTTGCAAAAACACTTTTAGCTGCAAGCATGTCAGAATGCCTGGATTTAAATTTCAAACGAATTCAGTTCACCCCCGATTTAATGCCTTCAGATATATTGGGAACACAAGTTTATTACCAGCAGATGGGGGAATTCAAAGTTAAGAAAGGTCCACTTTTTTCCCAGGTTGTTCTTGCAGATGAAATAAATCGAGCCCCTGCAAAAGTTCAATCCGCTCTTTTAGAAGCCATGCAGGAAAAGCAAATTACCCTGGGTGATGAAACATTTTCCTTGGGAAATCCGTTTTTTGTCATCGCAACCCAAAATCCAATTGAACAGGAGGGAACTTTTCCTTTACCAGAAGCTCAAATTGACCGATTCATGATGAAAATTTTAGTCGATTATCCAAGGCGTGATGAGGAACTTTTGATTTTGCAGCGACTTGATCAACTCGAAGAGCAGGGAAACATAAGGAAAATTGTTAATGCACAGGATTTAAATGAACTTTGTTTATTGGCTTCCAGTATTCACGTGGAGGAAAGTATTCGAAAATATATTGTGGATTTAGCTGTTGCAACCAGGTTTCCCGATCAATTCGGCTTGAAAATTGGTTATCTTGAACATGGTGTTTCTCCCCGGGGAACAATTAATCTTTTGAAATCCTCAAAGGCACTGGCTTTTATTCGGGGAAGGGATTTTGTGCTTCCCCAGGATGTCAAAGAAATGTTGCCAAGTGTATTCAGACATCGGATATCACTTTCGTTTGAGGCCATTGCAGAAAATTTAAATGCAGATGCGATTCTTGATCAAATAGTCGAAAGAGTTTCGGTTTCATGATTGAGAACTAGCATTTGATTTGAAGGTTCGAGCTTTTTCTGCTTGTTGTATTTGTTTTGAAAATTAGAGATAGATATCTCTTTATTCAAGGGATAATATACGAATGTTGTTTTGAAATTCTTGGTCGAAGAGGGGCTTAAAATGTTTACCAGACGCTCGTTTAATAAATCTATTTTCGTTGGTGCAATTGGTTCTTCTGTTATTTCAAGCTTATCCCAGGCGCAGAATTCTTCTGCAAACGATAGGCTTCAACTTGGCTTTATTGGTGTTGGCACCATGGGTCGTGGTCATTTAGGCAATTTTCTTGGTATGAAGGATGTTCAAGTTGTTGCGGTAAGCGATGTTGTTGATGACCGATTAGAAAATGCCAAAATGATGGTTGAGAAAAAATACTCCGAACCTAATGACAAACAGACTTTCAAAGGTTTAAAAGCTTACAAGGATTTTCGGGACCTCATCAATGATAAAAATGTTGATGCAGTTGTAATTAGTACCCCTGATCATTGGCATGCTCTTATTTGTGTGCTGGCTTCCAAAGCCAATAAACACATTTATTGTGAAAAGCCTTTGACTCACTCGATAGCAGAGGGGCGGATTATTGTTGATGAGGTTAAAAGATCAGGGGTTGTTTTTCAAACGGGAAGTCAACAACGTTCTGAGTTCGGTGGCAAATTCCGGCTTGCCACCCAGTTGATTAGGGCGGGAAGAATAGGGAAAATTAAAACTGTTCGAATAGGCGTTGGTGCCCCAGCCATTGCGTGTAATCTTGAAACCGAACCGATTCCGAACGGAACCAATTGGGATCTTTGGCAAGGACCCGCCTCGAAAAGGGAATATAACAAGTTGTTGTGCCCAGAAGGTGTTCACACGCATTTTCCTGCATGGAGAATGTATTGGGAATATGCTGGTGGCGGATTGGCCGACATGGGGGCCCATCATTTTGATATCGCCCAGTGGGCCTTAAACATGGATGGCACCGGACCTGTCAAAATCACGCCGCCCGCCAATGGGGAGAAATCTGGTTTGAAATACACCTATGCCAATGGTGTTGAAATGTTTCATGGCGGGCCAAGTGGTTGCACCTTTGAAGGGACAGACGCCACGCTTTATGTAGATCGCTCCAAAATCGAATGCACCAAAGAAGAAATTCTCAAAGATCCGATTAACAAGCCTGATCCTTCAATTATTGTTGCAGATAATCATCGTAAGAATTGGCTTGAAGCAATTCGAACTAAAAAACCGACTATTTGTCCTGCGGAAATTGGGCATCGAAGTGCAGCAATCTGCCATTTAGGTAATATTGGATACCGAATTGGTAAGTCACTTGATTGGGATCCAGTAAAAGAAAAATTCACCAATAGTGATGATGCCAATAAGTTGCTATTCAGGGAGTATCGAGACCCTTGGAAGATATAGGGTTTTGATCTAAAAAAAAATATGAAACATAGATAGGCTGGATTGCTGAAGAACCTGTTGAAATCGAATTTCAATGGGTTCTTTTGTTTAACTCAGTTTCGTGATGGTGAGCTTGTTATCTGCTAAAAATTGTACGCATTCTTTTTTTTCAAAAACTCCTTCAGTTGTACCTTGTGTACGAACGCAGCTTGCCCCGAGTGCACTGCCAATTTCCAAGCATTCAATTTCGCTTTTGTTTTCAAGAACGCCTGAAATATATCCTGCGGTAAATGCATCGCCACTTCCCGAGCCATCATGATAATTGACTTTGAAAATTTCCGCTTTATAGCAAGCATTATCATTCAGTAATAAGGTCCCCTGGTTTCCCAAAGTGATAATACTTGTCTTGACCCCCAACGATTTAAAAAATCTTGCCTGTTCGATAGGGTTTTCGATTCCAGAAATTAATTTCGCTTCTGTATCATTAGGCAGGAAAACATCAACAAAAGGCAGGATGGGCTTAAGCTTTTCTAAATGGTCACCAGGGCCGGGGGTAACCACATCCAAAACTGTTTTAGCCCCCCTCATTTGGGCATCACGAAAGACTTCTGCAACATGATTTGGGGTAAGTTTATCCATCAGCAAATATCCACCCAAGTAGACAACTTTACAACCTTCGGAGTCCTTTTTCTTAAAATCCTTATCCGCGAAGCCTTCATTTGCTCCAATCAAGTGGATAAATCGCCTGTCTTGGCCCATGACATTGATAACAAGGGTTTGGCTGGTTGGAGAATTGGACTGTTTTATGATTTTGCTTATATCTGCACCGGTATTTTTCAACTTTTGCAGGATGATTTGCCCAAAGTCATCGTCTCCGACTTTTCCCAGAATTTTTGAATGAACTCCCATTTTTGTAAGGTCTACCCCTACATTCGCAGCACATCCACCCAAAGTTAAAGCCATTCCACTTGTTGCTATAAGTTCCCCCTCCTTGGGAAAATGTTCAATAGGTGAACATCCGTGGTCTAAAACGATTATGCCTGCGCAAAGAACGGATTGTTTGTTTTTCATTTGTAAGCTTCTGTTCGATCTAAAAATTCCAATAAAGTAATCATCTTAATATTTCATGAATCGTGCAATCAGGTAATCGTGAAATTCTTTTTCTTTATGATTGGTTTACTACTAGGCTTTTAATGCGGTTAAATGCTGGTATGATGGGGAGGCTTGATAAAAAGTGTTTCATTGATGAGTTTTAAAATTTATACTTGTAATAGTAAGCTGTTGTTGAAATTTATGAGAATGGATTTGTGATGATTTCTGAAAATGGCGAAAAGAACAACTTAACCCGGGGCATTCCCAGCATTCTTCTTAATAAAATAAGTGGTTTACTTAAAGAATTTAACCAGCTTATTTATGGTTCAAAAGCTACAGAATTACTTTCCAATCAACCTCGCGATCTTTCACCAATTAAATATATGCTTATTTCTTCGGGCGTGGGTCAAACCTTGGTGCAAGGATATAGAAATCATTTAAACCAAGAGCGGGGTGATGAAGAAACGGGATGGCTCTTAATGGGTTATCGGGAGAAAAAGCGCGCAGTTGTTATCGCGGCGGTTCCTTCCGGTGAATTTAGGGAAGCCAGCTCAACTCATGTGAAATTTAATTCCCAAGCTCAAGTGGTTGCTGGCAGGCTATTGTGTCAGCTTCACGATAAACTCGAGGTTCTTGGCCTCTTTCATACCCACCCTGGAAGATTGCGCCATCCTTCCAGTGGAGATTATCAAGGTGACATTCAATGGGTTAAAAAACTGCCGGGTAAGCAAGGGGTTTTTGGTATTGGCACTGTTGATCACGATTCGCCCCTTCGTGGTGATTTTGCCTCTAAGATTGCGATGAACACTTTTACCATGACTGGTATGCGTTTTGATTGGTTTTCCCTTGCAAATGGTGATCCCAATTATGTTAAATTACCTGTTCGCTGGACTTTGGGTGATGATCTTGCAAAACCTTTGCATGTTGTTTGGGATGCAATGGAAGTTCATGCCAGCGAAATTGAAAAAGTTCTCGCCCAACAAAGTAAAGCTAATTGTGCCATTACGCAAACAGCTTCGGGGCATCAGCTTACCTTAAGTATTCCCTTGGCGGGAACTGAGGGTAAAATTTTAGTTTTTATTTTTAAAGATAAGGTGCAATATTTCTTTGAGAAGAACGAACAACTATTTGCAGTCGATATTCAGGAAGATAAAGTGGATCGTG